>JAVXND010000006.1:0-74354 GCA_036645955.1 Clostridia bacterium | reverse complement strand
CAGCGGCGGTAAACACTCCTCACTTTTTCACTCATACGGATCGTTTGTACTTACTTACAAAAGTAATAGGAATACTTCAAAAAAATTATGGTTTTCGAAAGGATGAAATTGTTAACGAATTTAAGGGTCGTTATGAAAATGATGTTTCTTGTTATCGCAATGCGTTAGGACATAAAAAAGCAGCGGATAATCATATTGAAATATCTAATGGGACTTTTGTTCCAGTTGATGAAACCTTGCATCAACAAATGCGCATAAATCTATGCCAATATAATTCTATAATTGCAGAATTGGAGCATTTTGTTACAGAAGAACTATAATCGAGTAGGAGGCTAGGGCATTAAGCCCTAGCCTCCTACTCGATTACCCGTCAGTCGCGATTGGCTTCATTAAAAGCCAGCGCCTGTTTTTGCATCTCTGCATAAATCTTTTCCACGCCTGCCGCCGCAATCTTCTCCTTGAGCTTTGCGATATCGCCCGCAGGATCATCGGTAAAGCCAAGACCCAGTAGCTTGTAATCGGTATTGAAGATCTCGGTGATGGCCGCGATTTCGTTTTTCACATTGCTGTCATCAAACACAAACGTCTGGTAACGTCCGCTACGGGCATTTTCTTTCCATGCGGCGTTTAGTTCCTCAAGATTAGGAATGCCGCCTTCTACAACGCGCCAGTATGCATCGTTGCGCACACCCCAGTTGCAGTTGCTGTCGTAGGCGTAATTCGTGCTGTCCTGCAAGGATTCCAGCCCGTGCTCGCCCGAAGCCTGCCAGTGCTTTCCTTCCATGCCATAGCAGAACAGATTGTTGATTTCCTCGTCGTTTCGCAGATAATCCAGCGCCATCAGTGCACGCTCCGGATTACGGGATTTTGAGAAGATGCTCATGCCGTTGGCCAAATAGGAGTTCAGCACAGACGGAACCCCTCCCTGTGCGTCAAACACGCGCACGTCCCATTCCGGATGCTCCGTCATCATCTGTGCATAGATGCTCTTGGCCGTATTCACGTTGCACATAGCCAAAGAGGATTTTCCTGCTTTGAAGCTTTCGGTGTTGTTTTGCGTGTTCACCACTGCGTTCTTGCTCCAGAAGCCGCGATCCTTCCAATCCTTCAGGCGCTCAATAACGCCTAGGTACGTTGTTTGGTCAAAGTTTCCCTTCACTGCGGCGCTGTCATCGAGTTCGCTGACGCTAGCCATCGCCTGCCAGGATCCGATGCCGGTTATTTTTTCCTCGGACTCCCAGTTTGCTTTCTGCCACATACGGTCAAACACAAACAGCTTGTCGTAGTCGGAGCCAACATCGAGGGGAATGAGTGTGGGTTCGTTGGCCGCGATGGCGTCCATATAAGCCTCCGCCTCGTCCAAAGACGCAACGGATTTGATGCTGTATTTGTCCATCAGGTCACCGCGCACCAGATACACATAGGAGGTGATCTCCTTGTAATTCATGGGCAGCATGTATACCTTGCCGTTTACCTTCGCTTGCTCCCACGCATCGGGGTACATGCTCCCAGCCGTCATCGGCGCATAGGTTTCCAGCGCTTCCTGGGTGATTTCCCAGAAGCCCTGCTTGGTCGCCTGTGCATTGTAGAAGCACCAGTCCGCCGTGTAAATGATGTCCCAATCCTCGCCTGATGCAAAAATCAGCGGGTATTTCTGCTCGTATTCGCCCCAGCTCATGAATTTGACATCAAGGGTCGCGTTGATCTCCGCTTTCATCTTCTCGTTGATCTTCGCAAACACCTCGTCATTGTCCACTGGACGATCCCCAATCAGGTACAGCGTTAAGGTGACCGCCTTGGATGTGTCTGGCTTTCCCACCTGTGTGCTGGCTTCTGACGCGAAAGCCCCGCTCAGCATGCTCAGCCCCATTGTCAACGCCATTAGGAATGCGAAAAGCCGTGTTTTCTTACTCATAGATCGTTCCTCCTTTTTTTGATCAAAATTCTTGCGAATTTTTTCCTGATTCAACCGTCATCCTTTCACCGCGCCGATGGTAACGCCTTTGATAAAGTATTTTTGCAGGAACGGGTATAAAAGGATGATCGGGCCTGTGGCGACCACCGTCATCGCCAGCTTCATCGGTTCGCTGGGCACGTCGCTGGCGGGAATGCCGCTTCGCGCGGCCGCCGCATTCATCGCCTGTGCCTTGGTCAGTATATTGTTGAGGAAGTATTGCAGTGGGTACAGCTTGCGACTGCCCTCGTCTAAAAACAGCATCGCATTATACCAGTCGTTCCAGTAGTTCAGCGCAATGAACAGCCCCACCGTGGCCAAGCCCGCCTTGCACAAAGGCAGTGCGATGCGGAAGTAGATCGTAAAATCCCCCGCGCCGTCCAGCTTCGCCGATTCGTACAGCGCCTCTGGGATGCTCGACATGTAGCTTTTCAAAATCAGCAGATAGGTCACGTTGATCAGAATGGGAAGGATCAGCGCAATGATGCTGTTGTGAAAATGCAGGTATTTTGTATTGAAAATGTACCAAGGCACCAAGCCGCCGCCAAAAACCGAGGTAAAGTAAAAGAAAAAGGACGCTTGATATCGGTATCGGAAATCGCGATTGGACAGCACATACGCCGCCATGCTGGTGAGCCAAAGCCCCACAATTGTTCCCACAGCCGTTACAAGGATGGTCACACCATAGGCGCGGAGCAGCTCCTCCGGGATGCGGAACAGCATTTGATAGGCATCCAGCGAAATCGTTTCTGGAAAAAGTCGGTAGCCGTGCAGCTGTATGGAATACTGCTCCGATACCGAGCCGCTGAGCACCAGCAGAAACGGCAGCAGGCAGGCCGCCGAAAGTACCGTCAATATCACATAGGAAAGTATATTGAATAGAATACGATCCCGTCCGATCGGTTTTTTGACACGAGGTTTACCGCCCGTCATGAACAATGCCCCCCTTCCTCCTTTCATCGCCATCCTAGAACAGCGCATAATCCGGCTCCACTTTTTTCACCGTATAGTTTGCGATCAGCACCAGTATAAACGACAAGCCAGACTGGTAAAGACCTGCGGCGCTTGTCATGCCAAATTCCTGCAAATCCAGCAGGGAGCGCGTTACATACGTATCAATCACGTCGGTAACCTCCAGCACCATGGGGTTGTTTCCCGTCACCTGCCAGAACATCTGGAAATCGCCCTTCATAATTGTGCCAATCGCCATCAGAAGCAGAATCGCTATGGTAGGCCTGATGCAGGGCAGTGTGATGTGCCAGATTTTCTGCCGCATGGTTGCTCCATCCAGATCCGCCGCTTCAAACATCTGGCTGTCGATGTTGACAATGCTTGCCAGATACATCACCGTGCCGTAGCCCACACTTTTGAAAGCACTGACCGCAATGAGGATGACCGGCCACGCATTTTTGTTGGAATAGACATCCACGGGCTCCTGCCCAATCGAACGCAAAAAGCTGTTGACTGCGCCGAACTCGAAGTTGAACATGTTATAGATGAACGCACCCACAACCACCCATGAGATAAAATACGGCAGAAACATGACAGACTGCGTAATGCGCTTGAAATATTTGCCCGTCAGCTCGCTCAGCAGCACAGCGCACACAATCTGCAGGCAGGTATTGACACACAAAAATGCAATGTTGTAAAGAACTGTATTTCGTGTCGTCGTCCAAGCTTTTCCCGATTGAAAGAAATACTGGAAATTTGCAAATCCAATCCACGGACTGCCAAAGATGCCGTCGTGATAATTGTACGCTTTGAAGGCAAGCGTGATCCCGCTCATGGGGATGTAGCACATCAGGATCACCACGACTGCGGCTGGTAAAAGCATAAGCCACTTCGTTCGGTTCACCCTCAGATCGCACAAAAGCGGGTTTCCCTTTTTATTCATCGAGTCTCCTCCTTCGTGCGTCCTGCGGTGTTCTGTTGCTCTGTTGCTCTGTTGCTCTGTTGCTCTGTTCTTATCCTAACAAAGCCCTCGTACAAAAACAACGGGACAGGATTTCGAAAAGAGGGCAGAATTGTGTTGTTTAGCGCATTTTTCATTTTTCGTACGCAATTCTCTTGAATAGTTGTCGTTTTTTATATATGATTGACGCAATGAGTACATGCAGGAGATGAACGCCATGAATTTTACTGTGCTAATTGCCGACGACGAGGTCATGCCGCGCACTGTGCTAAAGGAGCATATTCCGTGGGAAGCGCTTTCTGTAACACAGGTGCATCTGGTCACCGACGGCGAAGAGGCTGTGGAACAGGCGCGCAAGCTCCGCCCCGAGATCATCATCAGCGACATCAAAATGCCGCGGCGCAACGGGCTGGAAATGGCGGCCGCTGTCCGTGAATTTTTGCCCGAATGCCAGTTCATTTTTATGAGCGGCTATTCCGACAAGGAATACCTGAAGGGCGCCATTCGGCTGAGGGCTGCCTGCTACGTGGAAAAGCCCTTAGACTTGGAGGAGATCACCGCCGCCCTGAAGGAGATAACAGCCGAGCTGCTGCGCCATGTACAGCCCACGGAGGCGGAGCTGTTTTTTAGCGGCAGTCATTCCCCTGGCACGCCGCTTAACCAAGCGGTATATACCTGCGGAAAAAACGCGCTCAGCCAGCTGGAAAAGCAGATTCGGCACAGGCGCGAAGCGGAGGTGCTTGCCGCGCTTGGTCGGATGTACGAAGAAATCAGGCAGTGTGAGGGAACCTCTCCCGAGTATTTGCGGCACCTGTACTGTCAGATCATCTTTCTGTTTTTACATGCCGCCGAAACCCACAATGTGCAAGCCGTCACGGAGCGGACGGATTTTTTACTCTACACCACAGTACAGCAGGAAACGCTTGCAGTCCTGTGGAAAATCCTGTGCCAAACGGCGCGGGACTATTTTTCCGCACTGAGCCCTTCCTGCCCCGATATCACCGTTCAGGTGGAAAACTTTCTGGAAGCCCATTACTGCGATTGCGCCCTCACGGTTCAGAGCATCGCTTGGGAGCTTGGCTTTACCAACTCGTACCTGTGCGCCGCGTACAAAAAAAACTGCGGCAAAACCATCAACCAACGTTTGACAGAAATACGCATTCATCACGCAAAGGAGCTGCTTGGCGGAACCAGCCGCAAGCTCTATGAGATTGCCAACGCCGTTGGCTATGGGGACGGGAAATATTTTGTCAAGCTGTTCACCCGCGAGGTGGGGCTTTCGCCCAAGGAATACAGGGGGAGGCATTTGTATGAAGCATAAGCTTCTGCGGTGGCTGCAGTGGTCCACCTCCTGCGGAAAGCTCCGCAGTAAGCTGCTCTGCATTTACTTTCTGCTCATCGTCATCCCGCTGGGGATGTTTTCCCTCTATGCTTACCTGCGCGTGAAAAGTGTGATCCAGCAGCAGACCTTTTCTGCCGCGCAAAACGCCTTTGACGACACCTGCTTGTCTTTGGAGCATCTTCTGGGGCGGCTGGACGGGGTTATCGACATCCTGTCCACAGATCCCCTGATCTATACCATGGCCTCCAACGACCCGCGCGATTTTACCTATATCCGCCGTTTGGAGGATTCCGACCAGCTTGCCACCACCTTCGAGCACCTGCGTATTTTATCTGGGGTGGATCGCATCCAGCTCTATGTCAGCAACGATTACCCATACTCCAATACCAGAACCAACATTGTCCAAATCAGTCAAATTGAGCAAAGCGGCTGGTATCAGTCCGCCGCGCAGGGCAGTTTGCGGCTGTGGTGCGCACCAGCCGACCTTGGGGACCCGTCCGGAGCCGCGCAGGAGTGCTTTTCTTCCATACAGGTGGTATACAATCCGCGCAGTGTAAAGGAGCCGTTGGCCATCCTCCGTGCGGACATCGACGCCCGCCATGTGCAGGAGCTCTTGAGCGGGATCTCCATTACCGAAAATGGTCTTTTGCTGCTTTTGCGCGGGGATGAGATCCTGCTCACATCCAGCTTGGATATCCCCCCTTCGCGCATGGGCGCACTGGTGGAGCAGCTGCACCATTCTCCAAGCGGCACATGGGAAACCATACAGGCTAGCGGCACAAACTACTATGTCCAGTCCAAGGGCATTGGCCCGTCTGGCTGGCGCATTGCAAGCATCCTGCCCTACCGCGATGTGTTCCGTCTGAGCCATGAGCTGAGCGTTGAGATGCTGATCATCGTCATCGCCGTTGCGCTGGCGGCCTATCTGCTGGCTTATTTCATCAGCCAATCCACGCTAAAGCGGGTATCTCTGCTCACAGATACAATGCAGGCCGTGGAAAAGAGCAACGTTACAGTGCGGCTGGAGCCGTCTGGCAACGATGAAATCGCCCAACTGATGAGGGGCTTCAACCAGATGATGGATCGCGTGGATACGCGGATGGAGGAGCGGGTGGAATACGGCAGGCAGATCAAAAATTTGGAGCTGAAGGCCCTTCAGGCACAAATCAACCCCCATTTTCTGTACAACTCGCTGGATCTGATCAATTGCACCGCCATCAGCCGCAACATCCCCGAAATCAGCCGCATGGTAAACGCGCTGGGTCGTTTTTACCGCCTTTCCCTTAGCAAGGGCCGCGAGGTGATTCCCCTGTCCGACGAGCTCAAGCACGCACAGCTGTATGTTGACATCCAAAACATGCGGTTTGAAAACCGCGTTTCTGTCCGTTGGGAGCTTGACCCCTCCGCCGCACAATGCCAAATCATCAAGATCGTGCTTCAGCCGCTGATCGAAAACGCAATCATCCACGGCATTTTTGAAAAGCCGTCGAAATGCGGCTGTGTGGCCGTGGTGGTACGCCGCGAATCGGAGGGTATTCGCATCACCATTGAGGACGATGGCGTTGGGATGGATGAAGCCACCCGCCTCGCCAACTTTTCCCCTGCCGCGCCGGGTCAGATTACAGCCGCTCCCGGGGGCTATGGTGTGCGCAACATCCATGACAGACTGCGCCTGGCCTACGGCGAGCCGTTTGGTCTGTCCTGCATCAGCCGTTTAGGCGAGGGGACAACCGTTACAGTCTATATCCCGACCATTGAGCCGCAAGAACAGACGCAGGAGGATTAAGGACATGCATTTTTCAGTTTTCAGCGATACCGATTGGCTGTACCCCGATTCCGCGCATAGCAAGCTGTCCCGCATCAACCTGCACCTGCCTCGCGGCGGTCATGACGGGGCACAGCTTTTGGGCGGTGTTCTTTCCGACACGCTTTCTGCGGCGCTCCGCTGGGACGGCGGACAGGGGCCAGCAGTACAGCTGTACCGCCTGCTCCCCGTGGGCGTAAACGAAAATACCTCGCCCACGCTGATGACGACGACCGACTACGAAAGCTGTCAAAATTTCGTCACGCGCCAAGCCCCCTTTGAGGTTTTTGACGCGCTAAAGCCGCTTGCACAAGAGGAGCTACCCGACGGAAAGCCGCTTGCGCTCTATCTGTGCGTACAGGCGGCTACTGATGAAGCACCCAAAGAATATTCTGGCACGCTCACAATCACGGTCGGCGCGGACAAAACGGAGCTCCCCATCCGCTGTACGGTGCATGCGCCGCTGGTTCCCGTGCCATCACAGTCCCGTTTGGGCATGCTCAACTTTTTCGATTATGACGGCCCTGCCCGACAGCACGGGCTTGCAAAGGGCGGAAACGGCTACTGGCGGGCATTTCGAAGCTATGTCCGCGCACAGCTCGACATGCGCTGTACGCATATCCTACTGCCGCCAGGCGAAGCCGTATACCTGCAGGGCACGCTGGCTGGGTTCGATTTTTCCTTTGCAGAGCAGGCTGGGCGCATTGCGCTTGCGGAGGGCGCTGTCATGCTGTGCGGCGGGCATGTGGCTCACTGGCATGAATGGGATGATAACGAGTACTATCCCCATTGGGATCAAACCGTCGGCATCAGCACCCCGCAGGGGTATCTGCAAATGCGCCTTTACTTTTCCCAATGGGCGCGTGTGATCCAAGACAACGGCTGGCAAGGCCGCATGACGCAGGCACTGGCCGATGAGCCGCAAACGCACAACGACAAGACCTACCGCGTGCTCGCCGCCATGTGCCGCAAATTTCTGCCTGGCGTGCCCATCCTTGATGCGGTAGAAACCACCAACCTAGGCGGCGGCATCGACATCTGGATTCCAAAGCAGGACAGCTACGAAAAATGGTTGGAGGACTATCAAGCATTACAAGCGGCGGGGGAAGAAATGTGGTTTTACACCTGTGCATTTCCAGCAGGGCCCGCCATGAACCGCAGTATGGATCTGCCGCTGGCCGTGAGCCGCACGGTGCTGTGGATGGGCGCGCTTTACAGGCTGTCAGGGTTTCTGCACTGGGGGTTTAATTATTACATCGGGGACGACATCTGGCACAGTGCCTGCTGCCCGCACAAGGGCGCACTGCTGCCCGCCGGAGATGCGCACATCGTGTACCCCGGCGATAACGATGAACCGTGGCGCAGTATGCGCTTTGAAGCCCAGCGTGCTGGTGCTGAGGACTACGAGCTTCTCATGCAGGCCGTGGATGCCGCTCCAGAGGAAGCCGACAAGCTGATCCAGACAGTGTGCACAACGTTCCGAAGCTATGCCCGCAGCGGCGCGGAGGTTGCCGCCGCCCGTCTTGGTCTGATGCAGTTATTGGAGAAGGTATCGCAAGCCAGTCCTAGACAGCATCAAAATCAACCATTTCCAGCATCCTCGAACCATACAATGCAATGAACAAATTCTACAAATGTATCATAGTTTCCCTGAAGGTTAATAGAAATTACTTCCCCCTCTGAAACAGAAAATTGCTTAACAGGTTCACCGCTGATTTCAGATTCGATTGATGAAATCCTACAAAACCCTTTTTCTCCATCTATGTTTGTAACAAAATACTCACGCCCGGGGATTTCGAGCATGGTAATATAGCGCGACTGTACAATGGTATTCTTTTGGTTCGCTTGCTGAAATCCTACATTTCGTTGCAGTTTTCGCAGCGAGCAGTATGCCGGAAGCGAAACCGCCATCCCTTCACCCAGATAAAATGTATAGCTTGCGGCACCTTGCATGGTATATGTATGGATAGCTTGACCAAGTGCATCCGTTATCAGCAATGATCCACTGCAATTTGCATCTGACCATGCCGTATAGATTCCAGGCTTCAAGCTGCCGCCAACGCGAGCATTGCCCTCCGCGTCAATAAAAACATCATCTGCTGTGTCGTAGGGACTCTGGTAATATGCATGGTAAGGATCGTCGTTTGCAAGTGATGGTTGGACGGTTCCATATCATCCTGTACATTGTGTGAGCGTAGCATACTGGTCTTCGCTTAATTTAGACACAAAGATTTCTATCATGTCTGGCCAATACTTTTCTGCAATGCGTACACAATCACGACGCGCATGGTAATAAAGTCCCCCGTTTGGATTCACAAAACATGTTTGTGTATTCGCAAGAGAAACGATGGGCATGAAAAGAACCAGAAACGCCGCGGCAACTAGCATAGTGATTTTGCAATGTTTCACGTTTGATTCCTCCTCATATTTTTCCGTTCCAATATATCAACGTACTACTGGCACCAGTTCTTCCCAAATGATGAATATTGGAGGTGTTACAGCAAATTCTGTTTTTCAGGGAGCTGGATTTTTCGCTATCCGACATCATGCGCATCATGCAAAATCCGCAGTACAACAAAGCGGAGGCATTGACCAGACACAAAGAGCTGCTTTTGCAAAAACGCAGCCGTCTTGATGGTTTGCTTGCACTGCTGGAACGCACAATAAAAGGAGAGAACGATATGAGCTTTCAACCATTTGATAAAACTGAGCTTGAGGAAGCCAAAAACAAGTACGCCGCCGAGGCAAAAGCACGCTGGGGACACACCGACGCATACAAGGAAAGCGCCAAAAGAACCGCCAGCTATGACAAACAGCAATGGACGCAGTTAAACAGCGAAGGTGCAGACCTGCTCAAGCGCTTTGGCGAAAGCCGTGCTCTTGCGCCCGAAAGCAACGAGGTTCAGGCATTGGTGGCAAGCTGGCAAGCCTACATCACAGCTAATTTTTACCAGTGTACAATGGAAATTCTAGCAGGGCTGGGACAAATGTATATAAGCGACGAGCGCTTTACCGCGAACCTTGACAAAAACGGAGTCGGCACCGCCGCCTTTATGGCGCGTGCAATCGCCGTTTACTGCGCAAAATAAGCAACAGCCCTGCTGAAATGAAACTCAGCAGGGCTGTTTGATGATCGTGCAATGGTTTCCATCCGTTCAAAATCCATCATCATTTGCATCTGCCATTGAAATCCCGCGTTCCTGCAAGAATGCCTCAAATTTCTTCTCGCTGAAAATTTCGTTTGTGACAAAGGTTCCGTTATCAAAAAAGCTGTATGTGGTAAAAGGGGACGGTGCATTTTGCGCCTCTTGGGTGGTTTCCAGTTTGCGCAGTATTAATTTTACACCCTGCTGTCTGGCAACCTCCGCAATCTTGGGAACGTATTTGTCCGTATGGGGGCACTGGTTTGTGTAATAGAGCACCATGCCATCATCTCTGATTTTCCCGTTCTTAGCGCAGGGCTTGAATTTCGGCACCAGCGCATTGCAGTCAAAGGGCAGATAAAGCAATTCAAAATAGGGTGCCGCGCTATCAGCAACTTGAAAGCCTTTGTATTTCAAGTATTTTGGATCGGACAGAAACGGTCTCTTTTCAGGGGAGGAAAGTACCGCTAGCCCGCACATTCCCTTGCTTTTGGCATCTGCAATGCAACCCTCCAAAAGCTGGTTTGCATAGCCCTGTCCCTTAAATTTCCCCGACACCCAAAAGCAGTTGATAAACAGATAGCCCTCCGCCAAAATCGGACACCACGCTTTTTCAGCAGGCAGATATTCAATAAACACCTTTCCTCTGACATCCAGCTTTTTGAACACCAGCCCGTCCGCAAACCGCTCACGCATCCACGCCTTTTTGGATGCGACACAGGTTTCGCCTTTTTTGTCGGAGATGGCACAGCAAATATGCTCTGTGCCCAAATTTTCCGCCGTTACCTCTATTATTTCCATCGTGCCCTCCTTTGGCAAATTCACCTTTTCTTATTTCAACATTATTTTATCCAAAGAAAGATGACAACAGCATGTCATATTATTTATATTGCTCCAGCGCCTTTTGCAGTTTGTCCCGCAACTCCCTGCGAACGTCCTCTGGGGCTAAAACCTCACAGTGCTCACCGAAGGTGGCGAGGTATTGGTATAACCAATCGCTTTGCGGCATGGAAAAGGTCACCCGAAAGTCACCGTCCGTCAGCTTCTCATACTCCGAAAATTCGTCATACACCCGATACGCCATCTCATTGGAGATTTTGAGCGTGACGGTGACAAAATCAGCTTGAAACGCCTTGCCTTCCCCGAAAATTTTAGCGGGCGCACGGCGTTCAAAGTGCTCCTCCAGCAACAGCCATTCTTTGATGCGCCGCAGTTTAAAAAAGCGGAAATCCTTCCGCAGCATGCAGTAGGCGTAAAGATACCAGCTCTGCCCTTTGAAGCAGAGCTTTAAGGGCTCTACGGTGCGCCGCCGACCGCCTTCACTGCCGTGATAGAAAAACGCCACCCGCTGTTTAACCAAAATGGCGGCTTTCAGTGCGGAAAAGAGCTTTGATTCCTCGTTTCCGTTTGACCAGTCGGAAAAATCCACCTCCAACCAGTCGACACTTTGGCCGCCAAACAGGGACGAAAGCTTTTGTACGGCTGTGTTTGCCTGCTCCAAGCTCACTGCCTCCACGGCGTGGAGTGCTGAAAGAATATCGGACCTTTCCCTGTCGGTTAGCACGGCTTTATTCAATACAAAATCGGGCAAAAGCGAAATGCCTCCACCCTTGCCCTTGGTCATATAAACGGGAATGCCAGCAGAGGATAAAAGCTCCGCATCCCGATAAATCGTGCGGGGCGACACCTCAAACCGCCGTGCCAGCTCCCCCGCCGTAACCTTTTTCTTGTCCAGCAGAATATAAACCATTTCAAAAAGTCTGTTGATCTGCACCTGCCTCACCTCGTGTTCCATTATACAAAGGTCATATGACAAGAACAAGTCATATTCGAAAGATTGTGCCGTATCGGATGTTTGAGGCTGTATGCTGCCCTTCCCGACATTTTTTTAGAATTCAATTGACAATCTCATTTTAGGGACTATATAGGCATCAAAAAGCAGCGTTCCTTGGCGCGGATGAAGGGGGTGGAACGCCAACTGGGCGGACACCATATATGGTGTCCCTACAGGGAACGAGGCGCTCATGCTACAGCACAGCATTCCTTGCCATGGGTATGGGGTGGAAACGCCAACTGGGCAAAACGGTTAAGACCGTTTCATGCAGGGGTCGCGTCATTCATTGGTTAGCGCTGTATGGATAGGCATGCTAGTATATTTGTAGGGACACCATATATGGTGTCCGCCCTGTTGGCGTTATGCCCACATTGCAGCAAGCGCAGGGGATGCGTGATGATAAAGCGGCTTGTGGCATTTTGTTGAGGGGGCGGGCGCGGTCAAGAACGTTTCGTGCAGGGTTCGCGGCGCTCATGGTATAGGGCTGCGTTCCTTGGCGTGGATGAAGGGGTTGGAACGCCAACTGGGCGGACACCATATATGGTGTCCCTACAGGGAGCGAGGCGCTCCTGCTACAGCACAGCATTCATTGGCACGGGTTAAGGTTCGCGGCGCTCCTGCTACAGCACAGCATTCATTGACACGGGTTAAGGTTCGCGGTGCTCCTGCTACAGCACAGCGTTCCTTGCCATAGCGCTGCCCATCAAGCTGCGCCGCCTCATTCCTGCTTCCCTTGCTGAAACAGCGGCACCGACACCCGCACCTCTGCCACGCGCCGCCCTACCGTTACTTGGATATTCGCATCCAGACCCGCATCCCGCATCTGCTCTACAATGCCGCGAATGGCATTCAAGTACAAGCGGTAGTCGCGCATCAGCGGTTTCATTCGGCGTCCGCCCGTAATGGGCACCGGCATATGGGCAAGCACGTCGTCGATCAACTTTTCCGTCTCCTTTACTGTCAGGTCATGCTCAGCCACATGCGCAAGCACACGCATCCGCCCTTGCAAGCCAGGAACACGAAGAAGCTCCTGCGCATAGCGTTCGCAAAACCCACGCTCGCGCAAAAACCGACTCACCTCATCGCCCAAATTGAGCAAGCGCAGTTTTTTCCGTACCGTTGCCACAGAACGGCCTATGCGTGTAGCAAGCTCCTGCGCATTCACCCCTGTGCCGCTGAGCAAGCTGCGGTATTCCTCCGCCTCGTCTAAATAATGCAATTCACCGCGCATCAGCTTGTCCAGCAATTCGGACAAACGCGCTTCCAACAGCTCCGTTGGGCTTAGCACCGCATCCACACAGCCCTGCCCCTGCTCGCGGAGCTTGCATAGCCGTTCCCGCCCTGCAAGCAAAGTATATCGGCCATCCCCGCGTGAAGCCAACAGCACTGTTGCGCCTTGCGCTTCCATGCAGGGGGTATGCTCTTCTCCCAATTCATCCACAATGGCTTCAATTGGCACCCAGCAAACTTGATCCGCAGTTGCTTGCATGGTGAAAACCACCCTTCTGTGAACGCGCCCGCGAGCTCCGCATGCCCTCCCCCTTGACATGCGCAGCCCGTCGGGCGCGCCCATGCCTGTTTGATTCCCCATTCCTGCGGCCTTTCCTGCCTCCTTCCTTCAAGGTTCGTTCGTCAAAAAACGACGGGCACGCTTCATAAAAAGCGCGTCCGTCGTCGATTGAAAACCTTTATGCACGTACCGTGTCAAATCCGCCCAGCGGCAGCTTCGCAGGGGTGCCTGCTTTGCGCGGATATTGTCGAGCGGTTTTTTGTTTCTTTTGGGAAATGAGCAGGCAATGCTGCCACTCTGGCTGCATGGGCAATGAAATCGGCAAGGCTTCTATGGCCCCGCCCCCCAGCAGCTTGGCCGCCGCAGTTCCTGCCAGCAATTCATCCTGCGCCGCAGGCCCTTTGTAGCAAATCATCCGCCCCCCAAGGCGTACAAAGGGAAGCAGTAATTCACAAAGCACGGGAAGCGATGCCACCGCGCGGGCGGCCGCAATATCGTACTTTTCCCGCAGGGCCGCCTCCTGCCCGCCATCCTCTGCGCGGGCATGCACAAGGCGCACGTTGTGCAACCCAAGCTCCTCCACAACCGCCGAAAGAAAGGTCAGGCGTTTTGTAAGCGAATCAAGCAAGGTTACCTGTAAATCAGGCCTTGCAATGGCCAGCGGCAAGCCGGGAAATCCCGCGCCGCTGCCCACATCTATTAAGCTTGCTCCCTTCAAAAACAGTCCCTCCGCCGCAAGCGGCGCAAGGGAATCCGCATAATGCCGATCCAGCGCAAGGTCAAAATCCGTGTCGCCCGTTAAATTCATGCGCTCATTCCAGTCGCACAGCATAGCGTGGTAGCGCGCCAAGCGTTCAGGCGCACACTCGTCATAGGCAATTCCCAATTGATCCATGCATTCACGCAGTTTTTGCTCCCAATGTGCTGTGATCATAGGGGCAGCCTCAAGTATTTAATTCCCCAATATTTCACCCATGCCAGCGCTTCCCGCATATGGTTTTTCAGCCAAAAGTTCAGCTCCGGGCGGCAAAGGCTGCCTGCACCCTGCGGCTCAAGCTCCATGTCCCGCGCAATTTGAAGGGCGCGCGGCAAATGGTAATCGCTTGTGATGATTAACGGCTTTTGGCAACCGCGCTCCTCCAATATCTCCCATGCATTGCGAATGTTTTGCTTGGTATCATCGCTATGGGGATCGCTGATGATCTGCGCTTGCGGCAAGCCCTCGGCAAGCAGTATTTCGCGCATCACATCCCCCTCGGGTGCAGGCTCATTTGGCCCCTGCCCACCGCAAACAACCATGTCACAAGGGTTCTTTTGATAATATTCCTTGGCCTTGTCCAGCCGCAGGCGAAGCTGTACGGAGGGTTGACCGTCTGGCAGTACCTGCGCGCCCAACACAATCATGCCATCGTAATCTGACGGAGCCGGCACATTTTGCTCCCAATAGCACACAAGCCCAATCAAAGCACCATAGCAAACCACCCCTAAAATCACAAGGCAAACCAGCACCTGCAGCACCCTTTTCCATGCGCCTCTGCGTTTCTTTTGCACAGGATCCTTTTCACTCATTTTACATTACCCTCTTGCTTTTGTTTCTGTTTTTTCAGCAATTGATGACGGATGCGCACCTCGCCTGCAGAATCGGCTACCTTTGTTAAAACGCCCACGCCGCTGACATCCTGCTCCATTAGTCCACAGCCCACCATGCTCAGCGCCATTTCATCTGCTACAATAATGTGATCTGCCAGCACCACTTCAATGCTTTGCAACAGCACCCCCAGCTGACGCGTCATTTCCATATCCCCCTGTGAGGGAATGGGCGAACCGCCCGGATGGTTGTGGCACAGCACCACCGAATGCGCATTGTGCCTGAGCACCGCATCTGCCACCATGCGCGGATAAGCAGGCACCTCACTTAACGTGCCGCGCGCAATAAGCGCATCGCTAATCACCTGCATTTGCCCGTTTAAGCAAACAACGTAAAAATGTTCTTGCTTCAAACCGCTTAACAAACCAATGCAATGCTTTTCTGCCGCTTCACGGTTGCGAAGGGTTTCCAGCTCTCCCGCGCGGCTTTGCTGTAAGCGTCTGGACACCTGCGAAAAAAGGCTCAACAGCGTTGCCGCATATTCGCCCACGCCCTCCACCCTTTGCAGGTCATTGACATTGGCCTCAAGCACCGCGTGCAAGCTGCCAAACCGTTCAAGCAACGCATGTGCCAGCGGGTTTACATTGCGTTGGGGGATGGCGTAAAACAACAGCAGCTCCAGCACCTCATGCGCCGCAAAGCCCTCCAGCCCATTGGTAAGGAACCGCTCGCGCATGCGCTGCCGATGTCCCCCATGCTCGCTTGCCATGCCGTCATCCCCCGCCTTCGTGCTTTCGTTACGCTTAGTATAGCATAAAACCAATCGCAAGGTAAATAATCATTACGTAACAAAATCGCAGGGGATTTTCCCGCTCCTACGTTCTATGCATGCGGTAATGTTTCCTTTTTGAGCAAAAAAACACCCGCTAGGGGGTTTAATCCCTCCACCATATGTAGTATAATAAAGAACAGGTTCTTTAGAGGGTATGATATGGATGCCAAAGCAACGGTTTGGTTCATCTGATTTGAGCGAATGGGAGGGGAACGCATGCAGACCTTATGGGCGCAAATTCAAAATGTTTTGTGGAATGTATTTAACCGCCCCTCCATTACCGACATCCTTGATATTTTCATTGTCGCTTTTTTGCTTTACGAATTGCTGATGCTCACAAAGGAAACCCGTGCAAGCGCCGTGCTAAAAGGCTTGGCGATGCTTGTGCTGGCCAGCTGGATAAGCGATCTATTGGGGCTTACGGCGCTCAACTGGGTGCTTCTCAACGTTGTCAACAACGGCGCTGTTGTGCTGGTCATTTTGTTTCAGCCTGAGCTTCGCAAGGCGCTTGAACAAATTGGCAGAGGCGCCATTCGCGACAGCTCCCGCAGAACCAACATGGAAGAAAGCGGCCACATTGTAAAGGAGCTTACCAACTGCCTGCTCAATTTAAGCCGCCGCCGCGTAGGCGCACTGATCGTCATTGAACAGCGCATTGGGCTCAAGGACATTATTGAAACGGGTACGACCCTCAACGCTCAAATTTCCGCCGCCCTATTGGAAAACATTTTTGAACCCAACACCCCCCTGCATGACGGCGCTGTGGTCATTCGCAGTGCCCGCATTATGGCGGCGGCCTGCATCCTGTCCCTAAGCGAAGGCAAGGGCATCAGCCGCGAGCTCGGCACACGCCACCGTGCCGCCATTGGCATTACCGAAACCACCGATGCCATCACCTTGATCGTCAGTGAAGAAACAGGCATTATTTCCATGGCACGCAACGGCCGCCTGACCCGCCATTTGGATCGCTCTGCCCTTGAAGAAACCCTCACCTCCCTATACCACCAAAAGGAAACTGGCCTTTGGTCTACTTTGATGGAAAAAACCAAACGGCGCAAAGGAGGCGCGGCATGAACACAGAACCAAAAAGAAGCGATTCTCCGAGCTTTCGCAAAGCACTCAAAACAATGCCCATGAACGTGCTGCGCGCTTGCATTCACAACTGGCCTTGGAAGCTGTTGGCGTTTTTTTTAGCCATCTGCCTTTGGGCTGGGCTGATTACGCAAGACCCCACCCTCACACGCGAGCATATTTTTACCGATGTGCCCATTGCCGTTACGGGCGCAGACACATTGCGCAGAAACGGTTTGATCGTTTTATCCGGGCTTGAAGAAGAAGTGCTCACCACTCGCCTGCGTGCGGATGTACCCCAGCGCGAATACAACAACGTTACCGCAAACTACTACAATCCCCGCGTAGATTTAAGCCGCATTACCAAAACAGGCGAACAAACACTGCGCATACTCACCTCCTCCACCACAACCTATGGCAATGTTCAGGCCGTATCGCCTGAAAACATCACCGTCACGGTGGACGAATACATCACCAACTACCGCGTACCCGTTTCCATTCATGCCATCGGCAATTATCCTGCCGGCTTCCACGGCATTTCCCCCTCCCTTGACCCCTCAGCGGTGGCCGTCAGCGGTCCCAAGAGCATTGTGGATCAAATTG
This sequence comes from Clostridia bacterium, assembly GCA_036645955.1. GTDB lineage: Bacteria > Bacillota > Clostridia > Christensenellales > Aristaeellaceae > Limiplasma. Next base: position 56,761 of record JAVXND010000006.1, on the reverse strand, counting down.
CGCGCGTGTATGTTGATTTTGACCTGTCCCGCCTGCCCGCGCAAGCTGGCTTGGTGCGCACAGCGCTGCCCATGCGCTTTGTAGACGATGCAGGCAATGCCATTGCAAGCAATCTCATTGAGGTTACCAGTGCAGATGTGTTGCTGCGCACCATTATTGTGGAGCAGCTGCTCTACCCCACCAAAACGCTTTCCGTTACCAAGCTTTCCCTCTCAACAGGCACACCCGCCGAAGGTTATGAGCTAAAGAGCATCACTGCCTCCCCAAGCACACTATTAGCCGCAGGCGATAAGCTCAAGCTGGATGGCTTAGAGGCCATTTTCACAGATTACCCCATCGATATTTCAGGCAAAAGCGAGTCCTTTGTAGCAGAAGTCAAGCTACGCAAGCCCTCCGAGCTTGTCTATCTGAGCTCTGATACGGTCACACTCCATTTTGAAATTGTGCCCATATTCGTTACACGCACCTTTAACGACATCAAGCCCACGGTATATGGTCAAAGCGATAAACAGCATGTAACACTCAGCCAAAAAGCAGTTTCCGTTGCCATCACGGGGCCTCAAACGGCCATTGAACAGCTTAAAAGCAGCATGCTGAGCATTTATGCGGATGTAAGCCAGCTGGGTGAGGGCGAGCACATATTGCCGCTGCTGCTGCATTTGGAGGGCGAAAGCACCTCGGGCATCAGCTATACCATCAGCCCAAACACTGTTACCACAACCATTTCCAATACCGCAGGCAAGTGAAAGGAGCCGCCGAATGAACGGCTTTACCAATACGATTTTAACGCTGCTGTTGGGTTGGCTTCGCATTTTCATAACCAATCTATGGCATTTAATAGACAGTGAGGACGGCGGAAGCCTCTATTCCTTTTTGGCTGAAAACTGGAAGCTCCTCGTGGTGCTGTTATGCGTAGGCGGCTTTGTGGTGGATCGCGTGATCTATTTCATACGCTGGCGACCCTATTATGTATGGTCTACCAAGCTAAATCGTCTGCGCAGAAAGCACGGGAAGCAAGCCGCGCCGCGAAAGCCCGCCCCCCAATGGGAGGACGAGGCAGACGATATGCGCTCCGCACTGCAAGCCTACTACCCCGACGTCCCGCAGGAAAGCGAGCTGCAGCCCGAGCAAACAACCTTTGCGCCCATTGCGCAAGCGGCCTATCGCCGCCCCGCAGCGCAGGTGCAGGCAGTGAATATGCCTCAAAGCGATGCCACCCAAGCCTACGCACCCGCCGCCGCTTATTTGCCCCCAATGGATCACACACAGGCCACCGTTCACTATGCGCCCCTCGCGCATGGCATGTCACAAGCGCAGGTGCCCTACCGCCGCCCCTATGAGCCGCCGCGCGATTTGGAGCCTGTGTTTGATGACGAGCTCACCTCTTGGGCGGCAGGTGAAACGCTTGTGCGTCCGCTTTCTGAAAGCGCATTTCAAAACCCAGCCTACGGCATGGAACGTTCCTTTGGTTCGCCCAAACCCGAGCCAATTGACTACATTCGCGATATGCAGGCGGGTTTTGCGCCTACCCCACCCCCTGAACAGCTTTACACCCGACAGCCAGCCCCAAGCTCCCCGCCCAAGCCAGAAACAGCCGCAAGCCCCGTGCATCCCGGCCTCAACAGCGATGCCTTTCGGCAGAATTTCGGCTTAACGCCCTCTGGCTATTCCAGCTTTGCACCCACAGCCTCGTACACGCCCGAGGAGGATTTTGACACCTCCCCCATGCCAAGCCAAATGCATGTGCCCACCTTCATGCCCTACGCCCAAATGCAGACCGCCGCTGAAGACAAAACAGCAAAAACCCGCAACCCCTTTGCCAATATTGCCAAAAAAGCCCGCGATTTGGTTGGGGTGGAGAACGAGGATCAGCGCCCCACCATACACGACCTACAGCCTGCGGTGGACATGCGCACAGCGTTTCACAAGCCCGTTTACCCCAAACCCAAGGATATGCAAGGCGGTGATTGATCATGCAACCCCTTCACAAGCGTTTTACCGTGCTGGTTGGCAACTATGGCAGCGGCAAAACAGAGCTGGCCATTGCCATTGCACGGCATATGCGCAAGCAGGTTTCTGGCCGCGTTGCGCTGGTGGATTTGGATATTGTCAACCCCTATTTTCGCAGTGCAGAACAGGAAGCGCTTCTGCATGCAGAGAACATTGAAGTGCTTATGCCCTCGTTTGCCATGTCTACGGTGGATATTCCCGCTTTGCCCGCACAAATTCAATCGGTTTTTGAGCAGGACTTTGCGCATGTGGTGATTGATGTAGGCGGCGACGATACAGGTGCCACCGCATTGGGGAGATATGCGCCCTATATTGCGCCGCTACGGGATCAAATGTCCGTGCTCTATGTGGTTAACCCACATCGCCCGCTATCAGGCACCAAGGAGGACATTTTGGAAATGTTTTCCCTCATTGGTCTGCGTGCGCGCCTCAAGCCTGATTTTTTGGTCAACAATGCCAACCTGCAGGAGCAAACCACCGTGGGCGATTTGCTTCGCGCACAAGCACTGTTAAGCGAAGTATCCGATGCGCTCCATGTGCCCATTGGCATGATTGCAGGAGAAGCACGCCTTGGCAAGGAGTTACCCGAAGCATTACAGCCCCTCTTTTTTGCCTTTCAGCCCCTCATGAAGCCCGATTGGCTCATGGACGAGTGTTAAACCGTAAGGATGGTGATTCCCATGGAACAAATAACCCTGAAGGGTCTTTCACAGCCCGCATCGCGCTTGTGCATCGGCGGCTGTCCCGCTGGAGAATACGGCTGGGGCAATGTGAGCCGCGAGGAAATTGAAGCCGCCATGCTGCACGCCTTCGAGTTAGGTGTCAACTTTTTTGACACCGCAGATACCTACGGCTTAGGCCGCTCTGAAACCACCATCGGCGAGGTATTCCACACGCGCCGTGACCGTGTGCTTCTGGCCACAAAATTTGGCGTGCGCATAGAAAACGGCAAAACCTTTTATGACAACAGCCCTGCCTATATTGAAAAAGCGCTTGCCCAAAGCCTCAAGCGCATGCAAACCTCGTGGATTGACCTCTATCAAATTCATTATCTGGATGGACAAACCCCCGTGCCTGAAATGATGGAGGCGCTGATTCGTCACAAGCGCAAGGGCGATATTTGCGCCATTGGGCTTAGCAACCTGAGTGCGCAGGATGCGGAAGCCTTTGTGCCTTATGCGGATGAAATAGCCAGCTTCCAAGGTCACTTCAGCCTTGCCCACCGCGACGGTGAAAAAGCCATGAACCGCATTACCTCAAAGCTGAACATTTCACCGCTCACATGGGGTAGCTTGGGGCAAGGCATACTCACTGGCAAATATGGTGCGGATGTTCATTTTGAAGCAAACGACCGCCGCAGTCGAACCATCTACGACAATTTCTACGGCGACAAGCTGGCGCACAATTTGCGCATTGTGGAGGCCATGCGCCCCATAGCGCAAGCGCACCATGTACCCGTATCCGCCATTGCGGTTCGCTGGATTTTGGATCAGCTGCCGCAAAGCGTGGTGATTACCGGCGTTAAAACCCCCGCGCAAGCACAGGGCAACACCGCCGCGCTTGGTTTTCACCTAAGCGCTGAGGAATTATCCACACTAAATGAAGTATCGCTGTAGGGAACGGTTGGAACCGTTTTTCAAAAAACCGCAAAGCAAGGCGGGAACGAATGATTTCGTTCCCGTCTTGCTTTGCAGCTATGGTTATTTTTCATCTCTATTGCGAATCAATTTCCGCTGGATCTTACCGCTAACGGTTTTGGGCAGCTCATCCACAAACTCTACAATGCGCGGATATTTATACGGGGCAGTCACCTGCTTCACATGCTGCTGCAGCTCTTTGGCAAGCTCCGCACTGGCTTTGTAGCCGCGATCCTTCACCAGCACAATGGTCGCCTTCACCACCTGACCGCGATCTGGATGCGGCACAGCGGTCACGGCGCATTCAAGCACTGCGGGATGCGTAAGCAGGGCGCTTTCCACTTCAAACGGTCCAATGCGATAGCCGCTGGATTTGATCACATCATCACTGCGGCCAATGAAGGAATAGTAGCCATCCACATCGCGCCAAGCCATATCCCCCGTATGGTACATGCCATGGTGGAACACAGCGTCGGTTTGCTCTTGATTGCGATAATAGCCCAGAAAAAGCCCAGCGGGATGGCCGTGATCCAAGCGAACAACAATTTCGCCCTCTACGCCGTCTTCCACATCCTGCCCATTTTCATCCACAAGTGCAATGTCATAAGCGGGGGACGGTCTGCCTGTGCTGCCCTGCTTTGGCTCCATCCACTTGCTTGTCATCAGCAGCGGCGTGGTTTCGCTTTGCCCAAAGCCCTCATGAATTTTCACCCCGGTTTGGCGGAGAAATTGATCATAAACCTCTGGGTTGAGCGGCTCACCCGCGCAGTTTGCCCAGCGCAAAGCGCTCAAGTCATACTTGCTTAAATCTTCCTTAATGATAAAGCGGTAAACTGTCGGCGGCGCACAAAAAGCCGTCACATGATATTTGGCCAGTTTTTCAAGCAAATTAGGCGCAATAAAGCGGTCAAAGTCATACACAAACAGTGTTGCGCCGCAAATCCATTGGCCGTAAAGCTTGCCCCAGCCCGCTTTTGCCCAGCCCGTATCCGCAACGGCCAAGTGAACATCCCCATCGCCCACATTATGCCAATAATAAGCCGTTACCGTTTGCGCAATGGGGTATGTCCAGCTATGCGCAGCCATTTTGGGCATGCCTGTGGTGCCGCTGGTAAAATACATCAGCATGATATCATCGTTCTTGGGCAGCTCCGTTGGTTTTTGCCAATGCTCCGACGCGGTTTCCAGCCCTGTATTAAAGTTAATAAAGCCCTCCGCATCGTTTAATGTGAACAGCAAAATCTGCGAATCGCATTCTGCCGCGGCTGCCAAGGTATGCTCCTGAACCTCGGCTTCCTCTACACAAACAACCGCGCGTGCGCTCACCGCCTGCAGGCGATAGGCAATGTCCTTCTTTTGAAGCTGTGCCGTTGCGGGCACCAATATGCAACCCAGCTTCAAAAGCCCCACCGCCGCAATCCAAAACTGGTAACGGCGCTTGAGCATCAGCAACACAGGGTCGCCCTTTTTAAGCCCCTGTGCGCGAAACAAATTCGCCGCTTGATTGCTCAGTCGGCTGATATCGCCAAAGGTAAAGGTCTTTTCATCCCCCTCTACATTACACCAGATGAGCGCCTTTTTTTGAGGCGACAAGCGCGCATACTCGTCCACCACATCATAGGCGAAGTGAAAATGCTCGGGGACGCGAAGGGAAAAGTTTTGTTCATAATCTTCCTGAGAGGTAAAATCGGTACGAATATAACGGTCGGCCAGCATACTACCAAACTCCTTCAACTACGGCAGGCTCGAACGCCCAACGCTTTTTAACCCGCGTTATGGAATCACCATCGCTAAAAAATGAACGGGTTCTTCACCCAATGCTTGCATGGCATGCGGCGTGTGCGAATCATAATATACGCTATCGCCCGGGTGAAGCACCAAATCGTTTTTACCAATCACCATATGCATCGTGCCCGAAAGGATATAGTCGAACTCCTGCCCATCGTGGCTATTGGGTGCAAGTGTTCGGTTAACATCCGGCGGCACGGTTACGTAAAGCGGTTCAATCTTGCGGTGAACAAAGTTATACGCAAGGTTTTTATAAATGTACTGATCGTGGCGGTTAATCTCCTGCCCCTTGCCCGCACGCGTAACGCTGAACACATTCAGGCGCGGAGCTTCTCCGGTGAGCATCTCCGTCATATCCACATGAAAAACCTCGCCAATTTTGACCAAAAAGCTAATGGGCATATCAACCTCGCCGCTTTCATATCGGCGATAATCTTCTACGGGCACTTGCAATGCATCGGCCATTTGTTCAACAGTGTAGTCCGAGATTTCGCGAAGATCCAAAATACGCATGGCAATTTGCTTCACAGGGTCGGACATAGCGGGTACGCCTCCTTTACGAACCTCTTGCGAGGTGAAATGTTTGCTTATTATACACGAAAAAGCGTAGGGTGGCAATGGGCGGGGGGCGGGAAAGATTTGGGGGAGCGGGGGGGCGGGGAGGCGCAATATTTGCGGGTTTGCGGGGTTCGCGGGTTCGCGGGATTTGCAGGGTTGGCAAGATTTGCGGGGTTCGCGGGATTTGCGGATTCGCGGGGTTCGCAGGGTTCGCGGGATTTGCGGGGTTCGCGGGGTTCGCGGGGTTTGCGGGGTTCGCGGATTCGCACACCGTTGAGCGTTTCGTTGGTGGGTGGTTGTGCTATTTCAATCTACGTCCCCGCGAAGGGGACGACTACTCGATGCATGTCACCAACCAGCTCTACAACATTTCAATCCACGTCCCCACGAAGGGGACGACGCGGGATGAGGAGGAAACGCCCTTGATCTGTTGTGTATTTCAATCCACATCCCCGCGAAGGGGACGACCACGCCCAAAAAGCCAAGGCTTGACGGCATGGATATTTCAATCCACGTCCTCGCGAAGGGGACGACACGGTTGCCATGAGCAGTGCAAGTGTGACGGTTGGATTTCAATCCACGTCCCCGCGAAGGGGATGACGACGCGGTACGATGGCGACACCAAAGCACTGAACGAATTTCAATCCATGTCCCCGCGAAGGGGACGACGCGCGAAAGCGTGCGCGGGGATATTGCACAGAGCATTTCAATCCACGTCCCCGCGAAGGGGACGACTATACTGATGTATTCCACGGGAGCGCGATACCCGAAGATTTCAATCCACGTCCCCGCGAAGGGGACGACCAAGGGGGATGCCATTGCGAACATCACCATATCGGCTTTCAATCCACGTCCCCGCGAAGGGGACGACGGTCTCTAGCCGTTCTGCGTAGTAAGCGCTTTTGCATTTCAATCCACGTCCCCGCGAAGAGGACGACGCGGAAGAGAACGGGAGGGTGCGCTGTGGACTATATTTCAATCCACGTCCCCGCGAAGGGGACGACAGTTGTCAACCCTATTTAATATGCTTCCTATGTTATTTCAATCCACGTCCCCGCGAAGGGGACGACTTGGTTGCTGGAACTGCCGTTAATCAGTCCGCAATATTTCAATCCACGTCCCCGCGAAGGGGACGACGGAGCGCCAATTTGCTGGGGAGATTGGTCAGCTATTTCAATCCACATCCCCGCGAAGGGGACGACAGACGGAAGCATCTGTTATCACACAAGCACAGGCATTTCAATCCACGTCCCCGCGAAGGGGACGACTTGAAGGCATTGCAGATAATGCGGACAGTATTGCAATTTCAATCCACGTCCCCGCGAAGGGGACGACGCGCATTTGAAGTGCCTTTTTCTGCGTTAGCTTTATTTCAATCCACGTCCCCGCGAAGGGGACGACATTGCGGTTCCCTGTTAGGATCACATCCTCAAGATATTTCAATCCACGTCCCCGCGAAGGGGACGACTCCGCATTTTCATATGCATTGTATGCCCGATCCACATTTCAATCCACGTCCCCGCGAAGGGGACGACCCATGCCGAGTTTCACAAGGCTCCACTCCTGTATATTTCAATCCACGTCCCCGCGAAGGGGACGACACCCGCTCAAAACGGCAAAGAGGTTAAGCATCCTATTTCAATCCACGTCCCCGCGAAGGGGACGACCCGATCAGCGAGTGTTGTTCCATCGCTGGTGCGATATTTCAATCCACGTCCCCGCGAAGGGGACGACCAAACGTCGGGGTGCTTATGCCAGGGAGATACGGATTTCAATCCACGTCCCCGCGAAGGGGACGACGTATATTTCACCAAAAAACCATATCCGTCCCATTCATATTAACAGCGCTTCGCACAAGATTAAGCAAATCGATCATTTTCAAACTATTTTCCACCGATGAACAAGATCTGTAATGCAGTTGTCAAGGTGCGAACCTTCCTGCTGATGCATGAGAGCTTAGGGATCGCACCCATGGCAAAAGCATTGCTTTCCCTGCTTGTATCTTTTTTTCACTCTCATTGGCCACGCTTCCAAACCATTTCAAATGGAGCACAATCGCAAATGCCACACGCTGAGCAAATGCATCTCGTTCTTCACCGCCGTTGCTCATTCACCAATAGCATATCCGCATCACTTGACGTGAGTGCGCTCGTTCTCCACCGCCGTTGCCCATCCACGGCCTTCAACCAAATGAAAGGATCAATGGCTTTTCCATGTCAATCGCTGGTTTAGCACCCACATGCACTACATTGCGTTGCGTTCGATTGCCAAGATTGTAAAAGCGCAAGCTATCCATTGTAGGGTCAATAAGCTGCTCAAGGGTATGCTTGAATTGTGTGAACTGTGCAGCATCCAGCACGCATTCAAATACGCTGTTCTGTACACGTATGCCATGTCCCTCGCAGCATTTAGCCACACGCTGTAACCGCCGTCTCCCATCATGGGTCACTGTGCTTACATCGTAGGTAATGAACACCAGCATGCCCAGCTCCTCCTATTTCCAAAGGAATGGCGGATATCCATCCAAATCACCGCGAATTGCGCGTGCAAGCAAGAGCGCTTGCACATGCGGAACCATGCCCCATTCCAATTTTTCGTTCAGGTATGGATGCGTGATTTCCTCCTGCTTGCGCTTCTGCCATGCAGCTAGTATTTCCTTGCGCTGGTCGTCTGTCATACGTACAGCACCACCCGCTTCGCAAACAAATCCGCTGTCTGTGACTTGTTTGAGGTTAACCAACCCCAGTACAAATCGATCTGCCATAGGTGCGCGTAGTTCTTCCATTAAATCACAAGCTAACGAAGCTCTTCCAGGTCGATCTGTATGTAAATAGCCCACAAACGGATCTAATCCAACGGTTTCCAAGGCTGATGCACATTCGCGCATCAATAACGTATACACAAATGAAAGAAGGGCATTCATGTTGTCTGTCGGTGGACGTTTACAATGCTCCCGATGCCGCTTTCAGCCGTACACAGTCCCCTCGCTGCCCATGATCACGTATGGTGCGTTCAAGCACCCAGCGAGCATTGTATAGCTTGCCTGTTAAAAAGCCACGCGCATAAGTCGCACAATCGGCTTGTGAATCTGATAGGCGATATTGTGCCTTTCGCAGCAGTACATTTCCACAAGTTTCGCCACGCACACTTGCAATGTACCGTCCGTGTGCGGTCAAAAAGGCAAGAGCGATTCCCCGCTCAGCACAAGCACCCATTAACGCAGGGCTTGCACCTGTATAACCAAAGGTAACAATCCCTTCCAAATTGTGCAGGGGAAATTGTCCCAGCTGTTTTCCTTCAACCGTGCGGACGTTTTCCATCCATTGGTTTTCCAACGTAATCAGCGCCCATTGACGTGGGCAGTAGGCATAGTGCTGCAGCCCGCTTAGCTGGAGGTATTCATCTTCTTCATATGAGTAGGGTGACAAAAGCACATTTTCACCTTGCTGTGTACCACCCATTGTGCTAGTTTCCTTTTCATTGTACAATGGGTGGTACTGGATTCTACTAAAATGTGCTTTTGGCATCCGTATCTTCATATGCCATTTTCAATTTGCGGAATCAACCCTTCAAGGGGATCCACGGTAATTTCGTAATCCTCTACGCAATGGGGCTCCTCAACGCCTGCCCGCGCAGCCACGTGAAGCGTACGATGCACCTTTGCAGATGAATACTGACCGCTCTTGCAGTTATGCTCCCACCAAATGACCTTCACAACCTCCATGGAACCCTCGGGACGGGCGGAGGATGCATCATTTTCAAACAAAGAGAGCAGTGCCTTGTGGATTGCCTGCGCATCTTCCTCGCTAAAGCCTGTTTTTTCTGCAAGCTGGCAATTGATGCTGCCATGGGTAACGTAAAGGGCAAAGGGTACACAATGTTTAGAGCCCATGGTATCGGAGGTTTTTTTGTCGCCCAGAACGCTGTTTACACTCTTGGTGATTTGCATGCTGTTGATGTCAATGGGTAAAACACTAAACGCGCTTTGCACCGTCACCGGCCCTCGCACACCTACAGACATGTCACTGCCCTTAAAGGCAAACACCTGCCCAAAGCTGCGAACATCCAGCCATGTTTCACATGCCACTTGACTAAAAACATTGCGGTCCTTCTCGTCTTTTAACTTCTCGATGCTGTTCAAGCGCCCCTGCAAGCTTTGAAAGCCATCATCCGCACGGTCATCGGATTTCACAAAAATATGGGTGCCAAAATCTTGCAGGCGGTTTCGCAATTTGCGTTTGATACACACATCGCTGATCTCACCATGGCCGTCATAATTTTCACGGGGGCGGTTACCATTGAGCGGGTCACCATTGGGGTTTGCATTGTGCACCGAAAAAATCGCCGCGAAATCAATCTTATGATTTAAAGAATTCATGCTTCTTCTCCTCGCTTTTCTTTTGAATATGGAGCTTTCGTTCATCGGCAAAGCACTGCTTTTGGCAGGCATAACCAAGGCAATAGAGTTCAGTGAGCGCAGTGTTGGTAAAGCCTTCCGTTTGCAGGCGTGCAATGATTTCCTCCATCTCCTCCGTCAAACGCATGGCCTTTTTGCCCAAGCGTTGTTGATAGGGCGCAAGCCGCTGCATCAGCACCATCCAGCTTTGGGCTGGATGCTTTGTAAAAGCCACCATCAGCCTTTCCGCATTTGTGGGGCGATCGTCGTCTGCGCCCTGCAGCGCATATTTTTCAATCTGCTCTGCGTAGGCCAGCGCCCGACCGAAGAGATAGCTGCGATCTTCCACCTCTGTTTGCAATGCCATTGTCCATTCCTCCTTTTTACTTCTATCATTATGCCATTTTCGTATGAGTGCACAAGCGATGCTAAGCGCTTTGTCCCGCTCCAAGGGTGACAGCTGTCCTCGTTGAGCCGCTCGTCTGGCCGCATTTTTCATTAAATCAATGGGAAGAGCGGCGCCATCCACAATGCAAGAGAGCAAACGCTCCACACCGTTTTTGAGCAGTTTGTCGCTCACGTTTTCCCCATAAGCCGCCTTGACAATATCTATGGGTGCCGGCGCACCTGTGAAGGTGATCCGTTTGAAGCGCTGTTTCCCTTTTTCGTCAACGCCATTTTTCACATAGCGGTAATTGTGCCGCCAAGCACAGCTGCTGTGCCAACGGCACACGCGCTGTAGCATATCCTCTGCGCGCATTTCACGGTAGTAGAAGATGGATAGCCGCCCTTTCATGTGAATGGTTGAATCCAGTCCAATCACCACAGCGGCATCGTTCGCAGAAATTCGGCAGCCATAACCACTGAAGGCTTGCCGCATCTTTTTAGCCAATGCGTCCTCCGTTGTAAATGGTTCGTCAAAGTTCATTCCTAATTCTTCCAAATGGTTCGGATTCATCGCTACCACGTCCTCCGCTGGTGAGGGGAGCCATTTTCCGCCATCGGCAAAGGTGAGAATCACTTGGCCGTCATTGTACCAGCCCTGCCGCAGTATGAGCCATTTCAGGGCATTGTGCGCTTTTTCGTTCATCTCGCGTCCAAGCGACAGCGCCTCCTTTGCGCAAGCAAAACGACCGCGAAACACAAGAAAGGATTTTTCGTTGCTCGATATCAGCTTTGCGCCATCGCCGGGACATCGTATGAATTTGGGGCTGTTGGTAGAAATAGGCACGTATTGCCCCGAAACATAGCATATGTCATTTTTTGATGGCATGCTTTCCTGATACGCAATAAAGCTTCGATGCACAGCTGAATTCATCCACAGTCGAGCTTCTCCATCGTGGCTGACGCGAATGCGTACAAAGGTGCCGAGCAGGTCCCCTGAAACCGTTCGATAAATCGGCGGTTTTTCCTTGCCTTTGATTTCGAGGGGTATCAAGCCATTTTCATCTACAGCCAACACACCATATGCAATTAAGTCGTTCATCAAACAGCCTTTTTGCACATAGCGGTACCAGCTCTGCACATCCTCATGCGCTAAGCCCGATTCACACCACTGCCGCAATTCATCTGTATATTTTTCATGATAAGACGGATAGCCTTCCTTTTTTTTCATTGGCGGAAAGTAACGCCCGCAATCCCCCGCAATATACAGGAGTTTATCGCTGAGCGGCATTCCAATCGGATTGCTGGTTCGCGATGCCGCCGCTTCCGTGCAGGGAATGATGGTGGTACGGTCTGCCTTGTTTTCAATGACATCCGCACGCAAAAAATCACCTTCAGGCGAAATGGTCACTTCCAGCCCTGCCTGCACCGTCATATGATAAATGGGCAGCAATATTTCATCCTCATCTACCTGTTTGCCCACCAAACCATCGTTTTCAGCCGCCACATACACATCGTATAGCTTCTGCATCCAGCTCATAAGCCTACCTCACGGCCTTCCTCCTCCACCGAGCGAACCGTTTCACCCAAGCAGAAGGACTTCATCGGTTGTTTCTTTACGGTTCTTTGCACAGGGCAGTCCTTGGGCAAGCAGAAATCAATCACGCCATTCACCATTTTGGGGTTCCAGAAATGCGCAACCAGCTTGCCCCCTTCGCCCTCATCTCCATAATCAAAGCCATGAAATTGTAAACCAAAGCTCATTTCTGCACTTTGATCAAATTCACCCGTTCCTTCCCCAAATACACAGGGCTCCACATAGCCCTGACACTCTCTGGTGCCAAGGAAAACATCCCGCCGTCCGCCCTTTTCCAAGCTGCGCTTGGCAATGAAAAAATGCTTGTTTTCGTTGCGATCCTCCGCCAAATCAGGGCGAAGCTCGTTCCATTTAAAATGTGCTTCCACCTGATAGCAAACATCCTTGAGATAGGTGTAGATGGCAAGCGTCGCGGCGTCTGCGCCAAAAGCAATGGGGCGCACCCCCTTGCTTTGGCTCAATATGGGGTTCATCACACGCACGCGCTCAATTTCCCAAATCAATGTGGGTTTCCAATAAATACTTTCGCATACCCCCTTGAGCGCCTCATAGGTCGGTACAAGATAGCTGCACTTTTCACCGCCCACACGCGTGATGGGATCACTAAAGAGTGCGAAACGTCCCGAGAGCTGGAAACAGATTCGGTTGTCCATATCGTTCCTCCTTGTTCACAGAGCATAGAGCTCCATTTGCTGTTGGTGATTCGTTAACCCCACCTGTCCATCGTACCATGGCTTGTCCACAGCCAAGCCATAGGGCAATTCACGCAACGCATGGTATTCATTCAGCTTTTGAAGCTGATAGGGGTAGATCCCCACTGCATAGGGCTGTGCTTGGCGCGTAAGCCTCGCAACCGCCGCAAGGTCTGTAGCTTGTGCAAGTGCTTCAATGCGGGCTTCCCCCTTGCCATAGGGTGTAAGCACTGAAATGGTATCGCTTTGCAGGGCACAGAATTCATTCCCCGCTGTGCGAAAGGCTTGTGCCAGTATGGTAGGACAGTTTTGCCCATGCAAACGCTTATATTCGATACGTGCAGTATCATTAAAGCTCAACAGCTCAAGCAGCGTGCCGCCGCCCTTTAGCAGCCCGCTCATCTTGGGTTCGCATTCCAGCATGGTTTTGGTAAAGTAAAGCGCCATGGCTTCAGGTGAAAGCAAATCATTACGGAACCGTTCTGGTTGCCTTTTAACCGCATCCAAAACCGCTTGCGTTCGCTTTTGCTCATCTGCAATGTCCTGCAAATAAAGTAAGCTTTCGCCCGCCATACGCACCAGCCACAATTCCGCCATAGGCATTTCGCCATGGCGATTGCATCGCCCTGCCGCCTGTGCAATGCTGGCCAAACTGCAAAGCGAACGCGTCACCATGCCAAAGCTTATGTCAACACCCGCCTCCACCAGCTGCGTAGCAACGCATACCACAGGCTTGTGCTGCTGTAGCAGTGCGCGTATCTCGCGCAGCATTTGCAAGCGATGCGCAGGGCACAGTGCCGTGGTCAGGCAATACAGTGGAACCGCTGGCGCAAGGACACTTTGAAACGCCCGATAGAGCGCCAATGCCGTTGCTTTGGTGTTTACGATGCATAAGGCGCTTGAGCACTGGAGCGTAGCCTGTGAAACCTCCCGCGCCAGCACCGCAGGTTCCATTTCATGCTGGGTCCGATCCACCACCCGCACGCGGCAAAAAGCTTCATACAGTGCGCTTTCATCCGCAATCATATGCTTGGGTTTGCAAAGCGGAAAGCGCTCCGCTTTTTCCAAAAGCGGTTGGGTGGCAGTGCAAAGCACCACGGTACAATCCGCACAGCTCGCCAGATAACGCAGAGCCAAGTTGAGCGGGTACCAACAGTGCATGGGTATGCTCTGCACCTCATCCAAAATCAGCACAGCTCCGCGAAGCGCCCCAAAACGCCTAGCAGACGCGCCGCGCCCCAAAAAGAGCGTGTTGAGCAGCTGCACCATGGTGGTTAAAATCAGCGGCGTATCCCAGCGCTGTGTGAGTAAGGCATAACGCGCGTTATCCTCCTCTGTGTCCACAATCACATCGCTATGGTGCTCCAAAATAAGCGAAGAATCTTGAAACACACCGCGCAAGACATCTGCCGTTTGCTCCAGAATCGCCTTAAAGGGCGCGGCATATACAATGCGTTGTTTTTGATTCCGTTGTGCCATTTCCAGTGCAAACCGCATAACCGAAAGTGTTTTACCCCCGCCCGTCGGCACGCATAAGCGATAGACCCCCGCATCCCCTTGCCTTGCGGCTTGTAAGCATTCATCGGCTACCTTTGCGCGTTCCTTTGCAATCGCCGAATCCATGGCAAAGCTGTCCAGCTGCTTTTCTAAGCGTTCCTGCCATGCTTTCCAAGGCTTTACCGCTGTGCTTGCTGGCTCTATTCCAGCTTCGAAGCAGTATGCATCCCAACGATCCGCATCAATCAATCGGCTGTGTACCTCGCGCTGTAAAAGCCCCATCAGGTTCATGCGCGCCGCATTCTGCTGTTTGGACGGCAAATCTGCACAGGCCTGTTGAATCTCAGTGCACATTGTCCGCACTTCCTCAACTGCCAAGTCAAATTGCGCATCCAGCTCAGCTTCCGCCGCAACGGAACCAAAAAAGTTTTCCAACGCCTCCGGCAAATCGTCAAGCGGCATATCCGGACGCAAATATGGATCACCTGCCGGATTCAGAGCATCCGGCAGGCGCGCATGATGCCCTGCAACCGCATTGTAAACCAGCTCTGCCGTCAGCATGCGATAAGCATCTGTGCCATGCCAGCGTTTTTTGGCATAAGCCGCACCATAGATGGCATGCTCCACCTTCTCACACTGGCCGTCCATCAGCAGATAGTGCTGAAAAGCCTTTGTCGCCTTGCCCAAATCATGCAGCAAGCCGCAAAGCCGCATCAGCGCATGGAGCCTTGTACAGCCCTCCGCCGCCAATTGGGACACATGCATGCTATGTGTAAAAAGGGTTTGGAACTGTTTTTCTTTTTTGCGAGCGTAAATCAAGCGATGTCACCTTCATTCGCGTTTTGGATCATTTTGGTGCAGAAGAAAAGCATCTCTTTTGTATCCCTGCTTTTTTGTAAATCATCGTCCATTTTTCAATGCCATCATAGCATAATGCTACAGTTTTTACAAGTTTTTGCTCATCCACAGCGCCCCAAGAAGCCCAAGCACAAGCATCAGCAAATCAATCCACAATCCCCGTCCCGCTTCAAGCCCTGGAAACACCAAGGCAATGGAAACCAGCAAAAAGCCCAGCACACCGCCGTAAGCCGCGGCGCGATGCCGATCAAAAAGCCACTTGACCCCCTTCATGGAAACAAAGGCAGACACACAGAAGCCCAGCGCTATCGGCACCAAGCTTGCAAGCTTAAACGTGGCAAGCGCAGTTAAATAAGCCTGATACCAGCCCAAAAAGATCAATAGAAACGATGCGGAAAGCCCCGGCACAATGGTGCCCACGCCCTCAATGCCGCCCGTTAACAGCGCTTGCGCCGCAGATAAGGTTTCCACCGCCGCGCGGCTTTTGGGCAGCCATAACAGCGGAAGCGCAAACGCTATGCCCGCGGCTACAAACAGCAGATTGCGCAAGCGAAAGGGCTTGCCCTGATTGGCCTCGCGCAAAAGGTCTGGAATGCCGCCCAAAATAAAGCCAATGAACAAAAATAGCATGGGAATTTCAAAGCGCTCCATGACCACAGCCAAGCCTTTGGCCCCCAACCATAAACCCACTGCGCCGCCCACGCCCAGCGGCCACAAAAACAAACAGCTTTGCTTGGGGCTTTTGAAGAATCCAAGCACCGCATCCAGCATGGGAAAATAAAGCCCGAAGCAAACAGCCATCACGCCGCCGCTCACGCCTGGCAGAATACAGCCAATGCCCATGAGTACGCCCGCAAATATGCGGTGCCATAGTGATGAATGCCGCATGCCAGCCCTCCAAACCGTTTTTTTGAATGAATCCTTCAAGCGTATGACCATTCCTTTGCGTTCATACCCTTTGCACCATCGCTTTTGCTGGCTTGCTCACTTCCCAAATCTTTCCCTAGCATAATCACACCTCAAAATTCCATACTAGGGATGCAAAGACAAACGGCAGAGCAAAACGCAAAAGCGTTACGCAAGCCGTCAAGGAGGCTGGTAGCATGCGGGCAACAGGAATTGTGCGCAGAATCGACGAGCTTGGGCGTGTGGTCATTCCCAAGGAGATCAGGCGGACGCTACGGATTCGAGAGGGTGATCCGCTGGAAATTTATACCGATCGAGATGGCGAGGTCATCCTCAAAAAGTACTCTCCCATTGGGGAAATGTCAGCCTTCGCAAAAGATTACACGGATTCTATATTCCGCGCCATGGGGCATATTACCTGCATCGTAGACCGCGATCAGGTGGTGGCGGCCAGCGGTGTCAGCAAAAAGGAGCTGTCGGACAAACCCATCAGCCACGACCTGGAAGCCGCCATTGCCAACCGCCAAACCGTTGCCATTCACCGCGCGGGCGGGGGTAAAATGGTTGCCGTTACCAGCGAGGAGGATATCACGGGCTATACTGCCGAAGTTGTATCCCCCATCATTGCGGATGGCGAGGCCATTGGCGCGGTGCTTCTTTTAAGCAAGGAGCTGGGCGCAAAAATGGGCGATGCGGAAATGAAGGTTGCGGAAACCACGGCCAGCATCGTCGGGCGGCAAATGGAGCAGTAACAGAACTCGGCTTGCGAAATCGCGGCAATGCGCTTATAATGTGCATGTCGCGGTTTTTTTCCTATTTTGGGCAATTTCTCGCGCGAATTCAGCCAGATTCGGAGGCCTTTTCTTGAGCGATTCGCAAAAGTCCATTGTTGGCGGAATGACCGTTTTAAGCGTTGTCGGTATCATATGCAAGGTGGTTGGCGCGCTGTTCCTCATTCCGCTGACTTGGCTGATTGGTGACCGCGGAATGGGCACCTACCAGCTTGTTTTTCCCACCTACAATTTACTCCTGTCCCTTTCCTCCGCAGGCTTGCCCGTGGCCATCAGCCGCATGGTCAGCTTTAGCTTAGCCAAGGACGATCCGCGCAACGCGCGGCATGTATTCCGCATTGCCCTTTGCTTTCTCTCGGCGGTAGGCAGTCTTTCCATGATCCTGATGATTGTGCTTAGCCCCACGCTGGCACAGCGTTCCGGCGATTTAGCCACACAGCCTGGTTTTATTGCGATTGCGCCTGCACTGCTGCTTGCTTGCTCCATTTCCGCCTACCGCGGCTTTATGCAGGGGCAGCAAAACATGGTGCCCACCGCCATTTCACAGCTCATAGAACAGGTGGGCAAGGTTTTTATCGCATTGCCGCTGGCGTATTTGGGCAGTAAAATTTCCATTTCCTATGCGGCGGCGGGCGTGCTCCTTGGCACCTCCATGGCCGAGGGCGCGGCATTGCTGTTCATGTTTTTTAACTATCGCCGCCAAAAATCCGCCTTTGATCGCCTGCCGCAGAATGAAAACGAACCCGCTTTAAGCACCAAGGTACTTTCAAAGCGGCTGTTTTCATTGAGCATTCCCATCATGCTAAGCGCTTGTATTGTGCCCTTGGCCTCCTTTATAGACAGCGGCCTGCTGCTTAACCGCTTGATTGACGCAGGCATTCCGCAGGCGGATGCGCTTGGGCTTTACGGGCGCTACTCTGGTTATGTGATTACGCTGATCAATGTGCCCAGCGCCCTTGCCGCCGCCATAGCCATGAGCCTTGTACCCTCCATTTCCTCCTCCATGGCCAGGGGGGACGGTCAAGCCATGCGCAGGCAAAGCTCCATGGGGCTTAGGCTTTCATTTGTGGTGAGCTTGCCCTGCACCGTGGGCATGTGCCTGTTGAGCCGCCAAATTTTAAGCCTCATCTATCGCTTTAACACGCCCGAGGCTTTAACCACCACAGCGGAATTGCTCAGCATGTCCGCCCTGACCATTGTGCTCTTTACCGTGGTGCAAAGCACCAGCGGTATTTTGCAGGGGCTTCGCAAACAGCGCATCCCCATGTACACGCTCATGGCAGGGGTAGCGGTCAAAATATTCCTCAATTTTACGCTGATTGCCATTCCGGACATCAATATTTATGGTGCGCCCATGGCTTCCATTATGTGCTATTCCATCAGCATGCTGCCCAACCTTTACTATGTGCGAAAATACACGGGCATGAAGCTTCGGTTTTTCCACATTTTTGGCAAGCCTGCATTGGCTGCCGCTTTGATGGGGCTTGTGCTCTACTTTGCCTCAAAATGGCTGCCCTCTGGCCGTTTCTTTACGGTTTTGCTCATTTTTATCGGCATTGTCAGCTATGGCACGTTCGCCATTCTTACAGGTGCCATTACAAAGAGTGATTTAGCGCCGTTCATGCGCAGGTTTCAAAAACGTTCCGCCAACAGCACGCGCTAGTGTTCCAAAAGAAGGAGGCTTTATTTCTATGAACAAGCTTACGGTGGTTTCTCTGGGTACAGGCTCCGAGGCCTATGTAACACGCGGCGCAATGCGTGAATTAACCAGTGCAAAGCGCGTGGTGCTTCGCACACAGCGCCATCCCTTGGCCGCCTTTTTGCAAAGGGAAGGAATTGCGTTTGAAACGCTGGATTCACTCTATGACGAATGTGAAGACTTTGATGTGTTTAACCGTGCGGCGGCGGTCAAGCTGTTGGCGCTTTGCGAGCAAGCGCCCCTATGCTATGCCGTAAGCGACTTTGCCTTTGATAACACCGTCATCACCCTACAGCGCCTCAAGCCTCGCAATGCGGAGGTTTGCATTTGCCCTGGGGTAAGCCATGCGGAGCGCTGCCTTGCCATGCTTTCGCTTCAAAGTCCCTCTCTTAGGCTCTTTGCGGCGGCGGAGTTTTTAAGCGCTCGCATATCGCCTGAAGAACCGCTCCTGCTTTGCGAATTACACAGCCGCGAGTGTGCAAGCGATTGTAAATTGATGCTTATGAACCTTCTGCCAGACGAGCTTCCTCTGTTTTTTTTCACAGGAAACGAAAGCACGGGCGAGCTTTCCTTCGCCGAAATCCCCTTGTTTGAGCTGGACAGGCAAAAAGCATACGACCATCTCACCGCCGTGTACGTGCCTGCGGTACCGCTTGAAAAGCGCACGCGCTTTGACATGGATGACCTTGTACATGTTATGAAGCGCCTGCGCGCCCCCGATGGCTGCCCGTGGGATAAGGAGCAAACGCACGAAAGCCTGCTTACCCATTTGCTGGAAGAGAGCTACGAATATGTTCAAGCGGTTCGCGACGGTGATTTTGACCATATGTACGACGAGCTTGGGGACGTACTGCTCCAAGTGGTTTTTCATGC
The DNA here is from genome assembly GCA_036645955.1 of Clostridia bacterium. Lineage (GTDB taxonomy): Bacteria > Bacillota > Clostridia > Christensenellales > Aristaeellaceae > Limiplasma. Next base: position 37,075 of record JAVXND010000006.1, on the reverse strand, counting down.
GGAAATCGCCCGCCAGCACGGAAACTTTGACATTGCGGATGTAACCACCGCCATTTGCCAAAAAATGATCGAGCGCCACACCCATATCTTTGGCACTGCCAAGGCGGATACCGCCGCGGATGTGCTCACCAATTGGGAGGCAATCAAACGCAAGCAGCGTGGCATTACTTCAAATGCGCAAGCCATGGACGACGTTTCCACAGGGCTTTCCGCCCTCATGCGTGCCAGCAAGGTACAGCACAAGGCCGCCAAGGTCGGCTTTGACTTTGCCTCCCCCGCCGACGCGCTTCAAAAGGTATACGAGGAAGCGGAGGAAGTGGTGCAAAACCTTCACGCAGGTGAAAACCCCGAGGAAGAGCTTGGCGACCTTTTGTTCTCCGTTGTCAATGTTTGCAGACTTTGTGACAAAAACCCCGATATTTCTTTATTTTCAGCCACAAATAAATTCATTGAACGCTTCCGTTTCATGGAAAACGAGATAAAAAAGTCAGGAAAATGCATAGAGGACTTGACTTTATCTGAAATGGATGTATACTGGTGCCTAGGAAAGCAAGGTGGGGAAAGGGTTTGAGAAAGAAACCTTTTCAATCTCACGCTTTCTGACAGGAGTCCCTGGAAAATGCCATGATTCGCATGGCTAAATCATAAGGAGGTACTTATTTTATGAACAAAGCTGAATTGACTGCCGCTATCGTTAAGAAGACTGGTTTTTCCAAGAAAGATGCCGAAAAGGCTCTTGCCGCCGTGACAGAAGTCATCAGTGAAGCGCTGGCTTCCGATGAAAAGGTTCAGGTTGTTGGCTTCGGTTCCTTCGAAGTTCGCAATCGTCCCGCCCGCATGGCTCGCAACCCCCGCACTGGCGAGCAGATCAAGATTGATGCTTCTAAAGCGCCCATTTTCAAAGCTGGTAAGGCTCTGAAGGATTGCGTTAACAAGTAAGACTTTCTTGGTTACGTACCGCTGTTTCCAATAGCGGTGAAAACGTTCGCGTCTTTTGATGCGGACGTTTCTTTTTTCCAATGTATCAAAGGAGTGTATCCCCATGCGTTTAGACAAATTTTTAAAGGTGTCCCGCATCATCAAGCGCCGCACTGTTGCCAACGATGCCTGCTCCGGCGGCCGCGTATCGCTCAACGGCAGAGTTGCCAAGCCTGCGGCGGATGTCAAAGAGGGCGATTTGCTTGAAATTCGCTTTGGCAACCGCTTGGGCAAATATCGCATTGTAAGCGTCAAAGAAGTTGTGCGCAAGGAAAACGCGCAGGACATGTATGAGGTGCTTGACGAGGATGCGCAAACCAAGGCGGAGCGCGGCCAAGAATAAGTGCTTGCAAACACTTGAAGGGGGAAAACCCTACCATGAAAAGCTATGCTTTGGTTTTAGGCGGCGGCACCGGCTGCCGCATGGATGCGGGCATTAACAAGGTTTTTCTGCCATTGCGCGGCATACCTGCCATTGTTCGCGCGATTGCGCCCTTTTCGGCGCTGTGTGCAGGCGCTGTGGTGGTTGCCGGCAAGGGCGAAACGGAGGATATGCAAGGAATCCTTTCCCGCTTTGGCCTCTCTCGCTTTGTGCTTGCGGTGGTCACAGGCGGGGAGGATCGGCAGGCCTCCGTTGCAAACGGGCTGGCCGCCTTGCCAAGCGATGCCGAAATTGTGCTTGTACACGATGGCGCACGCGCTATGGTGAGTGAAGCCGTCATTACGCGCGTGCTGGAATCCGTTGCTGTTCACGGTTCAGGCATAGCCGCCGTGTCTGTAACCGATACCATCAAGCGAGCCAGATCAAGCGGTGAAGTGCTTGAAACGCTCGATCGCAACGAGCTTTACGCCATGCAAACCCCTCAGGGCTTTTTGGTAAAATCCCTCCTTGCGGCGCATGAAAAAGCCGCGCAGGATGGGTACCGCGCCACCGATGACGCGGCATTGCTTGAGCATGCGGGCATGCCTGTGTTTTTGGCACAGGGCGACCGCGAAAACCTAAAGCTCACCACGCCCATTGACTTGGCTCTTGCCGAAGCCATTTTGGCGCGGCGAAGCGCTCAGGAGGCAAACGGATGATTCGCATTGGACATGGTATGGACGTACACAAGCTTGTGGAGGGCCGCAAGCTGATTTTGTGCGGTGTGGAGGTTCCCCATTCTCTTGGTTTGTTAGGCCATAGCGATGCGGATGTCGCCACCCATGCCCTCATGGATGCGCTCTTGGGCGCGGCGGCACTAGGCGATATCGGCAAGCTTTTTCCCGATACGGACGAGCGCTATCGCGGCGCAGATTCCCTTGTTTTGCTCAAGGCGGTCATGGCGTGCTTGAAGGAAAACGGCTTTTCGCTTTGCAATGCGGATGTAACCATTGTTGCACAGCGCCCAAAGCTGCGCCCCTACATCGACGACATGCGCGCAAGGCTTGCGGCTGTGCTTACGGTACCGCTGTCACAGGTAAGCGTGAAGGCAACCACCACCGAGGAGCTAGGCTTTGAGGGGCAAGGGCTTGGCATAACCGCGCATGCCGTATGCCTGATCACGTCCGCCTGATTGATTGATTTGTAAAAGAAAGAAGAACGCGCTTATGCCAAGCCGTCCGCTTCCATGCCCTTGCGAACATAATCATGTCATTTTATTGGCATCGCTCGCATTTTTAGCGGGTTGTATTTTTGCGGTCAATTTGGATGCTGGCTTGTGGCTTTGGGTGCTGTGCCTTTTTGGCGCGGCGCTTTTTCTATTGCTTCGCCTGCTGGGCAAGCGTGCGGCTTATGCGTTGCTCCTGTGTGTGTTTGCGCTGGGTGTGTTAAGGGCGCAGGCAAGCCTGTCACCCACACAGCCCCTGCCTGGCGAGTATGAAATCACAGGCTATGTGTACGGTCAAGCCAAGCCGCGCGCCGCAGATCGCATTGGCTTTACCTTGACGGAGGTTTCCTTAAATGGGCAAAGGCAGAAAGGAAAAGCCTATTGCTCCGTCTATTGGAAGGATGCGCCGCCCATGCTTTACGATGGCGCACAGCTCCGATTTACGGGGCGCGTTTACCTGCCCGAAGGCAAAAGCGGCGCTCCGCACTCCGATTTTCGGCTTTGGATGCTTCAAAACGGTATGACCTTTGGCATTACCACCTCCAAAAAGCTTCAGTTTGAAAACACGCCCCAAACCGCGTCGTGGAAAAACGGTGCGTTCCGCATACAATCCGCATTGGGGGCTATGCTTAGCAAAACCATGGGCTCGGGTGCGCCGCTTGCCATGGCCATGCTCCTCAACAACCGCGAGGGGCTAGCCGATGAGGAAATCAAGGCCTTTCAAACCCTCGGCATTGCGCATATCATGTCCGTATCTGGCATGCATGTGGGGCTGTTGGGCAGCTTGCTCATGGTGCTGTTAAACGCTGTCAAGCTTCGCAAAAGCGCTCAAATACCCATTGTCGGTTTGTTTTTAATGGGCTACTGCGCACTCACAGGCTTTTCTGCCTCCTCCATCCGCGCCACGGTCATGCTTCTTTTTTCCCTGCTTGCCTCACGGGTGGGGCGCATGCCTGATCCGCTCACAACCATTGCCGCCGCCATGCTGATTGTGCTCCTTGACGATCCTCTGCAAGCCTATTCGGCGGGCTTTGTGCTTAGCTTTTCAGCGGTCACAAGCATTGCGCTGCTCATGCCCGTATTTGTTGATGCCATTGACCGTGCTTTTCCGCCAAAGCAACGCGAGGCTCGCGCACACCGGTCAGGGCTTCGTCGGTTTGGGGATGCGCTCATGCGCCATTTGGGCAGGCCAAGGGATGCTTTCTGCCTATCCTTAGCCGCCCAGATTGGCGTGCTGCTGCCCACCGCCATTACCTTCCACCGTTTGCCGCTCTATGGTGTGTTCATCAACCTTCTGCTGATCCCATATGTGGGGCTGTTGATTCCGCTGTATTTTCTGGCGTTGCTGTTTGCCCCCATTCCCCTGCTTGGTATGGCCATAGGCGCGCTTGCCAAAGGGATGGGCAACGGACTGCAGGCCGCTGTTTCCCTGTTGGCCGCATTGCCCTACGCCTCCATCCGCGTACCCTCCGCCCCCATGCTTGTGGTGCTGGGCGCTGTGCTTTGTATTTTGATTTTTTCTCGCTTTCTGCGCGGCCAAACGCTCCGCAGAGCCTGCGCCGCTTTGCTCATAGCCGTGCTGATGGCAGGGGGAGCCTATGCCGCACGCCCTCAAAAGCTTCGCTATATTCAGCTTGCGGTGGGTCAGGAGGATGCGGCGCTTTTGTTTGACGGTGACCAAACCATCGCCATTGATGTGGGCAGTGACGGCGTAGCGGTTGCGGATTATCTGCTAAGCGAGGGGCGCGACTTGGATGCGCTCTACCTGACGCATTTACACCCCGACCACGCGGCGGGGGTACACCATCTGCTGGAGCAAGGCATTGGCATTCGGCAGGTGTATTTGCCCATAAACGCCGAATTGCAAATTCTGCATCCTTCTTTTTTGAGCGTCACCGCCGCGCTTGGCAAGGCTGGAATTCCCATGAAAGAGCTTGCGGCAGGCGACGAACTGCGCTACAATGAAGCTACGGTCCATGTGCTTTGGCCAAAGCGTGAAACCATTCGCCGCTTTCAGGATGCAAACGACCTGCCATTGGTGCTGTCCCTTGATTTGAAAGGCTATACCCTGCTTAGCACAAGCGACTTGAACGGTGTTTACGAAAGCTACGCCGCTGTACCCTGTGACGTGCTCAAGGTTGCGCATCACGGCAGTGCAAAAAGCACCGGCGATGATTTTTTGGATTTTGTCCGTCCCCGCATTGCGCTTGTAAGCTGTTCGGCAGGTGCCAAGGCACTCCCGAGCCCAAAAACGCTCGACCGCCTGAATGCGCATGGCATCACGCTTTGCCGCACCAATGCCACAGGCGATATCACCATCACCATTCAAGGGGGTCAGCTCTGCGTAACCCCCTACAAAGTGAGGAGCCCTCAATGAACCACAACGATTTTTTTGCATCCATCAAAACAGGCAGTCTTTCCGACTGCTACCTGTTTGAAGGCACGGAGGAATACATCAAGCAGCAGGGGCTTGTACAGCTTTGCGCCAAGGTATTGCCGCAGGGGCTTGAGGAAATGAACCTGACCGATTTAACCGACCCTGATGCAGGCACGCTGATTGCCGCCGCAGAAACGCTCCCCTTCATGGGTGAAAAGCGTGTGGTGATTGTGCGCGAATGTACCCTGCTCATAGCGGGGCGCAAGGCTGAGGATGAAAACAAGGCCGCCGCGTTCACGGAATACATTGCCCGCATCCCCCCCTCCACCTGCCTTGTGTTTTATGTCAAGGGCAAGGCAGATGGCCGCAAGAAGCTCTATACCCTGCTAAAAAAGAAAAAAGCCATTGTTGATTTTTCACCCATGAGCGATTCAGAATGCATCAGCTGGGCGCAAAAAACCATGCGGCGCACGGGTAAGCAGATGGATGCCATGGTCGCCTCGAAGCTCACCTTCACCGTAGGCAGGGATGCCGCCCTGCTCAAGCAGGAAATGGACAAGCTCGCCAGCTATTTAGGCGAGCGCGAAACCGTCACCCCCGAGGATATCGACGCAGTTTGCACCCGTTCCGCCGAATGTACGGTATTTCAAATGGTGGATGCGCAGGTAGCGGGCAAAAACAACGAGGCTTTTGGCCTTTTGCGCGATATGCTCCGTTCAGGTGAAGACCGCATTGGCATTTTGGCCATGCTTCTTCGGCAATACCGCATTCTCTACCATATGCGCTGTCTCATGGAGGAGCGTTCTCCCGCAGAATCGCAAGCCGCCCTGCTTGGCATTCCCCCCTTTGCGGTTTCGCGCACACAGCAGCAGGCACGCCAATTTAACAAGGCACAGCTTCGAAAAGCCTATGATTATTTGCTCCAGCTGGAATACGAGCTCAAAAGCGGCCGCGTTTCGCAGGAGGGCAGTGCAGAGAGCGCCATGCTTCAATTGGATGGGATTTTACAAAGCGATCATGCGTAACACTTATCAAAAATAGGGAGATGTTGCCTCATGTCCACCGTATCGGTTCAAGCAACCTCTGATTATTCAGCCGAGGCGCTCGACCGCGCCGTTGCCGCACATTTTGAAGCGCTTCACGCGGCGCAATTTCTTACGCCCGCTACACGCGTGCTTTTGAAACCCAACCTGCTCGCCGCAAGAGATCCGTCCTTGGCCGTTACCACACATCCCGCGTTGCTGCTGGCGGTTGCCCGCTATCTCCATGCGCAGGGCGTGCAAAAAATTACCTTGGCAGACAGCCCTGGCGGCCTCTACACCGCGCCCGCACTGCGCAAGCTCTATGCCGCCTGCGGCCTTTTGGAGCTTGAAAAGCTCGTCACCCTCAACGAGGACACTTCCTTTTTTGAGCGCGGCGGCTTCACGCTCATTCAGCCCATTGCGCAGGCAGATTTCATTATCAATTGCGCAAAGCTCAAAACGCATGGGCTTACAGTCATGACGGCAGGGGTCAAGAACCTCTTTGGCTGTATCCCCGGTTTACGCAAGCCCGAGCTGCATTGCATCAAACCTACCATCGACTCCTTTTCCGAAATGCTCTTAAAGCTTTCGCAAGCCGTTGCGCCTACCCTCACCCTGCTCGATGCCGTGGATTGCATGGAGGGCAACGGCCCCAGCGGCGGCTCCATCCGCCGCATGGGGGTAACGCTTGCCTCGTGTGACATCTATGCTTTGGACGAGCAAGCCGCTTTGCTCATGGGGCTTCGACCCATTGCGGTGCCTACCGTGCGCCTGTCGCGTACCCTTGGCCTGCTAAGCGCAGAAACCGCGCTTGCGGGCGATCCGCTCACACCTGCCGCACCGCCCTTTGTGTTGCCTGATTCCATTACCAAGGGTGAAAAGCTGTTCACGCCAAACGGGCTGTTTCACCGCCTATGCGGGCGCAAAACAACCTTTCCCTGCGTAATCACAGCCAGCTGTATCGGCTGTGGGCGCTGTGCAGAGTCCTGCCCCAAGCACATCATTCAAATTGTGAAGCGCAAGGCGGTTATTGGGCGCAAGGGCTGTATTTCCTGCTTTTGCTGTCAGGAAATGTGCCCTGCGCACGCCATTACTGTGCAAACGGGGCGGCGAAGCAGGTAAGCACCTTACCCTTACCCCTGCAAATAGCCCAAGCCGTTTACAATCAACTGCTCCGCCATGCCCGCGATTTCCCTCGCGGGCGTTTCCATATTTTCCAACAGCCATTTGCGCAAAAGCCCAATACAGCCAGAGCTTGCAAAGGCATAAAACCACTCAATGCGCTCTGGCGACGCATTTGTAAAGCTTCTCAGGTAATTATCCTTGCACACAATGCGCCCCAGATTGATGACCTTCAACAAAAAAGCCTTGTCGCCATACTCGCCCAGCACCATGGCGCACAAATCGCTGTTTTCCTTCATCCACTGAAAAACGCCCACCGTAATTTCCATCTGCGAAGCATGCGCATCCTCGCCAAGCAAGGGGCTGAGGGTTTGCTGAATATCGCGGTACATATCCTCCTGCATCTGGTCGCGAAGGTCGTAAATATCCTGATAATGTGCATAAAACGTGCCCCGATTGATGCCCGCACGCTCGCACAGCTCCTTAATGGATATGCTTTGAATGGGCTTTTTTGTAAACAGCTCTGTGAAAGCCTTGCGTATCAACTCCTGCGTCACTCGCACACGATGATCCATTCCGTCCGTTTTCATGAATCAAACCATCCTTTCCAAAACCACGCTGATTGACCTTGAAAATATTTTGCCCATTTGCCTTTCAAATCAACATTTCATCAAGCGGTTGTTCAGCAACTGTGCATTTACGCCTCAAGTGATGATTGTCATTTTCGTACGCTTTGATTATAATACAGATGGTGAGGATAATCAACATAGCTGTACGATATTAAAAGGAAGTGTATGGTAATGAGAACCTATATCATCACCGGTGCCGCAGGCCATTTGGGCGGAACCATCGTGCGCATGCTAGAAGGCAAGGCGTGCGAGGTACGCGGTCTGGCACTGGTTGGCGAGCAAGTAAAGGATCATCAAAACGTTCGCTATTTTTTTGGCGACGTTACAAAACCCGAAACCCTTGAACCCCTTTTTGAAGAAACCGACCCCGCGCAAACCATCCTCATCCACACCGCAGGGCTGATTGACATTGGCGACAAACCCTTTGAGCTGCTACACCGCGTTAATGTGGACGGTACCCGCAATGTGCTGGCGATGTGCATGTCAAACCAAATCAAACGCATGGTGCATGTAAGCTCGGTACACGCCATTCCCGATGATGATAAAAGCTGTGTGCTTTCCGAGCTGAACGATTTTTCAGCCGATCGCGTGCTCGGCAACTATGCCAAAACCAAAGCAGAAGCCACCCAGCTGGTGTTAAACGCCGCAAAGGAAGGCTTTGATGCCGTGGTGGTGCACCCGTCGGGCATTATCGGCCCCTATGACAGTGCAGGCAACCACTTGGTACAAATGATTCGAGATTACATTACAGGCAAGCTGCCCGCTTGTGTACACGGCGGTTATGATATGGTGGATGTGCGCGATGTGGCGCTTGGCTGCATTGAAGCGGCGCTGACTGGCCGCAGGGGCGAATGCTATATCCTCTCCAACCGCCATTACGAAATCAAAGACGTATTGCGCATGGTGCGTTACTGCGCAGGCGGGCGAGCACTGCCCACACTGCCCATGTGGCTGGCCAAGGCTTTTGCGCCCATATTTTCCTTCTTTGCCAAGCTTTTTGGCCGCAGGCCGCTGTATACAAGCTACTCCTTGCACGCGCTTGCCGGCAACGACCGTTTTTCCCACGACAAGGCCACCATGGAGCTGCGCTACCAACCGCGTGATTTAAAGCTCACCATTGCAGATACGGTGGAATGGCTTTTGAGCAACGGCACGCCGCCTAGGCGCGGCGGCGGCGGCAAGCGGCGCGCAAAGCGCATACGCCATAGCCGCAAGCGTGCGCTGGCAGGGGCTTAAAAAAAGATGGCTGCGAGCGCAACACGGCAAACGGTTGAATATCGATTTTATGAGATTCCGCAGGATGTACCCGTGCTGGCGTTGCTTGGAGATCATTGGATTCGTCCCTATGGAGAAATGGGCTTAGCTTTTCTGCATTTTCACAACATTCTTGAAATTGGTTATTGCTATGAAGGTACTGGCATGCTTGCCCTTGAAAATCAAATCGTTCCCTATGGGCCTGGCGTCTTTTCCATTATTCCGCAAAATATTTGCCACACCACGGTGAGCGATCACCTCATGTGTTGCCGCAACGAATATCTCTTCATTGATACGGAAGGCTTTGTGAACAGTCTTCCTGAAGAAGAGCGCCGTTTTGGGCAAAAGCTGCTCAAGCATGTGTATCGCGCCCCCATTGTGCTTCATGCAGCTGATAACCCTGCGCTTCACGACGCCATTCTTGCCCTTATTCGCGAAATGCGCTCCAAACAGCGCTTTTACCAAATCAGCGTCAAGGGTCTGTTGCTCACATTGCTGATTGAAATTGCACGTGAGGACATGTGCCGCGAGGATTTAACCGATACAGAAACCCCGATTGGGCATAAACAAAGCCTGCTCATCAGCGCCGCGCTAAACGATATTGAAACCCACTATGGCGACACCCTTCGCATTTCCGCATTGGCTGAACACTGCCATATGAGCGAAACACATTTTCGTCGTCTGTTCAAAGCCGTTATGAAAATCAGCCCATTGGAATATATCAATATCGTTCGTGTAGAAATGGCCTGCAATTTGCTTCGCACAACTGAATACAACATGGAAATCATCTCCTCACAGGTGGGATACACGAGCATCTCCTCATTTGAGCGAAACTTTCATCAGGTAACGGGTCTTACGCCCACGCAATGGCGTAAAAGCCCCGAAAATTACGAACAAAAGCTTCGCAATTATCAGATTGCTCCTTTTCAAGGTTGGCGCTAAGTTTCTATTTCCATGCTCAAATGACTGTTTTTACATAAAACATGGTCGAAATTAGGCATTTTTTCTTTTTCATCTATGGTAAAATGATATCATAAAAGGCGACGAACAATAGGCACTTCGGCAGGCTCCTCAAGAATGGATCCCCAAAGTTCTTATTTTTGCGTCTAAAAATTGAAGGAGGACTTCCCATGAAAAAACTCGTTTCGGTGTTATTGGCACTCGTGTTGCTTCTCTCGCTGGTATCAATTCCTGCGTTGGCAGAGGAAAGCGGTCACAAATTGACCGTATGGTGCTGGGACCCTGCTTTTAACCTTTACGCCATGGAAGAAGCGGCAAAGGTCTATAAGGCTGAGGTTGATCCCGCTTTTGAGCTGGAAATCGTCGAAACCCCTTGGCCCGATTTGCAAACCAAGCTAACCACCGCTGGTATGGCGAGTGATTACAGCAACCTGCCCGATATCTTTCTTTGCCAAGATAATGCATTCCAAAAGAATGTGATGACCTATCCCGACATGTTCTCCGACCTAACCGCCAGCGGCATTGATTTTACCCAATTTGGTGCGGCAAAGGTAGCTTACTCTGTTGTGGATGGTAAAAACTATGGCGTACCCTTCGACAACGGCGCTTGTGTATATGCAGTACGCACCGATTTGCTTGCAGAAGCAGGGTACACCGTTGCCGACCTAACCGACATCGACTGGAACCGCTTTATTGAAATTGGCAAGGACGTGCTTGCAAAGACTGGCAAGGCCATGCTTAGCGGCACCGCAGGAGAGCCTGACCAAATTATGATCATGCTTCAAAGCGCTGGCGCAAGCCTCTTTAATGCCGATGGCTCCCTCAACATCAAGGACAACCCTGCCATGATGGAGGTCATGGATATTTACGCCACCATGGTTAAGGAAGGTATTTTTGTTGAAGTCAACGGTTGGGACGAGTATATCGGTACCCTCACCAACAGCACCGTTACCGGTACCATCAACGGTTGCTGGATCCTCGCTTCCATCCAGACCGCTAAGGATCAAAGCGGCAAATGGGCTGTGACCAATCTGCCTAAGCTCGCAAAAACCGAAGGAGCTACCAACTATTCCAACAACGGCGGCTCTTCCTGGGCTGTAAGTGCAAATTGCAAGAACGCTGCCCTGGCTTATGATTTTCTTGCGAAAACCTTCGCTGGCAGCACCAGCTTTTACGAAACCATCCTGCCTGCCAGCGGCGCCCTTGCCACCTATTTGCCCGCAGGCGCAAGCACCGTTTATGCACAGCCTCAGGAGTTCTTCGGCGGAGACGCGATCTATTCCAAGATCACCGACTTTGCAGGAAAAATTCCCAGCAACTACACCGGGGTGTATTACTATGAAGCGCGTGACGCAGTCGGCAACGCTATGACTGCGATTGTTGGGGGCACAAACGCCGAAACCGCCCTTTCAGATGCGCAATCAACAGTTGAGTTTGCAATGGGTATCTAACTTCGAACAATCCATCAGGAGAGGGTTCACGAGAGCCCTCTCCTCCTCTGTAATTGATGCTCAGATGCTTTGAAGGGAGCGGCGCCTTGTGAACACTCAAACCATGACCTCTGTATCCAAAAAGCGCAAAAAGATGGCATTAGGCAAACGTCAAAATCTAACTGGTTGGTTTTTTTTAGCGCCAGCGGCAATCCTCATTGTTTGGATGTGCTTTGTGCCCATGTTGCAAGCGCTGCTGCTGTCTTTTCAGTCAGGGCAGGGCGCGCGGCTTTCGTATTGCGGCTTGCGAAATTATAGCTATCTGCTCAAGGATAACATCTTTCAGCAAGCATTGCGGAACAATTTTCTATTTCTGGTGGTTCAGGTACCCATCATGCTGATACTGGCATTGGTACTTGCCACCATGCTTAACAACCCCAAATTGCGTTGCCGCGGTCTTTTTCGTACCGCCATTTTTCTACCCTGCGCCACCTCGCTGGTTTCCTACTCGCTCATTTTCCGCTCCATGTTTGCGGTGGACGGTTTTATCAATGGTGTGCTCATGGGGATGGGCGTTATCGACACAGGCATTAACTGGATAAACGGCTCCGCGCTCACTGCGCGCATTGTGATTGTCGTGGCGCTTATCTGGCGGTGGACTGGCTATAACATGGTTTTTTACCTTTCCGGGCTTCAAAACATAGACTACTCCGTTTACGAAGCCGCACGCATAGATGGTGCTTCGCCTTTTAAGCAATTCACCAATATCACCGTGCCCCTGCTTCGGCCCGTGATTTTGCTTACTGCAATTCTTTCTACCAACGGAACTTTACAGCTGTTTGACGAATCTGTCAATTTAACGCGCGGCGGCCCCGCTTACATGACGCTCACCATGTCTCACTATATTTATAAATCATCCTTTGAGGGCGTACCCAAATTTGGCTATGCCGCCGCCATGTCTTATGTCATTTTTATCATGGTAGCCATTTTGGCCTTTGTGCAAATGAAGGTAGGTGACAAGCGATGAAATTACGTGCAAGCACGTTTTTCAAATATCTTTTCCTCACCTTAGCCGCCATATTTTCGGTTTTTCCGTTATATTGGATGGCTGTTTCCGCTACAAACAACAGCGCGACCGTGCTAAGCGGTTCTCTATTGCCTGGAAACAATCTTCTCCAAAATTACCAAAACCTTATAGCAAGCCAAAATGTATGGCTTGCACTCAAGAACTCTTTCGTGTATGCTATTTCTCAAACGTTGCTATCGCTGGTGATTTGTTCGCTGGCAGGCTACGGTTTTGAAATCTACCATACCAAGGGCAAAGATCGGTTAATGAGCGTATTGCTCACAGCCATGATGGTTCCCTTCGCGGCCACCATGATCCCCCTGTTTCGCATGTTTAGCCAGATGAAGCTGCTCAACACCGCGCTGGCCTTCGTTCTGCCTAGCATTTCCACGCCATTTCTCATTATGATGTTCCGCCAAAGCGCGCGCTCCTTCCCTCACGACATCATTGAAGCCGCACGCATTGATGGGCTGAACGAGTTTCAAATTTTCATTCGTATGTTCTTCCCAACCATGCGCTCTACCTACGCCGCCGCCATGACCATCACCTTTATGAACGCATGGAACAACTACCTTTGGCCCAAGGTAATCATGCAAACAGGCGATAGCATTACCATGCCCATGCTCACTGCAAATCTCGTTGCGGGTTATGTAACAGATTATGGCGTATTGATGCTTGGTGTGCTCATCAGCACGCTTCCCACGGTTCTCATCTTCTTCTTGCTGCAGAAAAGCTTCACAGAAGGTATCGCTGGTTCTGTCAAAGGTTAAAGCCACACCAACACACGCAAAAGGACGTATTTCAAATGCAAACCACTTGTTTTTCACTGGATCGGCAATGGCGCTTTACGTGCGAACCGCAGACCGTGCTTCCCAAAACAATCAACCACGGCACCATCTATGCTTTTGCAAAGGGAAACGGCGCGCAAGGCCCCGCTGCGCTGTGCTTTGACGATAGCGCTTGGGAGGAGGTCACCCTTGCACACGATTGGCAGCACACCGTTCCCTTTGACTTAACAGGCATTCCCAGCCATGGCTATCACCCATCGGGCGTGTGCTGGTACCGCCGCACCTTTTTGCTGGAGCCAGAGGACGCTCAGCAGGAAATCGAGCTTTGCTTCGACGGCATTTCCGGCATTTCAGACCTCTATTGCAATGGCACAAAGCTTTTGCACAACGAAAGCTGTTACAACGGCTTTTCGCTTTCCATCACCGACATCGCGCATTTTGGTTCCAACCCCAACATAATCGCCGTGCGGGTGGACAAAACCGTTTGGGAAGGCTGGTGGTATGAGGGCTGCGGTATCAACCGTCACTGCACATTGCAAAAGCATCCGCGCCTTCACGTGGCACACGATGGCTTGTGGGTAAAGCCACAGCGCATGAGTGAAGGCAAGTGGCGGGTTGACTGCGAAGCAACCATCAGCAATGCTTCCCCCACGCCTGCCAAAGGCGAGCTCACCCTGCAAATAGAAGGACCCTCCGCTCCCGCAAGCAAGGCGCTGCCCATTGCGCTAGGCGCCTATGAGCAGGGTGCATTTTCCATGCATTTCACCGTTTCAAGCCCACAGCTTTGGGATATTGAGGAGCCTGCCCTGTACAAGCTCCATGCCGCTGTTGTTTCTGCTCAAGGAACGGACCTTGCGCAAACCCAATTCGGCTTTCGCACCCTGCGTGTGGACGCGGATAGCGGCTTTTGGCTTAACGACCGCCCCGTGAAGCTCTTAGGCACCTGCAACCATCAGGATCACGCAGGCATAGGCGCGGCCATTCCCAAGGAGCTTTGGCGCTACCGCCTCAACCTGCTCAAGCAAATGGGGTCCAATGCCTACCGCTGTTCCCATAATCCTCCGCCGCCCGAGCTGCTTGAGCTTTGCGATGAAATGGGCATACTGGTCATGGATGAAAACCGCTGTTTTTCCACCGCTGATGATGCGCTGGCGCTATTGCGAAGCATGGTACGGCGTGACCGCAACCATCCCTGTGTGGTGATGTATTCGCTCTTTAATGAAGAGCCTTTGCAGGGCACGCCCATCGGCAAGCGGTTGGCCTTGCATCAGATGGCTGAGGTGAAAAAGCTGGACGACACCCGCCCCGTGCTTGGCGCTCTTGACGGCGGAATTTTTGAGGATTTGGGTGCAAACCACTGCTTGGATATTACAGGCATCAACTATCATACAAACAATTTTGATGCTTTCCATCAAAAATATCCCCATCAGCCCTTGATTTCCTCTGAATTGGCATCCGCCTTTGCCACGCGCGGCCAGTGCCTGACCAGCCCTGCCGCGCAGGTCTTTGGCAATTATGATGAGGATTGCGCCGCTTGGGGCGAAACCGCACGCGAGGCCAATCAAGCCGTGCTAAGCCGCCCCTATGTCATGGGCATGTTCATCTGGACAGGCTTTGATTACCGCGGCGAGCCTACCCCCTATGAATGGCCTAGCGTATCCAGCCATTTTGGAATCATGGACACCTGCGGTTTTCCCAAGGATGTTTATTATCTGTATCAGGCCTTTTGGAAAAAGGAGCCTTGTCTGCACCTCTTTCCGCACTGGAACCACCCTGCGGGTACCTGTGTACGAATCATGGCTTACAGCAACCTTGAGCAAATCGAGCTTTTCCTCAATGGACGCTCGCTGGGCAGTCAACCCAACAGTCCTGCCGTGCCAGCGGAGTGGCAGGTACCGTTTGAAGCAGGTACACTGCTTGCAAAGGGATACCGAAACGGCGAATGCATCATCAGCGCAAAGCGAGAAACCGCCGGCAAGCCTGTAAAGCTGTTGTTTCAATCCGCCATGCCCTGCCTGTACCCCGATACAGACTCCGTCGCCGCCGTCACGCTGTTTGCCGCAGACAGCGAGGAGCGTGAGTGCCCCACCGCCAAAAGCTTGTTAACTGTTGAGGTGGAAGGCGGCAAATTGCTTGGCGTTGGTAACGGTAACCCCAATGATCACGGCCCTGACATATCCAATACCTGCCGCCTGTATCACGGACGTTGTCAGTTGATTGTATCTGCCCTACCGAATGCAACACAGCTCACACTGCACGCTTCCGCTCGCGGACTGCATGCCGCAACGCTTACACTGCCCATTCATGAGCGCCCCGCCCTTGCCGACCTGCCAGCTTCCGATGTTCACGTGCTTGACGGCTGGCGCATGAGCCACACCCTGACCCATGAGCGCCCAGACCCCGCGCAGGCGCTTGGTGTTGGGGATATGAACAGCATGGAATCCGTAAGCTTTATAGGCACCCCACAAGCCGCAATGGATGGTTGTAATGGGTTGTATGGTCTTTATCAAGCCCCTGTGGAGCTTGGCCGTGCGGGCGAAAAGCGTCGCCTCGTCTTTGCCCGTGTTCGCGGCTTCATCGAAGTTTATTTGGATGCACAATTGCTGTGTTCCCAAAGCAGTCCCGATGATCATAGGCTGGAAGCCGTGATCCCGCCCGACGCATGCGGCTCGCAGCGCATCAGCGTCATTGTGCAAAACAACACCGCCGATGGTCGCGCGGGCATATTGGACCCCGTCCTTCTCATCACCACAAAATAAAGGGAGAAAATACCATGCAAGACATCCGTTATGACCTTGGTTACCTCACAGACCCCACCGTTTTCGCCGTAGGAAGATTGCCCGCCGTTTCGGATCACGATTGCTATTTGAATGCCGCCGAAGCCGCGGCGGAAGCCACCAGCCTCCGCCGCAGTCTGAACGGTCTGTGGAGGTTCCGTTACAGCGAACGTTTAAGCGAGCGCCCCATCGGTTTTGAAGCTGATGATTTTTCCTGCGCCGATTGGCACGAAATTCACGTGCCCGCGCATATACAGCTTGAGGGCTATGGCAAACCGCAGTACGTCAACCTTCAATACCCTTGGGATGGGCACGAACAGCTTCTGCCGCCCCAAATTCCCACGGAATACAACCCCGTTGGCAGCTATGTGCGCTATTTTGACGTGCCTGAAGGCTGGGACGGTTCACGCGTGGTGCTAACCTTCCACGGGGTGGAAACCGCTTTCTTTTGCTGGTTAAACGGCACATTGCTTGGCTATGCGGAGGATAGCTTCACCCCTTCGCATTTCGATATTACCTCCGCGCTTCACAAAGGCGAAAACAAGCTTGCCGTGGAGGTGTTCCGCTTTTCATGCGCATCTTATATCGAGGATCAGGATTTTTGGCGCTTCTCCGGCATTTTCCGCGATGTGGAGCTTACGGCACAGCCCAAGGCGCATGTGCTTGACCTGTTTGCAATGCCCGTGCTTGACGACGCTTATGCAAACGGCACACTCAAAGCCGAGCTTTCGCTTTTATTGCCAAACGAAGCCGTGACGCTCACGTCCGAGCTGATGGACAGCAATGGCAAGGTGGTGGATTGCTATTCCACCGAGGCAAAGCCTCAAACCACCTTGGAACGCGCCATTGCAAGCCCGTCGCTTTGGAGTGCAGAGCAACCCGCCCTATACACCCTTCGCCTCACACTTACGGGCAAGGATGGGCAAGTTTTTGAGGTGGCGCAAACCCGCATCGGCTTTAGACGCTTTGAGTTCAAAAATGGGTTGATGCAGTTAAACGGCAAGCGTATCCTTTTCCGAGGCACCAATCGGCACGAGTTTTGCATGGAAGCAGGGCGCGCAATCACGCCAAAGCATATGCTTGCAGACATTGCTGCGCTCAAGCGCAACAACATCAACGCCGTGCGCACCAGCCATTATCCCAACCAAGGCCTATGGTACAAGCTCTGCGATGAATACGGCATCTACCTGATTGACGAATGCAACCTCGAAAGTCACGGCTCTTGGCAAAGGCCCAATGTCACCCAACCCGAATGGGTGGTTCCAAACGACGATCCCGCATGGCTGCCCACGCTGATTGACCGTGCCACCTCCATGCAGGAGCGCGATAAGAATCACCCCTCCGTGCTGATCTGGTCCTGCGGAAACGAAAGCCGCGGCGGAAAAGACATTTTTGAGATGTCCGAGCATCTTCGCAAGCGTGATCCAAGCCGTCTGGTACACTACGAAGGGGTTGTGCATGACCGCCGCTATAATGCCACCTCCGATATCGAAAGCCGCATGTATCCCCCCGCTGATGAAATCGCCGAATACCTCACCGCGCACACGGACAAGCCCTTTATTTTGTGCGAGTACACGCATGCCATGGGCAACAGCTGCGGCGGCATGCACAAATACATTGCGCTTGAGGATGAATTTTCGCAATACCAAGGCGGCTTTATTTGGGACATGGTGGATCAGGCGATTTTGGTAACTGCGCCCAACGGCAAGCCCCGCCTTGCTTATGGCGGCGATTTTGGAGAGCGCCCCACCGATCGGGATTTCTGCGGAAATGGCATTTTCTTTGCCGACCGCACCCCCACCCCAAAGCTGCAAGAGGTCAAATACCTGTATCAGCCTGTGCGGCTCACCCCAGATGCGCAGGGCGTAACCATTGAAAACCGCGCATTGTTCCAAAATGCCTCCGCTTATGTACTGCGCTGGCAGCTCAAGCGAAATGGCGAAGCCGTGCAATGCGGTGTGCTTGCACCTTTGGATGTGCCAGCGGGCGAAACCCGTCATTTTGAATTGCCCGTGCTCACCCCAACCCTAAGCGGTGAATATCTACTGCACTGCGGCTTGTTCCTAAGCACAGCCGCCGCTTGGGCAGATACGGATTACGAGCTCATGCACGGCGAAGCCCTCCTTGCAACGCTCCCCGAAAAGGCACCGCTTGCAGACACTGCCTCTGTGATCTCCCGCGGGGATGTCAACATCGGCGTGCGCAGTGATCACAATGAGATGCTTTTCAGCTTTGCGGAAGGCGGCATATGCTCCCTGCGCGGCAACGATGGGCGTGAACTGTTGTCCACCGTGCCCGCCCTCAGCCTGTTCCGTGCCCCCACCAACAACGACAAGGGCAATGGCGATTTGGTGAGTGAGGCGCTCTGGCAAGCCGCCAGCTTACACGCCGTGAGCGTACCTCAAGCGGCGGAGGTGCAAGACGGCAAGCTCCATGTTTGCTACCATTACGATTTACCCCTGACAGGCGGTGCCGCCGTAGACATGTGTTATACCGCGCTTACGGGCGGCAAGCTTCGTGTGGATATGCATTATCACGGCAAGCAAGGTCTGCCCGATATGGCCGCCTTTGGCGTAAGCCTGCGCCTGCCGCGTGAATACTGCAACGCCCTTTACTACGGCCTAGGCCCTGCGGAAAACTACAGCGACCGCAAGCACGGCGCAAGCCTTGGGCTGTATACCACCACCGCGCAGGAAAACCTCACCCCTTATTTACAGCCGCAGGAATGCGGCAACCGCGAGGGCGTGCGTTACCTATGCTTAACCAACAAAGAGGGCCGCGGCCTGCGTGTGGAGCAGGTAGACCAGCCGTTTAGCGCGAGTGTGCTCCCCTATAACGCCATGGAGCTGTTCACCGCTTTGCATCAGGATGAGCTGGCGGAGCCTACCTATACCTATCTGAACATTGCCCTCAAACGCAAGGGCGTAGGCGGGGACGATAGCTGGCATGCGCCCGTGCATCCCGAGTATCATATTCCAGCAGATCAGCCCATGACGTTTTCGTTTGTGATTGGTATTTTGAATTAAGGGGTTGGCGCAAACAGGATGCTGAGGCGGTTAGGCCTGGCATCCTGTTTGTGTTTAGCGTGCGGCATTTGTCAAGGGTGCAACGATTAAGCAACGGTGTTCGCTCGGTGGGCATTTGGCAAACAAACATCTATCGTTCAAGAAACATTGCCATATCGTAACCTAAATGATAAAATATGACCGATATCACCATCAACGCATTACGATTGTGAGGCCGTCAAATGGAACCGACTCGTTTGATCAATGTAACATCGGAAAACCTTGCAAGTGAACACTTATGCTGCATTATTCGCAGTAAAAAGCCCCATATGGGCGTGGAGGCAAAGCGGCAATGGCTTGCCGCGCGGCTCAAGGAAGGGCATGTTTTTAGGAAGCTGGATGCAAAGGGCTGTGTTTTCATCGAATATGCGCCTCTGGAAACCGCTTGGGTTCCCATCAATGGCAGCAACTATATGTACATTTACTGCCTATGGGTTACCGCCCCATATAAGGGAAAGGGCTACGGCAAAGCGCTGATGGAGTCTTGCCTTGAGGAAGCAAAGGCCATGGGTAAATCTGGCGTTTGCATGCTGGGCGCAATAAAGCAAAGGGCATGGCTTAGCGACCAAGCCTTTGCAAAAAGCTTTGGCTTTGAGGTGGTCGATACCACGAAGAGCGGCTATGAGCTGCTGGCCCTTTCTTTTGACGGTACAGCCCCAAAATTCACTCAAAGTGCGAAAGAGGAAAAAATACAGCGCCAAGAGCTGACCATTTATTACGATATGCAATGCCCCTACATCTGTCAAAGCATTGAAAAGGTTGAGCAGTATTGTAAGGAAAATGGCGTTGCGCTATGCCTTCATGAAGTAGACAGCCTGCAAACAGCAAAAGCCCTGCCCTGTGTTTTTAACAACTGGGCCGTGTTTTATCAAGGGAATTTTGAAACCGTCAATTTGCTGTTGGATGTGGAAAATCTAAAGCGAATCCTTAAAGCAGGACGATAGAAGCATCGTCCTGCCTTTGCAAGCCATTATAGAACCCGTGCGTCCGTTGACAGCACCGCAACCCGAAGGGGAATTTGTTTGCCGCAACGGCTCAAGGCTGTTTTCACGGCTTTTTCAATGCCGCCGCAGCAAGGCACCTCCATGCGCACCACCGTGACCGATTTGATGGCGTTTGCCCTCAAAATTTCGGTTAGCTTTTCACTGTAATCCCCTTCATCCAGCTTGGGACAGCCAATCAGTGTAACCTGTCCGCGCATAAAATCCTCATGAAACGCACCGTAAGCATACGCTGTGCAATCAGCCGCCACAAGCAGCTCAGCATCCTCGTAATAGGGCGCTTTGAGGGGGGCAAGCTTGATTTGTACCGGCCACTGCTTCAGCTGGGAAGGGGCTTGCACCCCTGCGCATGGCTGTGCTTTCACAGCCGCTTTTGGCCTATGCTCCAGCGTTCTGGCAAAATTGCCCGGACAGCCGCAGGGCATCGGCAGAGCTTCTTTGCTTTGTTTTACGGCAGCTTCGTTAAAAGCCTCCGCCTCACGCTCCTCAAAGGTAATGGCACCCGTGGGGCACACAGGCAAGCAGTTGCCTAGTCCATCACAATAATCCTCGCGCAGGAGCTTTGCTTTGCCGCCCAGCATGCCGATGGCACCCTCGTGGCAGGCAGATGCGCAAAGCCCGCACCCATTGCATTTGTCCTCATTTATGTGAATGATTTTTCGAATCATGGTTCAATCCTCCCTTGCTGATTTCGCATTCATCATACCGCCCCTCTTTTTCAATGTATGTTGCAGTTGCAACGCGGAAAGCATGGGCAAATTTCACAGTCAACTTGACATTCATCCGTTCCGACGCTATCATGAGAAACGAATGGAGGTGGGCTTGCATTTGAGCAAATCCCAAGAAACAAACCAAAAACCAGTCCCCCGCATTTCCATCCCTAAATACACGCTGTGCGAGGAGCTAATCAACGCCATTTCCCATGGCGTGGGTGCTCTTTTTGGCGTTGCGGCGCTTGTCTTATGCCTTGTGCGTGCCATATCAGGCGGGCGCGGAGCGGCCTCCATCGCAGGTGCTTGCGTTTTTGGCTCAACCCTCATCTTGCTTTACACGGTTTCCACGCTCTACCATGCCCTCAAAATCAACAAGGCCAAGCGCGTATTTCGTGTGCTGGATCACTGCACCATTTTTTTGCTGATTGCAGGCACCTATACCCCCTACACGCTTGTAACCCTACAGGGCTCTGTGGGTTGGCTGTTATTTACCGTGATTTGGGCGGCGGCCGCACTGGGGGTCACCCTCAACGCCGTCAACCTGCGTAAATATGCGGTGGTATCTGTTTTTTGTTATTTAGCCATGGGCTGGGCCATTGTTTTTGCCATTCGCCCGCTCAGCGCCGCCATGGCCCCCGCTGGTGTAACCCTGCTGATCTGGGGTGGAATTGCCTACACGGTGGGCGCTATTTTATACGCCATCGGCTCCAAACGAAAATACTTTCATTCCATTTTTCACTTTTTTTGTTTGATTGGCAGTATGCTTCACTTCCTATCCATTTACCAGTATGTTTTATGAACAAACGCCCTGTGATTGCATTGAATCCGCAATCACAGGGCGTTTCTTTTTTTCATTTGTTCAAGCCGTGAGGTCAACCTCTCGAACAATCAACACCTGCACACCAGGCAGTAATCGGCTCAGTGTTTCAGCAATACCGCAAGCACGCTCGCCATCGCCTAGCACCACTTGCTTTACGCCATTTTCCTGCGCATAGTTTGCAATGGCTGTTACAGGTACATCCGAGGTGAGCACACACATTTCCGCACCCGCCTCGCTGGAAAGCGCATAAAGATAATCCAGTGTTTGTGCATCAATGCCAGGTTCCCCCGCGCTCTTTTGCACTTTGCTTGCAATATGAAGCACAAGCAATGGACAGCCTTTGCTCATGGCCATATCCGCACCCTTGCGAATCAGCCGTGCACAAGCACGCTGTAACGTTACCAGCACAAGAATGGGTGTTGGTTTGTTCATGGTGGCTCTCATTCCTCCCGTTACGCGGCTTGCATGTCCGCAACCATCCGATCATTGCTCAAAACCGTCACAAGCGTGCCAAGCGGAAAGGACGGCTTGGGCTTGTGTGCATCGTAGTAAAACAAACGGTCATCCTCCTCCGCATCGGTTTGGCCAATGTTGAGCAGCAATGCATAGCATTCAATGCCTTCTTTATCGCTCATTTCATCAGCGAAGGTTTTGAACACGCCCGTGGTTTCTCTCTTGCGGCCGTTGAGCATATAGCTCACATGCCTTGTATACAAGCGCACAGGCCGTACATACACGCCATAGAAGAATGCAAAGCATCCGCCGCTAAGCACCGTAAGCGCCGCGGTCACCATCCACATATGCTCACTGCGGTTGTTTTGACCGATCACGAACAAAACAATCGCGGCAATCAAAGCAATTGCGGTAGGCAAGCTCACAATCCACCAACGGCGGGCAAGCTTGCTCTTCAACTCAGAAAATTCATCCTGCATATACATGCTTATGCATCGCCCTTTGTTTTGATTTTCTGCATCAATTTAATGGTTACAAAGAACAGTGCCAACACCATAAATACGCCCAGCAGGCCGATGACCGTGGTAATCAAGCCCTTTGTAAACAACGGCAAAGCCACAAGCGGGCTTACCGCAGCAGGAGCAGCGGTAGCCGTTACCGCCTCGCTCATGCCCATAATCCAATTCATCAACATCCCAATCCCTCCAATTTAAGCGTCAAGCCATTCAAAAATTCTACCAAGCGCCGCCCAGCATCATGCTCACCAACGTAATGACCATACCACCCGCAACGATAGAGCCAAGCTGACCCGATACGTTGGCGCTGATGGATTGCATGAGAATAAAGTTGTAGGGGTCTTCTTCCTTGGCCATTTTTTGAATGACGCGCGCACTCATGGGGAAGGCAGAAATACCAGCCGCACCCACCATGGGGTTGATTTTGTTTTTGCGGAAAACGTTGAGCAGCTTTGCAAACAGCACGCCGCCCGCAGTATCAAACACAAATGCGAACAAGCCTAAGCCCATGATCAGCAAGGTATCCAAGCGCAGGAAGTTCTGCGCCACCATGGTAGAACCAATGGTAAGACCCAGCAAAATCGTAACCAGGTTTGCCAGCTCGTTTTGTGCGGTCTTGCTCAAGCGCTCCAGTACGCCGCACTCGCGAATCAGGTTACCAAACATCAGGCTGCCAATCAGCGGTGCGCTCATGGGCACAATAATGCCCGAAACAATGGTGACCACAATGGGGAAAATAATCAGTGCAGTTTTAGAGGCGCGTTCCTCGTTGTAGTTCATGCGAATCATGCGCTCTTTTTTGGTGGTGAGGGCACGAATCACAGGAGGCTGAATCACAGGCACAAGCGCCATATAGCTATAGGCGGCTACACTGATGGGTGCCATATAATCCTTCAAGTTGAAGTGATTGGCCACATACAGGGTCGTGGGGCCATCCGCCGCGCCGATGATGCCAATGGCAGAAGCCAAGCGGATGATCAAGCTATCGTTGCCAGCGGTTGCGGGCAGTACAATGGGGATCAACACCAGCGAAATCAGGAAGGTCGCGAAAATACCAAACTGCGCCGCCGCGCCAAAGAAAATCATCGAGGGATCTTTGAGCAAGGGCGAGAAGTCGATCATTGCGCCCACGGCAATGAAAATCAAGATGGGGAAGAGTTCATTTTTAATGCCGGAATTAAACAGAACCGTCAGAAAGCCCTCGGTACCCAGCACGCTTGCCGCAGGCATTTTCGTAATTGCGTCAATGACAGGCGGAAGGTTTGCCAGAATCGCGCCAAAACCAATTGGCAGAAGGAGCGCGGGTTCATAATCCTTTTTGATAGCAAGATAAATGAGTACACCCGCAACGATAAACATGATGAGCGTTTTTAAGCCTTCCACCGTTCCCAAGAAGAGAACGCCCCCAAACAGCTCTTTGAGGATTTCCAGTACATCCACGTTATTTCCCCCTTAATAGGTATGCTTTTCTTGCACCCAAGATATCTTTAGCATTATATCATTGCTTTATTGGAAAGTCAAAAGCGAAAATGCGCAGATTGGCTGTATCACCTTTTGGTTCCTTTGTCGTTTATACTGTCACGAATTGACTTTCCCCCCTTTTCGTGATAATCTGTAAATGCAACATAGCCGCTCCAAAAACGGCTATATCAAGCCATTTCATTGGAGGTTTTGCCCATGCATCGGCACAGCATTCGGTTTCTGGCCATTCTGTTTTCCCTGTGTTTCCTGCTTGATTTTTCCGTACCTGCATTAGCCGCTTCCCCTTCCGCACCAGAGGAAACCATCACGGAAGATTTTGAAAATGGCTATTGGTTTTTTGAAAACACAGCGCAGGGCGTTCGAATTGAAATCAATCGCAAGCAGGATGAAGAAAATAAAATACTCTGGTATGAAGCAGACCTGCGCTGTTCGCCGCAATCCCCCCTCCAGTTTTTAACCGCAAACGAGGAAAACCCCGGCAAGGGCTTTTTCTACGCTGAACGCCTTTTGCGCGAAAAAAAGGCTGTGTTCGGCATTAACGACGATCAGTTTGGACACCGCATGTACAACCATCAAACCCTTGGCGTGATTGTTCGAAATGGTCAGGTTATTTCAAACAAAACGCGTAAAAACGGCAACCTGTCATGGCCTACATTGGATGTGGCGGCCTTTTTCCCCGATGGCACCATGCAGGTGTTTGACAGCAAGGAGCACACTGCAGAGGAATACATCGAAATGGGCGCGCATACCGTGCTCAGCTTTGGCCCTTGGCTTGTGCGCGACGGGCAGTGCAACCCGCTTCTTTCCAAGAACTTTCGCATCAAGGAGCCTCGTTCCGCCATTGGCATCATCGACGCCAATCACTACATCATCCTATCGGTGGAAGGGCGCGTAAAGCAAAGCGGCGGCGTGGCGCTTGAATGGCTGGCCGAAAAAATGGCTGAGCTTGGCGCAAAGCAAGCCTTTAACCTAGACGGCGGTAAAACCTGCTGTATTCTTTTCATGGGCAAAAAGCTTCAAATTTCAAACCCCAAGGGTTTGGTGCGAAAAGAACGAAGCGTATCTGGTTTGATTTCATTAGGTACCTCCGAGCAGGTACCCGCTTATACGGGGATTGAGGATTAACCATCCCCCCATCACCCAATGATATGGATGCCAATAACGGAGGAAGAAAATTGATGTCATTCAAACCAATCCGCTTCCTGCTTTCCCTTGCCCTTTGCTTTCTTTTGTTAGGGAATGGTGCAATGGCTGAAATCAAGCCCTTGCCCATTGACCAAGGCGGCGGTTATCAAGTCGATAAAGCCAACCTGCTTGGCAAGGAAGAATACAAGGACGAATCCATTCACGTAACCACCGAACGCCTCGTCTATAACCAAACCAAGTGCTTTGTGGTGCGAATCAAAATTGCGGACCCCTCCCAGCTTCGCACCGCCATGACACGCGATCGCTATGACACAAAAGAGTACATTCAAGTCAAACTGCTTTCCAAAAAGAAAAGCGCCGTATTGGCTCTGAACGGTGACTTTTTCAAATACAATGATTTTGGCTATTTGGTGCGGCAGGGAACCCTGTACCGCGACCGTGCCGATGGCATACACGACGTGCTCCTCATTGACGAAAATGCGGATTTTCACACGCTGACCGCCCCCACCGGCGAAGCGGTACATGCCGCTGTGGCAGAGCTTGAAGCGGCAGGCCACAAAGTCATCAATTCGTTCAATTTCGGCCCCACGCTCATTGAAAATGGGAAGCCCGTTGACAAGCTCAACATTTCGCTCTATCAAGGCCGCTACCCCATGATGCGTTTGGCCATTGGGCAATTGGGGCCGCTTGAATACGCCGTTTATTTCTGCTACGGCACCAGCGATGCCACGGAAGGCCTTACCTTTGATACCTTTACCAAATTCATTCTAAAAAGCACGCCCGAGGTGCAAACCGCCTATAATTTGGATGGCGGAGGCTCCGCGCATGTGCTCCTGCTTCAAACCCAGCTTCACACCAACCCCAGCGGCCGCGATATTTGTGATTTGATTTATTTTGCAAGCGCTTCAGACCTCATTGGGAAGAGGGCGCAGTAGCATGTCGCCCGTCATCATAGGGACCGTTGGCCAAATCAATCTTTATGCCCACCAAGCTTTATGGATCGTAGGCATAGGGCTTTGTTTGTGGTTGGGCTTGTACAGGTCGCACAAGGCGGGAATCAATGCAAAGGCCTGCGCTGTTTTTGCTCCCCTTGCGTTGTTTTTCGGCTTCTTCTTTGCACATTTGTTTTACTGCCTTGCAAGGTTTGAATATGCGCTTTATGACCTGCCCGCCGGTTCCTTTTTCCGTTTTTGGGAGGGTCCCTATATGCTCTACGGCGCAGTGAGCGGCTGTGCGATTGCCGCATGGCTGGCCGCCAAGCTTTCAAAGGCTCAAGCCCTTCCCTTCATGGATGCGCTCTCCCCCGCCGCCGCATTGCTCATAGCCATATCTCGCATAGCGGAAGGCCTTTCAGGGCAGGGCTATGGCGCTTATTTGGAGGATGGCTCCGCATTTGCGCACTTTCCCTTTGCGGTCTATGATGCGTATTATGAAGCATGGGCATGGGCGGTTTTTGTCCCTGCCGCACTGGTGGCCCTGTGCATTTTTGTGGTGCTTTTATGTGTGAAGCGCGGCAAAGCGGGTGACAAAGTGCTTTTATTGCTGGGTCTGTACGCCGCCGCACAAATTTTGTTGGAAAGCCTGCGCCGAGATGACTTCTTGCGATGGGGCTTTGTGCGCTGCTCACAGGTGCTCAGCGCCGTGCTTCTGTTTTTTGTGCTTCTGTGCTATTTTCTGCGTGCCAAGGGGCGCAAGCCCTTGAAGCGTGCGCTTTGCTTCCTAGGCTATGCCGCAATGATCGCGCTGTGCCTGTTGCTTGAATTTGCGGTGGAGCAGCGAATTTCTTTTCTGCAATTTATGGAGGCAGGCACCTGTTATGCCGTCATGGGTTGCGCTTGCATGGTGCTATGGGCTTGCTTGTTCGGCATGCGGAGCGCATCGCTGGCGGAGCGCGGGGAACAGGCACCATTTCAAGCAGACAAATAGGTAGATGAACGCTTTACGAGGCAAAAAACCATGCGCCGCTCATTGTGCGCTCAACAGAGCATTCGCACAATGGGCGGCGCATATACAGCTTCCGTTTTTTCTTACCTACTGAACGCTTGCAAATTTGTTTTTGACTTTGTCAACCTGCGGCTGAGGTGCCTGTTCGGTTGGGTACCAGCCCTGCTGTGACATGCGCTTGTAAATGTTATCCTGCATACACAGGCTTTGCTCCAGCGCATCATCAAAGGCGGTGTGCACATTGGGCGTAGCGGATTCGATGGTGCCATGCATGTAGAGGTCACACACACCCTTGGTGGTTTGAAGCAGGTTTTCCATAATGGCTTGGTCGTTCATGCGAAACGTCCCTCCTTGCTCATACCAGCTGGTACAGCTTTTGAAAAAGCTGGCTGTGCTGGCTTGAAAGCTGTGTTACATAGTTCCTGAGTTCTTGGTTCTGAAGCGCTTGCGCGGCCTGTGCACACTGGTTTTGTAAAAACTGTTCGTGCCCCAGCGCATCCTCGATGTACATAAGCTCCTTGGGACTCAATCGAATCACCTCCGTGGGGTATTTTTCCCAAAGCACGGACAAGTATGCGTAGCACTTGCCCGTTTCTTTCCGTGTGGGTATAATGATGCTATGGATGTCAAAAGCGACAGTTCCAAGGAGGAATGGCGAATGTACCGTATTTTGATTGTGGAGGATGACGAGGTCATTACCGCAACGCTTTGCGCCTATATGGAGCGCTGGGGTTTTGAAGCGCACGGTGTAAGCGATTTTCGCAATGTGCTCACGGAATGCATGGCATTGGATCCGCACATGGTACTGCTGGATATTTCCCTTCCATTTTTTGATGGCTACCATTGGTGCGCTGAAATTCGCAAGCTAAGCCGTGTGCCCATCCTGTTCATCTCCTCCGCCGTAGACAACATGAACATCCTCATGGCGCTTAACGCAGGCGCGGATGATTTTGTGGCAAAGCCGTTTGATTTGGCAGTGCTTATGGCCAAATTGCAAGCGCTCCTGCGGCGCACCTATGATTTTGGCGGTTCCACAGCCCTGCTCACGCATGGCGAGCTGCTGCTCAACACAGCCGATGGCACGCTTAGCTATCAAGGCAAAAAAGCAGAGCTGACCAAAAATGAAAACCGCATTCTCACGGTGCTTTTGGAGCATAAAAACGAAATTGTCAGCCGTGATACGCTCATGACCAAGCTTTGGGAAACAGATGCCTTTGTGGATGAAAACACATTGAGCGTAAACGTCACAAGGCTTCGCAAAAAGCTAGAGGCCGCAGGCGTTCCAGAGCTTATCAAGACCAAAAAAGGGATGGGGTACCTGATCCAATGAAAAAGCATTTATTGGGCCCCGCATGGCGCGGTTACCTGCGAAGCAGGTGGAAAATTCTGCTGTTGATGGGCGCTTTCATCGCCATTTTTGCACTGATCTGCACATTGCTTGGCGCACCCTTGGCAGGGGTTGGTTATGCAAGCCTGCTTTGCCTTGCCCTGGGCCTTGTGGTTACCCTTGTGGATTTTTGGCATTGCTTTTGCCGCCACACGGCACTCTCCAAGCTTTTGCAAGGCACGCTTTGTGAGGCTGATCCCTTGCCTGCGGCGCAAGGTCTCCTTGAAAACGATTATCGCGCTTTGCTCTGTAAAGCGCTCGCGGATCATGCCCAGATTTCCGCACAAAACCAAAGCATGCAAAAAGCACAAAATGACTATTATTCGCTTTGGACACATCAGGTCAAGGTGCCCATTGCGGCCATGAAGCTATTGCTTCAATCCAACCCCGCAGAGCAAAACGCCGCGCTCAATGCCGAGCTGTTCAAAATTGAACAATATGTGGACATGGCATTAAGCTATGTGCGCCTAAACAGCGATGCAAGCGATTATGTGCTCAAAGGCTATCCCTTAAACCCCCTGCTCAAGCAAGCCGTGCGTAAGTTTGCACCGTTGTTCATACAAAAAAAGCTCAAGGTACATATTGATGAAAGCTCTTTTATGGTGCTCACAGATGAAAAATGGCTCAGCTTTGTGATTGAGCAATTGCTTTCCAACGCCATCAAATACACAAAGCACGGCTGTATTACCCTGCGTGCAAACCCGCAAGACGAAACGCTTTGCATCGTAGATACCGGTATCGGCATTGCACCCGAGGATCTGCCCCGCGTATTTGAGCAGGGGTATACGGGCTATAATGGGCGAAGCGACAAACGCGCCACAGGCTTGGGGCTTTATTTGGTGAAGCAGGTGCTCCAAAGGCTTTCGCACACCATTTCCATCACGTCCGAGGTAGGGCGCGGCACCTGCGTAGCCATCGGCTTTTCCCATGTGGAGCTGCATGCGGAATAAGCGCAGCAGGCGGATATGCAGTCCTGGCTTACAAAGCTGTAAGACAGGGCGCCTAAATGTAAGCCAATTCGCTGGCAGTACGCCCGCGCTTGCGGTATGCTTTGACTCGTAACAAACCACAAGGAGGTCATGCGAAATGGCAATGTTAGAGGTCAATCATCTGCAAAAAATTTATACCACTCGCTTTGGCGGCAATCAGGTTCAGGCGCTAAGCGATGTGAGCTTCACGGTGGAAAAAGGGGAATATATCGCCATCATGGGTGAAAGCGGAAGCGGAAAAACCACGCTTTTGAATATTTTGGCGGCACTGGACAAGCCCACGCGCGGCGAAGTGCTCTTGGACGGGAAAAATTTGGTCGGCATCAAAGAAAAAGAAATTTCCGCTTTCAGGCGCGACCATTTGGGCTTTGTATTTCAGGATTTTAACCTGCTGGACACCTTCACCATCCGCGATAACATTTTCCTGCCCTTGGTGCTGGCAGGCAAAGCCTATGCCGATATGGAAAAGTGCCTTGAGCCCATTGCCAAAAAGCTTGGCATTGGCGGCATTT
This sequence comes from Clostridia bacterium, assembly GCA_036645955.1. Classification (GTDB taxonomy): domain Bacteria; phylum Bacillota; class Clostridia; order Christensenellales; family Aristaeellaceae; genus Limiplasma. The sequence continues at coordinate 7,059 of JAVXND010000006.1, read as the reverse complement.
TATCCAAATTCCCCTACGAAATATCCGGCGGGCAAAAACAGCGCTCTGCCGTAGCGCGTGCGCTCATTACCAATCCACAGCTCATTTTAGCCGACGAACCCACGGGCGCGCTGGACAGTCATGCCACCGACAGCTTGCTTAGGCTCTTCACCGAAATCAACGATGAAGGTCAAACCATTTTAATGGTCACCCACTCGGTAAAGGCCGCCAGCAGTGCGCGCCGTGTGCTATTTATCAAGGACGGCGAGGTGTACCATCAGCTTTACCGTGCAAAAAGCACCACAGAGGAAATGTACCAAAAAATTTCCGATACCCTGACCTTGATTGCGACAGGTGGTGCGGTACATGCGTAAGGGCTTCTTTGCGCGGCTTTCGCTCACCAACATCCGCAAAAACCGCAAAATTTATTATCCCTATATTCTGACTGCGGTTATGACCACCGCCATGCTTTACATGATTTGCTCACTTTCTGGGAACCAAGGGCTTGAATCGGATACTCTTTCGTTTTGCTTAACCCTTGGCGTGGTGGTTACCACCATTTTCAGCGTTGTGTTTTTGTTTTACACCAATAGCTTTTTAATGAAACGGCGCAAAAAGGAATTTGGCCTCTACAACATCCTCGGCATGGAGAAAAAGCACATCGGCCTTGTAGTGTTTTGGGAAACCATTTTCATATTGCTGCTCAGCCTGCTTGCGGGCCTCGGTATTGGCATTTTGTTGGATAAGCTGATGTTTTTGATACTATCACGCATGCTTGGCAGCATTGCAAGCATGAGCTTCTACGTTTCAAGCACGGCGCTCATCCATGCGGGGGCTGTGCTATGCATCACATTTCTGCTTATTTTTCTCAACTCCCTGCGCCAAATTCATCAAGCCAAGCCCATTGAACTGCTTACGGGCGGTCAGGTGGGTGAGCGTGAGCCAAAGGCCAACTGGTTTATCGCCCTGTTAGGCGTGCTTTCACTGGGTCTTGGCTATTACATTTCCATTTACACGGTTAACCCCGTAATGGTCATCTTCCTGTTTTTTATAGCGGTGCTGTTGGTCATTTTGGGTACGTATTTGCTCTTTACTGCGGGCAGTGTTACCGTTTTAAAGCTTTTGCGCAAAAACAAGCGCTACTATTACCGCGCGGATCATTTTATCAGCCTTTCGGGCATGATCTACCGCATGAAACAAAATGCGGTTGGGCTGGCCAACGTGTGCATTCTTTGCACAATGGTGCTGGTCATGGTTTTTTCCACCATCTCCCTTCGCTTAGGCACGGAGGACATGCTCAACGGCCGCATTCCCGTTGACATTGCCATTGATACCGCCGCATATGAAAGCGAGGCCGAGCTTCGCACAGCCATCGATCGCGAGCTTCAAAAGGCAGGCTTGGAAAAGAGCGAGGAAAAAAGCTATCTGTACCTGGCCTTTGCGGGTTACAAGCAAGGCGAAACCTACCTGACCGACACCACTGCGGACGTGAATGAATTTGGCGACGGTCTGACCAGCCTGTTCCTGATCCCGCTGGATAGCTACAACCAGTATTTTGGCACAAACGAGCAGCTCGAGGCGGATGAAATTCTGCTGCATTCCTTCCGCGGTGAGCATAGCGAAGCCACGCTTCGCGTGTTTGACGATACCTTTCACATTAAAGCAAGGGTTCCCAGCCACGTTCAAAGCGGATTGATGAATGCGAGCATTTACAATACCCAAATGTTGGTGGTAAAGGACCGCGAGGTTCTTAAAGCATTGGACGAGAAGCAGAAGCTTGCCTATGGGAAGCATTCCTCCTCCATAGAGCTGAATGTCAGCTTTATGCTCTCCGGCACCGATGAACAAAAGGCGGCCTTCTCCAAATCCCTGCGAGCCGCCATTGGCGAAGCCTGTCCCAACCAGCGCTATTCGGTTGATTGCCGCGTTACCCTTCGGCAGGATTTGCTTCATCTTTATGGCGGCCTGCTCTTTGTGGGGCTGTTCCTAGGTGCGCTGTTCATCATGGCCATGATCCTCATCATCTACTACAAGCAAATTTCCGAAGGCTATGATGATCGGGAGCGTTACCAGATTATGAAAAAGGTGGGGCTAAGTCACAGTGAAATCAAGCGTTCCATAGGCTCGCAGATTCTGATGGTTTTTTTCCTGCCATTGCTGGCGGCGGGCATTCACGTGGTTTTTTCCTTCCCAAGCATCTCCCGCATGTTTTCCACCTTGGGCATGTTTAACATTCAGCTGATGGCGCTTTGCGCGGTGATCAGCTTTGCGGCCTTTGCAGTGCTCTATGGCATTGTGTACCTATTGACGGCAAAGGTGTACTACAAAATTGTGAGTGAATAAATCTGTATGCGCGCTATGCGGAGGCACGGATTCACACACGCTTCGCCGCCTTCACAGCAATTTATAAGCCTACCGTCCCCAAAAGATGGAGCTTTGGTTTTCTGTCATGCTGTCCACAACGTCCCTTTCGGGGGACGTTGTTTTTTTGTTGCCTCCAAAGAAATTCTTTACGCTGTTCCACAAGGAGCTTCCGCCCGCAATGTTGGCTTGCGCCACCTGAACCGCTTGCACGCCCTCCAGCAAAATGCCGTTGTTAAGCAGCTCCGCATGCACGGGAATTACACGGTAGGTGTACACCACGCCTGCTTTGGCGGTGGTATCTGTATAGTAGAGCGTTTCGCCCTCACTGCCATACAGCTCTGTTAAAATAAAGCTTTCCCCCTGCGTATCACGCTGTACGCGGTAAACGGCGGATTCCGCTGGTTGAATCATGAGAAGCGGATAACCATTGTCGTTGTGGCCAATGGTAAAGCTATTGGGCGAGCGCGGCGGCGTCCATACGTCGCTTTTTTTATTGGGATGGTTATTGGCGGCAAAATACTCGGTATAGCGGTACGCTTTGGGCGTTAAATCCACCGCCAGCATGGGTTCGCCGCGCCATTTGATGGCCTGCTTATCGATTTCCAGCGCCACAATGCCGTCTGGCCTGCTAAAATCGGGCTTGCTTCGGTTTTGATACAGCGCTTTAAAGTAGTTGCGTGCCATGGCGGCGGTGTGATCGCCGCCGCTGACCCAGCCCTGCAATTTGTGCTTGCTGTCCGGCTCGTCAAAGCCCATCCAAAAGGCGCAGGAAATTTCACTGTTGTAGCAAGCCATCCAAATATCGCGGTTACCGCCGCCTGTCATGTTAACCGTGCCAGTTTTGCCCGCAATCGGCGTATTGGCCCCAGAAAGCTTTGCGCCTGTACCAGATGCGGTTACCGATTCCAGCAGGCTGGTCATTAAATAGGCGGATTGCGCCTTGAGCACGCGCGTGCCCTCATCGCGCTGTTGAAACAGCACGCGGCCTGTAGGGTCCGTCACCTTGCGAATCAAATGCGCCGTGTGAAAGGTGCCCCCATTGCCAAACGGCGCGTAAGCCGCCGCCAGCTTCACAGGCGATACGCCATAGGTCATAGCGCCAAGCGCCAGCGCCAGGTTGTCATCCCGCTGATCCAGGGGTATGCCTACCTTTTCAAGGTACTTTTTGCCCGCAGATACGCCGATTTCATTGAGCAATGAAACCGTACATACATTTAAGCTATTGGTGAGGGCGGTGCGGATGCTCACGTTTCCATAATAAGTATAGCTGCTGTTGCGGGGCTTATAGCCTCCAAAGTTGGTGGGCTCATCCTTTAACACGCTTGCGGTCATGTACCCAAATTGATCAATGGCAGGCGCAAAAACCACAAGAGGCTTGAGGGATGATCCGGGCTGTCTGCGCAGCTGTGTGGCACGGTTTAAGCCGCGCCGCACTTCGTAGCTGCGCCCGCCCACAATGGCCAGCACATCGCCCGTGTGCGTATCGACGCATGCGGCCGCTCCCTGCACCAAGGTGCCGTCGCTTGCCTTTGGGGGAAATACATCTGTGGTAAATTGTTTTTCCAGCAAATCCTGATGTGTGCGGCTTAAGGTGGTATCGATGACAAAGCCGCCCGTAAGCACCTGCTCGCTTGTCATGCCCAGCAGGGCTTCGGCTTCGTCAAGCACGGCATCCACAAACCAGCCATAGGGCAAATCAACAGGCACATTGTCAACCAAGGCAATGGTTTCACGCGCCGCCGTGTCATGCATGGCTTGATCGATCATACCCTCTGTGAGCATCGTATCCAAAATATAGCGCCGCCTTGCGCGGTTGTTTGGCTCGCTCACATGCGGCGCATAGTGGCTTGGCGCTTTGATGGACGCGGCCAGCGCCGCCGCCTGTGCAAGCGTGAGCGCTTTTGCATCCACCCCAAAATAGGTCTGTGCCGCCGCCTGTATGCCATAAGCGCCGTTGCCAAAATAGATGTAATTGAGGTACATTTCCAGTATTTGATCCTTGGTCATACGCGCCTCAAGCTGTATGGCAAGGTACATTTCTTCCAGCTTGCGCGCAATGGTTTTTTGCGTGCTCAAATGGCTTTGGCGTATGAGCTGCATGGAAATGGTGCTTGCGCCCTGCGCGTAACTGCCTTGCTTGAGGTTGGCCGCCACAGCGCCAAAAAGGCGGATCACATCAATGCCGCGATGCTTGTAAAAGCGCAAATCCTCTGCCGCGATAAAAACGTTGAGCGTTCTTTGCGATATTTCGCTAAGCGGAACCACCACGCGGTTTTGCGTGCCTCTGATGGTTGTAATCAGCTCCCCGTTTCGATCATATAAGCTCCCCGTTTGCGCGGCGGCGGTGATTTTGCCAATGTCGAGCGGCTGCCAATTTCCCATATCAAAAGCGAAATAAGCGCCCAACACTGTAATGATCATCAGGCTAAACAATGTCCAAAGGGTGGAGCGGATGGGATGATTCCTCTGAGGAATGCCCGTTTGCTTCATTTGAGGCGTGTGCAGCTTTTTGCCCGCATGCTTGCGATGCTTCATCAATTGCCGTGCACTGCCTGCGGAAATATCGGGCTCGCGCTGTTCAAACGCTTCCTGCAATCTTTTTTCAGCGCTTTTTTTCTGCTTGCGCGGGCTTTCCGAAGGCGCGGGCTCTGCCAATGGCTCCCCCGCCAATGGTTCCCCCGCCATTTCCTGTGCTTCCCCTATTTCGCTCTGATTAAGCGGTTCGCGTTCTTCCTCAACGGGCATGTCCTCTTGCGCATGCTCCGAAACAGCGTTCACAGGCTGTGCATCTGCCGCCTCGCGCTCCTCCATCAGATCCGCTTGAACGCCCTCGTCTTCCTTGCTTACGGGCGGCTCCGTCGCGTACCCGCGCGGCTCGTTTGCCCGTTTCAGATCATGAACATGCCTGCGCTTCGCCTTTTTCATCCAACGACCCTCCAAGCGACTGTCCTGCTTTTTGCTTCAAACGGCTGCCGCACGCCATCCATCGTTACTATGCTCGTTTTCCGCTTACAAAAACCATGGAAACCACTACAATAAGTACCATTTACATGGGTGTGCGCGATCTTGTATACTGAAGTTACAACCATTTTTGTTGTAGAAAGGCGGTGGTTCCATGAGCTTTACCCTACTTTTGTTCCTGCTGCTATTTGGCGGCATGATTTTTTTTGTCAGGCGCAAAAAAAGCGAGCGGGGCTTTGTGGGCAGTATTGAGCATCATAGCGAAGGCACAGTGCCCAGCGTGCGTTTTGCCGACATTGCCGCCAATGAGGAAGCCTTGGAAAGCTTGCACGATATTTTGAGTTTCATTCGCTTGCCGGAGCAATACAGCCGTTTTGGCGCTCGCACGCCGCGCGGCGTGCTGCTATACGGCTTGCCGGGCACAGGCAAAACGCTGATGGCGCGTGCCTTAGCAGGCGAAGCGGGCGTACCGTTTTTTGCCGTGAACGGTGCCGATTTTGTTGAAATGTATGTGGGCGTGGGTGCGAGCCGAATTCGCGCATTGTTTAAAAGCGCACGCAAAGCGGGGCATGCGGTCATCTTTTTTGACGAAATTGACGCAATCGGTAAAAAGCGGGATAACCGAAGCGATGAACGCGAGCAGACGCTCAACGCGTTGCTTTCCGAAATGAGCGGTTTTCGCGAGGGTGACGGCGTGGTGGTGCTTGCGGCCACCAACCGTGTCGATACGCTGGACGAAGCCTTGCTGCGTGCGGGGCGCTTTGACCGCCACATAGAGGTACCCCTTCCCGGCTATGAAGAACGTGTGAAAATTTTGGAGGTGCATGCGCGCAACAAGCCGATGGGCGCGGATGTGTCCCTGCCTGAATTGGCCGCGCAAACTGCTCTTTTTTCAGGCGCAAAGCTAGAGGGCGTGCTCAACGAAGCCGCCATCTTTGCGGCCAAGCGCAATGCGGAGCACATCGAAAGTAAGGATGTGAACCGCGCCATCAACTTCATGCTTTTTGGCATGGATCGCCGTGGAAACAGTGCGCTTGCCAAAGAGCGAGAAATCACTGCCGCCCACGAGGCGGGACATGCTTTGCTCACCGCCATTCTCCTGCCCGAAAGCAGCATTAAAAAAGTGTCCATCATACCCACAGGTCACGGTGCGGCAGGCTACAGCATGGCCATTCCGCCCGAAAAAATGTTTCATCAAAAGCAGGAATTGCTCCATCACATTGCTGTAGCGCTGGCAGGGCGCGAAGCGGAAACGCTATTGCTTGGTGCCGAAGGCGTAAGCACCGGTGCGGCCAACGATATTGAAAAAGCCGCGACCCTTGCACAGCGCATGGTATGCGAATGGGGCATGCTGCCAGGGAATGACGGCGTTTATTTATTTGCACAGTCACAAAAGGATTTTGCCGCCCAGCAATGGTTGCGCAATGGCCAGCAGCTGGCCGCAACCGTGCTCAGACGCTATCAAAGCGCATGGGAAAGGCTTACGCAGCTGCTGCTGGAGCGTGAAACGCTTGGGCAAACTGAAGTGTTGGATTGCATTGTGGAGGATGGAAGGGATAGCAACCCTTCATTTTGCAATTCTTCCCCCGAAGGGGGGGCGGTGGGGCTTGCGGAAATGGCTTTCCGCGCTGCTGGCGTGGGGGGGTGACCCCAGCACGAGGGCGGGGTGTGCGGAAATGGCTTTCCGCGATGCTGGCGTGGGGGGTGCCCCTAGCACGGGGGCGGGGTGTGCGGAAATGGCTTTCCGCGATGCTG
>JAVXND010000005.1:0-84860 GCA_036645955.1 Clostridia bacterium | reverse complement strand
CATTGTTTTGTTCCAATGCATCTCCAATGTACCCAGCGCAAATGATTACTACCATGCTTAACAACATGCATGTCCATGCGTGTTGTGCGTGCCAACCTCCCATACGTCTTCGCAGCAAATATAGCGGCAATAAAAAAAACAATGTTTCAAGATATCGTCCAGAAAAACACATCCAGCACACAACGATGAAACCAAAAGCGGATAAAAGGATCCATTTTTCCATGGCAAATACGCACCAGTAGTAGCGTTCTTCCCCAATCCAACCTCTTGCAACGCAATAATCAGCCAATTTGATTGCACTTTTATGGTACATTAAATCACCAACATCATGATAACACATGCTGGACGGAATAACATACAATTGCAGTAAACGCCATAGGTTATGCAGTGAAAACCGGGTGCTTTTACAAAACAATGTCAAATGCGCTTCTGTCACCCTCAGGAGCCATGCGGATCAATCTGGGCTGAAAAAGAAAAAACGCTATCCTCTGGTCGAAAATGGAGCGAGTAAATCGCATTGTACTGCCGCAGGATGGCAGCAACGTTTTTCAAGCCGTAGCCATGCTCCCTCGCCTCTGGCTTGGTGGTGACAACGCTGTTGTTGCGAATTGTTACGGGCGCATTTGTAGCATTTTCAATGTGTAGAAAGGTAACCGAAGCTTCAACGCGTATCTTGAGCAGAATATAACGTTTTTGGGGCTGGGAAATTTGTTCGCATGCTTCTATGGCATTGTCGATTAGGTTTGACAGAACGGTGACAAGCGCGGTGTCTGGTATACAGATTGCAGAGAGGTCATCAAGCTGTGTTCGGAAGTTGATCTCTTTGGCTTTAGCGATTAGTAATTTTTGGTTTAATATAATGTTAATGGCTGTTCTATGGATGTTTAACAGCATCGGACCGGGCAGCTCCGTATTTTGCAAATGCTTCAAATAAGCAAGTATTTCTTCCTGCGGAGCTTGCTGCTCAACCATGCCGTGAATGACGAGAAGCTGGTTCTGAAAATCATGCGTTTGTTTTCTTTGACCTGCGTAGGCTTGCTTCCATGCGTCTACATGATCAAGCTCCGCCTTGATATTCTGTTGGAGCATTTCATTGTCGCGTATCGAGCTCTGCTGATCCTCCAGAAACGCCAAAAGAAAGATCGATAGTACATCCATGACCAGAACGAGCACAGTACAGGTCAATATCTCCCCTGCAATTTCTGGCGCGGCGGTATACATATTCAGTAAACAGACTGAGATCATCAGAGAGGTGATCGGAAGAAAAAGGGCCATAAGGCAACTGCTCCATGTGATGCTACGCCCTTTGAAATGCTGCCTTAACCAGAGTGAAATGCATACGATGCCTAACAATTCTATGGTTTTTACGCAGAAGCAAAGCAAAAAATAAGAAGCGGGTTGTTCAAGCAGCTCCGTTATGCCGGCTCCTGTTAAATGAGCAACCAAGGCAAGGCTGATGCTGTCTCCCAGCATAAAGTAAGCTTGAAGAAAAAGCACGGTAAAGATGGCTTGAAGCAGTTTGGTTTTGTAACAGGTCAGCATCCAAGTAACAAGAAAGAGGGAACTCAGCACCATTCTAAGCGACAGATTGTCTGAATGAAGTGCTAATATGCAATACAGCAGCAGAAGCATGAAGAGCGTTATGAAGGAAGTGAGCCAAATCGCGCGGCGACGCTTCCATACACTGTTGACCAAAGCCAGCAGCATGATCATTTCAATGGCAATCAAAGCAACATTGAGAACCTCAACAACAATCCAATTCATAGCTGCGCCCCTTTCCATTGAAGAAACGCGCCGCATAGCTGCGTGTAGTTTTTTTCCGTTGCCCTGAGCTGCTCGCCGTTTCGCAATACAACTTGATAACCGCTTATTCTGCTGATGTGCTGCATATTCACCACAAAACTTCTTTGAATGCGAAGAAAACCCTTGCATAACAGCATTTCCTCGTATTCGGTTAGCTTGCCAATGCAAGTCAGAGGATTTCTGGGATTCAGGAGATGGACAAGTGTGTGCCGACTTGGCGTTCCTTCTAGATACACAATATTTTTGATGGGTGTGAAAACGGTGCCATTTGTACTGCGCAAGCTTACGCTTTCCTGTGAAAAATAGAGCTTCTGCCAAAGCTCGTCCAAAATGGTGGGCAAATCCTTCTCAAGGTTTGTTTTCAAAAGGTAGCGGAAGGCATCCACCCGATACCCTGCGGGGGCGTATTCGATATAAGACGTAACAAAAATAATAATAAGCTGGGGGTATTGGCGGCGAAGAATGCTAGCCAGCTCCAGCCCGTTCATGACGGGCATATCAATGTCGAGAAATGCCGCATGCACCATGCTCAGATCGATTTCCAGCACAGCGTGAGCCGATGGGTATGTCTCACAGCTGAGAGGCCAGTCCATATCAGAAAAATAAGCGCTGAGCATCTGCTTTAACTCGGTAGTAAAGACGGGATGATCGTCACATATGATGATGTTCACCGCAACACCCCCAAGGAGTTTCCTGATCGTACAGTAAAGCATTCTTTCACTTTTGTCAAATGAAGGCATGCTCAACCTGCACGCAGGCGGCCGCACTGCCCAGTGTGAATTGCCCTCTATACGCCCCCCTCAACCTGTGCTATAATAACGGTTAGTATATTTGCGTGAAGCAAGGGGGAGGACGGTAGACGCATGGGCACGGCTCACAAAGGAAAGGCAGGCCGACAAGCGATTCAGAACCGCGAGTTAAGCTGGCTACAATTTAACAGGCGCGTGCAGGCCGAGGCGGATAATCCCGACAATCCACTGCTGGAGAGAGCCAAATTCTTGGCCATTGTAACCTCAAATCTTGACGAGTTTATACAGGTGCGCTACCATCGCGTGCGGGAAGCCGCGCAAACCCCGATGGTGACGGTACAGGGCGGCCTAACCACAGAGGCGCTCTACCGCAAAATCAACAAGGAAATTTTGCGCCAAAACAACATGCAATATTTGCTCTATGAGGGCATCAGAAGCGAGCTTTATTTACAAGGCGTGCAGCTGTACCCTGTTTTTACCCCTGAAAAGGAGCACGAACAGCGCGAAAAGGAAATTTTCGAGAGCGAAATCCGCCCCTATTTAAAAATGGAAACATTAAAGGAAAGCCGTCCCAAGCAGAAGCAGCTGTACCTTTGTGTAAAACTGCAAAAAGCACATGCCAAGGAGGCTCATTTTGCGCTGATATCGCTTCCGACCGCTTTGCCGCGCTTGTTTGACCTATCCCAAAGCAAGGAATTGCGTTGCTTTATCCGCTTAGAGGATATTGTAAAGCACTTCCTGCACCGCCTTTTTCCCAAGGATGAGGTGGAGCATGCGGCACTGTTTCGCATATTGCGCAATCAGGATTTTGCCGTTGAGGAGCATGTGCAGGAGGACATTGTGCCTGCTGTGCGTGAAATGCTTGGCAAGCGCAGCAGCGGACAGGTCATGCGGCTGGAGGCAGAGGAGCGCATGAGTGAGGAAATGCTCAACCTGCTTATGAAGCGCTTTGAAATAAAACGGGAACAGCGCTACCGTGTCACAGGACCGTTGGACTTGAATAAGCTGATGATGAACCTGTATGGGCAAGTGGCGCGTGCGGAGCTCAAATACCCTGCGGCACAGCCTAAGGTGATTGAGGAATTGATGGGGGCGGATGTGTTTGAACGCATTGATGCGCAGGACTATCTGCTGTACCATCCCTACCACAGCTTTGCGCCTGTGATCCATTTGCTTACACAAGCGGCGCTTGACCCCACCGTATGCGCTATCAAGCAAACGCTTTACCGCGTGTCCAGCAACAGCCCTATTGTGGCGGCGCTTGCGGCCGCCGCCGAAAATGGCAAGCGGGTGATGGTGGTTTTTGAGGCACATGCACGCTTTGATGAAGAAAACAACCTCTATTGGGGCGAGCGCCTTCGCCGCGCGGGCTGTCGGGTGCTTTACGGCCTGCCGGGCTTAAAAACCCATAGCAAGATCACGCTGATTGAGCGTGAGGTAGACGGAAGCAGGAAGCGAGAGGTGCATTTGGGCACGGGAAACTATCACGATGGCACAGCGAAATTGTACACCGATTTTGGCTTGCTCACCGCTGATACGGTTTTAACAGCTGATGCGGCCGCGTTTTTTGAACAGCTGGAGGGGCGCGCCGCTTGCATGGAAGAGCTTGTAAAAGCGCCCGAAGCCCTGCAAACCACATTGCTTTCGTTGATTGAGCGCGAGCGTGAGCATGCATTGCAAGGCAAACCCGCCCATATTTTAGCCAAGATGAATGCCCTGACGGATCGCCTGACCATGCAGGCACTGCTTAACGCAGGGCAGGCAGGCGTGCGGGTGGAGCTGATTGTGCGCGGGGCTTGCTGTTTGATTCCCGAACGCTTGGGTGTGAGCGAAAACATTCATGTATGCTCCATTGTGGGCAGGCATTTGGAGCATGCGCGTGCCTTCCTGTTTGAAAACGACGGCGCAAACGAGGTTTACCTTTCCTCTGCGGACTGGATGGGGCGCAACCTGCACAGGCGCGTGGAGCTGATGTTTCCAGTGAAGGACGCGGCTTGCAAGCGCGCAGTGATAGACGTGCTCAAGCTGCAGTGGGCAGATACGGAAAAATGCCGCGTGCGCAGGGCAGATACTTCATACGTGCGCAAAACGGGGCGGCGCTTGCATATCAACGCGCAAGAGGTTTTGCTTCAAAGGGTACAGGAAACGGGATTTTTTGCGGGAGAGGGTTTGCGCAATGAGTGAATGGAAAACACTGGTCAAGGAGGATCGGGAGGCCGTGCTGGCACGCGATCCTGCGGCTAAATCAATGCTTGAGGTGCGGCTATGCTATCCCGGCTTAAAGGCGCTCAAAGCACATCGCCGTGCGCATATTCTCTATCAGCAGGGGCATGTATTGATGGCGCGTATCTTCAGCCAATATGCCCGCCACAAAACAGGCATTGAAATTCATCCCGGTGCGCAAATTGGGCGCAGGGTATTTATTGACCATGGCGACGGGGTTGTGATTGGTGAAACCACCGTCATAGGCGATGATGTCACCATTTACCAAGGCGTAACATTGGGCGGCACAGGCAAGCACACAGGCAAGCGCCACCCCACCATTGGCAGCGGCGTAACCATTGGCGCAGGCGCAAAGGTGCTAGGCCCCATTACCATTGGCAACAACAGCAAGGTGGGCGCGGGAGCTATTGTGCTCAAGGATGTACCCGACAACTGCACCGTTGTGGGCAACCCTGGCCGCATTGTAAAGAAGGAAAAGCCACAGCCCGCAGGCGAGGTGGATCTGGATCAGGTGAACCTGCCAGACCCCATGCTTGAACGCATGGAAGCGCTTGTGGAGCGTCTGACAACGCTGGAAGGGTGCCTTGCCAAGCACGCAAGGCGGTTGGGCTGTGATGAGTGCTTGCACAAGCCGCAGGATGCGCCCTGCCGCGAGCAGGACTGCGAAAGCTGTGAGGGCTGTGAAGCCTGTGCCGTGCAAAGCGCCATAGCGCCGCCTGCGAGCAAAGCCCCTGAAAATCAAGCCCTTGAAAACGAAGCAAAAGGAGAACAATAAGATGCAGCTATACAACAGCATGACCCGTAAAAAGGAAGAATTCAAGCCCATTCAGGAAGGCAAGGTAGGCATTTATGCTTGCGGCCCTACGGTATACAATTATTTTCACATCGGCAATGCGCGTCCCTTTATTGTGTTTGACGTGCTTCGCCGCTATTTTGAATACCGCGGCTATCAGGTGACCTTTGTGCAAAACTTTACCGATATTGACGATAAAATGATTCGCCGCGCGGCTGAAGAAAACACCACCGTGGACGAGATTGCCAAACGCTACATAGCGGAATATTATGTGGATGCAAAAGCGCTGGACATTCGCCCTGCAACGGTGCATCCGCGTGCCACGGAGCATATACCGCAAATTATTGCGCTGATTGAAAAGCTGATTGCCAATGGGCTGGCGTATGAAAGCCGAGGCGATGTGTATTACCGCGTGAAAGCTTTCCCCAATTACGGCTGCCTTTGCGGGCAAAACCTGGAGGATTTGGAAAGCGGCGCACGTGTGAATGTGGACGAGCAAAAGGAAGACCCGCTGGACTTTGCCCTTTGGAAGGCGCAAAAGCCAGGGGAGCCTGCGTGGGAAAGTCCATGGGGCATGGGCCGCCCCGGCTGGCATATTGAATGCTCTGCCATGAGCACCACCTATTTGGGCGATACCTTCGATATCCATTGCGGCGGCAAGGATCTGCTCTTTCCGCACCACGAAAACGAAATTGCGCAAACCTCAGGCGCTACGGGAAAGCCCTATGTGAACTACTGGCTTCACAATGGCTTTATCAACATCGACAACGAAAAAATGAGCAAGTCAAAGGGTAATTTCTTTACCGTGCGCGACATTGCCAAGGAATTTGACTTGGAAGCGGTGCGCATGTTCATGCTTTCGGCGCATTACCGCAGTCCCATCAATTTCAGCCGTGAAATGATTGAACAGGCGCAGAGCAGCTTGGAACGGCTCTATACAGCACGGGATCAGCTGAACTTTCTGGCGCAGGGGGCGCAAAAGCGGGAGCCAAACGAAGCCGAAAACGCTTTCATGGCCGCGTGCGATAAATCAGAGGCAGATTTTAACACGGCGATGGATGACGACATGAACACAGCGGACGCGCTGGCGGCTATTTTTGAACTGGTGCGCGAGGTACACAAGCTGCCATTGTCCAGCGCAAGCGAAAAAGCGGTGGCATATGGTCAGCAAAAGCTAAGCGCCCTTACGGCGGTGCTGGGGCTTTTGAACCGCAAAGCAGACGGCGTAAGCCAAGACGTGCAAGCCTTGGTGGATGAACGTGCGCAAGCCCGCGCAAACAAGGATTGGAAACGCAGCGACGAGCTTCGCGACCAAATCAAGGCCATGGGCTACACCTTGGAGGATACCTCTGCGGGGCAGAAGGTGCGCAAGGTTGTCTAAAGCGCGGCGGGGGATGCTCTGGGCACTGCTGAGCATGGTGCTTTTGGGCGCGTGTGCGCTGGTTGTATTGCATCTGCATGCAAACCACAACCGTGTGCCCATTGTGCTTGCGCAAGCGCAAGCCGCATTGCGTGCAGGGCAAACCATGCCTGTGCCAAAGCTTACAGGCGCTGTTGATGTGAACAAAGCCGATTTTGACCAGCTTTGCGAGCTGCCTGGCATCGGCGCAAAAACGGCGCGGAGCATCATTTTTGAACGCGAGCAAAACGGAAGCTTTTCATATCCAGCAGATTTGCTCAACGTAAAGGGCATCGGCGAAAAAACACTTCAAAAGCTGCTGCCTGAAATATGCTTGGACTGATGGAAGATACGGAGGAACGGCATGCGGGATACGGTCTTGTTTTTAGATACCACCCTGCGCGATGGCGAGCAAACCCCAGGTGTGAGCTTTCACTTAAATGAGAAGGTGGAACTTGCACGCGGCTTGGAGGCGCTAGGCGTGGATATGATCGAGGCGGGCTTTGCGGGAGCGAGCGCGGGAGATTTTGAGGCGGTGCGTGCCGTAAGCCTTGCGGTAGCTACAGGCGTGTGCTCCTTGGCGCGTTGCGTAGAAGCGGATATTCGCGCCGCGGCCGATGCGCTTCGTGACGCAAAAAAGCCGCGCATCCATGTGTTTATTGCCACAAGCCCTTTGCACCGCGCCTCAAAGCTCCACATGACGCGCCAGCAGGTGCTGGAGGCGGCTCAAATGGGTGTGGCGCTGGCCAAAACCTTTTGTGAGGACGTTGAGTTTAGCTGTGAGGACGCTACGCGTACAGAGCCGGATTTTTTGGCGGAGGTTTGCGCCGCTGTGATAGAGGCGGGCGCAACCACGCTTAATTTGCCCGATACGGTAGGCTATGCCACCGTGCGGGAATATGGCGAGCTGATTGCAAGCATTCAAAAAAATGTGATCGGTCAAAGGGACGTTGTCCTTTCGGCGCATTGCCACAACGATTTGGGGCTGGCCGCCGCCACCACCTTAGAGGCGGTGCGCCAAGGCGCAAGGCAGGTGGAATGCACCATCAACGGCTTGGGGGAGCGTGCGGGCAATGCGTCCCTGGATGAAATTGTCATGGGCTTGCGCACGCGGCGGGATGTGTACCAGTTGAAGGATGCGATCAACCTCCGCGAACTGTACCGCATGAGCCGTTTAACCGCTGGCCTTTCGGGCATTGAAGTGCCGCCGAACAAGGCGGTGGTGGGCGCAAATGCTTTTGTACACCAAAGCGGCATTCACCAGCATGGGGTGCTCAACAACCCCAGCACCTATGAGGTCATGAAGCCTCAGGAGCTTGGGATTCCCATGGGCGGCATGGTGCTTGGGAAATTAAGCGGGCGGCATGCACTGCGCGAGCATGCCATGGAGCTTGGGTTTGAGCTAACCGAGCATGAGCTTAACCGCGCCTTTGAAAAGTTTAAGGAGCTGGCGGATCGCAAGAAAGAGGTAACCGACCGCGATGTGGTGGCCATTTGCCGCGAGCAGATGCATAGCGCTACAGGCAAGTACAGCCTCTATTCCTTTCAGGTGTTCAGCGGCAACCGCATGACCAGCACCGCCACCGTAAGCCTGCAAAGGAGCGAGGAAATCATCACCCGTGCGGATTGCGGAAACGGGCCTGTGGAAGCGTTTTTTCATGCGGTGGATCAAATTACGGGGCTTGGGTGCAATTTGGAAAGCTACCATTTACGCGCTGTAACCGAGGGCGAGGACGCTTTGGGAGAAGTGACTGTGCGCGTGAAGCATGAGCAGTGGGTCATGCTGGGCAAGGGCGTATCCACCGATATTTTGGAAGCCAGCGGCTTGGCCTATTTAAATGCAGTGAACCGCCTGATGGAAGCGCAGGCCGAGCGGGAAAAGCAGATCAACCCATAAAAAACGATACCAGATACAGATGCCAATGACAAACGGACGGAGTGAACAGCTGTGTATGAACGCTATATCAAGCGGATTTTAGATGTGGTGGTTTCCGCGATCAGCCTGGTGGTGGCAAGCCCCTTGTTTTTGATCGTGGCCATTGCGATTAAGCTGGATAGCAGGGGTCCCGTGTTTTTTAAGCAAAAGCGAATTGGGCGCGGCAAAAGCTATTTCTTCATTTATAAATTTCGCACCATGTGCGCAGATGCGCCTCATGATGTGCCCACAAACGATTTGCGCAGTGCGCGGCAATACATTACCCGCGTGGGAAAGGTGCTTCGCGTGACCAGTATCGACGAGCTGCCTCAGCTCATGAACATCCTCAAGGGGGAAATGTCCATCATAGGGCCGCGCCCCGCGCTTTGGAATCAAGTTGAATTGCAGGCGCTCCGTGAAAAATATGGCGCAAGCGATGCACGCCCCGGGCTAAGCGGCTGGGCACAGGTGAACGGCCGCGATTATTTAAGTCAAGATTTGGAAAAAAAAGCACGCCGTGACGCTGAATATGCACAGCACATCAGCTGGTGGTTTGACTTGAAATGCGTACTGCTGACATTGGTCAAGGTGGTGAACCGCCAAGGGATTGTGGAAGGGCGCGAGAGCAAGAACCTTTCTGCCCATCCAAAGGAGGAGCCATAATGCTACGGGTGCTGATTACGGGAGCAGATAGCTACATCGGTACGCGGCTTAACGAATATTTAAGCGCTTTTTTAGGTGCCTACGAAGTGGCGGAAATGGATTTGCGCGGAGCATGGAGCGCCGAAAGCTTTCGCGGCTTTGATGCGGTGATACATGTGGCGGGTATTGCCCATATGCGTGAAAATGCCGATAACCGTGCGCTATATAGCGCAGTCAACCGCGATTTGGCTTTGCAAGCCGCGCGTGCTGCCAAGGAGCAGGGCGTGCGGCAATTTGTGTTTTTCAGCAGCATGAGCGTTTATGGGCTGTGCAGCGGCAGAATTACGGCGCAAACCATGCCTAAGCCAAACACCTGCTATGGCATCAGCAAATGGGAGGCTGAGCAGGCGCTAACGGCGCTGGCGGATGAAAGCTTTTGCGTGGCGGTGCTTCGCCCCCCGATGATTTACGGGCGCGGCTGTAAGGGCAATTATCCGCGCTTATCCAAGCTGATTGGCAAGCTGCCGCTATGGCCTTGTGTGGAGAACGAACGGAGCATGCTCTACATCGGCTGTTTGTGCGCTTTTATGCATCGGCTGCTGCAAAGCGGCAGGGGCGGGCTTTTCTTTCCGCAAAACAAAGAATATGTAAGTACCAATGAACTGGCGAAGCAAATTTCGCGGGCGCATGGCAAAAGGCTTTGGCAGTTTAAGGGGCTTGGGCGGTTGATTTCTGCGCTTTGCGAGCGTGTACCCACCCTTGCAAAGCTGTTTGGAACGCTCACCTACGATCAAAGCATGAGCAGTGCTTTTGAAGACGAGCCTCAGCCGAGCTTTGAACAAACCATTCAGGAAACGGAGGCATGGGCGTGAAAAAGAAAGTGCTTTTTGTGGCGACGGTGCTTCGCGGACATGTGCTTGTATTTCATCTGCCCTACATGCGTTGGTTTCAGGAGCAGGGCTACGAGGTACATCTTTGCTGTGCAAACGATACGGGGGAGGCAGAGGTGACCGTTCCCTATTGCGATCGCTTTTTTGATCTGCCCTTTGCACGCTCGCCGCTTAGCCTGCACAACCGCGAGGTTTACAAGCGCCTAAAGCAATTGATGGATACGCAGAGCTACGCGCTGATTCACTGCAACACGCCCGTGGGCGGGATGCTTGGGCGGCTTTGCGCACGCGGTGCGCGCAAGCGCGGTACAAAAGTGGTTTATACGGCGCATGGCTTCCACTTTTTTACAGGTGCGCCGCTGAAAAACTGGTTGCTCTATTACCCTGTGGAGCGCTTTTTATCCCGCTTTACCGACCTGCTCATTACCATCAATGGTGAAGATTACGCCCGCGCACAGCGCTTTCACGCCAAAAAAATAGCGCAGGTGAGCGGTGTGGGTGTGGAGCTAGCCCGCTTTGAAAAAATAGTGGATCGTGCACAGGTGCGTGCGGACTTGGGCATTTCAGCGAACGCGCTTGTGGTGATTAACGTGGGTGAGCACATTCCGCGCAAAAATCACGAAACGGTGCTTCGCACGCTGGCGCTATTAAGCGGGGTAGAGCTGTTGTTCTGCGGTGTTGGGGAGCAGGAGGAAGCGCTTCAAAATTTAGCGCGGGAGCTGGAAATGGAAAAGCGCGTACATTTTTTGGGCTTTCGCAAGGATGTGCCTGCACTGCTGGCGGCATCGGACGTGTTTTTCTTTCCTTCCTTGCAGGAGGGCTTGCCTGTATCGCAAATGGAGGCGATGGCGGCAGGCTTGCCCTGCGTGGTCAGCGATGTGCGCGGCAATGCGGATTTGATTTCCCAAGGGGAGGGCGGAGCGCTTTGCAAACCCCATGATGTGAATGGCTTTGCGGAGGCACTTACGGGTTTGCTTGGCAACCCGGCACTGCGTGAAGAAATGGGTGTGCGCAATCGCAATGAAATTCGCCGTTATACCCTTGAGGTGGTGCTGGAGCAAATGGCGGCGCTCTACCGCGAGCAGCTTAAAGCCGGTTTTGAAAAGGGGGAACACCCATGCAAAGAACGTTGATTTATCTTAGCTCGTGCGCCATTGGCGCGGATGGTAAGACAGATCCCTTTATGATGCAGGAGCAGGGCTGGCTGTTGAGCCATTTTGAGAAGGTGCAGATTGTCAGCTTTTATGGCATTAAAACCCTGACGCTTCATGAGCACAGCACAATGAGCACGAGCACGCCTGGCTTTGCGGATGTTCGTGCATGGCTCAAGGCGTTGTTCACGGCTGATTTATGGCGTGAAATAGGACGCTTGCGGCGCGATGGGGCGCTTCATATGGTGAACGTGCTAAAGCTCATGATGTTTACACAGCGAGGGCTGAAAATGCACTATTGGACGGAATGGCTCCTGCGGGACTGCCGCATGGCGCAAACCACGCTATACGCCTGCTGGATGAGCTTTGACGGCTATGCCGCCGCATTATCCAAGCGCAAGCATCCCAAACTGCGCTTTGTGGTGCGCGGGCATGCTTTTGATGTGGATACAGAGCGCAACCCCATGAACCCTTATTTAATGAAACAAGTGATTGCGGAGCAAGCCAACGGAATATACCTCATAAGCGAATGTGCAAAGGCACAGTTTTTGCAATATATGCAGGGGCGTGTGGCGGATGACAAGCTGCATGTGCTGGCGATGGGCTCCGCAGGCATGCCTGTGAATAAGGTAAAGGAGCCGCCTTTGTTTACGCAGGGTATGCTGCGTGTGGTGAGCTGTGCACAGCTGATTGAAATTAAGCAGGTTCACCTGCTGGTAGAGGCGCTTGCGGGCTGGACGGGGGTGCCCCTGTGCTGGACGCATATCGGCGGGGGGGAAGGGGAAGCCGCTCTGCGCGCGCTGGCGGTGGAAAAGCTGGACGGCAAGGAAAACATCCTTTATGACTTGATGGGTGCCATGAGCGGCTCCAAGGTGCAAAAATTTTACGACAAGCATAATTTTGATGTGTTCATCAATACAAGCCGCAAGGAGGGCGTGCCCATTTCCATTATGGAGGCCATGAGGCATGGCATACCCGTGATTGCGCCGTCGGTAGGGGGCATTCCCGAGCTGGTGACGGAGGAGGTCGGCTTTTTGTATGCGCCCAAAGCAGGCGCTGATGGGGTGCGGGAGGCGCTGGAAAAACTGGCGGGGCTTTCTCGTGCGGAGCTCACAGGCATGCGTGAAGCGGCTCGTACACGCTGGAATGAACACTATTGCAGTCAAACGCTATTGCCCAAGCTTTTTCCCGAGGTGGCTGAAAAGTAACGGTGCTTGTTTTTACAAGGCTGTTTGAACATTGAACAGAAAGGTTGTGCCCCTTGAAAAAAAGAGTGTTGCTCATCAGCTATTATTTCGCGCCGCAAAATACCATTGGCGCGGTACGACCCACCAAATTTGCAAAATATCTGACCAAAATGGGCTATGAGGTAACGGTGATATGCGGCGTGGGCATGAATGGCGCACAAGACCCAACCCTCAAGCGGGATTTGGCGGAGCTAAGCGATGTGCATGCGGTGAGCGAATGGAACCCGCTCAGGACCTATCAGGCGCGGAAAAACCGCAAAGCCGCGCTTGCAAAGGAAGCCAAAGCCAAGCAACCCGCCGCTATGGCGGAGGGCGCGGCAAAGCAGGCGGAGCCGCCTGCCTCCAAAGGGTTTGTTCATCGCTTGGCAAACGGACTGTATCTTTTTGCCTGCGTACTTTCAGACAAGAGCTTTGGCCGCCGTGTAAAAAGGGAGCTTCGCAAGCTGAGCGGAACCTATGATGTGGTTTTTTCCTCCTATGCGCCCATCAGCGTGCACAGGGCGGCCAGAGCGGCAAAGAAAAGCGGGCTTGCGAAGCGCTGGATTGCGGATTTTCGCGACGAGGTTAACATGTCCTTTGGGTGGCAGGAAGGGGTTCGCACGCGCTTTGTGAAAATGCTGCGCAAGGATGCGGACTTGCTTTGCGCGGTGTCCGACGGTGTTTTGAACATGATGCATTTAGAGGACGTAGGGCATGTGCTTTCCAATGGCTTTGACAGGGAGGACCTCCGCGATGTGCTTGTGCTGCCTGCGGACAAACCGCCCCTTCTGCGCATTGTGTATTGCGGACAATTTCGCATGGGGCGCAGAAATGTGGAAAACCGCGATATCAAGCCCTTCTTTAGCGCCTTGCGCACACTGATAGAGCAAGGCATGTGCAAGGCAGAGGAGCTTTCCCTGCTGTATGCAGGCGACGAGGGGGAGGTTTTTACGGCGTATGCGTCGGCCTTTGGGCTTGAGGCACGCGTTATGGACTTTGGCCGCGTATCGCGTGAACAGTCGCTTGCACTTCAAAAAAGCGCGGATATTTTGCTCATGGCTTCTTTGAATGTGGCAGGGCAGACGGGCATTTTAACAGGGAAGCTCTTTGAGTACATGATGATGGAGAAACCCATTGTTTGCTGTATGGCGGGTGATTTGGCAGGCAGTGAGCTCAAACAGGTACTGGAAGCCACAGGCTTGGGGATTTGCTGTGAGCAAGCGGGCGGTGAAGCAGAGCAGCAAGCGCTGTATCAATATTTACGTGAGCTGATGGCAAGGTGGAAGCAGGGACAGGGCTTACTTGTGTCGAAAAATATAACAGAACAATCCAAATATGACTATTCCCGCATAACCGAGGAGCTAGCCGCATGGATGAAGGACGTTGTTTGAAATTTAAAGGAGGATTCGACTCATGAAAAACAATTTGAAAAGGTTTTTTGTGACCTTTGCGCTCATTTTGGCTGCGCTGATGACCCTGTCCACGGCTGCTTTTGCGCAAGATTTGGTCACCCTGCAGGCGGAACCAGAGCATATGCTGATTGCCGTTGGCAAAGTGGGCTCGCTCAAGCTAAGCATAGAGCCCTATGCCGCACGCAAGGCGGGCTGTGTGTACCAAAGCAGCAATGAAGCCATTGCAAAGGTAGATACGCACGGCAAAGTCAAGGGCATTGCGGCGGGCGAATGCGAGATTACCATCACCTCCAAAAAAGATGAAAGCGTAAAGCTCACCTTGCCTGTAAGCGTGGTCATCCCCGTTCGCAAGCTCAAGGCGGAGGTATCTCAAACCACCCTTCACGTAGGCGAAACCACGGCCATTACCTGCACATATGAGCCTGCACAAGCCACCCTACAGCAAGCCACCTATCACTCTGGGCAGGAAAAGGTGGCTACAGTGAGCGCTGAGGGCGTGATTACAGCAGTTGCGCGCGGGCAAGCGGATATTGCGGTGCACTCGCTGGATGGGTCGGCCAAGGCGCAGCTGCGCATAAAAGTATTACAGCAACCCACCAGCGTAACCATCACCCCTGAAGCATTGCAATTGCCCACAGGCAAAATCGGCACCTTAAAAGCAACCGTACTGCCCGCAAATGCCGATAAAAAGGCGGTCACTTGGTCTACCAGCGATGAAAGCACCGTTACGGTGGATCGCAACGGGCGTGTGAAGTGCTTGAAGACGGGCATTGCCACCATTACCGCAACCTGTGCGGACGATACAAGCGTCAGTGCCAGCATCAAGGTAGAGGGCGTTCAGCTTGCCAAGGCGGCGGCATTTCAAAGCAAAACCTATGGCGTTATCCTTGGACAAACCATACAGCTTGGGGTAAATGTGACCCCTGAGGACACCACAAACAAGGCGGTAACCTACAAAGTCAAAAACCCCAAAATAGCCACGGTGGATGAAAACGGACTGCTGACGGGCATCAAGGGCGGGAAAACGGTTGTGACCGCAACCACCGCAGATGGCTCAAAGCGAAGCGGCACCACCACGGTTCAAGTGATTGTGCCCGTGACGGGTGTAAGCTTTAAGCAGTCTAACGTTCGGGTTGGCGCAGGCTACCACGGCACGTTTCAAGCAAACGTTGAACCCAAGGATGCTACGGATCGCCGCATGACATGGGTCAGCAGTGATGAAAGCATTGCAGGCGTTCGCGGTGACCACGACAGGGTGCGCATTATCGGGCGGCGCTGGGGTCGGTGCCAAATCAAGGGCACCACGGCAGACGGCGGCTTTACCTGTACCGTTATGGCCAATATCGGCGCGCTTAGCAAAGCAGTGGTGGTGAACACGGTGGAGGTGAGAGACGGCGCACCGTATATCGTGCTTCAAAACAAGAGCAATTTAAACATTACCAGCGTAAGCTATGAAATTACTGGTACCGATTGGAAATTTCAGCCTGTGCGCATGAGCGAAAAGGGAGAAACGCTGTATGGTGTGTATGAGCATCCCCTGGCCCCCGGCGCTAAAACCAGACATGGGGAGTTCCGCTTTTACCACCGCACAAACTACCCCAATTTAGCGGGCATTCAAATTGCGGTTACAGGCTGGCAAACCGATACGGGCTTTTACGGAAGCGACGGCGAAATATACTATAAGCACACCATTCCGCATAACAAGCTGGATTGGGTAAGCTGGAACCCGCCGGGCTTGCTGGCAAGCAAGGTAAGCCTTCCCGTTCGCAAGTAAGGCTGATATTCTTGACAAACCCTGTTGATGGTGCTACGCTATGACTGTGTTAACCAATATGGTTTTATTGAACCTAAATACGAATGTGCGAGCACATTTTGTTGGGTTGGTCGGAAAGGAACAGCAATGAGCTATATCACTTTTAAAGACGTCTGTAAGGAATACCACATGGGCGGGGAATGTGTGCATGCCGTTGAAAATGTGAGCTTTGAAATAGAAAAGGGTGAATTTTGCGCAGTGCTAGGTCCTAGCGGCGCTGGTAAAACCACCATTTTAAACCTGCTAGGCGGCATGGACAAGGCATCCTCAGGCCAAATAACCGTAGGGGAACGAGCCATTACAAGCCTTTCGGGGCGTGAGCTTACGGAATACAGAAGGCTGGACGTAGGCTTTGTTTTTCAGTTTTACAACTTAATGCCCAGCTTAACGGCGCTTGAAAATGTGGAATTGGCGCGGCAGGTTTGCAAAAATGCGCTGGATCCGGCGGAGGTATTGCGCGGGGTTGGGCTTGGGGATCGGATGAACAACTTTCCCGCACAGCTTTCAGGCGGTGAACAGCAACGCGTATCCATTGCGCGGGCGCTGTGTAAAAATCCGGCCCTGCTGTTATGCGACGAACCCACTGGTGCGCTAGACAGCAAAACGGGCTTGCAGGTGCTGGCACTGCTCAAGGATGTGTGCGAGCGCTACCGAACCACTGTTGCCATTATCACTCACAACGCGGCGATTTCGCCGCTGGCAGAGCGCGTGGTACACGTGCGCAGCGGCGCGATTGAAAGCGTGATCATGAACGAGCATCCTGCCTCTGTGGAGGAGATCGCATGGTAAAAAACACATTGCACCGCAAGCTGATGCGGGACATGTGGCAAAACCGTATGCAGCTACTGGCGATGATACTGCTTTGCGCATTGGGAACCTGCATTTTTAGCGGGCTGGATGCCGCATGGCGAATGGTGGATTTATCCTCAAGCACTTTTTTTGAAAACCAGGTCACGGCGGATTTTTGGGTGTCCATGCAAGCGGCAGACCATACAGCGCTTAGCCGCGTGCGGGAAATGAATGGCGTAAAGGATGTTCAGGCGCGTGCAACAGCGGAGCTAAAGGTGGATTTGCCGCATGAGCCAAGCCTATTGGTAGAAGCCTACGATGACGGCATGCGCATCAATACACCGCTGATACGTTCAGGAGAAGGGCTTGCACAAAGCGATTTGCGCGGCTGTGTACTGGACGAAATGTTTGCCAAAGAAAACAATCTGAAACCCGGCGACAAGCTTCCGCTGAAGCTGGGGGAGGATATTTACACCTTTACAATACGCGGAACCTGTTTAAGCGCTGAATTTACGGCGCTTTCCAAGGGCTTTGTACGTGATCCGCTCAACTTTGGCTATGTACTGCTGAACCATCAGGGCATGAGCGCTTTGCCGCTGAATGATTTGCTGATTACTTTGGAGGATGGCGCGGATGCAAAAAGCGTGCGGGCTTCCATCGGCAATTTTTACCCTGATGCGCTGGTGGTAGACCGTGTGGCGCAATCCAGCACCTACCGTGTGCAAACGGATGTGGATATGTTCCGCAACCTGAGCTATCTTTTTCCATTGCTTGCCTTTGGGGTTGCGGCAATGATTGTGCTCACCACCGTTACAAGAATGGTGGAAAATCAGCGCCAGCAAATGGGCATGCTCAGGGCTTTGGGCTTTCGCAACGGCCCGCTTTTAAGGCACTATATGAGCTATGGGTTTTATCCCGCGCTGATTGGGTCCTTGATTGGTATGTTTGTGGGGCGGGCAACCCTGCCCTACGTGCTTTGGGAGCTGGAATTGGCACAGTACACCTTTCCCTACTGCCTGCAAGCGCCCATTTCGTGGGAGCAATGCTTTGTATGCGCTTTGGGTGTGGCGCTGAGCTGTGGCATTTGCCTGCGTACCTATCGAAAGAGCGCAAAGGAACAGCCCGCTGATCTATTGCGCCCAAAACCGCCTAAGGCAGGTAAAAAACTGCTCTTAGAGCGTTGTACCTCCATTTGGAAACGCATGAGCTTTAATGGAAAAATGATTATGCGCAATTTGTTTCGCAACAAACTGCGTGCCATCATGTCGCTTACAGGGGTGCTTTGCTGTACCATGCTGCTGATTACCTCGCTTGGTTTGCAGGACAGCGTAGCCTTCTTTGTAGGAAAGTATTACAACGGAACACTGCGCTACTCCGTTCGTGCGGACCTTAGAGGTGCGGTGGGTGAGATTGAAAGCTACCGCAAGCGCATTGAAGCGGAGAGTGTGGAAGGGGTTATGGAGCGCAATGTAAGCGCACGTTCCAAAACCGTGGAGCGCACCACACAGCTGAGCATACTTGAGGACAATCAGCGCCTCATGTACCTTGGCCCCGATGAAACCTTTGTGGAGCTGCCTCAAACAGGTGTGATGATCACCCAAAAGCTAGCGCAGGTGCTGAAGGTTGGGCTGGGAGATACTGTGGATTTGTGGCTGGCAGGGGATGACGAACCCATTCGCAGTCAGGTATCAGCGATTGCCTATATCACCGTTGGACAGGGCATCATGATGCGGCGCAGTCAATGGGAGCTGTTAAAGAAGGGTGAATTTAGTCCGACGGCTTTGCTGATTCAAAACCCCACCGCGGCAGGGCTTGAAAAAGTGAGCAATTTGGACGAGCTGGATACGCTTAAATACCCAACGGACCAATACGATGAAACCCTGACCCTGTTAAATAGCATGATGGGCGTTTTTACGCTCATGTCCGTAGCGGCTTTGGGGCTTGCGTTTGTGGTGCTATACAACATGGGCGTGCTTAACTTTATGGAGCGCTACCGCGAATATGCGACCTTAAAGGTGCTAGGCTATCATCAAAAAGAAATACGGCATTTGATGGTGGCTGAAAACAACCTGATTACAGGCTTGGGGGTATTGCTCGGCATTGTACCAGGGCGATGGCTGACGGCAATGGTACTGCGTTCCTGTGAAAACGACACCATGGTTTTTGCATCCACGGTACATTGGCAATCCTACGTGATTGCATGTGTAGTTACCTTTGCCTTTTCCTACTTCATTACGCGCTTGCTCACGCGAAAGGTAAAAGGAATTGACATGGTTGAAGCGTTAAAGAGTGTTGAATAGAAAATTTGGAGGCTATCATCATGAAAAAGCTGCTTGGTTTACTCTTGGTTTTAACTCAGTTGCTATTGCCCTGTGCCGTTTTGGCACAGACCTCGGTACCCACGGATGCACCGCTCGTGGATGCACAGCAGGATGCCGCTGTAACGGCCAACGGTGTGGTAAAAAGTGAAAATGTTTATGAGCTGGTGGCACCTTTTTCCGGCACATTGCTGCCTTTTTCGCTGGAGCAGGGCGACAGCGTCAAAGCGGGAGATGTGCTGATGGAGCTGGATACCCAAAAGGTGTACGCCCCTGCGGACGGCACCTTGATGGCGGTATTCATCAAGCCCGGCGACCTTTGTGAGGATGTGCTGGCGCAATACGGCACCATTGCAACCATCGAGAAGGATCCTGCGCAGGTGATTGAGGCAAGCACAGCCAAAGCTTATAACGATGAGGACAACAAGCTGATTCACGTGGGTGAAACCGTGTACTTTGAACAAAGCAACGATAAGGACAACGAGGGTCAAGGGCGCGTTATTTCAGTGGATGGCATTAAGTACAAGGTAGAGATGCTCACGGGCGAATTTGATTTGAAGCGTATGGTCAAAATTTATCGGGAAGAGAAAATGGGCAACAAATCATGCATTGGAGAAGGCAAAGTGGTGCGTGCGCAGGATGTCAACATCAGCGCGAACAGCGGCCGCGTGCTGAATGTTGCGGTCACACAGGGGCAAAAGGTGAAGAAGGGTCAGCTGTTATTTGAACTGATTGCGCCCGATGCGGATCCTGTGGCGCTAAACGCTAAGCTGGCCTCCCCGCAGGACGGCACCTTGGAAGCGCCTCTGGTAACCTCTGGGCAGCAGGTCTACAAAGGGCAAGTGCTGGCGAAGGTGCATGGTTTAAGCACGCTGAAGGTGGTTGCGGAGGTGGACGAGGTTGATCTGGACCGCGTTCACGTGGGAGATAGCCTGAGCATGGCGTTTGACCGTTATGGAGATCAGCGGATTCAAGGCACGGTCAGCAGTATTTCACGCATGGGTGTACAAAAGCAAAATGCGGCCTATTATAATGTAGACCTTGTTTTTACAACGGGAATGGAAGTGTTGCCAGGCATGAATGTAACGATCTGGCTTCCCGTAAAAAATGTGCAATAGGTAGGTAGGGTATGGCAACCGCATTTACACCGCGCGAAAAAGAACAGATTTACGCCAGCCTACAGGACGCAGCAACGCGTTGCGTGGCTTCTGTAGGCATGAGGCATATTACAGTGGACGAGCTGGCGCGGGAGGCAGGCATTAGCAAAGGAGCCTTTTATCGTTTTTTTGACAGCAAGGAGCACTTGTTTTTGACCATGCTGGAGCGCATGCATAATGAAATGTACGGCAGTGCGCAGCAGGTGCTTGAAACGCGTATGGATTTGCCCATCAGGGCGCGCACAACCTTAGCGGTTAAAGAAGTGTGCCTTATTGCCGAAAAAAACGACGCGATCACTTTTATTCGCGAAGAGGTACCGCTTCTTTTAAGACGTTTACCGGAGGAGCTGCTTGCACAGCACTACAAAAGCGATGAGGAACACATCAGGGCGCTCATTATAAAGGCAAATGTGAAGCTGAATACGAGCATTGAAACAGCCTGCACCGTGATTCGGATATTGCTGATGACGCTCCTGTTAAAGGGGGATGTGGGCGAGCAATTTGATGAAGCACTGCGGGTGCTGGTTGAGGGCGCTTGTGATCGGATGATGGAAAACCCATAAAGCCAATGCAAATGAAAATGAGGCTGCTGCACTTGATTTGGTGCGGCAGCCCCTTTTGAAACACAGGTCATCGAAAGCACATTGGGCTTCACGGCAGCAGCTTTGCTTTGGGAAAACCCGCGCAACGCACAATCCTTCTATCACGATCTGCATCCACATACCGCATGCGCCACGCATACGGTTCGGCGCTTTTCAATCAAAAGCCCCAGTCACGCGTTTTTCGGCCGTTTGCTTGACTTGCGTTTCATTCCTAGTATAAGCGTGAAATTCGAAATTATTCGTACTTTTTAAGGCATGGAGCTGTTTCCATGCAGGGAAAAGGGTGTTGGATACAGAATCTATTAAGACTGTGGAAATGCAGGAAAGGGGCGGAAGATGCTATTGGAAACCGTACAAACCGATAACGAAGGCTACCAATTGGGGGAAAAGCTGTTTCGGCGTGGCAGTGTGTCCTTTTCATGCAAAAGAGAAGATGCGCTATGCTATGCAGTGGGAACGGTTCCGCCGCAGGTGGTTTGCCTGCGCACCAACGGGAGCGCAACCTGCACATGCAATGTGCTTGGGCAGAGATGTGAACATATTGTAGCCGCACAGCTCATGGCAAATAACGATGGTCAGCTGCGGCGTTTTCGTGCGGAAAACGAGTTGAAGCTTGGCGAAAAGATGCTAAACGCATTAAGCCGCGCAATGCCTGGCGGTGAAAGCGTTCGCTTGAACGCCTCCATTCGGCTCTATGAGGATGGCCGTGTGGGCTTGGGGCTATCCGCAGGGCAGGAGCGGCTGTATGCGGTAAAGAGCATCGCGGAGCTGCTTACCTGCGTATCCCTGGGGGCACCGCTTTGTTTATCAGATAAATTTACCTATCGCCCATCCCTCATGCGCTTTTCAAAGCAGGATGAGCGCTTGCTTACCCTGCTCATGAACCACATTCCCCTCAAAGCGGATAGCTTAACCGCTTGGGAGGAGCGTACAGCGCAGGACCCTGCCGAGGAAGCGGAGGAGAAGCGCTTAGGCCCCGCATACGACGGCCGTTTTGTGATTTTAACAGGCGCTTTTATGTATGCGGTGATGCGCCACTTTGAAACCCAACCCTTTGTGTTGCTTTACGACGAGCTTAAACAGCCGCAGAACGGCATTCGCACAGTGGAATTGCCGCTTTGCTTTTCTGTGTCCATGACACCCACGGAGCTATGCGTGAGTGCAGAGGGCACGGAAAAACTACGCCTAATGACCCCTGATGCGCGTTACGTGCTTGCACAGGGGCGTGTGACGCACCTGCATGGCGCACAAGCGCGTGTATGCAAGCTGCTGATACAGGAGGGCGGCAGCTTCTGCTACCCTGTACAGGAGGCGGAGGAAACGTTGGCAACGCTGTTGCCCGCGCTTTCTACGGTGGGCATGGTTGCGCCTTCGCCTGAGCTAAGCGCAAGGTTGATTACCGCGCCCTTTCGCCCTGCCGTGTATTTGGATTTGGATGAGAGCAATGTGGTTGCCCGTGTGGAATTTCACTATCAGGATACGGTGCTACACCCCTTTACGGCGAGCACGGGAGCAGATGGGGCAGAGGAAACCTCTCCGCTGGCGCCAACGCTTCAGGATGGGCGCATGCTGTTACGTGATGGGCGCGCGGAAGGCGAACTGCTGGATTTCTTCTCCGATGCGGGCTTTGTGGTGCGCGGCGGACGTATTATACTGCGCCGCTCCAAGGAAATTTTGACATTTTGCACACAAGGGGTTGCGGAGCTTGCGAAGCTAGCGGAGGTGTATGCCTCCACAGCCTTTGAAAAAGTAAAGCCGCGCCGCTTGGCGGCCAAAGCCTCGTTTCATATGCGCGGCGGGCGGCTTGTGTTTTCACTGCTTGAGGACAATGAACAAGTAGGCGAGCTATTGCCCATTTTGCAAGCGGTGTCGCAAAGACAGCAATACGTGCGGTTAAAAACAGGCGAGTTTTTGGATGTGCGCGATTTGAGCGCCCTTGCGCCCGTGATGCAGGAATTGCTGGATGCCGCTTCCATGGACGACCCCAAGGCGGATGAAAACGCCCGTGAATTGAGCTTTGGCTCTTACCGTGCGGCATATATGGTAAGCATGCTGCGCATGGCGGGTGCAAATACAGAGGCGGATCATGAGGTGGAGCAAGCCATAGGCGCATTGTCTCAAAGCGAAGGCATTGAGGAAAAATATGTGCCGCAGCGTTTGCAAAAAAAGCTGGCTTCCTACCAAAAGCGTGGGTGCGGCTGGATTTTATCACTGTATGAAGCGCACATGGGCGGCATTTTGGCCGATGAAATGGGGCTTGGCAAAACGGTTCAAATCATTGCGGCACTATCGGCCGCCAAGCGCAAGGACGGTGTGCAAAAGAGCATCATCGTTACCCCCACTTCGCTTACCTACCATTGGCTGGCAGAGCTCAAACGCTTTGATGACACACTGATTGTGCGGGTGATTATGGGGCCGCGTGAGGAACGCCGCCACGCAATTGCCGAAATTAAAAAATGCGACGATGTGGATGTGGTGCTTACAAGCTACCCGTTGCTGCGCCGCGACATTGAATTGCTCAAGGACATTCAGCTGCGCTTTGCGGTGCTGGATGAGGCGCAATCCGTTAAAAACGCGCAAAGCCAAGGCGCTACTGCGGCAAAGGAACTCAATGCACAGGTGCGCATTGCGCTCACAGGTACCCCGATGGAAAACCATACAGGTGAATTGTGGAGCATTTTTGACTATGCATTGCCGGGCTATTTAGGCTCACAGGCGGCATTTTTACGGCGCTACGGCGGCGGCGAGCATGCGGAGGAGCTGCGTGAGCGCATCCGACCCTTCTTAATGCGCCGCTTAAAGAGCGAGGTTTTAAGCGATTTGCCAAAGAAACGGGAGCAAAATTTATACGCGGCCATGACACCCGAGCAGGAACAGGTGTACAATGGCTTGCTTCAAACGCTTCGCCAGCATGTGGGACAAGCGCTTGCCGATGGCTCCTTGCCGCGTGCGCGCATGCAGGTTTTGAGCATATTGCTGAAGCTTCGGCAGGTATGCTGTCACCCCAAGCTGTTCTTGCCAGATTATGAAGGCACCAGCGGCAAGCTGGAGCTGTTGGTTCAAACAGTACACACAGCAGTGATGGCAAAAAGGCGCATGCTCATCTTCTCGCAGTTTGTGGGCATGCTGCAGATGATTCGCAAACGCCTATCACGCGAAGGGGTTTCAACCCTCTATCTGGATGGTGAAACCAAGCCTGAACTGCGCCAGGAGCTTTGTGACCGCTTCAACGGCGGCGAGGGCAAGGTGTTCTTAATCTCGCTCAAGGCGGGGGGAACGGGGCTGAACCTGACAGGCGCAGATTTGGTCATTCACTATGATCCATGGTGGAACCCTGCTACGGAGGATCAAGCGACAGACCGTGCACATCGCATTGGCCAAACCAAGGATGTGGACGTATACAAGCTGATTGCACAGGGTACCATTGAGGAAAAAGTAACGGATCTCAGCCGCCGCAAGCGTGCCATTTTTGACCGCGTGGTAATGGCGGGGGAGACGGAGCTAAGCAGCTTGACCGAAGAGGATATTCGCTCACTGTTTTTTTGAGGCGGCAATTTTGTTAGGGGCGCACGTATGCCATGACCACCACTGTGCCGTTTTCAACCGCAATGGCGGCTGGTTCAGCAGAACTCAAAAATTGATTGCTCACGCCTAGCGGCGTGTCACAAACGAGGGTGGCGTTGGTGAGCGGATAAAGCAGCCCGCGAAGGGTTACGCCGCTGGCAGGGCTACCGTGGCAGAACACGCTCACAAGCGTACCTGCGGGGTGCGGCGGGAGTGTGAGCGTGCCGTTTGTGAGGGCGTAGAGATCATAGGCCTGATCCACCAAGCGCATGTGACCGCCTAGCTTGCTCAAGCGGCACATGCATTGAATGTTGGCGAGCAGGTGATCCAACCTTCCGCCCCCACAGCCATACAGCACAAAATCACGGTAGCCGCGTTCCCAGCCTTGGTCCAGGGCAAGGCTGGTATCGGTATCGTTCTTATGCACGGGGTGGCGCAGTATGGGCAGGTCTGCGGGCACATGGCTTGTGTCGCCCATAGAATCAAAATCCCCCAGGAGCAGATCGGGCACGCAATGAATGGATTGAAGCGCCAGATAGCCGCCGTCTGCCGCAATGACCAAATCGTGCGCGGCTTGATTGCGCTTGGGTGCAAAATCGCGCGCGGTAAAATCGCCCGCGCCTACGACATAGCAGGTGCTTATGCTGTCCACTTCCCTTCGGTTATGTGATGGGTGGATGTAACCTGATTATTGTATCACGCAAAAGTCAACTTGACAAATGAGGACGCGGTGATTATAATGAGCACGTGCAGATGCACAGGGGGGCTGATGAACATCGGCTGAGATCGGGTGTGTGCCCGGTACCCTAGAACCTGATCCGGGTAATGCCGGCGTAGGAATCAACGGAATATTCCCTTGATGGCTCGCGCTTGCATACTCCGCAGGTGCGGGGATTTTTTATTTTGAAGGGGGAATATTTCATGGATTCTATGAAAATGCGGCGAATGGTGGAATGTGCGTTACTGATTGCAATCGGCACGGTGCTGAGTTTGTTTGACTTTAAGGGGCCTTGGGCGCTTGGCGGAGGCATTACCGTGTGCAGCATGCTGCCATTGGTAATGATTGCGCACCGCCATGGCACCAAGTGGGGCGTGCTGTCGGCATTGCTGTTCAGCCTGATTCAAATGCTGCTTGGCATTAGCAACGTGCAATATGCACCAAATGCGTTGGTTGCCATCGGCATTATTTTGCTGGATTACGTGATTGCGTTTACCGTGATTGGGTTTTCTGCGTGCTTTAACAATGTGGTGAAGGATCGCAGAGCTTCGATTGCGCTGGGCATTGTGGTTACCTTCTTTGCCCGCTTTGTATGCCATTTTTTGAGCGGCGTTTTGATTTGGGAAGCAATGTGGCCCAATGCGCTTTCTTGGGCGCCCGCCCTTTGGTCGTTTGCTTATAACGGCTCCTACATGCTTCCAGAAATCATTATTACCACCGTTGTGGCTGTGGCAAGCTATGTGCCGCTCAAGAAATTTTGGCTGAGCGAGGACATTGCAAAGGCTGTGAAGGCTTAATCCTAATCAAAAAAGCTCGTGCGTGCACGAGCTTTTTTTTGATTGGCTTCACTGGTGTTTTGCACCGTTATCGTGTATGATAAGCATATTCATTACCGCCAAGGAGGAAGAAGCATGTCTCATTTTTTTGCTTATTTGGATCGGCTGAAGCTGATCAAGCGCTGGGGCTTGATGCGCAACCTTGTGTCTGAAAACGACATGGAACACAGCATGCAGACGGCGTTGATTGCGCATGGGCTGGCGATATTGGGTAAAAACCATTATGGGCGTGAGGTGAATCCTGAACATGTGCTTGCGCTTGCGCTGTACCACGATGTAAGCGAGGTAATCACGGGCGACCTGCCCACACCTGTAAAATATAAAAACCCATTGATTCAGGATGCGTATCGCGATATTGAAAAAACGGCACGCATCCAATTGCTGGATATGCTGCCGCAGGATTTAAGAGATGACTTTCGCCCCTATGTGCAGCCAGAGGAGCAAACCTATGAATGGCAGCTGGTGAAAGCGGCAGACCGCATCAGCGCATATTTGAAATGCGTAGAAGAAGAAAAAATGGGTAACCACGAGTTTGCGCAAGCAAAACAGACCATAGCAGAAAGCATCCGCCAAAATCCCCTGCCAGAGGCGCAAGAATTTATGCGGGAGTTTGCAGAGAGCTTTCGTTTATCGCCTGATGAGTTAAGCAGACTCTAAAGGATGCCCAAAGCACATTGTGCCGGCATACAAAAAATAGCTCATTGTACAAGCCAGTGACAATGAGCTTTTGCCGCCCTAAGCATATGGAAAGGCCGTCGGGCTATGGTGCGGACAATGGGCAGATCACCACGCTTCTACTTTTTCGCGATGAGATCCAGTATGTAATCGGTACTGACGTGATAGAAGTGCGATAACGTAATTAAGTGGCGGATGGGTAGCTCGTTGACTCCCTTTTCGTACCGAGAGTATACCTGCTGCGTTGTACCAAGAAGCAAGGCAATATCAGCTTGTTTTAGATCCTGACTTTCACGTAGTTCTCGTAGAATTTCAAAATATGGTTTCATTTGCTTTCACCTCTTTAGAAGGGTTTCGTACAGTTGATACACACATTATACGACATTTTTCTAATAAATGCAACCTTTACACACAAAAACATACAAAATACATGATAAGAACGAGCGGATTGTTACGGAAAACAAAGAAACGAAGGAAAAAACAAAGGAAAAGTGCGGCTTAATTGCCGCACTCGATGGATATTTCATTAAATAGTCTGAGCACTTCATTGAGTGAAAGCGCTAATTTTTCATCACCTGTTTTATCCAGTACAATTTGACCTTCGTGCAGCATGAGCAGACGATTTCCATATTCCAATGCATAACGCAGATTATGTGTAACCATGAGCGTGGTGAGCTGCTTTTCACGAACGATTTGATCCGTAAGCCGCATGATGATTTCGGCGGTTTTGGGGTCAAGGGCGGCAGTGTGCTCGTCCAAAATTAAAAATTCAATGGGGGTGAGCGTGCTCATGAGCAATGCCATGGCTTGCCGCTGTCCGCCTGAAAGGGCGCTTACGGAGGTTTGCAGTTTATCCTCCAGCCCCAAACCAAGGGTGGACAGCAAAGCGCGGTAATCGTCGATGCGCTTTTTGTTTACGCCTGGCGTTATGCCAAAATGCTTGCCCTTGTGATCTGCCATGGACATGTTTTCAAGTATGGTCATGTTGCCGCAGGTGCCCATGGCTGGGTTTTGGTACACGCGGCCAATGCGGCGGTAGCGCTTGTATTCGCGGAGCCTTGTAATTTCCTCATCACCCATAAAAATGCCGCCTTCATCCACCGCAATGGAACCGCAGAGAAGGTTGAGCATGCTGGTTTTTCCGCTGCCGTTGGAGCCAACAACGCTTACAAATTGCCCCTTGGGTATGTTCAGCTGAAAATGGCGGAACAGGCAGAGCTCGTTTACACTGCCAGGCGCATAGACTTTGCTGATGTTACGCAGTTCAAGCATTGAATTTCACCTTCTTTTTATGCGTTCCGCCAAGGATCAGAATCAACAGAAAGAGCACGGCGGTAACAAGCTTCAAATCTTGAGGCACCAAGCCCATGGAAAGCGCAATGGCAACGCAGGCTTTGTAAACGATACTGCCCACAGCGGCAGCCGTGGTAGCCTTCATAAAGCGGACCCTTTGGAAAAGGTTGATGCCGATAATGACCGCCGCCAAGCCAAAGACGAGTGCGCCTGTGCCCATGCTGATTTCAAACACGCGGTTTTTTTGTGCCATCACCGCGCCTGAAAGGGCAACCAGCGCGTTGGCAATGGTAAGCCCCAGAATTTTGACACTGCCGCTATCCACGGCCAAGGTGGTAACCACGGTACGGTTATCACCCACGGCGCGAAGCAGAAAGCCCGCTTTGGTTTTCATGAACAAATCAAGCAAAACCTTTACCAGCACCAGAATGAACAACACCACAAGCACCTTGCTATAGGGCTGTAAAAAGGCAGGGAGGCTTGAAACAAAGGCGTTATCAAAAAGCGTTTCCATGTTGAAAAAGGGCAGGTTGGCGCGCCCCGCAATGCGCAGATTGATGGAGTAAAGCGCCGTCATGGTAATGATGCCGCTTAGCAGGTCACGCACATGGCATTTGACATGAATCAGCCCTGTGACCAGTCCTGCGCATGCCCCTGCCAGCGTGGCAAAAACGAGGGTAAGCACGGGATGCATGCCGCCCAGCGTTAAAACAGCGCTGACGGCGGCACCCAGCGGAAAGGTGGAATCCACCGTTAAATCTGGAAAATCAAGAATGCGATAGGTAATCAGCACGCCCAGCGCAAGTATGGCGTAAATCAAACCTTCTTCTAAAATACCAATCAAAATACCCAAGGATAACCCTCCCTGCTCCGCTTATTTCTGCGCTACGTCCGTGCCGCGTGCTTGTTCCGCTTCGGGAATGGTGATGTGAAGCGCAGCGGCCGCTTGGGAGTTATAGGTCATTTCACCGCCTTGGCTGGATACGAAGGGAAGCTCACCCGCAAAGGTACCGCCTAGCACTTGCGCGGCCAATGCGCCTGTTTGCTTGCCCAAGGAAATGTATTCCACCCCTTCCGACGCGATACAGCCGTTTTTAACCTGTTCAATTTCACTGCCGAAAACGGGCTTGCCAGCGGCGTTGGCCTTGTCTAGCAACACGGCTAAATAGCTCACCACGGTGTTGTCGGTTAAGTTGGTCAGGCAATCCACATTTGGAAGGAGGCTATCCAGCGCAAGGGAAAGATCCGCGCCTGTGGAAATGCCTGCGGGCACAATTTCAAAGCCGTAGGCGGCCGCATGCTGTTGATAAAGCTTCAACTGGCTTTCGCTGTTGGTTTCGCTGGTGGTGTACAGAATGCCGATTTTTGCGGCGCTGGGCAGGAAAGCGCGGATGAGCTTGAGCTGAGCTTCTACAGGCAGCAGGTCGCAGCTGCCTGTGATGGCTTTGGCGTTTTTGCCGTCGGCATCCGCAAGCATAGCGCCTGTGGGATCGCTGACCGCTGTGTAAACCACGGGCACGCCTTGATCCATGCAGGTATTAAAGGCGGCCTGTGCCATGGGGGTGGCAATGGCGCATACCAAATCGCACTCCTGCGCCATTTGTGCGGCAATTTGCTGTGCAAGCCCCATATCTGCCTGCGCGTTTTGCCTGATGAAGGTGACATTTTCACCTTCCACAAAGCCAGCCTCCGCCAGCCCTTGAATAAAGCCCTCACGGCAGTTATCCAAGCTGGGATGCTCCGCAAACTGTGCAATACCGATGGTGTAGCTCTTTTCCGCGCTTTGGGCGCAAGCAGATAGATTCAGGCTGAGAAGGAGAATTGTGAGCATGGCGGTGAGTACCTTCATTGTGTTTTTCATAAGTCAAACCATCCTTTCGTTATGTTGACAGTTTTGCGCTCTGTGGGCGGCAAAATAAAAAACGCCCCAAACAACGTTTGTTGCTTGAGGCGGAATTTCCGCGGTGCCACTCAACTTTTTCGCGAATGCGAACTTTTGCCATGCACTGTCATGCACGCCACAATGATAACGGCTGTGGAAACCCGTCAACGGCTACAATCCAAGGGATTTTCGCCGCCGCCCTCAGAAGTCCATTCGCTGCTATGCTGTATACCGTGGTTCCACTGTTCACGGCTCCCTTTGCTACATACGTAAGCAGGTACTCCTCTTCCTCAACGGTTTATGAGATTGCGTGTATCATACCCCACTCGGAATAGGATGTCAAGCATTGTTTTAAAAATTTAGCGGGCTTCACCGTTTTTTGGGGTTTGACAGCCCAAGGGCAAAATTTCCTTGAAGTAAATCTTGCGCATGAAAAACGCGCTGGCCAGCAGTGACATCATTTCCGCAATGGGGAAGGACCACCAAACCAGATTTAAATCTCCGGAAAGGGATAGCAGATAGGCCGCAGGAATCAACACAATCAGCTGGCGCGCAATGGATACAATCAAGCTCATCATACCGTTGCCAAGGGCTTGAAAGACCGAGCCAGCCACAATGCACAGCCCCGCGATCAGAAAATGCCAGCTGATGGTGGAAAGCGCTTGCGTGCCGATTAATAGCATGTCGTCGGAGGCGTTAAAGAGCTTGAGCAGGGGCACGGGTGCAAATTGAAACAGCAGGAAGCCAATCACCATGATCCCCTCTGCATAGAGCATGCTTAGCAGTATGGTTTTTTCAATGCGCTCTTTTCGTCTGGCACCGTAATTATACGAGATGATGGGAACCATGCCGTTGT
Source organism: Clostridia bacterium (assembly GCA_036645955.1). Lineage (GTDB taxonomy): Bacteria > Bacillota > Clostridia > Christensenellales > Aristaeellaceae > Limiplasma. The sequence goes on along the minus strand of JAVXND010000005.1, from coordinate 54,154 downwards.
TCAAACCAAATACAGGCATGAAAATAAAGCTCTGCAATTTGAAATACACGCCAAACACGGCGGCGGCGGTTGAGGTAAAAGCCAAGAGAATTTGGTTGATGCAAAAGGTCATCACAGAACCGATGGATTGCATGATGATGGAGGGCAGACCCACGGCAAAAATCCGCTTGATCACCTCTCCGTTTGGCCTGAAGCCGCGAAAGTTCATCACCACATCGCGGTTCTTTTTGTGGTTTAAGTAAACGGAGAGGCACATGGCAAAAATTTGGCCAAACACGGTTGCCACAGCCGCGCCAGTCACACCCATTTTAGGGAAGCCAAAATAGCCGAAAATCAAAATGGGGTCCAGCACGATGTTAATGAGTGCGCCAATGGATTGGCTGATCATGGTCAGAACCGTTCGGCCAGTTGATTGCAAAATTCGCTCAAAGGCGATTTGTCCAAATAGGCCGAAGGAGAAAATACAGCAAATGCTCAGGTAAGCTTCGCCATGCTCGCGGATGACCAGATTTTGTGTTTGTGAGGCGAAAAAGGGCTTAACAAAAAACAGCCCCACCACCAAGAAGAGAAGCCAGCTTAGCACGGCAAGAAAAATGCCGTTGATGGCGGTTTGGTTCACGCGCTCTTGATTTTTTTCGCCAAGGCTACGCGATAGAAGCGCGTTAATGCCCACGCCTGTGCCAACCGCTACGGCGATCATGAGGTTTTGCAAGGGAAATGCGAGGGAAACGGCCGTAAGCGCGTCTTCGGAAATGCGCGAAACAAAAACGCTATCTACGACATTGTACAGGGCTTGCACCAGCATGGCCACCACCATTGGCAGGGACATGTTCAGCAATAGTTTGTTCACGGGCATAACGCCCATTTTGTTTTCAGCGGGGGCTGTGTTCACTTTTTCCATTGGTTGCATCAATATACCTTCCTGTTCTTTTGAGTTACATGGTGAAGTATATGCTTTTTTGAATGCATTTGCAATGGCATGAAAGGCGAAAATGAACGGGTTTCGCAGGATGCATACAGGATTAACGGCTCAGCGCCTTCACCTGATCCAGCACATGCACAAGCGCCGCCGCGTAGCGAAGGGTCGGCGCGCCCGAGGGCTTCCCCTGCAAGCAATCCAACAGGTCATCCATTTGCCGCAGGTAGCTATCCGCCTGTGCAAAGGAAACAGGCAGGGGGCGGTATCCGTTTTCGTCGCCTGCGTACAGCCCTGCTTTTGTAAGGCCGTTGTCAAAAAGCTCTGCGCGAAGGCAGCCGTTTTCAAAATCCATTTTGACAAAAGAACTGTGCGGCGAGGGATAACCGGAACAGCTGACGGTGTAGCTTACATCGCCAGCCATGCCCATCCACTGGTAGCCGCTGTCAATGCCTGCGTAGGCAGGCAATTCTTCTATATTCGCCGCAAGAACGGTGCTTTGGGATACATCCAGCAACCAATGCAAACGGTCTATTTGGTGTGCGCCGTGCGTGAGCAGCATCCCGCCGCCTGCCTGCGCGGGATCGAAAAACCATGGAGGCCGCCTGTCGTGAAAATAAGCAAAGTTGATACCATCCTCTGCATGGCGGAGCTTGCCGAGCCACGCGCCTTCCGCGCTATGTACGTAAGCCTTCATGGCGCGGATGATGCCGAGGTAGCGCTGTGTGTGGCAGACTGCGGCGTTCACGCCTGCCTTTTGTACCGCATCAAGCATTTCTGCACATTCGCGGTAGCTTATGCCCAGCGGCTTTTCCACCAAGATGTGCTTGCCCGCCTTTGCGCAGGCAATGACCTGCGCTTTATGCGCCGCGTGCGGGGTGTTGAGCAGTACCGCGTCAAACTGTCCGTAGGCAAGCATTTGATCACAATCGGTAAAAACGGGTACGGAAAGGGCGTATTCCTGCGCAAAAGCTTCTGCTTTTTCACGGGTGCGGTTGCATAGCGCGGCAATTTGGCAACGACCTGTGCCAAGCAAGGCTTCTGTGTTTGTATGGGCAATCAGCCCTGTACCCACAATGGCTATTTTCAACGGGCTTCCTCCTGTCTTACGCAGAGCTTTCCTTGGAAAAGGAGCAGCTCTTGACGGTGATTGAATTCCTCCCGCATATGCGGATAATCGCTTCGGTAGTGTGAGCCTCGGCTTTCCTTGCGTGCGTCCATGGCGAGCAGCAGGGCTTGACCCAAGCGCAGGAAGTGAGCGGCTTTGATGGCTTGTGCGGCTTCGGGGCCGCCTGCCTTTACAAAGGGGGCGGCGCTGAATTGCGCTTCAAGGCTTTGCAATTGGGCAAGGGCGGTATGCAGTGCGCTTTCTTCGCGGATAATGGCACCGTTTCGGTACATGAGCTCCCTCACAGCGGGCAAAACGTCTTGGGGGCTTAGCTTGCTTTGGCCGCGCTTGCCGTACACGGCTTGCCACGCCTCCAGCCAATCCTGGGGCGAAAGGGGCAAGGCCTCCGCGCTTTTGGCATGCGCAACGGCATTTTGTCCTGCAATGGCGCCGAAAACCAAACAGCTGCCCGTGGAATGCCCGCCCTGCCTGTCCGCCCCGTGAATGCCCCCTGAAACCTCGCCTGCCGCAAACAAACCCTTGATGGCCGTTTCGCAATGCGTGTCAATTTTGATACCGCCATTGGCGGCATGGTAAAACGGCGCGTGATAAATCACATCATGGACGATGTCCACATGCTTTACGTCTTTTAGCCAAGCCACATAGGAGCGGATGAAGGTGTGGTTTTCGGTGAGGATTTCCTCGCGGTAATGAATGGGGAAACCCTTTACGGGGCCTGAATCCTTTAGAATTTCCTCCATCATGGCAATGTCAAACCAGCGTGCAAGCGTGCGGCTTGTAAAAGGGCCGTGGCAGGCGCGCAGGCGCAAGCATTCCTTACGATCCTCCGGATTGGGCAGATATTTGGCCAACAGGTCGCGCCCGTCGCGGGTTTGAAGCCCATCGGAAAAACGCAGGGCAGGTTCGCGAAAGACGGTTTTGTAGGCGGGGCTGATAAAGCCGGGAATGAACTGCAAAAATTCGAGGTTGATCAGCGGCGCACCAAGGCTTAGCGCCAGAACCTGCCCGTCGCCGGATACATCGGGGGTGTTCAAGTTATGCAGATAAAGGTCTCCCATGCCGCCTGTACACAGAATAACGGCTTTGCAGAGCAATGGAAACACCTTGCCGTTTTCATCCATCAGCAGTGCACCAGCAATGCGGCCGTCTTTTTGCGCAAGGGCGACCACGCTGGTTTTTTCAAGCAAGGTAACATTTTCACGCGCCGCAAGCAGGGCGTTGGCTTTTGCTCTGATTTTTGGCCAATCACGCCAACAATAGGTGGGGCGGGCGGTTTTGGCAAAGCAGGCAATTTTGGGGTCGGAACGGGTATAATCCTCCACCCCTATTTCGGGAAATTCAAGCACGCGTTCGCGTATATCGCGAATGTAGAGGCGATTCATCTCCTCGCTTGCCATGCCTAAGGAGCAATCCAGAATTTCTTGCAAATAACGCTCGTCCTCCTCGGGCAGGCCTGTGGAGGTTTGGCAGGCGACCATGTCCATCATGGGGTAAAAGCTTGCGCCTGAACAGAGCTTGTCCTTAACGGCAATGCAGACGGAAAGTCCTGATGGGGCAGAAATGGCGGCACTTTTGAGCGCCGCCAAACCGCCGCCTATGATGAGGATATCGGCGTATTTCATGAAAGGTACCATCCTTTTGGCTGAAAAAATGGGATTAGAGGGCTTAGAGAGCTTTGAGGAAGTCTATGTCGGTGTGCAGCTTTGCTTGCAAAGCTTTGAAGTCGGCCTTGATGGCTGCCTCCTGCTCTGCGCTGTAGCGCGTGAAGGGCTTGCGGCAAATGCCCACATCCACGCCCTCCCACTTTAGCGCAAGCTTTAAGCTGGGCAAAAGGTCATACTTGAGGAAGGTGAAAATAATTTCGTTTGCGGTGTGCTGTAAGGCGCTCGCTTGCTTTACATCCCCTGCTGCCATGCTTTGGTTGATGGCAATAAACAGATCGGCAATGCAGTTATAGGTGGAACCGATGATGCCGTCTGAGCCAAAGGCCAAGCCGCTGATGGCCATTTCATCTGAACCAGAGTACACCATGAAATCGTTGCCCAGCGCTTCTTTGATGCGGAAAAGATCGTAATGGGTGGAGCTGGTGTACTTAATGCCTTGTACGCCGTCGATACCGCCCAGCCGTTTGACCATGTCAAAGCTGACCAAGCCCGCTAAGGCGATGTTGTACACGATCATGGGAAGACCCGCCGCCTGTACAAGATCGGTATAGTAGCCCGCGATGCTATCATCGGAAAATTTCCAATAGATGGGGGGGACGGAGGAAATGGCATCTGCGCCGCATTGGGCGGCATGGCGTGCAAGCTCTGCGCTGTGCATGGTGCTGATGGCACCTACATGCACAATGATGGGCGTTTTGCCATGGGCTTCGTCAATCACGGCTTCCACCACGGCCTTGCGCTCCTCCACCGTCATCATAAAGCCTTCGCCTGTGGAGCCTGTGAGGTAGAGGCCGCCAATGGGCTTTTGGCACAGATGCTTGGTGAGCGCGCGCACGCGGTTGAGATCCATCCCCTCATCGGGTGCAAAGGGGGTGAGCATTGCGGGAATAACACCGCGGATATCCTTTAAAGCAAAGTTAGCCATTATTGTGATCCCTTTCTGTCATGAGATGGCAGGCTACAAAATGCTCCTTGCCATCAATGGTATATTTTTGGAGTGTGGGAACCTCAGTTTTACAGCGATCCGTACATTCGCGGCAACGGGGATGAAAGGGGCAGCCCTTGGGCGGGTTGGCGGGGCTTGGCACATCACCCTCCAGCACAATGCGTTTGGATTTGTGATCCAGATCCGCCACGGGAATGGCGGAGAGCAACGCTTTGGTGTAGGGGTGGCATGCTTTTTCGTAAAGCGCCTCCGCGTCCGCAAGCTCTACGATGCGGCCGAGGTACATGACCGCAATACGGTCGGAAATGTACTCCACAACGCTCAAATCATGGGTGATGAACAGATAGGTAAGGTTGCGCTCCTTCTTGAGCTTTTGAAGCAGCTTGAGCACCTGCGCCTGTATGGATACGTCCAGCGCGGAAACGGCCTCATCCAAAATAATCAGCTCAGGCTCCACCGAAAGGGCGCGTGCAATGCCGATGCGCTGGCGCTGACCGCCGGAAAACTCATGCGGATAGCGATCCATGTACTCCTTGCGCATGTTGACGGCTTCCAATAAATCCCCAATGATTTTGCGGCATTCCTGCTTGTTTTTTGCACCAAAGCGGCGAATGGGGTCTTTGAGCGAGCCGTAAATGGTGAAAGAGGGGTTGAGCGTAGAGTAGGGATCTTGAAACACAATCTGCATGCGTTTGCGTGCCGCGTCCATTTCGTTTTCGGGCAGCTTGCGCAAATCCTTGTAATCACCGTCAAAATCATAGAGCATTTCACCGTCTGTGGCTTTGATGAGCTGTAGAATGGATTTGCCCAGCGTTGTTTTGCCACAGCCGCTTTCGCCCACCAAGCCGATGGTTTCACCGCGGTAAATGTCCAGATCAATGCCATCAACAGCTTTGACATAACCAACGACGTTTCTCATAACGCCCTTGCGGATGGGGAAATAGGTTTTGACGTTTCTGAGCTTTAAAAGCGGTTTTCTTTCCTCAGACATTCGCGGTTCCCTCCTTGCAAGCGAAACAGCGCACCATGTGGCCTGCGGCTTCGTAAGACTTTGCGGGCATTTCCGTTAAGCAACGCTCCGTGCAAAAGTCACAGCGCGGCGCAAACTGACAGCCCTTGGGGCGGTCGTAAGGGTCTGGTGTGGAGCCGCGTATGGGTTCAAGCTCCTGCGCCTTGCCGCGCCCTAACACGGGAATGGAATGGAGCAACGCCTGTGTGTAAGGGTGCTTGGGTGTGCGGAGCACCTCGTCCACGGTGCCGGATTCGACAATGTCGCCCATGTACATAACGCTTACATCGTCTGCCAGCTCTGTTACCACGCCCATGTCGTGCGTTATGAGCATGATGGCTGTGCCGTATTCACTTTTGAGCTTTGCCATAAGCTCAAAAATTTGCGCCTGCACCGTTACGTCTAAGGCGGTGGTAGGCTCGTCGGCAATCAACAGCTTGGGATTGCAGGCCATGGCCATGGCGATCATGGCGCGTTGCCGCATGCCGCCGGAAAACTGATGGGGAAACTCGTCGATGCGTTGCTCTGGCGAGGGAATGCCCATGCTTTGCAGCAGCTCTATGGCGCGTTCACGCGCCTGCTTTCTGTTCATGTGCATATGCGTGGTCAGGTTCTCCATGATTTGGAAACCAACGGAGTACACAGGGTTGAGCGCCGTCATGGGATCTTGAAAGATCATGGCAATGTCCTTGCCGCGAAGACTGCGCATTTCTTTGCTATCGGGCAGCATTTGCTCAATATGCACGTCCCCTTGTTCGGTGTGATAAACAACCTCTCCTGCTTCAATGCGGCCAAGCTCCGGCAATAATTGCATAATGGCGGATGCGGACACGGATTTACCGCAGCCTGATTCACCTACAATGCATAGCGTTTTGCCGCTTTTGATTGACAGGTTTACGTCACGAACGGCATTGTTGCGGCGGTTGTTGGTGTAAAAGCTGACGGATAGATCGCTTACGCGAATAACCTCTTGATTTTCCATCGTTTTTTCCACTCCTTCCTTAACCGCATTGGGTGGGATCGGTAGAATCCCGCAGGCCGTCGCCCATAAAGTTGACGCTCAGCACAAACAGGGAAATCACCGCGCCTACGGGCAGCCAAATCCACCAGTAGGATTGCAGTACTGTAAAATCGTTGGCGACGTTTAAAATGTTGCCCCATGTGGGAATTTGAACGGGAACGCCCAGCCCTAAAAACGACAATGCTGTTTCCTGCAAAATAAACATGGCGGTTGATAGGGTGATGTTGACGCAGATGGGGCCGATGGCGTTGGGCAGCATGTGCTTATACACAATTTTGAAGCGGTTTACGCCGAAGGATTTGAGCGCCTGAACGTACTCCTCCTCGCGAATGGAAAGCATTTTGGCACGCGTCATGCGGTAAATACTGCCCCAGCCTGTGAGGATGAAGATAATGAGCAGATTGGCCAAGCTTTGGCCTGTCATGGATACCAGCATGAGCACCAATATCATTTGCGGGAAGGACATGAAAACCTCGCTTACGCGAAGCATGAGGCTGTCCAGCCAACCGCCGCGGTAGCCGCAGTATGCGCCCAGCGCCACCCCCACAAACGCGGCACCAAGCGCTGAGCCTAAGCCCACCAAAATGGAGACGCGCCCGCCAAAGAGCACGCGGGAGAAAATATCACGGCCGAGCTTATCGGTTCCAAAAAGATGCTGGAGGGATGGGGACTGAAGTGTTTCCTTCAAGCTGATTTTGCCAGGATCGTAGGGGCTGATAAGCGGGGCAAAAATGCAGGATAAAAGGATGATGAGAAAAACAATCAACCCTGCCACGGATAGGCGGTTGGCTAACATTTTGCGCAGCATGCGGCTTTTGATGAGCGGTTTGCGGCGCGGCTTTAGTTCTGCCGCGGCAATGCTGTCCATCTTGCGCCGGAGGGAGCGCGCCCGTCTGGATAGTGCCTGTGCCATAGAGGATTCTCCTTCCTATTCAAGCCGCACGCGCGGGTCGATGACTGCTGTGAGAATGTCCACAAGGAACGAGGCCAGCAGAACCACTGTAACCGACAGAAGCGCGATGATCATGACCAATGGGTAGTTGTTGCCGCGCACGGCGGTCACAAAAGCATCGCCAATGCCCGGCCACTGGAAGATTTGCTCCACAACCACCGAGCCGCCAATCAGCATGGGCAAACGGAAGCCAATCAATACCACCACGGGGGTGAGCGCTACGCGAAAGCCGTGCAGCAGGTAAACACGCCAAGGCGGCAAGCCCTTGCTGCGAGCGGTTTTAATGAAATCCTTGTTGATGGCATCCAGCATGGAGGAACGGGAATAACGCATTACGCCCGCCGTCATGGAAATGCCAAGCACCGCCGCAGGTAAAATGACGTGACGGAATTGCTGCCAATAGGCTGTGTATTCGGGTCTGGTTCGCCCGCCGATGGGCAGCCATTGCAGATTGATGGCAAAAACCAGCAGCAGTACCAAGCCAAAGAAAAATTCGGGAATGGATACGCCCAGCATGCCGATCACGGTCAGCGCATTATCGGTGCCGCTGCCGCGCTTGATGGCGCTGATAATACCCAGTGCCGTGCCCAAAAGGGTGGAAATGAGCAACGCATAAATGCTTAATTCAAGGGTTGCGGGGAGCTTTTCAGCTAAAATATCGGCGATGGGGCGGCCGCTTGTGAGGCTAAAGCCGAAGTCCCCATGCAACAGGCCGCCGAGCCAGTTTACATAGCGCACCATAAAGGGGTCGTTGAGGCCTAGTGCCTCGCGCATTTCCGCCAAACGCTCGGGGCTCAGGTTGGCCAGCTGATCAGGGCTTACCATGTAGGAAACCGCGTCGCCAGGCATAAGATCCATTCCTAAAAAAATCAAAAAGCTGATGATGAGCAGCATGGGGATGAGCATCAATAGCTTTCTGATGGTGTATGAAAGCATGCACATGCCTCCTTTTGCCGAATAATCGGCGTGGATTTGAGAAAAGGGCTGTCACAGCGCAACTGCGACAGCCCAATAAAGTGACGGTTGCTTACTTTTGCGCGTGGGGGAATTTGTTGATGTAAAGCAAGCGGGTATAGCGAACGTCAACCGCGTTGACCTTCATGTTTTCCATGGCTTCCAGAGCGATTACGTCTTCTACGGACTTGGTATACGCATAATCAAGCTCGCCTGCTGCCGCGTTCTTTACCAAGTTGGGGTCAGACTCGCCGCTGGGGTAGAGGCGGATTTCTTCGATTTTGCCAACGCCGCCGTAATAGCTTTCAAACGGTACAAACACAGCGTATTCGCCCATTTTAACGTCGGAGAGCTTATAAGCGCCAGAGCCAACGGGCTTCTGCCAGAAATCGGACTGTTGGATCAAAGCGGGGTCAACATCCTTCAAATACTTCATGGGCAGGGGAGCAAATTGGGTGAAGGTAAGCAAAATGTTGGGGTTGATTTTGGCAAACTTGAAGGTAATGGTTTTGCCGTCAGCGGTGATGCCGCTGATGTGCTCGGCGGTGCCGTCTGCATAAGCATCGTAGCCTTCAAGGGCTTTGAAGGTGGTGAGGATAACGGGGTTGGTGTTGACCTTGGTGGCCAGCTCCACAGTGCCGATGATGTCATCAACGGTAATGTCTTCGCCGTCGTGCCACTTAATGCCGTCACGCAGGGTTACGGTAAAGGAAAGGCCGTCGTCGCTCAAAGCATATTCGCTTGCAAGCGCGCCTGCTTTGGGGGAGAGGTTTTCGTCTGCAACCAACAGGCGATCAAACAGGAGCTTTTGGCTCATGATGAAGCCGGGGTTGAAGAAGGGCGTTTCGAAGAATTCAGCGGGGCCGCCGTTTGCGCGAAGAATCTTTTTGCCGTCTGCATCGGGCTTGATGTCCCAATTGACGAGATCCCAGTCATACATGTATTGATCGTTTCCGTAAGGGGCGGTGCCGCGATCCAAACGGTCGGACTGCACGATGAACACGGGCTGATGATACAGGGGCAGGTTGATTTCGTTTTCGTTTTCGTATTTCTCCAGCTCATGATAAGCCGCCATTTGCTTTTCCACATCGGAGGTGGCGTTGGTTGCGGCAATCAGAGAATCCAGCTTCTCATCCTTGGGGGTGTGGCTGTTGGAGGAATAGCCGCCCTGATAGCGATCGTAATAGTCGCCCATGGACAATGCGGCAACTGCGGCATAAGCCAAATCCCATTCAACGGCAGAGGGGCCATTGACGGAATCTTCAGGGGCAACCCACAGCTGGCTGGCCAAATCGCCTTCGAGCTTGCGCATGGTCATTTGAATGCCCACATCCGCAAAATAGGCCTGTACAGCGGTAAGCAGATCCACGGTCATTTGGTCGCCATAATAGTAGACGCAATCCAAAACACGGTTGGCATCCCAATTGGCTTCCTTGAGCAGCTCGCGTGCCTTGTCGGGATTGTAGTCGTAGTTGTTAAGACCTTCGGGCTTCCAAGCACCATCGGGCGCCATAACGCTGGCGACGGTGGCTTTGCCTGCCATCAAGCCATCAATAATGGCTTGCATGTCAATGGCGTAGGCCATGGCCTGACGGACGCGAGGGTCGGACAATGCATTTTCGTTGGTGGGTTCCGCCATGGCGGGAATGCTGCATAGTAGCATTGCCAACACCAAGAACAGGGAGATGATCGATTTTTTCATTGGGTAATCCTCCTTTATGAAATTGGTTTGTTATGCGCCGTTGCGCTTCCATGGCTATAATGTACTACAATACGAGAAAAAATGCAAGCCCTTTTTGCATAATTCACCACAAAATTTTATTGGAAACTGTCACAACTCCCAAGGCAACGCGAAAAACGAGTTTAAATATAGTACATATGAGGAAGATATGAGCTTTGCGGATGTTCAAAAAAAGCCCGGCCTTGCGCTTCTCAAAAAGCAACGAAAGTCGGGCTAAAAAAACGGCGTTGGTTATGAAGTTTTACTTGAAGAGTGAAACGGGGATTTTGGCAATGGCCTTTTGAATGGGCGCGGATTCGTTTGGCGCAACCAACACACGATGCGCCTCGCCTGGCATGCAAAGAAGAAACTCGCCGACTGTCATGACAGAGCGGGTGTGAGGCGTGCCTTGGTACAGGGCGGCATCGTCCGCTTCTTCATAAGGCTTGATTTGATGCATGTTCTTTGTCCAGCCCAGATCAATGCGCTCCGTTCCCTCCACTATAAAATGCAGGTCGGCATACTTTTCGTGAGCTTCGAACACGCGCTCGCTTTCAGGCGAAGTAACTGTGTTGGCAAAATTCACAAATACGCCGCTTTCCCCAAGCGTGCAGCTTTGTGCGGGCAATTGACCTTTTTGCAGGGTGAGCAGGTAGCGCAAGGCTTCCTTTACAATCGGGGGCAAAGCGTCATCGCTTAAAAAGTTGATATGACCTTTATACATGTGGGCAAGCTCCTTCTTTCGGCTTCGCTTTGCGCGCCGACTGCTCATTATAAGGGAAACGCAATTGCGCTGTCAATCCCGCAAAAATCACTTTACACAGCAAACGAACATGCGTTCTTATGGTGCGAGGGGCTACGCCGCAAACTGGCTTTTGAAAAGCTGTGCATAGAAACCGTCCCGTGCAAGCAATTCTTCGTGCGTGCCCTGCTCCACAACGCTTCCGTGGTTCATTACAAGAATGACATCCGCTGTTTGGATGGTGGATAGGCGGTGAGCAACAATAAAGCTTGTACGGCCAGCCATCAGCTTTTCAAACGCACGCTGTATGCGCTGTTCGGTGCGCGTATCAATGGAAGAGGTGGCTTCATCAAGAATGAGCATGGGCGGCAGGCAGAGCATGACGCGTGTAATGCACAAAAGCTGTTTTTGACCTTGACTCAAATTGCCTCCATCCTCTGTAATCCAAGTGTCATAGCCGTCGGGCAGGCGCATGATAAAGCTGTGGGCGTGGGTTGCTTTTGCGGCGGAAATCAACTCTTCCTCGGTTGCGGCTTCACGGCCTGTTTTGATGTTATCGCGGATGGTGCCGCTTTTGAGCCATGTTTCCTGCAAAACCATGCCAAAATGCTCGCGCAGGCTGTGGCGCGTGATTTCTTCAATGGGATGTCCGCTGCAGCTGATTAAACCGCTATCCACATCGTAAAAACGCATGAGCAGGTTGATGAGCGTGGTTTTTCCGCAACCCGTAGGGCCGACGATGGCGATGCGCTGACCCGGCAGAACGTTGAGATTCAAATGCTCAATCAGCTTGCGGTCTTTTGTGTAGGAAAAGCTGATGTCGTGAAAGCAAACGGAGCCGTCCGCATTGCGAAGCACACCAACCGCATCGTCGGCTTCAATGGGCTGTTCAATCACGTCAAACACGCGCCTTGCGCAGGCAAGTGCGCCCTGAAGCTCGGTTATTACGCCTGAAATTTCGTTAAAGGGCTTGGTGTATTGGTTGGCATAGCTCAAAAAAGCGGATACCTGCCCTACGGTAACACCCCCTGTAGCCACGGAAATCAGCGCGCCCGATACACCCACACAGGCATAAACCAGCGAGTTTACAAAGCGCGTGGAGGGCTGTGTAAGCGCTGAATAGAAGATGGCGCGCACACTGCATTTTTCCAGCCGCTTGTTGATTTCATCAAAACGCGCTTGCACCGCTTCTTCGCTTGAAAAGGCGCGAACCACCTTCTGCCCTGTGATCATTTCATCGATCAAAGCGGTTTGCTCGCCGCGCGTGCGGGCCTGCAATGTGAACATTTTAAAGGAGCTTTTGGCAATGAGTGCCGCCACCACAAGGGAAATCGGCGTGATGATGACCACCGCTGTAGCGATGACCGCATTGACTGAAAACATGAAGAAAAGCGTGCCTACAATGGTTAAAATAGCGGTGAAAAACTGCGTGAAGCCCATGAGCAGGCCATCTGAAAACTGATCCACATCGGCAATGATGCGGCTGGTGAGGTCGCCCGTGGGGCTTTGATCCAGCTTTGCAAGCGGCATGTGCTGAATGCGGCGGAAAGCATCCGCACGAATATCGCGCACGGTGGAATAGGTCATGCGGTTGTTGCACAGGCTCATGCACCATTGCGAAAGCGATGTGATGGCGATCAACACGCCCATTTGAGCAAGCAACGGCAAAATGCCTGCAAAATTGACTTGCCCAGCGCCTAGCAGCAGGTCAATCACCCGCCCTGTAACAATGGGTATGGTAAGCGTGGACGCAACGGTGATGATGCATAAAATCAGGGAAGCAATCAAATAACCCTTATAGCGCCCCACATAGAAAAGTACCTTGCAAAGGGTTTGCTTGCGGTAAGCGGTGGCTTTCATAGCATGGCCTCCTTGGGGTATTGCGAATAATAAATTTCCTGATAAACGGGGCAGCTTGCAAGCAATTCCTCATGCGTGCCTCTGCCCACCATTGCGCCCTCATCCAGCACCAAAATGAAATCGGAAAAACGCACGGAGCTGGCACGCTGTGAAACCACAAAGACGGTGGTTCGCGTATCAAGCCTTTTGAGCGCTCTGCGAAGCGCCGCATCGGTTGCAAAATCAAGAGCGGAGGCGCTATCGTCTAAAATAAGAATTTCGGGCTTTTTGACCAATGCACGCGCGATGGTCAAGCGCTGGCGCTGTCCGCCTGAAAGATTGCGGCCGTTTTGGTCAATGGGCTCATCCAATTGGAGCGCTTTGCCGCGCACCACTTCGGCGGCTTGTGCAGTTTCAAGCGCCGCCCACAGCTCCTCGTCGGTGGCATCCTGCTTGCCCCAGCGAAGATTTTGGCGGATGGTGCCTCCAAACAGCGCCGCTTTTTGGGGAACCACGGCAATTTTTCCGCGCAGTGCGGGAAGGGCTTGGTCTTTGACATTGACACCGTCCACCCACACACTGCCGCTGGCGGCATCGTAAAAGCGGGGAATGAGGTTGACAAGCGTGCTCTTGCCTGACCCTGTACCGCCGATAATGCCGATGGTCTGCCCCCGAAGGGCGGTAAAATCAACGCCTGTAAGGGAATCGCCGCCCGCGCCCTGATAGCGTGCGCATACATTTTGGAAGCGCACGCATTCGGGGCCGCTGGCAGGGGCGGGAATGGGCGAAGCGGGGTTTTGCATGCCTGGGGCTTGCTGGAATACGGTTTCAATACGCGCCGCGCAGGCGATTGCTTTTGTAATCACCACAATCAGGTTTGCAAGCTTGATAAGCTCCACCAAAATTTGGGATAGGTAGTTGACCAGCGCAACCACCGCGCCCGTTGTGAGCACCCCGGTTTGCACCTGAAGCGCACCGCCCCACAGAAGCGCAATCAGCGCAAAGTTTACCATGGCATAGGTAAGGGGGTTCATGAGTGCGGAAAGCTTGCCTACGCGCTGCTGCATTTGGCTTAGCAGGTTGTTATCGGCGGTGAATTGGGCGGTTTCACTCTCCTGCTTGTTAAAGGCGCGAAGCACGCGCACGCCGGTCAGGTTTTCGCGCGTGTGCAGAAGCACGCGGTCCAGCTGGGCTTGAATGCGCTTGTGGCGGGGGAGGGAAAGCCACATGATGCCCACCACCACCAAAGCAAGCAAAGGAATCAGCACCACAAAAATCACGGAGGTTTTGACATCAACCGTAAAAGCCATCAGCATAGCGCCCACTACAATGAAGGGGGAGCGAAGCAACAGGCGAAGCACTTGATTAACGCCTGTTTGCACCTGATTTAAGTCGGCGGTCATGCGGTTGATGAGCGTAGGGGTACTCAAGGTGTCCAGCTCCGTATAGGAAAAGCGTTGGATGTGGGCAAAAAGCGCGGCTTTGAGCTGTGTGCCAAAACCCACGGCCGCTTTTGCCGCAAAATATTGCGCCACAATGGAGCCGCCAAAGCCCAGCAAGCCAAGCAAAACAAGCAGCAGCCCCATGCGCAGTACGTAAGCGCTGTCGTGAGCCGCAATGCCGTTATCGATGATGGCGGCCATAATCAGCGGTACAAACAGCTCGAGAATGGCTTCAAAGCATTTGAGCAGGGGGCTTAGGATGCATTCCTTGCGGTAGGGCTTCAGAAAGGGAAGAAGGGTTTTCATGCAGGCGAATCTCCTTCGTGGGTTGATTTTTGAGGGGCGCAGTGCGAGGATGGGAATGCTATGATACGGATGCTATTGTACCACAATGCCCTGCCGTTTCATAAGCCCTGCGGGCAGACCCGCGCCCAGCGCCCACAGGTCATAGGCGGCTTCATCCAGCTGATACAGCGGGTTTTGAAAATCGCCGTCTGCGGCTTTGGCAATGATGGGAAGCTTGCTTTGCCCAAGCATAGCTAGCAGGGCTTTGTTTTTGGCGCAAAACCCAAGCAGGCGCGCATAGCTGGGCAGAGGGTTTTCGCTTAACAGGGCATCTGTTATGCCCAGCAGGGCATGACAGCAAAGGCGGCTCAAACGAGCGTAAGCGTAGCGCTTGGTTTTCAGCAGGGCGAGCAGCTCCTCGCGCGTGGCGGCGCGCAGTGCACAGGCATGCAGACGGTTATGAAGCCCCTCCGTACAAAGGGGCAGTGCGGCCAAGCTTTCAGAGGGCATGGCGCGAAGCTTGGCAAGCAGTACAAGATCCAGCGCCGTGGGCACACAAACGGGGGAGACTGCGAGCGGATAGCCGCATGCGCTGGAGGCATCCGCGAGGTTTCCAGACAAAAACGCCGCGCGTACAGCTGTGGCGGAGGGATAGCCGCTTTGCGGCAAAGCGGTATCATGATACCCGCCTTGGCGGTGCACGGCCAAAGGCTGAATGGGGCTGTGCAGGCGCAATAGCGCACGCTGATAGCATAGCGCCAGAATGTTGTTGGGCTTTTGAAGCGGCGCGGCTTCCAGCACAAGGCATTGCGAAAGCGCGCGGCCTTGTGCGCTCACAAAGGAACAGCCTGAGCTAAGCGCGGCTTTGAGCGCCAGAACAAAATCCTTTGTGGGCGCTTCCAGCAGCTGTGCGGCGGGCGCTAGCAGGGCGGGTTCATCTTCTGTGCCAAAGGAAAGATGGGTTACAAAGCCCAAAGCGTTTAACAGACCTACGCCTCCCAGGGCAAAATGCTCCGCATCCCGCACGGCAAAGGCGCAGGGTAATTCAAGAACCATGTCTGCACCTGCTAAAAGCGCGGCTTTGGCACGCAGGGCGGGGCTGTGCAGGGCGGGCGTGCCCCGCTGGGTAAAGCATCCGCTCATGACGCACAGAATGGAGGCCGTCGGAAAGCGTTCGCGTATCAACTCAAAGTGCCGCTGATGACCCAAATGGAAGGGATCGTATTCACAAATAATTCCAACAATGGGATACAAGCTGATTTTCCCCCTTCCCTTTCGACATGAAAAGTTGTATACTGGTAGGGTTGAAAACAGATATACAAACTGTATTTTAGCACATAAGGGAGGAAAGTACCATGTCTGCGATTGAGAAAATCAAACTGAAGGCCAAAGCTTCCGTTATGCACATTGTGCTACCTGAGGGCAGCGAGCCCCGAACGGTACAAGCAAGCGCAAAAATTGTTGCGCAGGGCATTGCAAAGGTAACTTTGCTTGGCAACTCTGAAGAAATTCAAAAAGTGGCCGCCGAAACAAAGACCGATTTAAGCGGCGTTGAAATGATTGACCCCAAGAGCAGTGACAAGAGCGCCGCCTACGCGGAATTGCTTTTTGAACTGCGC
Organism: Clostridia bacterium; assembly: GCA_036645955.1. Classification (GTDB taxonomy): domain Bacteria; phylum Bacillota; class Clostridia; order Christensenellales; family Aristaeellaceae; genus Limiplasma. The sequence goes on along the minus strand of JAVXND010000005.1, from coordinate 37,916 downwards.
AAGGCAAAGGGCATGACGCTAGAGCAGGCGCAGGGCTTGGTAACAGGCGATATGCTGTACTACGGCGCTGTTATGCTCAAAGCAGGAGATGCGGACGGCATGGTTGCCGGCGCGATTAACTCCACCGGCAATGTGCTTCGCCCAGCATTGCAAATCATCAAAACGGCTCCCGGTATCAAGGTGGTCAGCAGCTGCTTTATCATGGAGCTTGAGGACAAGAGCCGCGGGGATCAAGGCGTGATGGTGTTTGGTGACTGTGCCGTGATTCCCAACCCCAGCGCCGAAGAGCTTGCGGCCATTGCCATTGCAAGCGCCGATTCGGGCCGCTTGCTGGTGGATTTGGAGCCGCGCGTAGCCATGCTTTCCTTCTCTACAAAGGGAAGCGCGAAGCACGACCTGGTTACCAAGGTGCAGGAAGCCACCAAAATTGCGCACGAGCTTGCGCCTGAATTGCCGCTGGACGGCGAATTGCAGGCAGATGCGGCGCTTGAGGTAAGCGTCGGGCAACTCAAAAGCCCGGGCAGTGCGGTGGCAGGACATGCCAACGTGCTGATTTTCCCCGATTTGCAAGCGGGCAACATTGGCTATAAGCTTGTACAGCGCTTGGCGGGCGCGGTGGCAGTGGGCCCCATTATTCAGGGTCTTGCCAAGCCTGTGAGCGATTTGAGCCGTGGCTGCTCTGTGGATGACATTGTAAGCGTGGTGGCCATTACCGCTGTGAAGGCACAAGCGTAAAAGACAATACAAAGGAGCAGACCAATGAAAATCTTGATTTTAAACGCAGGCTCTTCCTCTTTGAAATATCAGCTGATTGATATGGACGGCGAAAAACTGCTGGCAAAGGGCTTGGTGGAGCGCATCGGCATTGAAGGCAGTAAAATTACCCAAAAGGTGGGCGATCAAGCTTTTGTGCTGGAAACCCCTATGAAAACCCACACCGACGGCATTGCTCTAATGCTCAAAGCCTTGGCCGACCCAGAAAAGGGCGCGGTAAAAAGCATGAGCGAAATCGGCGCGGTGGGTCACCGCGTACTGCATGGCGGCGAGCGCTTTACCGCAAGTGTTTTGGTGAATGAGGAAGTAAAGGAAGCCATTCGCGCCAACATCCCATTGGGCCCCCTGCATAATCCCGCCAACCTGATGGGCATAGAGGCTTGTGAAAAGGTGATGCCGGGCACGCCCAATGTGGCTGTGTTTGATACCGCATTTCACCAAACCATGCCGCCCAAGGCCTATTTATACGGCGTGCCTATGGAATACTATGAGCGCCTCAAGGTTCGCCGCTACGGCTTTCACGGTACCAGCCACCGCTATGTAAGCAAGCGTGCCTGCGAGTTTTTGGGGCTGGATCGGCAAAAAACACGCATCATCACCTGCCACTTGGGCAATGGCTCCAGCATGGCGGCGGTGGATGGCGGCAAATGTGTAGATACCAGCATGGGCATTACGCCTTTGGAGGGCGTAATCATGGGCACGCGCTCTGGCAGCATGGATCCTGCCGTGGTGCAATACATTGCCAACAACGAGCATTTGAGCGTTGACGAGGTGCTCAACATCCTCAACAAAAAAAGCGGCCTGCTAGGCATCAGCGGCCTGAGCAGCGATATGCGCGACATTGATGAAGCCGCTGACCAAGGCCACAAGCGTGCCATCATTGCGCGGGATATGCTGGTATCGGGCATTCGCAAATACATCGGCTCCTACGCGGCTGTGATGAACGGCGTGGATGTGATTGTGTTTACCGCAGGCATTGGCGAAAACAATTTCGATTTGCGCGAGCGCGTAATGGCGGGCTTTGATTTCCTGGGCGCAAAGCTGGATCCTCAAAAGAACCAAACGCGCAAGGAAGCCATTATTTCAACCGATGATAGCAAGGTAAAAATTGTGGTGATTCCTACGGACGAAGAAATTGTGATTGCACGCGATACGCTTTGTATTGTAACGGGCAAGGAAATCGAGTAAACCGCCGGCGGTAAATCAGCGGTAAATCACAATACCTGTGGGGAAAGTGCTTGACAAACCCAAAACCGAAACGTATAATATAAAATGGTCATGCCACAAGGAGGAAACTATGCAGCTGGATGTTTCAAAAGCTTTTCTGACACCCGCCACACCGTTTCCTTTCGAGACGGAGGGTACCCTTGAAGCGCAGGATGTACTGGGTGAAAGCATCAGTTTTGAGAAATTGATGCTGAAAGGTACATTTGCCATGCTAGAGGACATTGTCCATTTAGAAGGCACGCTTCAAACCGTTGCGCACGGAACTTGTGCGTTGTGTATGGAACCCGCCGATGCGGCGCTTACCATTCCTTTTTGCGAGGACTTCCGCAAGGGAGCGAACGAAACAGAGGATGAAAGCTTCCGCTATCAGGGTAAAATCATACCCCTTGACCACATGGCGCTCACACTTGTAATGCTCAATCTCCCCATGCGCTTTGTGTGCAAAGCGGGATGTGAAGGCAGTGCGGAGTTGAAGGCGTGGAAAAATGAAGATCCCATGAGCTCGTGCGAAGATGGATCGCCGATACAGCGTCCTTTTGAAGCATTGCAGAGCTTGCTTAAGAAGGATGAGGAGGTGTAACTATGGCTCTTCCCAAAGGAAAAGTATCCAAAGCCCGTGGCCGCAGCCGTCGTGCCAACTGGAAGCTGAGCCTGCCAGGCATTGTTGAATGCCCGCAGTGCCATGAAAAGAAGCTTTCCCACCGCGTGTGCAAGCACTGCGGCTACTACGATGGTGTGCAAGTGGTGAAAATGGACGAAAAAAAGAAAAACGCTTAAGTTTTTCAATCATGCGCAGGGCTGCTTGATCATCAGGCAGCCTTGCGGTGTTACCCTAGGAACAAGAGGAGTACGCGTTTTCCTTCGCCTAAGAGAGAACCGCTCATTGGCTGAGAGGCGGTTTGGACGGTTGGAACGCAGAAGGTCGCTTGGGAGGGTGCAGGGTGAATGGCGCAGCCATAGCTTTGCCGTTTGCGCACGTTACAGCGTATGAAGGCGGTGCCATGCATCGCAAAGTAAGGTGGTACCACGGAGTTGCTCCGTCCTTTGGACGTGAGTGGCTTTTTTATTTTGGGCAATAAACAATGCGAAGGGAAGCGGCTTTTAAGTGGATTGGAACAAGGTTCTATCACGGTTGAGCGTTCCGGGGCTGACACTGTTGTTGGTGGGAACGCTGTTATGCATGCAATCCGCCAAGCTCTGCAGGCTGGTGCTCAAGGAAAAAGGCGAGCGTGCTATTCTGCCTCTGCGCATTGCGGGGCTTGTGATTGCGCTGTTGGGTACAGCGATTTTGCTTGATTTTATACCGGGGCTATAAGCGCGGAATGTTCAATGTATTGAAGGAGGAAGCGGGTATGTCTGAAACCACGAACTTTGAAATGGAAAAGGTATATAACCCACAGGCCATTGAGGATAAGCTCTACCAGCAATGGGAGGAAAGCGGCGCTTTTACAGCGCACCGCGTGGAGGGCAAGAAGCCCTTTACCATTGTAATGCCGCCCCCCAACATTACTGGCCAGCTGCATATGGGGCATGCCATGGACTGCCTGTTACAGGATGCGCCCATCCGCTACCACCGCATGAAGGGCGACCCCACCCTTTGGCTTCCAGGCACAGACCACGCTTCTATTGCTACCGAAGTAAAAATTGTGGAGCAAATGAAAAAGGAAGGTCTGACCAAAGAGGACATAGGGCGCGACGGCTTTTTGGAGCGTGCCTGGAAGTGGAAGGCTGAATACGGCGGACGCATCAACCGCCAACAGCGCCGCTTGGGCGCAAGCTGTGATTGGAGCCGCGAACGCTTCACCATGGACGAGGGCTGTAACGAGGCTGTGCGTGAGGTTTTTGTGCGCCTGTACCAAAAAGGCTTGATTTATCGCGGCGACCGCATTATCAACTGGTGCCCCGTATGCAAAACCGCGCTTTCGGATGCGGAGGTGGAGTACGAGGAGCAGGCGAGCCACCTTTGGCACATTCATTACCCCGCGGTTGACGGCGGAGAAGGCGTGGTCGTGGCCACCACCCGCCCTGAAACCATGCTGGGCGATACAGGCGTTGCCGTGAACCCCAAGGATGAACGCTATACCGCGCTTGTGGGCAAAAAGGTGATTTTGCCCTTGCTCAACAAGCCGATTCCCGTTGTGGCGGATGATTACGTGGACAGGGATTTTGGTACGGGCGCAGTTAAAATGACCCCCGCACACGATCCAAACGACTTTGAGGTGGGCAAGCGCCACAACCTTGAAGTGATCCGCGTAACCAATGACGATGGCACCATGAACCAAAACGCGGGCAAGTTTGAGGGAATGACGGAAATGGAATGCCGCAAGGCGGTGGTAGCGGAGCTGGAAGAGCAGGGCTATCTGGTAAAAATAGAAGATTACGCGCACAATGTAGGCACCTGCTACCGCTGCCATACCACGGTGGATCCGCTGGTGAGCCGCCAGTGGTTTGTGAAAATGGAACCGCTTGCCGCGCCTGCCATTGAGGCGGTACGCTCTGGCAAAACCAAGTTTGTGCCGGAACGCTTCAGCAAAACCTATTACAACTGGATGGAGAACATCCGTGATTGGTGCATCAGCCGCCAGCTTTGGTGGGGTCATCGCATTCCCGCATGGTATTGCGACGATTGCGGCGAAACCATTGTGCAAATGGATGCGCCCGATAGCTGCCCAAAGTGCGGTCAAACGCATTTGCGGCAGGATGAAGATGTGCTGGATACTTGGTTTTCCTCCGCGCTGTGGCCGTTTAGCACACTAGGCTGGCCCAAGGCTACAGAGGATCTCAAGTACTTTTACCCAACCGATATGCTGGTAACGGGCTATGACATCATCTTCTTCTGGGTGGCACGCATGATTTTTAGCGGCATTGAGCAAATGGGCGAGCCGCCCTTTCATACCGTTTTGATTCATGGCCTTGTGCGGGATGACAAGGGCCGCAAAATGAGCAAGAGCCTTGGCAACGGCGTAGACCCACTGCTGATGATTGACCAATATGGCGCGGATGCACTGCGCTTCTCGCTGGCCATGGGGGTAAGCCCCGGAAACGATACCCGCTTCTCCACGGAAAAGGTGGAAAGCGCGCGCAATTTTGCCAACAAGGTATGGAATGCATCCCGCTTTGTGCTCATGAACACACAAACGCGCGAAACCATCGATGCAGACAAGCTTTTGCTGCCTGATCGGTGGATTCTTAGCCGCCTGAACAAGGCCGTTGCGGATGTGAGCGAGCACATGGAGGACGGCGACTTTGGCATGGCCGCGCAAAGAATTTATGATTTTGCATGGAATGAGTTTTGCGACTGGTACATTGAGCTTTCCAAAAGCCGCTTGATGGGCGACGACGAGGCGCAGAAGCAAAATGTTCGCGCTGTGCTGCTCTATGTGCTGGAGGGCTTGCTCAAGCTGCTTCACCCCTTTATGCCCTTCTTAACAGAGGAGGTTTACCAAAACCTGCCCGAACATGACGGCATGCTCATTTTGGCTAAATGGCCGCAAAGCATGACGGAATATGACTTTGTCAAAGAAGAGCATGACATGGAGGGCCTGATGGAGATCATTCGCACCATCCGCAACCTCCGCGCTGAAATGAATGTGCAGGCAAACAAGCGCACGCACATCACCCTCATACCGGAGGAGGGCTGGGCGGAGCCCCTGTCCTTGGCAGAGCCTTATTTACAGCGCCTTGCGGGTGCAAGCGATGTGAAGCTGGGCGGAAAAGACGCTTTAAGCGGCGAAAAGGTGGTCAGCGCTGTTTGTGCCGCAGGCGAAATCCGCATTCCGCTCGGGGATCTGGTAGACTTTGCAAAAGAAGTGGCACGCCTGGAAAAAGAACGCACAAACCTGGTGGGCGAAATTGCGCGTGCAAACGGCAAGCTAAACAATGAGGGCTTCATGTCCAAAGCGCCTGCCGCGTTGGTGGAGCAGGAGCGTGCTAAATTGCAAACCAATGAAAGCATGCTTAAATCCCTTGAACAGCGCATTGCGGAGCTAAAGGAGAATGAATGACCACAATCAACTTTCACCATCTTCCCGTGCTGTTTCACGAGGTGATGGAATGGATGAACCCGCAAAGCGGCGCTGTGTACGCGGATGGCACCTTGGGCGGCGGCGGGCATAGCGAGGGCATTTTGAAGCTGTGCGGGGGCCATGCCACGCTGTACGGCATTGACCGTGACGAGGCGGCCATAGCCGCGGCAACGGCCAGACTTGCGCAATACGAAGGCTTTCATGCCATTCACGGCAATTTTCATGATGCAAAAAAGCTGCTGCAGGCGGCGGGCGCGCCGCCGCTCCATGGGGCATTGCTTGACCTGGGGGTCAGCAGCTACCAGCTGGACACGGGCGAACGCGGGTTTAGCTACCACGAAAACGCGCCGCTGGATATGCGCATGGACCCTTCCACGGGCGAAACGGCGGCTGAATATCTCGCAAACATTACCCCCAACGAGTTTCGGCGCATATTGACCGATTACGGTGAGGAAAAGTGGGCGGCTCGCATTGCGCAGATTTTTGACGAACGCAGGCGTGAAAATCCGATTTTGACCACGGGTGATTTGGTGGCTGTGGTGGATGCCGCCATCCCCAAAGCGGTGCGCCGAAAGGATGAGGGGCATCCTGCACGCAGAACGTTTCAGGCGGTGCGCATAGCGCTCAACGATGAACTAGCTCCGCTGGAGCAGGCGCTTGCTGATTTTGTAGACCTGCTAGCGCCCGGCGGACGGCTGTTGGTGATTACCTTTCATTCCTTGGAGGATCGAATTGTCAAAAACGCATTCCGCCGCATGCAAAACCCATGCACTTGTTCGCCCAAAGCGCCCATATGTACCTGCGGGCTCAAGCCGCAGGGGCGCGTGCTTGCGGGCGGCGTGGTCAAGCCCACCGAAGCGGAAACCGAAGAAAACGCACGCGCCAGAAGCGCTAAACTGCGCGTGTTTGAAAAACTGGATGCGGAGCGTCCCAAATGGCAAAGCACAAAAAGGGAATGATCCATGCCAACAAGAAAGGGGGAACAGCCCATGCCTACGCTGTATGTGGTTGCCACGCCCATTGGGAACCTGGGGGATATGACTCCGCATGCGATTGAAACACTGAAAAACGTAAGCTTGATCGCGGCGGAGGATACGCGTGTGACCCAAAAACTGCTCTGCGTATTTGCCATTCAAACGCCGCTTACCAGCTGTCATGAGCATAACGAACGCAGCAAAGCAACGCAGATTGTGGAACGTATGCTTACAGAGGGCATTGACGTGGCGGTGACCACGGACGCGGGCACCCCATGCATCAGCGACCCGGGAAGCGTGCTGGTAAAGGAGGCCGCAAGCGCAGGCATTGAGATTGTTGCCATTGCGGGCCCTACGGCCATGGCGGCGGCGCTCAGCGTAAGCGGTATGGAAATATCGGAGTTCACCTTTTACGGCTTTTTGCCGCGCCAAAAAAGCGAGCTGAAAGCAAAGCTGTTGGAAATGGCGGTTCATTCAAAGCTTGCGGTGGTGCATGAATCGCCGCACCGCGTGGAGGATTTGCTGAGCGTTTTGCTGGAAGCTTTGCCGCATACCATGGTAAGCGCAAGCTGTGATTTAACAAAGAAACACGAATGCACGGTGCGCGGCACGGTGGCAGAGGTGTTAGCAGTGCTAAACGCGAACCCAAAAGCCGATAAAGGCGAGTACTGCCTTGTATTGCAATGGGATGCACAGGACATTCCCGCACCCACAGCGCCCAAAAGCGAGCTTTCACTGGAAGCAAGGCTGTTTGATGGGCTGGTCAGCGGCATGCAGCTGCGCGAATGCATGGGCAAGCTGTTAAGCGAGGGTGAGCGCAAAAACGCGGTGTATGCGGCCAGCCTCAAGGTGAAGGAAATGCTCAATGGTGAAAACGAGCGTTAATACTAATCTTGCGCTAAAACGCAAGCATCTATGGCATCTTTTGCCCGTGGTCTGCGTCTGGCAATCTCGAAATAGCGATGCTATTCCTTCGATTGCCATCCTTGCCCACGAACAAAATCTGCTCATAGCTGTGTTGCATTTTAGACTTAGATTAGTATTCATGAACCACAGGGGCGGCATCGGTTTTTTCTCGGTATTTTATGCCAAAAACATTGACAAGCGCCTGCAATGGTGCTATCATCGCAAACATCAAGCAACGCAAGGAGGATGAGCCCATGAACCCGAACCAAAGGAAGCACGGCACATCCTACGCTTTTTACTTTGGCTTTACGTTTTATCGTAAGGCTCTTTTGCGTTGTGCTGTGGTATAAGGATTGTTGCAAGTCAACACCCTCGCGGCTCAATGCCGCGGGGGTTTTTTCAATGAAAGGAAGGGGTACAGCTCATGATTGTCATTCTCAAAAAGCACCCGGACGAGAAGCAACTGGCCAACTTGAAGGCATGGCTTGAAAGCCTGAATATTGTCATCCATCCATCGGAGGGCGAAATGCACATGGTGCTTGGGCTGGTGGGGGACACCTCTGTGGTGGATATTGATCTTTTGCGGGCGTTGGACATTGTGGAGGATGTCAAGCGCATACAAGAGCCGTACAAAAACGCGAACCGCAAGTTCCATGAGGAAGATACGGTGGTTTCGGTTGGCGATGTAAAGCTGGGCGGCGGTCATTTTAGCGTTATTGCGGGGCCGTGCAGCATTGAAAGCGAGGAACAGGTTTGCTTGATTGCCACAGCGGTCAAAGCGGCGGGCGCAACCATGCTTCGCGGCGGCGCGTTCAAGCCCCGCACCTCCCCCTATGCCTTTCAGGGGCTTCGCGGGCAGGGGCTTACGCTATTGCTGGAGGCAAAGCGGCTCACGGGCTTACCCGTGGTCACCGAAATTATGGATTTATCACAGCTCAGCCTTTTTGATGATGTGGATGTAATTCAGGTAGGCGCACGCAACATGCAGAACTTTGAAATGCTCAAGGAGCTGGGGCATACAAACAAGCCGATTTTGATTAAACGCGGGCTGGCCAACACTTTGCAGGAGCTGCTCATGAGCGCCGAATATGTCATGGCAGGCGGCAACAACAATGTCATCCTTTGCGAGCGCGGTATTCGAACCTTTGAAACCGCTACGCGAAATACGCTGGACTTGGCGGCGGTGCCGATGCTTCAAAAAATGAGCCATCTCCCCGTGATTGTGGACCCGAGCCACGCCACAGGCATTGCCGCGCTGGTAAAGCCCATGGCGCTGGCGGCCACCGTCGCGGGTGCGGATGGGCTGATGATTGAGGTGCATAACGATCCCAAGCGTGCGCTTTGCGATGGCGCACAATCGCTTACGCCAGAAGCCTTTATGGATGTCATGGATGGCGTGCGTGCGGTGCGTCCCCATGCGTACCATGCGCCTAAGGAGGCTACTGTATGAACATTGCGGTGATTGGCTTGGGGCTGATTGGCGGTTCCATTGCCAAATGCATCAAGAAACGCACGCCGCACACCGTGCTGGGCTGTGATGTGAGCGAACAGGTGCTTTACAAGGCGAAATTGTTGGATGCTATCGATGGGGAACTGAGCGATGAACGGCTTGCCATTTGCGATATGGTCATTTTGGCCACTTGGCCGCGTGCGGCGGTGGATTATGTAACGGCGCATGCGGCGCAAATCAAAAAGGGTGCAACGGTCATAGATGTGTGCGGCGTAAAAAGCGCAGTATGTGAACCGCTTTGGAAGGTGGCGCAGGAGCAGGGCTTCTTGTTTGTGGGCGGGCATCCCATGGCGGGGGTGGAGTATTCGGGCTTTGACCATGCCACGGCGGCCATGTTTGAAAATGCATCCATGATTTTAACACCGCCTGGCGGCACGGATATTCAAACGCTGCTGCGGCTCAAGCACTTTTGGCGTGAGCTGGGCTTTGCCCGTGTGGTCATGACCACGCCTGCGGAGCACGACCGCGTGATTGCTTACACCTCCCAGCTGGCGCATGTGGTGTCCAGCGCCTATGCGCAAAGCCCTGAGCTGATGGCGCATCATGGATTTTCCGCAGGGAGCTTTAAGGACATGACGCGTGTGGCGCGGCTGAATGAGGACATGTGGACGGAGCTGTTTTTGGCCAACCAAGAACCCTTGCTAAACGAGCTGGACACCTTGCTTCATAGCTTGGAAAAATACCGCGAGGCGCTGGCAAGCGGCGATGCGCCTGCGCTTCATGCACTGCTGAAAAGCGGGCGGGAGCGCAAGGAAATGGCGGATCGGGAGGACGACGAGCCATGAGAAGAGTGCTTGTGAAAACGGAAGCACCCTATGAAGTGAAAATCCAGCGGGGGTTGCTTTTTCACATAGGGGAAGAACTGCTTTCGGCGCTGGGCGGCGCATGCAAGGTGGCTGTGCTAAGCGACGATACAGTCAGCACGCTCTATGGGCATCGCGTGTGCGAAGCGCTTGAAGCAAGCGGCTTTCAAACCTGCTGCTTTGCTATGAAGCACGGGGAAGGCAATAAAAACCTGAGCACATGGCAAAGCATGCTGGATTTTTTGGCGCGGGAGCAATGCACACGCACGGATTGCGTGCTGGCGCTTGGCGGCGGCGTGGTGGGGGATACGGCGGGCTTTGCGGCGGCAAGCTATTTGCGCGGCTTACGCCTTGTGCAGGTACCAACCACATTGCTTGCCATGGTGGATAGCAGTGTGGGGGGCAAAACGGGCGTGAATTTGGCGGCGGGCAAGAACCTTGCAGGCGCTTTTTATCAGCCCTGCATGGTGCTTTGCGACCCTGATGCGCTTTGTACTTTACCAGAGGCTACCTTTGCGGATGGCGCGGCGGAGGCTGTGAAATATGGCATGCTTGGGGATCTGCCTTTGTTTGAACTGCTGGCAAGCGGATGCTGGCATGCACGCACCGAAGAGGTGATTGAGCGCTGTATAGCGGCCAAAGCCGCGCTTGTAAATGCGGATGCGCACGACACGGGAAGCCGTCAGCTGCTAAACCTTGGGCATACCCTCGGGCATGCCATTGAAAAATGCAGCGGCTATGCCGTAGCGCACGGGCATGCGGTGGCGGTGGGCATGGTATATGCAACGCGGCTTTCCGTGCGGCTGGGGCTTTGTAAGGAAGCAGCGCTTGCACAATTGATGCAAGCGCTTCAAGCAAACGGATTGCCGACTGCTGCGCCCTATGCGGCAAAGGAGCTTTGCAGGGTTGCGCTGTCTGATAAAAAACGCGCGGGGGATCAGCTTACCATGGTGCTTCCCATTGAAATTGGGCAGTGCGAGCTGCATCCCGTGGCGGTTGACAGGCTCAATGAGCTTGTTGCCATGGCGGCGGGGGAACAGCCAAACGCATCCGTTATGCAGAAAGAAGGCTTGCCATATGGAGATTGAGGAGCTTCGCGCACAAATCGATCAACTGGATGAACAGCTTGTGAAGGCTTTTGACGCGCGCATGCGGGTGGCGCTTCAAATTGCGGAATATAAGCAGGAAAACGGCTTGCCTGTGTGCAACCCCGCCCGTGAACGCGAGGTGCTGAATCGGCAGGTGGCGGCGGTACCCACGGACATGGCCATGTATACCAAGCTCTTATACCATACCATTTTTGATTTAAGCAAGAGCTGGCAGCAGCGCTTTTTGTGCAAGAAAGCGGCGCTTTCCAATCACATAGCGCTTGCACTGCAAAACACGCCCCAGCTTTTTCCAAAGCAAGCGTCGGTGGCGTGCCAAGGGGTGGAGGGCGCTTACAGCCAGCAGGCCTGCGAAAAGCTGTTTGCATTGCCGCAATTGATGTTTTGCAAGCGCTTTGAAGGCGTTTTTCAGGCGATTGAAAGCGGCTTGTGCCGCTATGGCGTGCTTCCGATTGAAAACAGCTCCTATGGTTCCGTTACCGAGGTGTATGATTTGATGCGCAAGCATCGTTTTTCAATTGTGCGCGAGGCTCGCTTGAAAATAGACCATCGTTTGCTCGCGCTTCCTGGCACAAAAATCGCGGATATACGCGAGGTGGTCAGCCATGAGCAAGCCCTTGGGCAGTGCGGTGCGTTTTTAAAGGGGCTAAAGGACGTAAAAATCACGGTGTGCGAAAATACCGCCGCCGCCGCAAAGCTTGTGAGCGCAAGCGCAAGCAAGCACATAGCGGCCATCGCATCGCCTGCGTGCGCGGCGCTATACGGCTTAGAGGTGCTGAAAACGGACATTGCCGACAGCGATAGCAACTTCACGCGCTTTATCTGCATTTCAAAAGAGCTGGAGGTTTACCCGGGCGCAAACAAAATGAGCCTGATGCTCAATGTGGAGCACAAGCCCGGTGCGCTGTATGGCATGATCGCGAGGTTTGCCGCCTTGGGGCTTAACCTGACAAAGCTGGAGAGCCGCCCCATTGCAGGTACGGATTTTGAGTTCATGTTTTATTTTGATTTGGATGCGTCGGTTTATGACGAGGCCGCGTTACAACTTTTAAGCGAGCTGGACGCAGGACCTGAAAGCTTCACCTTTTTAGGCAGCTACAGCGAGGTGTGAACAGCTTGAAGCAGTATGGATTGATCGGGCAGAGTTTAACGCACAGCCATTCCAAAACCCTTCACGAATTGCTGGGGGCGCAAAGCTATGAGCTATGGCCCATGCCGCCTGAAGCGCTGGAACGGTTTTTGCGCAGTCGGGCTTTTGACGGCATCAACGTAACCATACCGTACAAGCAAGCGGTGCTTCCTTATTTGGATGCGCTAGGCGAAACGGCAAAGCGCATAGGCTGTGTAAATACGGTGGTAAAGCGTGCGGACGGTACGCTTTTTGGCGATAACACCGATGCGGCTGGCTTTGCGGAGCTTGCGAGGCGTGCGGGCATTTGCTTTGCCAATCAAAAAACACTGGTGCTGGGAAGCGGCGGCACCAGCCTTACCGTATGCGATGGGGTGCGTGAAGCGGGCGGTGTGCCCATTGTGATTTCCCGCAGGGGAGAAAACAGCTACGAGCATTTACAGCGTCATGCGGACGCGGCTTTTTTGGTCAATACCACGCCTGTGGGGATGTACCCCAAAATGCAGGCTTCTGCGGTGGATTTGACATGCTTGCCCAAGCTGCGCGGCGTGCTGGATGTGATTTACAACCCACTGCGCACGCGGCTATTGCAGCAGGCGCAGGCGCTTCATATTCCCTGCGCGGGCGGGCTTGCCATGCTGGTGTATCAGGCGGCAAGGGCGCGAGAGCTGTTTACAGGCGAGCCGATGGACCCAAAATGTGTGCGGCAGGCAGAGCGTGCGCTTCGCATGGCCGCAACAAACCTTGTGCTGGTGGGAATGCCTGGCTGCGGCAAGAGCACGGTGGGCGCGCTACTAGCCCAAAAGCTTCAAATGCCGCTTGCGGATGTGGATGGGGAAGTGGAAAAAGAAGCGGGCAAAAGCATCCCTTGCTTGTTTGAAACAGAAGGTGAAGCGGGATTTCGCGAAAGGGAAACGGCGCAAATTCTGCGCCTTGGCGCTTCTGGCGGGCAGGTGCTGGTTACAGGCGGCGGTGCGCTCAACCGCACACAAAATGCGGAATGCTTGCGGGCAAACGGTTTTGTGGTGCATATCACGCGCGAGCTGAGCCAATTGCCCATGGAGGGCAGGCCGCTTTCCGCTGGCAGGGAAGCGCTGGCGCAGTTGTGGCAGGAGCGCGAGCCGCGCTATACCGCATGTTCGGATTTGACTGTTGCCAACGAAAAAACGCCCGAAGCTTGTGCACGGGCGATTGCGGAGGGGTATTATGAAGCTCTTGGTGCTTAATGGGCCTAATTTGAACCTGCTTGGCTTGCGTGAGCCAGCCATTTATGGCGAAAAAAGCTTTGATCAGCTCATCGCTTATATTGGCGAGGTTTGTGCGCGGGAGGGCATAGAGGTGGAATGCTTTCAAAGCAACCATGAAGGGGCGTTGGTGGATCAAATTCAAGCCGCCTACGGCAAGGCGGACGGCATTGTCATTAACCCCGCCGCCTATACGCATACAAGCGTGGCAATACTGGATGCGCTCAAGGCGGTGGCACTGCCTGCCATTGAGGTGCACCTGAGTGAAATTTCGCAACGCGAGCCCTTCAGGCAGCTGAGCTACCCCGCCATGGCTTGCATTGAACAGATTACGGGGCTTGGGTTTGAGGGCTACGAGCGTGCCATTGTACACATCAAGGCCTATCTTTTAGCGCGGGCGTAGGCTCCGTATCATTCCTTTGGCTCGCTGAAAAGCCCCTTGGCGGAGTACTTGCCAGACGAAAAATGTGTGAGCATGGCGGCTTCAAACGCATCTTGATTGCGCTCCTCCAAGGCGGTAACGATGTTTTCGTGCTTCATGGCAATGTAGGGGTCTACCAGCTTGGCCTTGGCTTCGACCATAAAATTTTCGTCCACCTCCCAAATGGCATCTAGCAGGGAAGCGAGCGTTGGGTTTTTGAGGTGCGAAAAAAGCGCCATGTGAAATTTGCGGTCATCCGCATGTGAAAAAACATGCTGATCCCAGCTTTCCATAATGGCATTAAAAACACTGCGAATGTGCTTGACATCCTCGCAGGTCATGGACATATAAGCCTCGCGCATATAACCCAGCTCGATTTTCTTGCGAATGTCGAGCATTTCTTGTATGGCGATGTTGTCCTCGCCCACGGTGGCAAACATGACGTTTTGAAAAATGAATTTGAGGTTAAAGCTGAGAACCTCGGTACCGCGGCCGGGCACGGAGCAGATCATGCCCATGAGCCCCATGCTCTTCATGGCTTCCCGCAATACATTTCGGCTTACGCCGAGCATTTCGCACATTGCTTTTTCAGTGGGCATCATATCGCCTGGTTTTAAACCGTTTTTGATGATGTAGGATCGAATTTCACGAAAGGCTTGTATGTAAAGCCTTTCTTCACGAATGTTTTTCATTGGTCCGCCCCCCTTAGATTGTTTTGATAGTATAACGCATTCATCCCATATATGTCAACGATAAAACATGAAACTCTATGAAAAAACGTTCCCTAATAAGCACTTTCTATGCGCAATGCACAAATATTTGAGAAAAAACTGAAAAATTTCGAAAACCTATTGACAAAGTTTATGGGACATATTATATTAAGTACATACGAGGCGAAAGCCTACCGTCGAAAATAAAGGAGGAAATCCCAATGAAAAAACTTCTTGCGATCCTGTTGGCAATGGTTATGGTGTTTTCCATGGTTTCTTTTGCGGCTGCAGAAGCGCAGACCACAATCAGACTGTGGACATTCCCCGTGTGGGGCACCGATGGTACCTTCGAGCCCGAGATTATTGCTGCTTTTGAAGCCGCGAATCCCGGTGTAAAAATCGAACTGACCACCATCGATTATCAAGCGGGCGACGACAAGCTCAATGCCGCTATCGAAGCAGGCACTGGCCCCGACGTGTTGCTTGAAACCCCCCAGCGCATGAACAAGTATGGCCTGAACGGCAAAATGGCTCCTCTGGATGACATGTACACCGAGGAAGTTCTTGCTGATTTCAGCGCTCCCGACCTGATGACCATTGCTTCCTTGGGCAACAACGGCCATTACTGGACCTTCCCGATGTCCTTGACCGCGCACTGCATGGCCATCAACGAAAAACAGTGGACCGATTCCGGCGCAATGGAATTTGTAAACCTTGAAGGCGACCGTTGCTGGAAAACGGAAGACTTCATTAAGGCTTGCGAGAAGCTGACCGAAGCTGGCTTCCTGTCCTCCATCGTTTACTGCGGCGGCCAGGGCGGCGACCAAGGCACCCGCGCATTGGTTTTCAATATGTATGACGCGGCGTTCGTCAATCCCGAGCATACCGAGTGGACCATCGGCTCCGACGCTGGCAAGAAGGCCCTCCAACAGCTCAAGGATATGGTAGACAAGGGAACCATCTCTTATGACGCAGGTATTGTTGCAGGCGACGAGCTACAGCTCTTTGCAAACGGCACCGTTGCTACCTCCTTGTGCTGGAACGCGCTGCAGCCCAAGAACTATGGCGATAAGATGGATTTCAAAGCCATTCCCCTGCCTTTCCCCTCTGAGGATGGCGTACCTGTGCTAGAAGCCGGCTTGTATGGCTTTGGCGTGTTTGACAATGGCGATGCCGCCAAGGTTGAAATGGCCAAGAAGTTTGTTGCGTTTGCCTGCCGTGATGCCGAGTGGGGCGTTAAGGCTGTTCAGGCCAGCAAGTTCTTCCCCGTGTTTAAGTCCTTGGGAGACATCTACGCTGATTCTACCGATGACCAAATGCCCGCTTACAGCTCCTTCATTAAGTACATCGGCGATCTGTTCAACGTAATGCCCAGCTTTGTGGAACAGCGTCCCGAATGGTGGGGCATGCTGCAATACGTGTTCTCCGGCGATAAGACGGTTGAACAGGCAGTGGCAGATTATACCACCAACTGCAATAAGGTGCAGGCTACCTACAACAAGTAATTTTTAGGCTACAAGCTTGAAACATGCGCCCCTTCCGCGCCTTGGCGCGGAAGGGGCGCTATTCAAGAGTGCTCGAGGGTACAAAAGCACATTTTCACCCTATGATCGCACAATGGGCGGCGCTTCATGCCGCCCTCAAAATGTGCTTTTGACATTTGGATCACGAATTGGCTCAATCGAAACGGAGGCGAACATGATGGGCAAGACCACCCAATTCAGCGGGATGAGTCGTGCATTGGTGCGGCGGGAAACCACAGCTTCCTATTTATTTTTATTACCTTTTTTGCTCTTTTTTTCATTATTCGTAATTGTCCCCATGGCGATGTGCTTGTTTACAAGCTTCTTTAACTATACCATGTCCGATTTTACCTTTGTAGGCTTGCAAAACTTCAAAGAACTCTTTACCGACCCTATCTTCCTTCGCTCCCTTAAAAACACTTTGCTGATTGTGTTGGTGTCCGTACCTGTGGTGATGGTGTTTTCACTGTGGGCGGGCTCTTCCCTTTATACCATGAATAAGTTCTCCCAAGCCTTCTTCCGCTGTGTGTTTTACCTTCCTGTGGTAACGGGTACGGTGGCGGTTACGGTGGTTTGGAAGTGGATGTTTAACCAGTATACAGGCTTGCTGAACTATATGTTCAAATCCTTGGGCATGATTACACAGAATGTGAGTTGGCTGGGCGATACAGATACGGCTATTTGGTGTATTATCACCATTTTGTTCACCACCTCCATTGGTCAACCCATTGTGCTCTACATTTCGGCGCTTGGCAATGTGGACAATTCCATTATTGAAGCGGCGCGCGTGGATGGCGCTACGGAAATGCAAACCTTTTGGCGCATTAAGTGGCAATCCATCATGCCCACCACGGTGTACATTGCGGTGATTACAACCATTAACTCCTTCCAGTGCTTTGCCTTGATTCAATTGCTCACCTCTGGCGGGCCGATGAACTCCACAAGCACCATCATGTACTACATTTACTACAACGCGTTTAAGCTCTATCGCTACGGCTATGGAAATGCGATGGGTGTGATTTTGGCGGCGATTATTGCAATCTTCAGCGCCATTCAGTTTAAGGTTTTGAAGAGCGACCATTAAGGAAGGAGAGAGCGAAAATGGAAGGAACGATAAAAAGAACGACCCCGTATAAGGTTGTGAGCGTGATACTGCTCATTCTACTCGCAATCTTCTTTACCTTTCCCTTATACTGGATTATTACTGGTTCGTTTAAGACGGCGCAAGTCATTAACATGCGCGTGCCGCAGTGGTTTTGCATGGAGCCTGTGCTTGATAACTATGTGAAGCTGTTTACAAACCCCGCTTGGCAGTGGCTGTACAACAGCGTGTACATTGCTGTGATTGCGATGGTGCTTACCTGCATCACCTCTGCAATGGCGGGCTATGTACTGGCCAAAAAGCGCTTTCATGGGCGGCAATTGCTATTTTCCATCTTTGTATGCGCAATGGCTTTGCCCAAACAGGTGATTTTGATTCCGTTGCTGAAGCTCATGGCGTTCTTGGGCATTCATGACACGCTTTGGTCTGTGATCATGGCTTCGGTTGGCTGGCCGTTCGGTGTGTTTTTGCTCAAGCAATTTTCGGAAACAATCCCAACGGAAATGCTGGAAGCCGCGCGTATTGACGGCGCGAGCGAAGCAAGAACATTTTTGGAAATTGTGATTCCCATGATCAAGCCTGGCATTGGTGCGTTGGCCATTTTCACCTTTATCAGCGTGTGGAATGATTATTTCCTACAGCTCATCATGCTGTCCTCCCGCCCCAAGCTGACCATTTCCTTGGGCATTGCAACACTGCAAGCAGAGCTTTCAACGGACTTTGGTTTGATTATGGCAGGAGCGGCGCTTGGCGCGGTGCCCATCATCATCATCTTCCTGATCTTCCAAAAATACTTCACCCAAGGCATTACCATGGGTGCGGTAAAGGGTTAAGCAAAACGAAAAGAGGAATGAAAAATGCCTAAATATCATGGTGTGCTACCCGCTTTTTACGCCGCATATGGTGAGGATGGAAACATCAGCGTGCCGCGCGTGAAAGCACTTGCGAAGCATTTGCTTCAAAAAGGCGTGAATGGCTTGTATGTGAACGGTTCTTCGGGCGAATGCATTTACCTGAACCCTGAGGAGCGCAAAACGGTGCTGACAGCGGTGATGGAAGAGGTCGGCGGAAAAATTCCCGTGATTGCACATGTGGCTTGCAACAACACGCGCGACAGCTGTGACTTGGCCGCGCATGCGCAGAGCGTAGGGGCAGACGCCATTGCCGCAATCCCACCCATCTATTTTCATCTGCCTGATTATGCCATTGCGGAATACTGGAATGACATTTCAGCCGCCGCACCCGATACGGACTTTGTTATTTACAACATTCCGCAGCTTGCGGGCGTGGCGCTCACAGTGCCATTACTGCGTGAAATGCTCAAAAATCCGCGCGTGGTGGCTGTGAAAAACTCTTCCATGCCCACGCAGGACATTCAAATGTTCTGCCAAGAAGGCGGACCGCGTTTAACGGTGTTTAACGGCCCCGATGAGCAGTTCCTTGCGGGACGTGCCATTGGCGCACAAGCGGGCATTGGCGGTACCTATGCGGTTATGCCAGAGCTGTTCATCAAACTCAATGAGCTGTTTGAACAGGGCGACATTGCCAAGGCACAGCCCCTGCAATATGCCATCAACGAGATCATTTATGCGCTTTGCGCTTGCCGCGGCAACCTGTATGCATCCATGAAAAAAGTCATGTTCATGCGTGAACAGCTTGAAATTGGCTCCGTGCGCAAGCCCTTGTTTGCTTCTGTTGCGCAGGATCAGCCACAGCTGGACAAATGCGCCGCCATGATTGACGAGGCCATTCACAGCTATTGCAAATAACCTTGCTTGGTTAAGGTAGTACCTATGCTTCATAAAAGCCCTGCCATGGCACCGTTGCTTGTGCCGTGGCAGGGGCTTTTTATTTCTTCGGCAAAGCTTATATCAAAAAAAGAATCCGCATGATTTCTCATGCGGATTCTTTTTCAGTTGCCTGACAGGTGACGGATAATGGTAGCGGCGACTGGATTTGAACCAGTGACACTCCGGGTATGAACCGAATGCTCTAGCCAGCTGAGCTACGCCGCCAAAAATGGTTGCGGGGGTAGGACTTGAACCTACGACCTTCGGGTTATGAGCCCGACGAGCTACCAAACTGCTCCACCCCGCGACATTCTTTCGCTTACGCGACGTTGATTATCATACATCATCACGCGATGTTTGTCAATCGATTTTCAAAGAAAAATAGCTTTTTCAACCAATCTTTTTTTGGAGGGCGAACAATGCCACGCCAAATAGCAAACATGCTGTGTCGCACGGCGGCTTTATGTGCTTTTCTCACAAAGCCATACGATGGTACGGATGTCAAAAGCACATTTTAGTGGAATGCAGTACCACCCATTGTACAATATAAGAGGAAACTAGCACAATGGGTGGTATTGGGCAAGGTGAAAATGTGCTTTTGTCACCCTAACCAAACGATCAGCCGCAAAATTGTTAAGATTCCGCTAATCTATGCTCAAAATGCGCTAAGAATGCGCTAATTCGACTTGAAATGCTGTGCAAATGAGCGGGGTTCTGCTATACTCAGGCAGTGTTACACTTGATATGCGCACGGAAAGGACGTAGATCCATTTCTATGAAAAAGCTCATCAAAAAGCAGTGGATCAACGCTTTGCTTACGATTGGTCTGTTGCTTAGCGCAACGGTGATTTGCTTGCTTGCCCGCAATGTGTTTACGGGAAGCGCAAACACACAATTGATGTTTTTGCTGGTTGTGCTGCTTGTTTCCTATTTCACAGACGGCTACCTTTGGGGAATTTTAGCTTCGCTGATTGCGGTGCCCATTGTGAACTATATATTCACCTATCCCTATTTTGCGTTCAACCTATCCATATCGGGCTATCTGCTGACTTTTATTACACTGCTGGCCGTATCCCTCATTATCAGTGTGCTGACCACGCGCCTCAAAAAACAGGAGCGTTTAAGAGGCGAGGCGGAAACCGAAAAGCTTCGCGCCAACCTGCTTCGCGCCGTTTCGCACGATTTGCGTACGCCGCTTACTTCCATAGTGGGTGCTACAGGCGCTATTTTAGACAATGAATTGTCGCTTGAAAAACAGCGGGAGCTGATTGAGGATGCCAATACCGATGCGCAGTGGCTCCTGCGCATGATTGAAAACCTGCTGGCCATTACGCGCATCAGCGGCAATCGAGCGCCCCTGCACTTGGAAACCGAAGTGGTGGAGGACGTGCTTGCAGAGGCTGTGATTAAATTTCAAAAGCATTTTGCAGGCATTCGGGTGGACATGGAAATGTGTGATGACATTTTGCTGGCGGATATGGATGCTGTGCTGGTGGAACAGGTGGTGCTCAACCTGCTGGAAAATGCGGTGTATCATGGCCAGCGCACCACGCGAATTGTGCTTCAAACCGAGCATGATGGCCACATGGTGCTTGTAACGGTTTTGGACAATGGCGCGGGCATTGCCAAGGAGAAGCTTGCCAAGCTTTTTAACGGCTCTGTGCATGGGGATGGGCATGGCAGTGCAGATGCGCAAAAGCATATGGGTATTGGCCTGTCTGTTTGCATGAGCATTATTACAGCGCATGGCGGCACCATGAGCGCACACAACGAAGCAAAGGGCGGCGCAAGCTTTACCTTTACGCTTCAGGAAAGTGAGAATGATTTTAATGGTAAAGATACTCATCGTTGAGGATGAAAAAAGCATTTTAAAGCTGCTGCATACCATCCTCACAGCCAATCAATACGAGGTGATTGAAGCCTCTACGGGCGCAGAGGCTCTTTCGATGATTACCTCGCATTGCCCGGATTTGATTTTGCTTGATTTGGGCTTGCCTGATATGGATGGCAACAGCCTGCTGGCCGCCGTGCGCAAATGGACGGCTACGCCCATTATTGTGGTGTCCGCACGCACGCATGAGCTGGATAAGGTGGAAGCGATTGACCTTGGCGCGGATGATTATATTACCAAGCCCTTTGGAACCTCGGAGCTGCTTGCACGCATCCGCATGGCGCTCAGGCACGCGCAAACCATGAACGCAACGGGTCAGATATCAAAAACGGGGCAATTCAAGCATGGCGGCTTGGTGATAGACTATTTAAAATACCGCGTGTATGTGGATCAAGTGGATGCACAATTAACGCAGGGGGAGTATCGCATTGTGGCTTTGTTGGGCAAATACGCAGGGCGTGTGCTCACCTATGATTTTATCATGAAGGAGCTATGGGGGCCTTGCCCCAAAGCCGACAATAAAATTCTGCGTGTGAACATGGCGAATATCCGCCGCAAAATAGAAAAAACGCCAACCAATCCGAAATATATATTTACGGAGGTTGGCGTAGGCTATCGCATGGCGGAGGAGGATGCGGACGCATTGGAAAGCAACACGTCAGAAGTTAGCAATCAGCCCTGCTAACGTCATGCCGCCAAACAAAAGGTTGAGTGCTATGAGCAATACCAAATGAAGCGGATACAACCCATAGCCAAGCCACTTGGGCATTTTGGGCAAACCTGAATGCGTGGAAAAGGCCACGAGCGGCAGTGCAAGCCATACCATGCTCTGCAGGTGAAAAAACGGTTCCAGCACCTTCCCAAGCCCCGGCCACGAAAGAAAAGAGAGATTGACCCCCAAAATACTGCCGATGGCGGAGCTGGAGGTACCCCAAAACATGGCATAGGCCAAAAAAGCCGCAATAAGCCCGCCGCGCGTTTGCCGTGCGCCGTAGAGCACCAGTATAAACGTAATACCGCGCCAGCCGTAATCTACCGATACAAAGCCTAACAGCAGGTAGCAAAGCGCGGGCGCCCATATCTGGCTATAGTAGAACTTTGCGCGGATGCCTTCAATGACCAGCAAACCAAGGGCCAGTGTAAAAAGAATGTTGAAGGATTCCCAAGTGTGGCCTAGCGCCATCATATAGAGCGGCTGTGAAATCACAGCGAGCAGCAGCAAGCGAAGCGCATATTGAAGCGGATTGTGCGTTTTCACACTGCCCACCACCAAACACCATGCGTAAAGCGGAAAAGCGATGCGGCCAAGCATGCGCAGCTCCATGGCTCCCCCGAAAAAGCGTGCGCCGAAAATCGCCCCCACATGGTCAATCAGCATAAATACAAGCGCAAGAATTTTGAGCAAAGAGGTATCGGTGTTGCCGCCGAGGGTTTCCTTGCTTATGACCGATGCCTTGGGTGCTTGAACTACCATAGCTTCGCGCCTCCAACTTTGTTGTGGTGAGTTATTATAGCACAGGCATGGGATTGTGTCACGTGAGATGTTGAATTTGACAGCGTTTTCAGGCGTTCTGGCGCTTGACGATTATGGATAAAAACAGTACAATATTTATTGCTATGCTGCTAAGCAATGATTCATAAGATAAAGGCGGGTGAGGGGTGCTTGGAAAAGCAATCGGCATTCGGCTCAAAAGATACCCACCTACCTTGCGTAATGAGGTTTGAGGAAAACGCCGTTGGTTTAAAGCGGAAACCTCGAAGGTTCACTATTTTGGTTGCCCTATGGCTTTGCTTGCTACTGCTGGCAAGCGGCTTGGCTGAAATACTGCTGCCAGAGGCAACGGGTGATATTGTATATGAAGAGAGCGGCACCACTGTGGATGCAAGCCATGCGGACAGCGGCTATATCATGGTCAAACAAAAGAAAACGGGCAAAAAACTAAAGTTGCGCATATCCCTTGGCAAGAAGCAATTAACCTATGATTTAAATTCGGATGGCGAATACGAGGTTTTTCCGTTGCAGTTGGGCAATGGCAAGTATAAATTGCAGGTGTTTGCACAGGTGTCTGGCAATAAATACAGCCCTGTGTCAAGCCTTTCCATAAAGGCGGAGCTAACGGACGAGAAGCTTCCCTACCTGTACCCCAATCAATATGTGAACTATACGGCAGATACATTGCCAGTTCAAAAGGCAAACGAAATATGCCAAGGGCTTTCAAGCGATCAAGAAAAATTTCAAGTGGTCTACGATTACGTCATTTCCCATATGGTATACGATTATGTGCTTGCCATTACCGTTCAAAAAGCAACGGGTTATTTGCCCGAGCTAGATAAAGTGTACCAAAAAAACATGGGCATTTGCTTTGACTTTGCCGCAACCATGGCGAGCATGCTGCGGTCACAGGGCGTACCCACACGGCTTGTGATTGGCTTTGCCGATAAAACCTACCATGCATGGAACGATGTTTATGTAAATGATGAATGGACGCGATGTGATGCAACCTCTGCTGTATGCGGCAATACCATTCAAAGCTACACGGTTGAGCGTATGTATTGATACGGATGCCAAAAGCACATTTGAGGTGCACAGCAAGGTGAAAACGTGCTTTTATCACCCTAAACATGTAATGAGTAAAGAAACGCATCTGTGAGGAGGAAGGCATATGAACCGCAAGGGTATGTTAAACAACGAGGAGCTTTCTGTTATTTGCGAACAAATCGGGCTGATTTTACGCGCGGGGCTGCCCATGCACGATGGGGTAGAGGCGCTGTGTGAAAACTACAGCGGCACGCGTTATGCGCCGAAATTTTTGGCGCTTGAGCAAGGCGTTACCGAAACGGGCAGCTTGTACGAGGGCTTTAAAGCCGCAACGGTCTTTCCAGAGTATTTAATGGAAATGACGCGCATCGGCGAAAAAACGGGCGAATTGGACAGCGTTATGGAAGAGCTTTCCGTTTATTACGATCGCGAAGCCAAAAAGCGCCGCGCCATTCAAAATGCAGTGCTGTACCCGCTGCTGCTGATTGCCATGATGGCGGTTTTGATTCTGGTGCTGATTTTGCAGGTTTTCCCAATCTTTGAAAACGTATTCAAGGGCTTGGGCATGAGCGCTTCCTCACCGTGGATGGGCGTGGCCATTGGCGTGGGCAAGGGTACGCTCATGGCGGCGGGCGTGCTGATTGTGCTGGTGCTTGCGGCACTGCTGGTTTTGCGCTTGGATTCCACGGGGCGTTGCCGCAGAGTGCTCTTTCGCTTGATTTCCCCCTTGGGCACGCTGAATCGCAAGCTTTATGCAGGGCGCTTTGCATCTACCTTGGCCATGATGATGCGAAGCGGCTATCCGCTGGAAGAAAGCTTGGAGCTGATTGAAGGGCTGTATGAAGATCCCTTTGTGAAAAAGCAAGTAGCGGCTTGCCGTTTGGAAATGGCGGCAGGCATGTCTTTTCCTGAAGCGGTGGAGAAAATCGGGCTGTTTGACAAGCTGCATTGCCGCATGATCAGCGTGGGCTTTCGAGCGGGTCAAACAGACCGTGTTATGAGCAAGCTTGCATCTCTTTATGAAGAAGAGGTGGAAACGCAGATCAGCCATCTGGTATCGATTATTGAACCGTCCTTGGTGGCGCTGATGTCTGTGATTATTGGTGCCATTATGCTGGCGGTTATGCTGCCGTTGCTTAGCATTATGAACGGCATGGCATAACGCTTCTGGAATGATAGGGAAGGGGGTGTGAGGGTGGAAAAGCTGAAGGGTCAAAATCATATGCTTCGAGGGGTGCTCATTTCGGTATTGCTATTTTTGTGTATCCTGCTCGTTCTTGGGCTGGGTCTTTCACAGCTGAACCAACGAAGCGATCAAGAGCAAGCCGCCGCCCTTGCAGAGGCGGTGCGCCGCGCAACGGTGCTATGCTATGCTGTAGAAGGTCGCTATCCCAGCGATGTGCAAGAATTGTGCGAGCATTACGGCCTTACTTTTGATCACGACCGTTATATGGTCACCATGGATTCTTTTGCATCCAATTTACTGCCCGATATTCACGTGCTTACCATAGGAGGTGAGGCATATGAGTGAAAAATTTCATCGCAGAGAAATCACCTCCCGAGGGCATATGATCTCTGGCTTGTTCGTATTTTTCATGATCGGCCTTTTTGCCATTTTGGCTACAACGCTCACGCTTACAGGCATCCGTGCTTACCGCAGTACCTATGAAGCCTCCGCAGACAACACCGAGGGGCAAATTGCGCTGAGCTACTTAATCAACAAGATACACGCCTACGACAGTGAGGGCGGCGTGACGGTTCGCAATCAAGAGGGCACGGAGGTGCTTTGCCTCCATGAAATGGTGGAGAACCAAAGCTATGAAACGCGTATCTTTTGCACAGACGGCAAGCTGAGCGAGTACTATTGTGCTTCAGACGAAGTGTTTAACGCGGAGCTAGGGGAAGTCATTTGCAATCTATCTTATTTTTCCATCGGCTTTGCAAAGCCTTGGCTGCTAAAGGTGGAGCTTGCTCAGCCTGGCGCTGAACAAGTCACAATGCATGTGTCCCTGCGTGCGAAGGGGGCGGAGGTGCCGTGAAAAATTATAAAGGAAACATGCTGTTGGTGGAGCTCGTGATTGCGATTCTTTTCTTTTCGCTTTCACAGGTTGTGATTATGCAGGTTTTTGCCACTTCACAGCAAATGGCTAATGAAAGCAAGCTTCTGCATAAGGCGCTCAATGTAAGCGAGGATGTGGCAGAACAGCTAAGCGGTGAAAGCCAGCCCGATGCAATGCTTTTGTCCTTGGGCTTCATGGGCGGAAACGGAAGCTATATTTTAGCAGATCCTGCGGGCTTTGATTTGCATGTGGATTTGACGCGCCTTGAACAACCCGCAGGGCAAATGATTCGTGCCACGTTGAGCGTTCGAAGGGAGCAGCAGCTGTTGTTCAGCTTCCCAAGCGCTTATTATATCGCCAAGGAGGTACAGCCATGAGCAAGGCAAAGACGGAATACCGCATTGGCACCGGCTCATCCTCTGTGCTGATGATATTGGTGGTAATGGCCATGGCGGCGCTAAGCTTGCTTGCGTTTGGCAGTGCCCGCAACACAAAGGCGCTCACTGAACGCAATGTGCAAATGAGCGTGGCCTATTATGAGGCGGCGGCGCGCATTCAAGAAAAGCTTGCCCTGATCGATGAAACATTGTTTGAGTATGCTGAAAAAAATGCGGGCAATTTGCCTGATTTGGTTTGGCTTACGGAGCAAAAGGTTGCCAATGCGGAGTGGACGGCGCAGGACGAGAGGCTTTTTTTTACCCTGACGGAGGATACAGGCGAAGAGCATGCGTTGGTGGCAAGCGGGAAGCTGGGCAAAGCAGGGGAAAAGCGCTATGAACTGCTGGAGCATAAGCTTGTGGACACCCGACCTTACAGCAACCAAGAAATGATGAATTTAATGGGTGAATGAGGTAAAACACAATGGAACTGCAATCCCTATTGGAAAAAACGCTTTCGCTGGGCGGCTCGGATGTTTTTATTATTCCAGGTGCCCGCGTAACCACCAAAATAAATGAGGTCATGAAGCCCTTAAACGATGAAAAACTGGGAACAGAACAATGCAGTGATTTGATACGCCAAATTTATGAGCTTGCCTATCATCGGGATATGGAAAAAGTGACCCGCATGGGTGACGATGATTTTTCTTTTGGGCTGGCACGTGTGGGGCGTTTCCGCTGTAATGCTTTTTTACAGCGCGGCACGCTTGCGGCGGTACTGCGTGTGGTGCCCTTTGACTTGCCAGACGCTAACAAGCTAGGCATTCCCGATGTGGTGCTTAACTTGGGTACAAAGCGGCGCGGCATGGTGCTGGTTACAGGCCCCGCAGGAAGCGGCAAGAGCACCACGCTCACCTGTATCATCGATCGCATTAACACAAACAGCGTGGGGCACATCATTACCTTGGAGGACCCGATTGAGTTTATCCATCCCCATAAGAATTGCCTTGTAACCCAACGCGAAATGATGAACGACACCAAAAATTTTGCTTATGCGCTTAGAAGTGCGCTCAGGCAAGCGCCTGATGTGATTTTGCTAGGCGAAATGCGCGATTTTGAAACCATTCAAACCGCGCTGACAGCGGCAGAAACGGGGCATTTACTGCTATCCACCTTGCATACGGTGGGCGCTAGCAAAACCATCGACCGCATTATTGATTCCTTCCCTGCCACACAGCAGGCACAGGTGCGCATGCAGCTTTCACTGGTGCTTCAAGCCGTGGTGAGCCAGCAGCTCATCCCCACGGTTGACGGCGGCATTGTGCCTGCATTTGAAGTGATGCTTGTAGACAATGCCATTTCCAACATGATTCGCGAGGGCAAGGTGCACCAAATGGACAATGTGATTTATGCGGGCGCGGCACAAGGTATGATTACCATGGATAACGATATTTTGCGCCTCTGCCGCGAGGGGAAAATCACCCGCGAAAATGCATTGCTGTATGCCATCAACCCCGAAATTATGGCAAAAAAGTTCTAGTTAATGCCCATCGGGAAGGAGAATACCATGCTATGAGATGCCTGACATGCTTGCCAAAAAACCTGCTGAGTAATGTGCGCAAGAGCCGTGCGTTTTTTCAGGGGGAAGCACGTCACATTACGGAAAACAACCTGTATATGCTGCGAAGCCTTTCATTACAGTCTTCTGCACTGCTGCTGTTGCTTTCTGTTGTGATTACCATTTGGTTCCATTCCCCTGTTCTCACGCTGGCTTATATGAGCATTTTGCTGGTTCAAATGGGACTTTGCGGAATTTCAAACTTCTGCTTTACCAAACTATTACAGCATCCTCAGCGGTTGCACGGGCTTATCATCCTCTATTTGCTATCTTTGCTTATTTTTGTAACCGTGGTGAGCATCGTTCCCTATTTAGATCGGCCAGGCGTGTTTTTTTCTTTGATTGTGCTTACGCTTCAATTGGTTTTTCTTCTGCCCTTTTGGGAGCAGACGGTGATTACACTTGTAAGCACCCTTGTTTTTCTTGTGTGCAGCTATTTTTGCAAGAGCGGCATTGCTTTTTCCTACGACCTGTTCACTGCTGGAATGGGCTGGGTGCTGGGGCTGCTGCTGCACCGTACCATGTTTTTACTGCGCGTGCGCGAGCATGAGCTCAACCAAGAGCTTTTGCGCGTGTCCACCACGGATGCGCTGACGGGGCTTGCAAACAAGGAAACAACGGAACGGCGGATCACGCAAAGCTTAAGTGCCATGCAGAGCCGCCAAAGCTGTGCGCTTGTGCTTGTGGTGCCTGAGGGCTTAAAGCAAATTGCGGATATTGATGGACGGGAACAAAGCGATCGCCTTTTGTGTAAGCTGGGCAATATTCTCACTGGCTTTGCGGAAAAAACAGATATTGTGGGCAGAACAGATGACGATGAATTTATGCTGCTGATGGATGGCGTTGCCACCGATGCGCAAGCGGAGCGCCGCATATTGGCCATTAGCGCTGCCATAGAGGAATTGACTTCCCTGGATGGTCAATGCGCCCTTTTGTGCGCCATTGGCGCAGCGCTGTACCCGCGTGATGGGGAGTGCTTTGCCGCACTTTACCACAAGGCAGATCAAGCACTGCGGCAGTAGGAAGGAACCGTTAAATGAAAGCCCTATTCAAACAGCTTCTCTCATTGCGATTTTCCATATTGGCCATTGTGCTGTTATGCTGGCTGATCCCTACGGTACTGCTTGGCAGTTATTTGGGATCGCGATTTTTTGGAGCGCTGAAGGAAAAAACCGAGGTGTTTTTAATGACCTCGGCACAGCAGGCGCAGGTGCGCACCATGGAAAACATCAATGCAGTGGTCACCTTGGGCAAGGACGCTATTTACGATGGCGAGCTTTACGAGGCTGTGAACGGTTATGCGCAAGGAAACATCAACTACGAAGCGTACTTTGCGCAATGTCGGAGCTATTTGGAACGTAAATATGGGCGAGAGCGCTTGTTGGACTTTACTTTGTTTTTTAAAATACAAAACCCAACAGGCATCTTTTTTACCACGGATGATTATCCTGAAGCGGTTTATTTTCAACTGAATGTATTAAGCCAAGTGATGGAAATGAGCGAGGCGCTTGATACGGATTGTCGTTTTTTCGCACATGGAGGGCGCATGTACATGGTGCGCAATCTTTTTGATACCAAAATGCAGAAATACGGCATTATTGTGATGGGAGTCAATGAGGAACGGCTGTTTACCCCCATCACCGAGGCTTGCGAAAAGCTTGGCATGAAGAGCATGGTTCGGCTGGATCAATTTCATTCGGGGGACGAACGCTTTTTGAACGTTGAAAACGGCATGAGCGAGGTCGGCGATACGCTTTTGTACACGCAATCGACTCAAACGCGCGACTATTCACTGTCTATTCAAGTGCAAGCGGACAAGCGGGAGGTATACCGTGAAATGGTCACCTTCCGCAGTATTATGGCGTGGATGTTTGTGCTGCTCATTCCCATTTGTTTGCTGATTATGACCTTTGTAAGCCAGCGCATCACGCGCCCGATTCGTTTCTTAAACGATGCGGCTGTGCGCATTCGCGGCGGAGAATTGGGGGTAACCGTGCCCGTGCATGGCACCGATGAGCTGGGTCAGCTGGGCAGTGCGTTTTCCGCTATGAGCGTACAGCTCAAGTATTTGGTGGATAAATCGTACAAGGAGGAAATTGCCCTGCGTGACGCGCGTATACAAGCCATGCAAAGCCGCATCAACTCGCATTTTTTGAACAATGCCTTGGAAACCATCAACTGGCAGGCTCGCATGGAAAACAGCGAAACCATTTCAACCATGGTGGAGGCGTTAAGCTGTTTGCTCAACGCCAGCATGGACCGCAACGAGCGGCATTTGGTGCCTTTAAAGGAAGAGCTGGTGGTGGCAGATGCGTATTTTTACTTTGTGGGCTTGCGCTTCGGCGAAAAGCTGACGGTGTGGAAGAATGTGCAGGAGGGGTTGGGTGATCTGCTGGTGCCTCGCCTCGCCATTCAAACCCTTGTTGAAAATGCCATTGAGCACGGCATTGCCCCCATGGGCGGCGGGCGGATCAACCTAAACATTTTTATGCGAAAGGATCAGCTCAACATTGAAGTGATTAACAACGGTAAAAAGCTATCCGATGAGGATTTGACACGCATCAGACGTTTGCTGAGCAATGATAAGGATTCGCAGGGGCATATGGGCATACGAAATGTTTCCCAAAGGCTCAAATTGTTATATGGAGAAAAGGCTTCCTTAACCTTGCATACAGATGAGCGCGGGCAAACGGTGGCGGCTTTTGTGATTCCCTGCACCCCTGAAAATGCGCAGGGCGAGCTTTTGACGTCCGCAACAAATAATGACAAACAATGAATTTCTGTGTATAATAAGCATGAGCCTACGATCAACCAAAAAAGGAACAAATGTTCAGTACTTTTCATGACATGCGGATGTTCTTGAGAGGATGGTTATCAGCGTGAAAAAGTTAGGGTTTCTATGTGCAGGATTGGTGGCTGTGTTACTGCTTGCTTACCCAATGCAAATGTCGGCAAGGGCGGAGGAGGTAACGCTCAAAACCATGAGTATCTTTGCGGGTACGGATGTGGCGGCGAACACTTATGCAAAATTGTTAAAGCAGTGGCAGGAGCAAACGGGCTATGCCATCAACGACTTTTCCGCAACCTCAGACGAAGCTTGGAAATCCAGCGTGCTCAAGGATTTTGCGGCTGGCAATGAAGCGGATGTGCTTTTCTTTTTTGCCAAAACGCCTGAAAGCGCCACCATCTTAAATAAGGTGGTGCCCATATCGGAAATCAACGCGGCTTATCCTGGGCTTAATTTAAAGCGGGATGCGGACATGACCGAGTGTGATGGCGAGGTATATGCCATTCCCGTGCGCCCGTATTGGGAAGGGCTGTTTTGCAACATCGACCTCTTTGAACGCTATGGTGTGGAGCTGCCCACATCGTGGGAAAAATTAGAGGCCGCCATTACGGCCTTTAACAATGTGGGGATTGTGCCCATATCGGTCAGCTTAAGCGATGTGCCGCACTATCTGGCGGAATTCTCCATCCTATGCTCTGCCAGCCACGAGGAATATGCCGCGCGTCCAGCCGCAAATGACCCCGTACCTCAAAGCTGGATTGAGGGCATGCGGCTGATACGGAAGCTCTACGAGATGAATGCATTTCCCAAAAACGCAAGCGCAACCACGGAAGCCTTTACAAGCCAGCTTTTTCGGGATAAAAAAGCGGCTATGCAAATTGATGGAAGCTGGTTTGCCAACAGCATCAAACCAGGGAGTATGAACACAACAGTGGTGCTTCCCTTTCCCGCTTACAGCGAAAAGGCTGATTCCACCGCTTATATTTACGGCGTGTCCATGGGCTTCTACCTCACCAGAGCCGCTTGGAAGGATGATCTGCGCCGTGATGCGGCAGTGGACTTGCTCCATTTTTTGACCAAGGGCATCAATGCCGCGGCGCTTTGCGTGTACGACGCATCGGGCTTACTGCTTGAAAGCTATCAAAAAATGGTCAATGATGCGCAGTCCAAAAACCTGCCCATTCAAGACGATATGCAGCCCGATGCACGCAGAAGGTGGTTTGCCGCCATCCCCGGAATTGCGGATGGCAGTGAGGATCCAGCTGCCCTGTGGGCGGAAATTATGGAAATGAACCCATTTCCAACAAAATGGATGTATCAATGATACCAAATGAGACACAAGGAGGCAGACTGTATGCACCGAGTGGCATTGGTGGACGATGAACAGATTATTTTGCAGGGGCTGAAAAAGGTTTTTCCGTGGGCAGAATACGGGTGCGAGGTTGTAGGCACAGCGGCGGATGGGCTGGAAGGCATTGAGCTGGTTCGCAAAATGCAGCCTCATATTTTGTTTACGGATATCCGTATGCCCAACATGGATGGGCTTAGCATGATTGCGGCGCTTCAAAGCGAGTTTCCTCAAATGCAAATTTCTGTTTTAACGGCATTCAGGGATTTTGACTATGCACAGCAGGCCATTCGCTTGGGGGTAGGGCGCTATTTGCTCAAGCCCAGCAAAATGGATGAGCTGCGCGAGGCGGTATTGCACATGACAGAGGTGCTCAATGCCATGCCGCAGGAGGAACCGGAAAGCGACAGCCTCCAAAGCGAAGCGGGCAATTTTGTTACCCGCGGTGCCATGCAATACATCAAGGAGCATTTTAATGAGCACATCAGCTTAGGCGATGTGGCGGACAGCGTGTATGTAAGCCCCTGGCATTTGAGCAAGCTCATCAACGGGCATTTGGGGCAAAGCTTTTTTGATATTTTGAACGGCCTGCGAATTGCAAAAGCCAAAGAACTGCTGATGGACCCAGCGCTCAAGGTACATGAAATAGCGCTTGAAATTGGTTTTGGGGATGTGGCGCATTTTAGCAAGAACTTTAAAAAAGCCACAGGCTTGAGCCCTATGGAATTTCGATCTGGAAAACGCATGAAAAGTGAGTTGCCAGAGGCTTAGAAACATGTTACAATGAGCCGAAAAATCGAAATGACGTGAAGGAGCGAGCATATGGACATCAAAGCCGAGGCGCTCAAGAAACACTATGAATGGGCGGGCAAGCTGGAAATTACTTCCCGTGTACAAGTAAAGGATCGCGAGGCGCTTTCGCTTGCCTATACACCCGGCGTGGCAGAGCCTTGCATGGTCATACATAACGATGTAGATAAGTCCTACGAATTAACGCGCCGCCACAATTTGGTAGCGGTGATTACGGATGGCACGGCAGTGCTGGGCTTGGGCGATATAGGCCCCGAAGCGGGCATGCCTGTGATGGAGGGCAAATGCGTGCTGTTTAAGGAGTTCGCGGATGTGGACGCCTTTCCGCTGTGCATCAAATCCAAGGATGTGGATGAGATTGTACGCACGGTTTATTTGCTTTCGGGCAGCTTTGGCGGCATTAACCTAGAGGACATTGGAGCGCCGCGCTGTTTTGAAATTGAAAAAAGGCTCAAGGAGCTTTGCGATATACCCGTTTTTCACGACGATCAGCACGGTACGGCGGTGGTGGTGGCGGCGGCGCTTTTAAACGCGGTCAAGCTGGTTCACAAGCGCATGGAGGATATCACCTGTGTGATCAACGGCGCGGGCTCTGCGGGCATTGCCATTGCCAAGCATTTGATGCGCATTGGCATAGGGGATATTATTTTGCTGGGCAGGCATGGCATTGTCAAAGAGGGGCGCGAAAAGCTAAGCCCTGCGCAGGAGGAGCTAAGCCATGTGACCAACAAGCGCGGCTTAAGCGGCGGCTTGCGCGAAGCCGTTGAAGGTGCGGACGCGTTTATTGGCGTGAGCGTTCCAGGCGTGCTTACCGCCGAGATGGTGGCCACCATGAATCCGAGTGCCATTGTATTTCCCATGGCGAACCCAGTGCCCGAGATTATGCCGGAAGAGGCCTTTCGCGGCGGGGCGGCGGTGGTGGGAACAGGCCGCAGTGATTTTGATAACCAAATTAACAATGTGCTTGCGTTTCCTGGCATTTTCAGAGGAGCGTTGGATGTTCGCGCGAGCGATATCAACGACGAAATGAAGCTGGCCGCATCCTACGCGATTGCCTCGCTGGTATCGGAGGAGGAGCTAAGCCCGCGCTATATTTTGCCTCAGGCTTTTGACAAACGCGTGGGCAAGGCTGTGGCGCGTGCAGTGGCAGAAGCGGCGGTCAAAAGCGGCGTGGCAAGGTTGCCGCTCAAGGCATAACCATGAACATACATGCATTGCCTGTGCTTCGGCCGTACCGCGCATCGGATGCCGCCAAGGTGGTTTCATGGGTGAGGGATGAGCAAACCTATGAATGCTGGTGCGCTGGATATGTGGGCCGCTGGCCTGTGACAGCCGATATGCTAAACCTGTGCATACAGCAGCATACAGCCAGCGAAGCATTGATTTTTGAGCTGGAGGCACAGCCCGCGGCTTTTTTATCTGCTTATTATAAGGATGAAGCAAAGACGATTGTGCGCTTTGGCTTTGTGATTCTGGATGACAAACAGCGCGGCAGGGGCTTGGGCAAACAGGTGCTTGGTCAAGCTGTGCATTATGCCTTTGAAAAAATGGGCGCAGAGAAGCTCAGCTTGGGGGTATTTATGCAAAACCCTGCCGCCGTGCGTTGCTATGAGGCGGTAGGCTTTCACGCGCTTGGCAGCACAGAAAAAAAGCTGGTTCAAAAATGCGGCGAGCAGTGGCAATGCGTAGAAATGGAAATGGATAGGGACGCTATGCGCAAGCCTTAACCAATGAGCTGCAAAGCCTGTTCCCGCGCTGCCTTTACGGCGGTTGGCATGGGCAATGCATTTAATTCGTCGGCGTTTGCCATGTGCGCTTGGAGCGCGGTGAAAGTGCTTTGGGCGGGCGGCGTTTGGAGCGTGAAGTGAAACAGCCGCATTTCCCAAACTCGGTGTGTAAACACGTGCCGCGCAGTTCCTAAGTCTTTCGCAAAATTGCAATCAAAGCCCTGCTCCCGCAGCTGTTCTTGTGCGCGGGCGGGGCTTGTTTCATCCTCTAGCAGGTTAAATACAAACAATCCATTCAGCATGCGCAGACTGCGCTTCATAACCAAGACCTGCTTTTCGTAGGTTAGCAAGCATACCGCAACGTCAATGCGCTTGGGCGGGCGCTTTTTTTCGTGAATGGGCAAGCTGGACGCATCACCCTCCATACAGGCATCGCACAGGGCGTTCCAAGGGCACAAATCACATGCGGGAGCGGCGGGGGAGCAATGGGTGGCCCCTAACTCCATCAACGCCTGATTGTAGTCGCCTATGCGCTCTTCGGGCAGGCTCTGGAATACAAGCTGACGCAGCTTGCGCTGTGCGCTGGGGGAGCCGATATCTTCCCGCACGCCAAAAAAACGCGAGGCTACGCGGTATACATTGCCGTCAATGGCGGGTACACGCGTTTCAAATGCAATGCTGGCAATAGCGCCTGCGGTGTAGGGGCCAATGCCTGATAGCTTTTCAATGTCTGCATAGCTTTCGGGAAACTGTCCGCTATGCAGGGTCATAATCATTTGGGCGGCTTTTTGCAAATTGCGTGCGCGGCTGTAATAACCCAACCCTTCCCAAACCTTGAGAACCTGCTCCTGCGGTGCAAGCGCTAGTGCGGAAACCGTAGGGAAGAGGCTCAGAAAGTTCCGATAATAGGTTTTGACGGTTTCCACGCGGGTTTGCTGGAGCATGATTTCAGATATCCAAATGCGGTAGGGGTCGCGCGTGCCTCTCCATGGCAAATCGCGCTTTACTTGGTCATACCATGCGAGCAAAAGCTCGCTGGCTGTTGACTGCATTCCACTCAACCCTTTCTGTACATGCTATTGTAACACATGAAGCAGCGACCTAAAATTTTAATAAAAAGAGAAAAATAAAGAGAAACGGAGTAAATGAGCAATACTACGAGGTATTGTGCTTAAAATGCATAGAATAATCTTAAATCAGCGGTGGAACAGTTGCTGATCGAAATGAATCGGCTTGCACCATGGGCGTAAATGACGTATAGTTAGAACTGTTGTTAGCACTCGAAGTAATTGAGTGCTAACAAATGAAAACCAATCACAAAATAGGAGGATATAGTTATGAACGTTAAGCCTTTGGGCGACCGTGTGGTCATCAAAAATGTTGAATCCGAAGAAACCACCAAGAGTGGCATTTTGCTAACGAGCACCGCTAAGGAAAAACCCCAGATGGCGGAAGTGCTGGCTGTTGGCCCCGGCGGCATGGTGGATGGCAAGGAAGTTACCATGAACGTGTATGTTGGCCAAAAAGTGATTTACAGCAAGTACGCAGGTACTGAAATTAAGATGGATGGCCAAGAGCTGATTATTGTTCGGCAGAACGATATTTTGGCAACAGTAGAATAAATCGGCAAGCACAAAGTATAGAGGAGGAATTTTGTTATGGCTAAGCAAATCAAACACGGCGAGGAAGCCCGCCGCGCTCTGGAAAAGGGCATTAACATTTTAGCGGATACCGTAAAAATCACCCTTGGACCTAAGGGACGCAATGTGGTTTTGGACAAGAAATTCGGCTGCCCCCTGATCACCAACGATGGTGTAACCATTGCCAAGGAAATTGAGCTGGAAGATGCTTTTGAGAACATGGGCGCTCAGCTGGTGAAGGAAGTTGCCACCAAAACCAACGATGTAGCTGGCGATGGTACCACCACTGCAACGCTGCTCGCACAGGCCATTATTCGCGAAGGCTTGCGCAATTTGGCGGCGGGTGCAAACCCCATGGTTTTGAAGCGCGGCATTGAAGCTGCCGTGAACGCGGCAGTGGCGGCGCTTGCCAAGCTAAGCCAACCCATCAGCGGCAAGCAGGCCATTGCACAGGTTGCCAGCATTTCAGCAGGTGACGAGACCATTGGCAAGCTGATTTCTGAAGCCATGGAGACGGTTGGCAACGACGGCGTCATCACGGTTGAGGAAAGCAAGACCATGCTTACCGAAATGAACATTGTGGAAGGCATGCAGTTTGACCGCGGCTATGCCAGCGCTTACATGGTTACCAACACCGAAAAGATGGAAGCGGTTCTGGATAACCCCTACATCTTCATTACCGATAAAAAGATCAGCAACATCCAAGAGATTTTGCCTGTGCTTGAACAGGTTGTGCAGGCTGGCAAGAAGATGCTCATTATTGCAGAGGATGTGGAGGGCGAAGCCCTTGCAACCTTGGTGCTCAACAAACTGCGCGGCACCTTCACCTGCGTTGCTGTAAAGGCTCCTGGCTTTGGTGATCGCCGCAAGGAAATGCTGCGCGACATCGCTGTTTTAACCGGCGGCCAAGTGATCAGCGACGAGCTGGGCATGGAGCTCAAGGATACGACCCTTGATATGCTGGGTACTGCCCGTCAAGTCAAGGTTGACAAGGAAAACACCACCATTGTGGAGGGTGCTGGCACAAAAGAAGATATTGCTTCCCGCGTTGCAAGCATTCGCGCTCAAATTGAGAACACCACAAGCGATTATGACAAGGAAAAGCTTCAAGAGCGCCTTGCAAAGCTTGGCGGCGGCGTAGCGGTGATTCAGGTTGGCGCAGCTACCGAAGTGGAAATGAAGGAGCGCAAGCTTCGCATTGAGGACGCGCTTGCCGCGACCCGTGCAGCTGTTGAAGAAGGTATTGTACCCGGCGGCGGCATTGCACTGATGAACGTTCTGCCTGCTGTGCAAGTAGAGCTGGCCAACTTTGCCGGTGATGCCAAAACTGGTGTGCAGATTTTGATCCGCGCGCTGGAAGAGCCGCTTCGCCAGATTAGCATGAACGCGGGCATTGATGGCAGCGTGATTGTGGAGAACGTCAAAACCAACCATAAGTCTGGCTATGGCTTTGATGTGCTCAAGGGTGAGTATGTGGACATGATCGAACGCGGCATTATTGACCCCACCAAGGTGACCCGCTCTGCATTGCAAAACGCCGCAAGCGTTGCCGCAATGGTGCTGACCACCGAAAGCTTGGTGGCAGATATTCCCGCGCCTGAAGCTGCGGCTCCTGCTGGACAAGGCGGCATGGGTGGCATGGGCGGCATGTACTAAGAGCAAGTTTTGTTACAGGGGGCTGACCGAAAGCGGTCGGCCTCCTTTTTTAACCGTTCCGCCCTGTTTGCGTTTTGCAAACTATGGTGACCCTACAGCGTGATATGCAAGCAGTTTACGCTCCCTGTAGGGACACCATACATGGCAATGTCATTAAGTTAGAGAATCAAATGAATCAGCTAAGCACAATATCATCTGATACATTCTAAAAAGAGTTA
>JAVXND010000004.1:0-101199 GCA_036645955.1 Clostridia bacterium | reverse complement strand
TGTTCGCCCTGACAGGCGTTATGTCCCACACATCATCACATGGGACGAGGTGAAATAAAATCTTCTTCCTCAATGCTCACTTTGCACATGCGTGTTCCCCTCCTCTTTGCATACAGATACTATTCAACAAAAGGATGGTGAAACCCTTTATTTATATGCGTTTCTATGCAATTTTTCAGCAAATGGTTCCGGGATTTCCGGACGTGAAAGCTTTCGTTTGTGTGATGGACAGACCTTCCATGAGCCAGCGGAATTCCTGCTGCGTGAGCTGTTTCAAATCCGCTTCGCTTCTCGGCCATTGAAAGCGTTTTTCCTTCAGTCGCTTGTAGAGCAGCACATAGCCAGTGCCGTCCCAATACAGCGCTTTCACCCGATCTGCTTTCCTACCGCAGAACAGAAAGAGGGAGACTTCATCCAGCTCCAGATGAAACTGCAGCTGCACGACGGCTGCCAAGCCGTCAATCTGCTTGCGCATATCCGTGTATCCGCAAGCGATGTAGTAGTTTTGTATATTGCGTAAATCAATCATGGCAGAGCAGCTTCAGCAGTTGTGCTACGTCTGTTGCTACGGTTGTTTTAGGCAGTTCTACGCAGGCTTTTCCATAGTGAATGAGAATGTTGTCTGTCGCTTGGAGCGGAGATTTCTGTGTGGGCGTTTCTGTTGCTGCCGCTTGGAGCGGAGATTTCTGCGTGGATATTTCCATTGCTGCCACAGGTAGACGTTCTGGCTCAAACTGAACCAGTGCCACAGTGGAAGCTGATCCTTGCTCCAACATCTCTTGACGAACTTGCTTTAGCCAATAGTAGTACTTACCTTCGCCGCAGTTGTTTTCTTCGCACCATTGCTTGATACTTTGCCCGCTGGCTTTCTGTTGCTGTATGGCCGTTCGCCATTCACTCAACCGTGTCCGTTGCTTCAGTTCGCATATTGTCATGTGCTTCACCTTCTTTGCAGTCTCTTGAATGGCTCTGTTTCCTTTGCGTGGTTCTCAGAGTTTTCTGAGTTTTCTGAGCCTGCTTTGATTTTCGCATGAAGTGAAGCAAATTCATAGACGTGGGGGTATTTAGCGGTTACTTTGGTGTAAATATTAATTGTTGGGAGGGGCCTTTTGACACCATAATCATTGAGAGATGGTTGAGGAACGCCAGCTGGGCGGACACCATGTATGGTGTCCCTACAGGGATCGCGGCATTCGGGATGGAGCGTGGCATTCGGGATGGAGCGCGGCATTCGGGATAGAGTGCGGCATTCGGGATGGAGCGCGGCATTTGGGATAGAGCGCGGCATTCGGGATGGAGCGCCGCATTCGGGATAGAGCGCCGCATTCGCGACAAAACACGGCATTTGGGATAGAGTGCGGCATGCGGGATGGAGCGCCGCATTCGGGATAGATCGCGGCATTCGGGATAGAGTGCGGCATTCGGGATAGAGTGCGGCATTTGGGATAGAGTGCGGCATTCGGGATGGAGCGCCGCATTTGGGATAGAGTGCGGCATTCGGGACAAAGCGCCGCATTCGGGATAGAGCGCGGCATTCGTGACAAAGCGCCGCATTCGGGATAGAGCGCGGCATTCGGGATAGAGCGCGGCATTCGGGATGGAGCGCCGCATTCGGGATGGAGCGCGGCATTCGGGACAAGCCGCCGCATTCGCAACAAACCGCCGCCTATATATACCTGCCACCCTTTACTGGCTTCGGCTATAACCCTGAAATCCGTTTGAAAAATCCCTTGAAAAACCCCTAAAATCCATTTGAAAAGTTGTTCTTTGCAATTTTCATTTTTGTGCTATAATAAAATTCGCTTTGACGTGAAACGCCGCGTGAAGGCGATTCGTTTTTTTACTGTAAAGCGGGAAGAAGGCGCTCAAGTGGATGCAAAGCTGTTGGAGGCTTTTGCCGCTATGCCATGGTGGGGTTATGCGCTAGGCGCGTTGGCGGGTGTAGGGTTTGGCGCGTTACAGGTGTGGTTACTCAAGCTTTCCATAGCGCCGCCAAAACCCCGCATAGGGCTTTTTATCACGAAATTTGTGCTTTGGCTGATTGCCTTGGTTGTATGGGTGATGCTGTCGCCGCCACTGCTGATTGCATTTGTGATTGCGGCATCCATTACACAGTTTGCGGGAGCGGGCGTAAGCTATCAAAAGGCACGGAAGGAAGCGGAATAAATGCTTGAGGTGAGCTTGCTTCAAAAACCATTCATGGTTTTTGGCATCAATATCGGGCTGTCAGTGGTTACGGCATGGGTTGTGCTTGCCATTTTGATCATCGCACTTGTGCTCATCAACCTATTGGTGGTTCGGCGCATGAAGGAAAAGCCGACAGGCTTGCAAAACCTGCTGGAGCTGGCCGTCGGCGGCATTGACAGCTGGGCAAAAAACAAGGTAGGGGAAGCGGGACTGTTTGCCGCACCCGTGGTCATGACGCTCATGGTGTATGTTTTTACAACCACCTTTGTGGAGCTGTTTGGCTTTGCGCCTGCCACAGAGGATATCAACTGCACCTTTGCCATGGGTCTTTGCACCTTTTTGCTGGTGAATGTGACGGGGCTTAAATACCGCGGGCTGAAAGGGCGCATTCACGGGCTTTGCTCGCCTACGCCCGTGGTGATGCCCATTCGTATTGTTACGGATTTGATTGCACCCTGCTCCATCGCCATTCGCTTGTTTGCCAATGTAATGGTGGGCGGCATTATTATGCAATTGATCTACTCGATTGCACCGCTGATTGTGCCTGCCGTTATCGAATCTTATTTTGGGGTGCTGCACACGGGCATCCAAGCTTTTGTCATCGGCCTGCTAAGCTTGGTGTATATCAGCGAGGCCATTGAGTAAAGGGGTTCCTGCGCTGTGCGCATGAACAATAGATGTTTTTTTGATTAAAGGGAGGTTATTCATATGGTACTAGGATTGATTGCGATTGGTGCGGGTTTGGCGGCGCTTTGCGGCGCAGGCGCGGCCATTGGTATGGGAAACGCTACGGGTAAAGCGGCGGAAGCCATTGCACGCCAGCCTGAGGCGGCGGGCAAAATTAACAGCTCGCTGATGTTTGGCCTAATCATGATGGAAACCTGCGCAGTTTATGCGCTCTTGGTGGCTATTTTGATTGTATTTATGCTTGGCGGCAAGGTTTGATTTTTTTTGAGCTGAACTGAAACGAAAAGGAGGGATGACACTTGGAGGGCATGTTTAACCTTACGTCCATACTGCTGCATGTCGTCAATGCGGTCATCTTATTTGTTGCCCTTTACTTTCTGCTGGTGAAGCCAGTGCGTAAATTTATGCAAAAACGCACTGACGGCATTGCCGCGCAATTGCAAAGCGCGGCAGATGCCCAGACGCAGGTAGAAGAGCAGCGCAAGGCGATGAACGACGAGCTTGCGCAGGCGAAAAAGACGGCGGCGGAAACCATTCAAAAAAGTGTTTCTCAAGCACAGGATCAGGCGGAGCAGGTGCTTCGCGAGGCGCAAAGCGATGCGGAACAGCGCATTGCCCATACCCGCACCGAATGTGAGCATATGCGGCAAAGCGCGCAGGAAACCATGCGCGGCGAGGTTGCAGGCTTAGGCGTGGCATTGGCAAGCAAAATATTACAACGTGAAATCAATGAAGCAGATCATCGCAAGCTGGTGGATGACTTTATTGAAAAGGTGGGCTGAGCATGGCTGAAGAAGCAAAGGCCAATGAAGTTCAAGCCGCTTTACCTGCAAGAATAGATGTGGAGCCGCTCAAGCCTCTGCATGGGCGGATCATTTCTGGAATGCAGCTTTCCATTGCGGCGCAAAAACGAATTGCCGCGCGTTTTGAGGAAAAGCTGGGCGTGCCTGTGAAGCTGATTTGCCGTGTAGACAAAAAGGAGCTTGGCGGTGTACGTGTAGAGCTGGATGGCTACAGCTATAACGGCACTGCCCGCGGGCAATTAAGGGAGATTTATCGTTATCTGTTGAAAACAGAGGAGGGGGGCTCCAACCATGCATGAAAACGGAAGTGTGGGGCAGACCCTGCTGGAGCGTTTAAGCGGTTATGAAAACAACCTGCCCGTGCGCAGTGCGGGCAAAGTGGTTTTTGTGGGCGACGGCGTAATGTACATGGATGGGCTGAACGACTGCAAAATCGGCGAGCTGCTAGAGGTGGAAAGCGGAAGCTTTGCGCTTGCAATGAACCTGGAAGAAAAATTGGTCTATGCCGTGGCTTTGGCGGGTGAAAGCGACATTGCAGTGGGCATGGCGGTTTATGGCACAGGCCGCGTTTTAAGCGTGCCCTGCGGCGAAGCATTGCTTGGGCATGTGGTGAATCCTTTGGGCATTCCGCTGGATTCGGATGAGCATTTTAGCCATGTGGAAATGCGCCCCATTGAAATGCCAGCCCCGCCCATTTTGAGCCGCAAGCCTGTATGCAAGCCCTTGGAAACAGGGCTGATGGCCATAGACGCCATGGTGCCCATTGGGCGCGGACAGCGCGAGCTTATTATTGGCGACCGCCAAACGGGCAAAACAAGCATTGCGGTGGATACCATATTGAACCAAAAGGGCAAAAATGTTGCATGCGTGTATGTTGCCATTGGGCAAAAGGCATCCAGCGTAGCACAGCTCATTTCCCATTTGCGCGATTTCGGCGCAATGGAATACACCACCGTGGTGAGTGCGACGGCGGCGGACAGCGCTACCATGCAGTACATTGCGCCCTATGCGGGCTGTGCCATGGCGGAATGGTTTATGTACCATGGCCGCGATGCGTTGATTGTATATGATGATTTAAGCAAGCATGCGGTTGCGTACCGTGCCATGTCCCTGCTGCTTCACCGTCCGCCTGGGCGCGAGGCTTATCCGGGCGATGTTTTCTATCTGCATAGCCGCTTATTGGAGCGTGCGGCCAGCTTGAGCGATAAGCTGGGCGGCGGTACCCTCACAGCACTGCCCATTATTGAAACACAGGCAGGAGATATTTCTGCCTATATCCCCACCAATGTCATTTCCATTACCGATGGGCAGATTTTCTTGGATACAGAGCTGTTCCACGCGGGCATTCGCCCTGCCATTAACGGGGGACTGTCCGTAAGCCGTGTGGGCGGCGCCGCCCAGCACAAGAGCGTTCGCAAGGTTGCGGGCAGTCTGCGCTTGGAATTGGCACAGTATCGCGAATTGCAAATCTTTGCGCAGTTTGCCAGCGATATGGATGTGAACACGCAGGATAAGCTCAAATATGGCGCAACGCTAACAGAGCTTTGCAAGCAACGCAACAACGAGCCTATGTCTACGGCGCTAGAGGTGGCTTTTCTGTATGCGGCCATTCGTAAAATCATACCCAAAAACATTACACCCGCAGAGCTTGTGGCTTTTAAGGAAGGCTTCCCAGCCTTGTTTCGCGATAACTACAGCCATCTGATCAGCTCGCTGAATGTATCGGGTGAATTGAGCAGCTCCAATGAAAAACTGCTGATTGCGGCCATTCAAGCTTGGTTTGACACAAATACCGCCGCTGTGCAAGGGAGCGTGGGCGCATGAGCTCCATAGCGGAAATTCGTCACCACATCAAAACCATCGACGATACCGCAAAGATCACGCGCGCCATGCATTTGATTGCGTCAAGCAAAATGAAAAAAGCCATGCGCGCGCATGAACAAACCATGCGTTATTTCAGCCTTGTACGCTCCAATATGCGCTTTATACTGGATAACTCGCCCGAGGGCTTTAAGAGCGGCTTTTACCGTGAGTTTGGCGCACGCGCGGCCTATATGGTCATTGCGGGGGACAAGGGCATGTGCGGCGGCTACA
This sequence comes from Clostridia bacterium, assembly GCA_036645955.1. GTDB lineage: Bacteria > Bacillota > Clostridia > Christensenellales > Aristaeellaceae > Limiplasma. The sequence continues at coordinate 95,428 of JAVXND010000004.1, read as the reverse complement.
ACCAAGAGGTGCTCAAGCTTGCACTGCGCGAATTGCAGGACCCCACCCATGTGAACGTTCGCTTGGTTACCTTTGGGCATATGGCACATAACTTTATGCAGCGCCACGACATTACCGTGGATAAAAGCTATTTGACTGCCGTGCAAAACCCAACGCTTGATGTGGCGCGTGAGTTAGCGGCTGAAATTTGCCGACGCTATCGCAAAAATGAATTTGACGAAGTGTTTTTGATCTTTACCCAGCTTCTAAAGGGCGGAATTACCAAGCCGACCAAGCTGCGCATTTTGCCCATTACGCGTGAAACCGTCGCAAATGCGGAGGTGATGCATGCGCCTACAGGCGGCTTGGACTTTGCGCCCAACCAAGCGGAGGTGCTGGATGCAATGGCACAGCATTATGTATCGGGCATGCTGTACAGCGCCTTGGTACAGAGCTTTGCCAGTGAAAACCGTGCGCGTATGACGGCCATGGAATCTGCCACACGAAATGCGGATGAAATGCATCAAAAGCTTGTGCTTACGCTCAACCACGCGCGGCAGGCGGCCATTACGCAGGAAATAAACGAGATTATAGGCGGCAATCCAGATTCCTTTGTACTGTAAAAAATCTGGACGCTTCAAGCAAAGGAGGAGACGAACATGATCAAAGGAACGGTGGTTCGCATTGTCGGGCCTGTGCTGGACGTTCGTTTTCGGTCGGGGGAGGTACCCCCCATTCATACGTTGGTGTATGTGAAGGATGGTGAAAGAACCGTAGCGGCGGAGGTTCACCAGCATATGGGCAATGTGGTGCGCTGTATAGCCCTTGAATCAACGGATAGCCTATCGCGCGGCTTAACCGTGGAAAGCACGGGCGCACCCATTACCATCCCCGTAGGCACGGAGATGCTAGGGCGTGCCATTGACGTGCTTGGCCGCCCCATTGACGGCAAGGAGCCGCCTCAAACCAAGGAGCACATGCCCATTCACCGCGCCGCGCCTAGCTTTGATCAGCAACAGCCCGTTGCGCAGGTGTTTGAAACGGGCATCAAGGTGATTGACCTGCTTGCGCCCTATGCGCGAGGCGGCAAAATCGGCTTGTTTGGCGGCGCGGGCGTGGGTAAAACCGTGCTGATATTGGAGCTGATTCACAACATCGCCACCGAACAGGGCGGCTACAGCGTGTTTACAGGCGTAGGTGAGCGCAGCCGTGAAGGCAGCGACCTGCTCAATGAAATGACGGAATCAGGCGTGATTGAGAAAACAGCGCTTGTTTTTGGCCAAATGAACGAGCCGCCAGGAGCGCGTATGCGCGTAGCCATGACGGGGCTTACCTTGGCAGAATACTTTCGCGATGTAAAAAAGCAGAACATGCTGTTGTTCATCGACAATATTTTCCGCTATATTCAAGCGGGCAGTGAGGTTTCCGCATTGCTTGGCCGCCTGCCCAGCGCCGTTGGCTATCAGCCTACGCTTGCCACAGAGGTGGGGGAGCTTGAGGAGCGAATTGCCAGCACAAACGATGGCTCCATCACCAGCGTACAGGCCATTTATGTGCCAGCGGATGACTTGACAGACCCCGCACCCGCCGCCATTTTTTCGCATTTGGATGCCACAACGGTTTTAAGCCGCGCCATTTCGGAAATTGGCATTTATCCCGCGGTCGATCCGCTGGAATCCACCAGCCGCATTCTGGACCCTGCTGTGGTGGGGCAGGAGCATTACAAGGTAGCCATGCGCGTGCAGGAGTGCTTACAGCGCTACCGCGAGCTACAGGACATCATAGCCATTTTGGGCATGGATGAGTTAAGCGACGAGGACCGCACCGTGGTGTACCGCGCACGCCGTATCCAACGCTTTTTAAGCCAGCCGATGTTTGTGGCGGAGGTGTTTAGCGGCATTCCTGGGCGGTATGTGAAGCTGGCAGATACCATCGCATCCTTCAAAGCCATTGTAGATGGCGAGGTGGATGATTTGCCCGAGGATGCTTTCTATATGGTGGGCGACCTTGAGGACGTGCGCGCCAAGGCGAAGGGATGAACGGGATGGGAGGTCCAATCAAATGGCAAAAACCTTTCAATTGAGCATTTTAACGCCAGAGCATGAGTTCTACAGCGGCATGGTGGAGATGGTAATAGCCAACGCAACCGATGGTGAAACCTGCATTTTGGCGGGGCATGCGCCTACCGTGATTGCATTGGCTGAAGGGGAGCTGCGCTTGCGGGATGCGCAGGGCGTTATGAAAACGGCGGCGATGAGCGACGGTTTTCTCACAGTTACGCCAGATAACACCGTGATGATGCTGCAATCGGCCGAATGGCCTGAAAACATTGATCGTGTGCGGGCTGAACGTGCACAGAGACGCGCGCGCGAGGCATTGCTTCAAAAGCAGGATCGCCAGAGCTATCTCAACAACCAAGCCATGCTCTTACGCGCGATGACCCGCCTGCGCGTAAGCAGTCACCACAGCGTGAACAATCAATAGCACACAGCAACGGAGCCGTCTAAGGTATAAGCTCCGTTGCTTTTTTTGCGTTTTTGTGGTTAGATAAAGCAGAGCAAAAGGGAGGGTGATTTTACATGCAGTTTCGCGAAAATTTACACCGTTATCGCAATGAAATAAAGGGCATAGCCATACTATGGGTGGTATTTTTTCATGCAAAGCTAGGCTTAACAAGCGGTGTGCTGTATGAAATTCAAAAAATCGGCTATGGCGGCGTGGACATCTTCCTTTTTTTAGCGGGCTTTGGCTTGTACCATTCCCTCCAGCAGTCCAATGACATGCGGGCTTACCTTTCGCGGCGCATGCGGCGTTTGCTTCCCGCTTACCTCCCATTTTGCTTGTGCTGGCTTGCGGTTATGCTGCCGCTTGAGAACCTTGGAACGGTTCAAAGCATACGCATGGCGGCAGGAAATTTGCTTATGCTTGGTTATTTTGCCAATGTGCCCAGAATGATCAGCTGGTACATAAGCCTGTATGCGGTTGTGATTTTGCTGGCGCCGCTATTGTTTGCCTGCCTGTCACGCGCTAAAAAACCAGCGCTTACGCTCCTTGCTTTGCTGGCGGCCGCCATTGGCTTGGGCTTTTGCTTCCTATTTGACGAACGCTATATGGCGGTTTCCCGCTTGCCCATTTTGATCCTAGGCATGGCGGCGGCAATGCCCCACCAAAAAGCTCAAAAAGAGTGGCACGCGGCGGCAGTGGGCGGAATCGCTTTTGCGGTGGGTTACCTGGCGCTTAGCTATTCCTTTTCTTTCCCCTCCCTGCTTAGTGATTACGGCATGTACTGGCATCCGTTCTTTTTGATGGTACCAGCCTTGTGCGCGGCATTTGGCTGGTTGCTCCAAAAGGCAAAGCGCTTTGCAAAGGCTTTTGCACCCTTGCGTTTCTTGGGGGAAGCTTCTTTTGAAATATTTTTATTCAACTGCTGGATGGAGGTGGTTTGCAAGCGTTACCATTTGGCGGGCGACCCGCTTTCATGGGCGCTGTGGAGCTTGGGCAGCATTGCGGCGGGATGCTGTTACCATGTGTTGGTGAAGGCTGTGCTCAAGGCTTGGCGCAGGAAGAAACAAATTTTGGCTTAAACCCTGAGAAAGAACACAAAAACGAAAGGTCTTTTCAATTTTGGGGTTGACAGCAAAAGGGGATTGTGTTAATATACGAAACGTGCCCGACGCGAGGAACATGCAGAATCACCAATGTTCTTGCGTAACAATAAGACTCATTAGCTCAGTTGGCAGAGCACTTGACTTTTAATCAAGGTGTCCGGAGTTCGAGCCTCCGATGGGTCACCATTTCATCGCTTTAAGATGGGGATGTGCCTGCGGGCGTGGCGGAATGGCAGACGCGCCAGACTTAGGATCTGGTGCCTTACGGCGTATGAGTTCAAGTCTCTTCGCCCGCACCAACTTCCCTTTCCGCATCAAAACAGTGGAACGTGCGGTAGTAGCTCAGTGGTAGAGTGCCACCTTGCCAAGGTGGATGTCGCGAGTCCGAATCTCGTCTACCGCTCCACTTTTGTTTTGGGATTGCGATGGATCTTGGAGCCGCTTGACGGGCGGGTGTAACTCAATGGTAGAGTGTCAGCCTTCCAAGCTGGTTACGTGGGTTCGATTCCCATCACCCGCTCCATAAAAAAGTCTCAAGCAATGCTGGGGCTTTTTTTTCATATGATGGATTGGTTACATGGTAACTTAATCATAAACAAACGGAAGAAATGGTACGCACAAACGGAGGAAGCGATGTTTCAATCAAAAACAAGCAGGGCTGGGTACAGGATTGCGATTGTGTTGATCTGTGCCCTTTTGGGTTTGCAGGGTATAGCGATGGCTTTGACAGGTATGGCGGCAACGGAACCGCCGCGTGTGCTTCGCGTTGGCTTTCCACAGCAGCTGGGCTTGACGCAAACCGATGAAAACGGAAAGCACAGCGGCTACACCTATGATTATCTGATGGAAATTGCGCAATTTAATGGTTGGGCATATGAGTTTGTGACCTTTGAAGGCATGGCGATCAACGATGCACTGCAAAAGATGCTGGACATGCTTGAAGCGGGTGAGCTGGACTTAATCGGTGCCCTGCGCAAGAATGACGCATTGCTTGAGAAATACAGCTACCCCGCACAGCACTATGGCACTTCGTCCGTTGCGTTATGGGCAAAGCTTGATCAAACAGAAATCACGCAGGAAAATTTTTATTACGTGAAGGATTTGCGCATTGCCGCGTTTGAACATGCCACACGCCAAAACACGCTGCTCGATTATTTTTGCAAAGCGAATCAGCTTTCGCCTGCCATGGTTTATGTGAATTACGATTCCGAATTAGATGAGCTGCTTCAAACGGGAAAAGCCGATCTTGCCATAGGCCGTGACATATCACCCATGAAGAATGCCAAAATCATCTGCAAGTTTTCGCCCGAGCCTTTTTATTTTGCCACCACCAAGGGAAATACAGAGCTGATGGAAGAGCTTGACAGCGCTTTGACGGCCATTGCGCAAGCAAATCCAAGCTTTCAATCCACCACCTACAATCAATATTTTATGCAAAGAGAAGTGCCGAGCCTTGTTTTAACAGAGGAAGAAAAGCACTTTATTCAAACGCAAAAGCCCTTGACAATAGGGCTTATGCCTGACATGAACCCCCTCTTTACCTTTGATGAGCGCACACAAACGGCAAGCGGTATCTTGATTGACGTATTAAACCGCATTTCAAAGGATTCGGGGCTTACATTTGTTTACAAGAGCGCCAAAACAGTGGGCGCATATGAAACCTTAGCGAGCGAGGGTGCGTTTGACATTGTGACAGGCTTTACAGATAGCTATGAAAACGCGATGCGCTATCAGATCATCATGACACCGCCGCTGCTTTCGGTACCCTACGTACACATACAAAGCACAGAGGGTTCCAAGGCAAGCAACAGCTATGGCTTACCGCAAAGGCTGGAATGGATTGTGGAGGGCTGGGAATTAGGCCGCTCCCAATTAAGGCTGTTTCCCACCTCCAAGGATTTGCTGGACGCAATTGCGGCAGGTGAAATAGCCTCGGGCTATTTGGAGGGGTATGTAGCAAGCCAGCTCTTGAGCGAGCATAGCTATTCAACCTTGGTATTAACGCCTTATCCCGGCGATCCGCAAAACATTGTACTGGGTGTTCGCAGGCAAATGGATCCCAATTTGCTCAAGATTTTTACCAAGGCGATGCGTTCCATTCCAAAGTATGAGATGAATTCGTGGGTCTATCAAAATATGCTGGAGGAAGAGCCCATGTCCCTTGGAAGGCTGATTGCCTTTTATCCTCTGCAATCCATGGGCATTACGGCACTGTTTTTTGCGCTGATCCTAGGTATGCTGATACTGTATTTAAGAAGAATGATGCGGCTTAAAAATGAAATGGCCGCGAGGGCGCAATGTGATACCCTCACAGGGCTTTACAACCTTTATGCCTTTCGCCAGCGCACTTGCAAAAGTGAGGCGGATGGCGGGCTTGTGGAGGGCGGAGCATTTTTCATCATGGATATTGATAAGTTCAAAAACATCAACGACCGTTTTGGGCATTTTGAAGGGAACAATGTGCTCAAGGCTGTAGCCACTGGATTAAGGGCTTGCATGGATGATGCGGACTTGGTTGGCCGCCTTGGCGGGGACGAGTTCATGATTTATGCGCCAAAGCTTCAGGACCGTGACCAAGCGGCGCTCAAATGCGACCTGATTCTAAAGCGCTGTGCGGAAATCTCCACGGAGATGGAGGTTACCTTGAGCATTGGCGTGGTGCTTGTAACCAGTCCGACTGATTTTGACTGCTTATACCAGCTGGCAGATGTGAACATGTATCAGGTGAAGCGCGGAGGGCGAAATCATTATTTCATCAGCAAAGCGGAGATTGAACACTGCTCCGACAATCCCAAGCAACTACCCGTTGCGGCAGGCAATGCAAATTGAGGGGAATGAACGCTTAAAAGGCTTAAAATCCGCTTGAAAATCCGTAAAAACACCTTGCTTTTCCTACTCAAATCATGTTATAATAAACCTTGTGAAAAACGGGCGGTCCTCTGCTTAAGCGCAAAGCTTGCGAGCACGAACGTCTATGAAGGAAGGAGGCCAATGAAATGAGTGAAATCATTCGTTCCATCGAAAAGGCTCAGCTCCGCACCGATCTGCCTAAGTTCAACATCGGTGACACCATTCGCGTATTCGTGAAGGTTGTGGAAGGAAGCCGCGAGCGTCTTCAAGCTTTTGAAGGCACTGTTATGGCCAAGCGCAACGGTAGCATTCGTGAAACGTTTACTGTTCGCCGCATGTCTTACGGCATCGGCGTTGAGCGTACGTTCCCGCTACATTCTCCCCGCGTGGATCACATTGAAGTGATTCGTCAGGGTAAAGTACGTCGTGCGAAGCTGTACTATCTGCGCAACTTACAAGGCAAGGCAGCCAAAATCAAGGAAGCCAAGCGCGTGTAAGCAAATTGCAATCAAAAAAAACGTCCCTAGCAATAGGGCGTTCTTTTTTTGCAGTCACAGCATAGCGGCGGTCAGTGTGAAGAAAAAAACAAGCATTTTGTTCAACAAGATGATATAATGTGATTGGTACGAACGCAAGAGGAGGGCTCACATGGTAGGGTATGATCCGGAAGAGGCGAAACGCTTCATCCTCTCCAAGCTTGAAAAAAAGCCGTTTGCTAAAATTGCGTCGGCTTTGCCGCAGCTGCTTGGTGATTTGATTGAGTACGACCTGCATTTTATGCGCTTAACAGGGGTTATTGATGAAAATGGCGAGCAGGGCGACAATGAATACGATGACGACGAAGCCTTTGAGTATTTGTATGACGCGTATTTATCGGACCATCCCAACGAGGATGACGAGGAAATGCTTGTGGCGGCGCTTTTGAACCGCTACATGGAACTGCAATATGAATTTTTGTGTGCAAAAGGCCTTGCACAATCGTAATAGTCCATGAAGGGAGGTTGCCTACATGAAATGCCCCAATTGCGGCAAGTGGAATCAAGCCAATATGCCGCATTGTATTTTTTGCGGGGAAGAGCTGCCAAACGATGCTTATGGCGTGGAAGGCGTGCCTGCTTGGCAGCTTGAGCTGCATGATAAAGATCAAGCAAAGAGCTATATGCGCGTAGATGATTATGGTCAAGTGGAAACCAAGGATGACCCACGCGATACGCTTGCCGACGAAATGGTGGAGCTAAAATCACGCAAGATCGCCGGCGAGCAAAAACAGCGCAGTCTTCGCGAGGAGGCGGCTCGCCGCGGCGTAGCGCCTTCGGGGCGTTCGGTGCGCACCACCAGCAACCGCAGTACCTTTTTTTCCGCCTACGACGATAATCCCGATACCACCCTGCGCCCTGTGGCGCCCGAGCTGGTGGAGGCGGGCGAGGTAGAGGAAGGCGCACGTTTGGTTTATCCGGAAAAATACCGCGATAGCACTTCGGCAGATAAAGAGGACGATTTATATGGCTATGGCAATACCCGCCGCATTGTCAACATTCAAAAGCCGGGCGAGGATGAGCCTATTTATGATGGCTATCACGATACCAGCGAGTATTTGCCCACCTATGCAAACCAAGATGAATATGAAAACTCGCTTCGTATGCGCGGCGTTGTAACCCACAGACCCAGGCGAAACAATGGCCGCCGACTGCTGAAAGCGCTGTTGGTAGCGGGCTGTTTGGCTTTGGCAGGCTGGTTGATGGTTGCCTTTGTGATTCCGATGCTTTCCGCCAGCAAAAACGATCAAGAGCTCAAGTCCACCGTTACACCCACCATCCGCGACGACCTGTCGGCGCACACGGTGACCATTCCGGGAGAAGATGGTCAGCGCGTGACCATACGCGAGCTGCGTACCTCCGCCATTGTAACAGGCGGCATTGCCACCTTCGATATACTGGACCATATTTGGTATGACAATTATGAGGATTACTTGCAGGACAGCATGACCGTGACGCTTACGCCCTTTATTATTAGCGACACGGGCAAACAGCATCCGCTTGAAACCATCAGCTATGACATCGACATCCCGCTTTCGCCGATTGAGCTTAGCAAGCCAGATAAGCCCTATCAGGTGGTGAGCACCGCTATGTACAACATTATATTTTATGTCAGGGAAGGCTCCACCGTGTTTATTAACGGCGAAAACTATAGCGACCTGGTCAACACAGAGGGCGGAAAGGTCAGCTATAACGCAACGGTACAGCCCATTGGCGAAAACAACTTCGATATTGTTGTCAGAAGCCAATATTGCCGCGAAAACACAACAACCCTTACGCTGTTTCGGGAAAAGCAAGATATCCCGCTGGATTTGGCTTCCGACATTGCCAGCACCAGCTCTGATAAAAACGCAACCATGACCGTGCGGGCCACCACATTGCCGGGCGCGGTGGTCAAGGTGCTTTCGCCCTATGTAGATTTGGACATTACCAACACAGCAATGGACGGCTCCTTCAGCTTCAAGGCAAAATTTGATAAAATCGGCAACAACACCATTGTGATTACGGTTGATTATCCGGGCAAACAAACTACGCGTGTGGAGCATGTGGTGTATTACGTGCCCAATATAGACGTTTACTCACGAAAGGCGTGGAATTTGCAACTGGAATACACCGACCTGATGGACAATTTGGATATGCGAAAGAACAAGTCCCAAATTTACCTCATCAAGGGCAAAATCACCGCCATCGAAACCACCAAACCACAGCGTGCGTTTATCAATGTGGGCACAGAGGAAAGCCCGTTGATGGCGTATGTGGAAAACTCCTCACGCACAACATGGGTAGAAGGCGAGTCGTACCGCCTATACGGCGACGCATATGGTATGTATGACCGTAAACCATGGCTCATTGTACGCTATACCTATGGAATCAATGAAAAGTAAAAAAGCATGGTAGGCTGATCCAGCAGGATATTTACACAAGCATAGCACAGAGGCTTGCGGCTTGCATACTCTTTGGAAGGAAGAAGTCCCTTCAAGGATGGATAGAAAGCCGAGGTGTTTGTCATGATTCTGCCCGCAAAATTCGCCGCATCGCATAGCGGCGTGCATGCAGAACAAATAGGTTGGATCGATTTTGGAACTGGATTTTGCCTCACTGCGGGAGCGCCGCCCGTGCACTGGATTAACTCTTTTCCCAATGGCTTCAGCGTGGAGTTTGACATTTGCAGTGTGAACCAAACGGCGTCCTTTACCAATTGGACCGCTTACATGCCGCCCGTGAGCGACAAAGCGCCCTTTGGTAATACGGGCTATATGGGGATTGCGGGGCATACGGTGCTGTACTCGGGTTGCCCAAGCGCTGGTGATGCCAACGAAACCATTTATATTCAGCATCTTTGCATTCGCAATTGTCAAAATCGCATATTGAAAGCGGCGCGTGTGGTGATTGCGGACGCGTTTGTGGTGGAAGGGGATTCACAGCTGCATGTGAATACCAACGGAAGCGCTTGGTCCCTGATGACCATTTTACCGCCTGTAAGCGGCTGTGAGGGCAACACGCCTGTGGTTTTTGGCGTGGGTACGAACAGGGTAACCGAAAAGGGGCAAACAAGCCCGTGCGGCTTCCACCCCTATGCCCCTGTTTTTGCTGCGGAGCTTCCCACCTGCCTAACCATCCAGACGGCTATTCCCGCATGCTCCGCCGTTGGCTTTGCGATGGGCATTGTGATTACCGAGGGCTGCTGTGGGCAGGATGAGCTGATGGAGGCGGTAGCGCTTGAGAGCGCGGGACTGTCCCATATTTTGAATGCAGAGGGTGAAAAAATCCAAGCGGCTGTGGCTTGCGGGAGCATAGGTCAAATGCTTGAAACAAACCGCTCTGTAGAGGATGTGCTTCGCGAGGTGACAAGGCTGGAGCTGGCATTGCAGAGCAAGCTTGCCGAAATGGGTTGCAGGCGCTGCACCAAAGGAAGGTGCGGCTGCGGCACTGAATGCGGCTTGGATTGTGAATGCGGGGAAAAGGCCCCCTGCAATGCCGATTTTCCCCATTGCGGGTTTGATGACTAAAAACAAGGATGAACATTTTTGCTTGCAGGGCATAGGGTGATATGGGAATCAACTTCCCAAATACAAAATCGAAAGGTTGATATCATTATGTCTATGCCCGTCATCACCCCCGGAACCACCACCAGAACACAGGCTATTTCCGATATCATCGAGTCCGTTGCTTTGGAGCAAACAGGTTTGTCGCACATCCTCAATGCAGAGGGCGAAAAAATTCAGGCGGCAGTGGCCAATGGTACAATCGCTGAAATGCTAGCGGTGAACACCTCTGTTCAGAGCATGGTCAACACCATTTCACGCTTGGAAATGGTTTTGCATATGAAGCTAGAGCTGTTCGCCTGCGATATTTGCGCAACGGCCTAATAAGCGCTGGTGCGCCATACTGCTTGGCGCGTGTCAACAGCTCTCATACAATAGACATTGCCCTTCCTACAGCGGCGTGGGCGGCGGGTATTCGCTACCTGCGCCGCTTGAACCTGTACATAGGGGAAAGCATTATCATAAAAGGAAGCGGGAAAGGAGTGAAGGAAATGCAGGATCAGAGCATTGAACTTCGCGGGGATTTTGATTTCCAATGCGCTACATGTACAGAGGATGATGACCTTTCAAAGCTTTGCGAGGAGCTTTTGACCATGAACCATTTGAGCAGGATCGATGATGCTTGGCAATTTGAAAGCTGTGGGGATGCGAGGCTAACGCTTGAAAAATGCATTTCGCCCGATATTGCCTATGAAGGCACGGAGCTTTGCATAACCACAAGGGTTTGCAATCCCTCTGAAAAGCTGGTGCGGGATGTTTTTTTTCAAGAGTCGCTGGATGCAACCATTGTTTTTGAGGCGGGCACTGTCTGCATCAATGGGTGTGCAACCGGCTGTGAAACGCTAAACCCCGAAGAAGGCTTTTGTATAGGCTGTTTAGCGCCCAACGAAAGCTGTGAGGTGGCTTTCCGCGCCTGCACGCTTGCGGGGGCTTCCCCTGTGCGAAGCATTGCCTATGCCGCGTGGAATGCGTCGGTTTGCTGTGAAGACGATATACCGCTTCAAATTGTTTGCAGTAACCCATTTTATTTGGTGCGCCTCAAATATAATTTTTCGCAGGCTTGTGCCGATGTGGCAGAATCCGTTGCACTGATGCAAACCGCCATTGCGCATATACTCAATGCGGAAGGTGAAAAAATACAGGCACTGCTCCAGTCCCCCTGCGTAACGCTTCAAGAGCTGCTTGAGGCCAATGAGAGCGTAGAGGCATTGCTAGATGCCGTGAACCGCCTAGAGCTTATTTTTCAACAGGTGCTTTCAACGGTGATTGTTCAATTGATCAATTGCTTGAATCCGCAACGGCGCTGTCCGTCAAGCTGTGCGGTTTGCGAGCCTTGTTGATTTTGGCACAGCGTATGTAAAACGCAATGGCAAGCAACAGGGCCGCGCCTGTCCATGCGCTGACCTCGGCAATGCAGATGCCCAAAAAATGCAGACTGCCTGTCAAGGCAAGCGCTACCGCCATGCGAATCAAAAGCTCCAAAAATCCAGAAAACATGGGGGTGATGGCATCGCCCATACCCTGCAATGCGTTTCTAAAAATAAAAAGCAGACCCAGCACGGGTAAGAAAAGGCTCATGGCAGTGAGCAAGGTACCTGAAATTGGCAAAACGGCTTGCAAATCCTCGGGACGTATGAATAACCCGACGAGCAAATCACGGCACAAATACATCAAAAGCCCTAACGCGGTGCAAAGCAGCAGGCTCATGCCAATGGCAGTGCGAACCCCCTTGCGTACACGCTCAGGCTTGCCTGCGCCGAGGTTTTGCCCCACAAACACGCTTGTGGCGGTGCCTAGCATGGCGGCGGGCTGTTCCAAAAAGGTTGCGGGCTTCATGGCGGCGGTATACCCTGCCACATAAACGGAACCAAAGCCGTTGACCAAGCCTTGCAGCAGCATGCCGCCAATGGCGGTGATACTGCTCATAAAGGCTGTGGGCAGGCCAAGCTTTAAAAGCTGACCATCTACGGTGCGATCCATGGCAAAATCGACGCGGCGAAACGAAACAAGCCCGCTTTTGCGAATGCCTAAGTAGCAAACAAAACAGCTGAGGGCTTGAGCAATATCGGTTGCAAGCGCCACCCCAAAAACGCCCCATGAGAAGCTGAAAACAAACAGCAAATCCAAAACGATGTTTAAGATTGAGGAACAGATCATGGCAATGAGCGGGGTGCGAGAGTTGCCCACAGAGCGTAAAACAGCGGCGAAAAGGTTATAAAGCAAGGCAATGGGAATGGCGGCAAATACCACAACAAGGTAGAGCTGTGCGTCGGCAAAGATATCGGCAGGGGTGGAGAGCAGGGAAAGCAATGCGCCTGCGCCAAAGGTGGAGAGCAGGGTAATGCCGAGCGCAAGCAGCATGCTGAGCCTCAAGCTGGCCGCAATGGCTTTGCGAAGCCCGTCAATATCGTTTGCACCAAAGCGCTGTGCAAACAATGCGCTAAAGCCATAGGTGAGGCCAGTTATGAAGCCCAAAACAAAAAATGTAATATAGCCCGTGGAGCCTACGGCGGCCAATGCGGAAACCCCTACGCCGCGGCCAACCACAATGGTATCCACCATGCCGTAAAACTGCTGAAACAGTGTGCTTAGCAACAGCGGAAACGCAAAGGTAAGAATGAGCTTTGCAGGCTTTCCCTGCGTCATGTCTTTGGTGCTTGCCAAAATGAAAACACTCCCATCGCTTCTATGTAAAAGGCATTATACCACAGGAAGCTCACAAAAAACCATCCTTATGCCATATTCCGCTTTGACGCTATTCATGGTACAATAGACCGTATCAACCCAAAGAAGGAAGGCGCAGCCGTGGACAAGCAGGAGATGCTCAAAGCTGTATTTGGCCACGATGACTTTCGAGATGGTCAAGACCAGCTCATTGACGAGCTTCTAAAGGGCCGCGACGTGGTGGGCGTAATGCCTACAGGCGCGGGCAAATCCATTTGCTATCAGCTTCCCGCGCTCATGCTAGAGGGCATTTCACTTGTAATTTCACCGCTGATTTCACTCATGAAGGATCAGGTGGCGGCGCTCAAAACCTCTGGGGTGGCGGCGGCTTACATTAATAGCAGTTTAACGCCAGGGCAACAAAATGTGGCGATTCGCCGTGCGGCGGAGGGCGCTTATAAAATGATCTATGTGGCACCTGAAAGGTTGAATGTACAAGCCTTTGTGGAGTTTGCCAAGCAAGCGAATATTGCGCTGATTGCGGTGGATGAGGCGCATTGCGTATCTCAATGGGGGCAGGATTTTCGCCCAAGCTATTTGCATATTGCCGAATTTGTGAATCAATTGCCCAAGCGCCCGCCTGTGGGTGCGTTTACGGCCACCGCTACCAAGCAGGTAAAGCTTGATATTGCGCAAATGCTGGAATTGCAAAATCCCTATTGCATTACAACGGGCTTTAATCGCCCCAATTTGCGCTTTGTATCGGTAAAACCCACAAACAAATTTACCAGCCTTTGCGCTGTGCTAGATAACGCGGCGGGGGAGTGCGGCATTATCTACTGCGCCACGCGCAAATCAGTGGAGGATGTAACGGACAAGCTGGATCATGCGGGTTACAGCGTAACGCGGTACCATGCGGGGCTTTCCGATATGGAACGCCATGAAAACCAAGAGGCGTTCCAATACGACCGCGCAAAAATCATGGTGGCAACAAACGCCTTTGGCATGGGCATTGACAAATCCAATGTGCGCTTTGTGGTACACTATAACATGCCTAAGAACTTGGAAAGCTATTATCAGGAGGCAGGGCGTGCGGGGCGCGATGGGGAGCCTGCCGAATGCGTACTGCTCTACGGCGGTCAGGATGTAATGACGGCCAAATGGATGATTGAGCACGGAGATGAAAACGCGGACTTAACCGACGAGCAACGCGCGGAGCTATTGCGGCGCGACTTGGAACGCTTGAAGCAAATGACCTTCTACGCCACCTCCAAAACCTGCCTCAGGCGTTTTATTCTGCGCTATTTCGGTGAATTGGACGCACCTCAAACCTGCGGCTATTGCTCTGTATGCGATGGGGAGCCTTTTGAGGTGGATAACGGACGCTCCCGCCCCATTGGCAAAACAGCGCAAAAGCAAATTGGGCAGCTGGAACGAACGTATGCCCGTGAAGAGCGCAAGGAAATGCGCAAGCAAAAGCAAACGGATTATACGGGCTGGGAATTGGCACTTTGGGAAAACCTCAAGGATCTGCGTTTCTTATTGGCAAATCGCAGGCATGCGCCTGCCTATACTGTATTTTCGGATGCTTCCTTGCATGACATGATCAAGAAACGCCCTGCCACGCTGGATGCCTTTTTGGATGTTTCGGGCGTAGGGCTTACCAAACAGCAGAAGTTTGGCAAAGCGTTTTTGGCGGTGATTCGTGATGGCAAGGAGCCCAACGAGGCCATGGAAGAAATGGATGAATAATACTAAATAGCCATGCCGCAACATGCGGCATGGCTATTTAGTATAAAGAACAGGGGTTTGTTAGCGAATGATGGCGGTGGCCATGTAGGGTACAAGCGCTTCGGGCACGGTTACGGTGCCATCTTCGTTTTGGTAGTTTTCCAAAATGGCGGCTACGGTACGGCCAACGGCAACACCGCTGCCGTTGAGGGTATGTACAAACTGCGGCTTATCCTTGAGGTTGTCGCGGTAGCGGATGCTTGCGCGGCGTGCTTGAAAATCCTCGCAGTTTGAGCAGCTCGAAATTTCTACATAGCGGCCATAGCTGGGCATCCACACTTCAATGTCGTAGGTTTTGGCGGCGCTAAAGCCCATATCCCCTGTGCAAAGGGTGATGACGCGGTAGGGAAGCCCCAACAGCTGCAATACCTTTTCCGCTTCGGCGGTCATGCTTTCCAATTCCTCGTAGCTTTGTTCAGGCTTTGCAATTTTGACCATTTCCACTTTGTTGAACTGGTGCTGGCGAATTAAACCGCGGGTATCGCGGCCGGCACTGCCTGCCTCCGCACGGAAGCAAGTGGAATAGGCGCAATGACGGATGGGCAGCTTTGCGCCATCCAATATCATTTCGCGGTACATGTTGGTTACAGGCACCTCAGCCGTGGGGATGAGGAAGGTGTCTTTATCCACCTTGTAGGCATCCTCTTCAAACTTTGGAAGCTGGCCTGTGCCCGTCATGGTGGCGCGTGTGACCATATAAGGCGGATAAACCTCGTCAAAGCCATTGTCCACATGGGTGTTGAGGAAGAAGTTGATGATTGCGCGTTCCAGACGTGCCCCCAGACCGCGATAGAAGGTAAAGCGTGCGCCTGAAACCTTTGCGGCGGTATCGAAGTCCAAAATGCCAAGATCGGTTCCAATATCCCAGTGCGGCTTGGGCTCCCAGCCAAAGACGCGCGGCGTGCCCCAACGGCGCTGTTCCACATTGTCGCGCTCGTCTACGCCAATGGGCACGCTTGCATGGGGGAAGTTTGGCACGCTCATTAAAAAGCCATCCATGGCCAAATCAAGGTCTGCAATGTCTGCATCAATGGCGGTGATTTCGTCGCCCAAGGTGCGCATTTCATCCATGATGGCGGCGGTTTCACTTTCGGATGCGCCTTTTTTCTTGGCTTCACCAATTTTTTTGCTGGTGGTGTTGCGCAGGGATTTCTTTTCTTCCACTTGTACCATCAGCTTGCGGCGTTGGTCATCCTGCGCCAAAAAAGCGTCTAAAGAAATGTTCTTGTTGCGTGCTTTGAGCGCGTCCTGCAGCTCCTGTGGGTTTTGGCGAATGCGTTTGATGTCTAACATGGTGTGGTTCCTCCCTTTTGAATATAAAAACGCCCCTGCCGACTACAAACGTAGCCACAGGGACGGAGGATGCGTTTCTCCGCGGTGCCACCCGGCTTAAGGCTTTCGCCTTCACTTTGATGCGCTGTAACGGGCGCGGCCGAACGGTTCTTCGCCGTTTTGGCTCGCGTGACGGAACGGATTGAGCGTGCTACAGCTTTGCACCAGTCAGCTGCTCTCTAAAAGCACGGTACCAACCAAGATCACGGTCATTACCATGGGTGTATTATACACGCTTTGCTGGATAATGACAAGACATTGATTGCAAAAGCCGAGGAGCGGCTCTGATACAGAGCGGTTCCTCGGCTGCATTGATACCTTGCTCTATGCAAGCCTATTCATTGACGTTTGCAGGCTTATTCGGCCTCAAAAGCATCCTTGCCCAATCCGCAGACGGGGCAAACCCAATCGTCAGGCAGATCTTCCCACGCGGTACCTGGAGCAACGCCGCTATCAGGGTCACCAATGGCGGGATCATAAACGTAGCCGCAAGGGCAATCATACTTTTTCATAGAAGAGCCTTCTTTCTTTAAGCGAAATAACGCTTGAGCAGACCATCAAAGCCGCGGCCGTGACGGGCTTCGTCTTTGCACATTTCGTGAACAGTGTCATGGATGGCATCAAGATTCAGCTCTTTGGCGAGGGTAGCAAGCTCTTTCTTGCCGGCGGTAGCGCCCCACTCGGCTTCTGCGCGCATTTCGAGATTCTTCTTGGTGGAGGGGGTCAGCACTTCGCCTAGCATTTCCGCAAAACGAGCGGCATGGTCTGCTTCTTCAAAAGCATAACGCTTATAGGCTTCTGCAACTTCGGGATAACCTTCACGATCCGCTTGGCGGCTCATGGCCAAATACATACCAACCTCGGTGCACTCGCCGTTGAAGTTCATGCGCAGGCCTTCGATAATGCGTGAATCCACACCCTCGGCTACGCCTACACGATGCTCATCAGCATAGGTCTTATCTCCGCCCATGGGGGCAAACTTAGACTTGGGAGCCTTGCATTGGGGGCAGAACTCGGGAGCCTCGGGACCTTCATGTACATAACCACAAACCTTGCAAATCCATTTCATATTGGGGTTCCTCCTTTAATAAATCTCATTCTTTGGTAAGCTTCTCTCGCTCACGGTTTAAGTATACCC
Source organism: Clostridia bacterium (assembly GCA_036645955.1). Classification (GTDB taxonomy): domain Bacteria; phylum Bacillota; class Clostridia; order Christensenellales; family Aristaeellaceae; genus Limiplasma. The sequence continues at coordinate 77,985 of JAVXND010000004.1, read as the reverse complement.
CACGGTGAGGTGAACTGAAACATGATTTTTGAAAAAAGTGAAAACATTTATTTCGGCTGTTCCTGCCCTTTGGCGTTACGAAGCTCACGAAGCAAGGTGTTTTCCATCAGACCTGTTTCGCATATGGCCTGATGGCGAATGGGCAGCTCGCGGAGCTCACGTATTTGCTTGGGCATGGGCACGCCAGACACGCGCTCCAGCTCTTGTGCGCACGCGAAAGCATCCATGCCTTGAATGGCCTCCTTGCCTTGCAGGCTTCCAAGCACATCCTCGGCAAATTTGTAGGGGCTTGCGGTGGAGAGCAGGACAGATAGGGTGTGATCCCTCGTTTGCTCGCGGTATTGGCCAAGAACGTAAGCCGCAACGGCGGTGTGCGGATCCATGACATAGTGCATGCGCTGATAAACGCCTTTGATGGTGACGGCCGTCATGTCGTCATCGGCGGTGCCTGCCCAGAAGGTTTTTTGCAATTCGTGCAAGCGCTGAGCGCCGATGGAAAAACTGCCGCAGGTGGTGAGCTGATCCATCCATGTTCTAACCAGCTCCGCATTGCGGTTTGAGCATTCATAAAGCAAGCGCTCTAAATTGGAGGAAATGAGTATGTCCATGCTGGGAGACATGGTTTTGAAGAAGGTGCGATGGGTATAATAGGTGCCATCGGTGAAAAAATCGGTCAAGACGTTGTTGCGGTTGCTGGCACAAATCAGGCGATGGATGGGCAAGCCCATTTGCTTGGCATAATAGCCTGCCAAAATATTGCCGAAATTGCCTGTGGGCACCACAAAGTTAATGCTCTGCCCCATACGGATGGCACCGCGGCTCACAAGCTCCGTATAGGCGGTAAAGTAATATACCACCTGCGGCGCAAGGCGGCCAAAGTTGATGGAGTTTGCGGAGGAGCACAGCTTGCCCATGGCATCCATCTTTTGATGAAAGACGGGATCACCAAAGAGCTTTTTGACCCCTGTCTGCGCTTCGTCAAAATTGCCCTTTACACCAATGACATGCGTGTTTGCGCCGCCTGTGGTAACCATTTGAAGCTCCTGTACGCGGCTTACACCCCCATAGGGGTAGAACACGGAACAGCTTGTGCCGGGCACATCCTTAAAGCCCTCCAATGCGGCTTTGCCAGTATCGCCGCTGGTGGCTACAATGATGCTTACCTCGCGCTTTTCATCGTTCTTTTCGGCCGCGAGGCGGATGAGGTGAGGCAGCAGTTTAAGCGCAATATCTTTAAAGGCGAGGGTGGGGCCGTGGAAAAGCTCCATGATATAAAATGCGCTGGAGAGCTTTTGAATGGGCACAATGGCGGGGTCCGTCCAATCGTCGGCATTATAAGCCGCGTCTACAGCTTCTTCAATTTCGGCGATGGAGTAATCCTCTAAAAAATCGCGCAAAATCCGTGAGGCTTGGTTTTGATAGCTTGTGCCGCAAAGCGCAGCCAACCGTTCAGGTGAAAGCTGAGGAAACATGCTGGGCACATACAAGCCGCCATCCTTGGCAAGCCCCCATAGAATGGATTGAGATGTGGTGACGCAAGCGCCGCCGCGTGTAGAAAAGAAAGACATGCTATCACGCTCCTCGTATTGAAGATGAAATGGGTTGCATTTCCATGACTATCATACACGGTTTTTTGGCTTGTGTAAAGAGCTTGTGACACACGCTTGGAAAGGGGTTAACGCCGCCATGGCAGATGGAAAAAGCTTGATTGGCAAACAAACAACCCGTTGGAATGAATCATTCCAACGGGTCGTTCTTTGGTCTGGGTGAGAAGATTCGAACTTCCGGCCTCTTGAACCCCATTCAAGCACGCTACCAAGCTGCGCTACACCCAGATATTTGTTTTGGCCCCTCACGCTTGCGTTGCTCATTTAGGGCACGAACGATATTATACCGTCATATAAAGCAATTGTCAAGCGCTATTTTTGAATAAAAAACGAAAAACAATGAAAACAACTGATTCGGCATTTGTTTTTTCACTCCCGTTGTGCTATGATGACGGCAAGAAGCTTGCTCTTTGTATGTTCGCCGTGCGGTTTATTTATACCCAAAAGGAGATGACGCCATGCCGGTACCTTTCATAGGTCTGCTTGACGATATCACGGAAAGCCTGATTACCAATATTCAAGGCGGGGTGATTGTGAGCCAATACAACCTGCGGCTGCAGACCTCCGAAATTCTGTATTTGAGCGATGGTTGGACGGCGCTTACGGGCTATACCATCAATGAAATGGAGAAACTTTTTAATGGTAACGCGCATGCTTTGGTGATTCCGGAGGATATGGAAAAAACGGCGCAGAGCTATGCAGAGCAAATTGCTCAAAGCAATTGCTATCAACTAGAGTACCGCCTTCGCCATAAGCAAGGGGGTATTCGGTGGGTGACGGATCGCGGGATTGTGGTATCTTCCATCGCTGGCTACAATCAAAATCAAAGCATTATTACCGACATCACCCCCATGAAAAACAACGAAGAAAAGCTTCGCTTGAGCGAGGCGCGTTTTCGAATTGCCACACAAGCGGCGCGTGCGGCGGTTTTTGAATTTGATTTAACCACGAATCATCACCTGAACATTGAAAATGCAGAGGTTGTGTTTCACACAAGCGCACAAACCCTGCTGGCGGCTTATCAAAACGCAAGGCTTCAAAAGCAGGATTTTTGCTTTGAGGATATCCTCCGCCTTTGGTTTCATCCCGATGATTTTGCCGCCCTGTTAATCGCCAAAGAAGAAATGCTTAAGGAGGGCACAAGCGAGTGTGAAACGCGCTTGCGCCAGCCAGACGGCGGCTATTTATGGTGCAAACTTTTTCAAGCCGTGGTCAACGATTCCGCAGGCAAGCCCCTGCATGTGGTAGGCTATATTGCCGATGCGGATGAGCAGCATCGCCGTACCGAGCGTTTGCAATTTGAAGCGGAAAGGGATGCGCTTACCGGGCTTTTGAACAAGAGCACCTTCCGAAGCAGGGTGGAGCAATGGCTTGTTTCGGAGCCGCAAGCTTCCCATGCATTGCTTGTGCTGGATGTGGACAATTTCAAACGCTTAAACGACCATCTTGGCCATCTTTTTGGCGATGGCGTGCTGATGGATGTTTCTGATAAGCTGGTTCATCTTTTTCAGGAAAACTGTTTGCTGGGCCGCGTGGGCGGCGATGAATTTGTGGTTTTTATTCGCGGCAGCTTAACGCCAGAATCGGCAGGGCAGCGCGCAAATGAGCTTTGCCGTGCTTTTAGGCATACCTATGCGGGAGAAAAAGAAAACTACAGCATTTCCTGCAGTGTGGGCGTTGCGCTTTCGGAGCCAGGCAACAGCTTTGAACAGCTTTTTTGCAAGGCGGATAATGCTTTGTACCGCGCAAAAAACCACGGAAAAAACCGCTATGCCATGTATGTGGATTGTGCGGACGAACAAATGAAATGGCTTGAAAGCACCCATCGTGACGATATCCAAACCCATGATAGCGGCAATCTACAAATCAAAGAACGCATCTTTGAACTGCTTTATAGCTCAGTGGATTTTTCCAGCAGTGTAAACATGATCCTGTCCCTGCTTGGACGACTGTTGGGCGTGAGCAGTGTTTGCATTTTTGAAAACACACAGGATGATCGCTTTTGCAGTAAAATTTACGAATGGCGTGCAGAAGGGGTGCCCTCTACCATGAAGCGCTTGCAAAATTTGCCTGTGGAGGAGCTTTCGTTCTATAGCCAATTTGATTCAAAGGGCATCTGCTACGGCGCGGATGTATCCGCACTGCCTGAAAAATGGCGCGCACTCTATGAACCGTTCGGAATTCAAGCTTTTTTCCATGTGGCCATTATGGAAGAAGGGGTAATTCGCGGCTTCATGAGCTATAGCTCTATTGAAGGCGCTATGAAGCATTCCCCCGATCTGGTGGAGCTGATGACCTTTGCCGCGAAGGTGACGGGTACGTTCATCATCAAAAAAAGAGCGGACGAAAGCCTCAAGAGCTATCATCGCAGTCAAATGGAGGCAAGGGAGAGCCCAAGCCGCTCACAATAGGAAAAGGAAACGAAAAGATCATGAAGGTATGCGTGTTTTCAGGCAGTCCTAAGGGTAAATATTCCATTACATTGCAAACGGTATTGTATTTAAAAGAGCAATTTCCTGATTCCAGCTTTGAAATACTCCATGTGGGGCAACGCATCAAGGCTTACGAAAAAAGCATGGAGGAAGCGGTTGCGGCTGTTCAAAGGGCAGATTTGCTCTTGTTTTGTTACCCTGTTTATACTTTTCTGGCACCCTATCAGCTTCACCGCTTTTTGGAGCTGCTCAAGGCGTGCAAGCTAGATATGAACGGGAAATGCGCGGCGCAAATCAGCACCTCCAAACATTTTTATGATATGACTGCGCAGGAATACATCAAACAAAACTGCTTGGATTTGGGCTTGCGGTACCTGCATGGCCTTTCTGCGGATATGGATGACCTGTTAAGCCCAACAGGACAAAAGCAGGCCACGGATTTTTTCAAATATGTGCTGTTTTGCGCACAAAACGGCTTGGGGAATATCGCTCAAAGCACAGCCCCCGTAACGCTTGCACCCTATCAAAGCACCCTTTCGCCAAAGGAAAAGCGCGAGGGCTTTCCCACGGTGCTTGTGACCAATCGCACGGCGGAGGATCACAATCTGGCAGCGATGATTGCGGATTTTCAAGCGGCTTATCCCTATGAGCTGCGCGAGATCAACATTGCGGATTACCCCTTTGCGGGCGGGTGTCTGGGCTGTTTCCACTGCGCTACAAGCGGCAAATGCATATACAAGGATGGTTTCGATGCCTTTTTGCGCACCGAGATTCAAACGGCCTCCGCCATTGTATACGCCTTTTCCATCAAGGAGCATAGCATGGGCGCAAGCTTTAAACGCTACGATGATCGCCAATTTTGCAATGGACACCGCACGGTTACAGCAGGCATGCCCGTGGGTTATTTGGTTTATGGCGATTACGAAAACGAACCCAACCTGCGCATTGTTTTAGAAGCACGCGCGCAGGTTGGCGGAAATTTCTTGGCAGGCGTGGCTACCTGTGCAAGTGAAATAGACCAGATGAGTCAACAGCTTTGCTATGCCTTGGAGCAAAAGCCACAGCTTCCCGCCAATTTTTATGGCGTGGGCGGCATGAAAATATTCAGAGATCTCATTTACCTCATGCGCGGTTTAATGAAGGCGGATCATCAATATTACAAAGCCCATGGCGTGTATGATTTTCCGCAAAAACAGCGCGGAAGGATGCTCATGATGATGCTTGTGGGCGGGATGATGCGAAACCCCTTTTTGAATCGGCACATGGGCAACCGCATGAACGAAGGGATGATTGCGCCCTATCAAAAGGTGCTCAAGCAACAGGCAAAGCGTTTAGAGAAATAGCTGGCTTATGAATTAAGGCACGCAAATGACGCGGCCGGGAATAAAATCACTTGGCGCAAGGGTGGGGTTGGCAACAAGGAGCATTTCAGGCGATACCCCAAGCTTGCGCGTAAGCGCATAAAGCGTTTCCCCAAGCTCCATGACATAGCTGATATAGCCATTTTCGCACAAGGCACGGCTTTGGGCAGGCGGTGCGCAATAGCGCGTGCCGGGCGCAAGGCGTGTGGTGGGGAGATTTGGGTTTGCATAGCGCATGGCTTGATAGGAGACGTTGTTTTCAAGCAACAAATCTGTAAAGGTTTGGTTGTTATCCACCGTTCCCGCACGGTAGCCATATGGGCAGCGGCGAATGGGTACCATGATGGGCGGACGGCCCGGCAGGGCTGGCGTTGGAAAAGGAATGGGGCCTTCACCTGGCTGGGCGGGCAGTGAATCGGGCAAAGCGGGGGTAGGTAAGCCTTCGGGACCTGCTCCGGGTTGCGCGGGTTGGTTGTCATCGGGGAAAATTTGAAATTCAAATTGTGACATGTTTATTCTCCTTCTTGGCTTTTTTGAGCATAAAGCGGGGGGGAGCTCTTTCCATTTCCAGCATATGAAAAAAACAAAGCCTGCGTGCGGTGAAATGCGTGAGGGAGCTTTTTATACCAAAAGAACTGTTACAAATGTGGCGCAAGGTTGAAAACTTTGTGGGAAGAAAAACCAGCTTGCATACGTTTGATGATTGATGCGGATGCCGAAGGCTTGCTTGGCGGACATGAGCACCAACCGTGTACACATAAGATTTGATACGTGAATCAATTTGCGCAAAACGCGCAACAGGAGGAACGAACATGCATCCATACCATCCCAAACGTATATTGGCGGCCATACTTGGCGGCTTGCTGGTGCTTGGCTTGCTTGCCCCGTGCTTAGCTGAACCCGCGGTCAAGCTGGAATGTGAAATGGGCTATAGCGGAACCATCACCTATATCCGCAAGCTGCCCATCAATGTACGCTTGATAAACCAAGGCGCGGACGCTTCTGGTGTGCTGGCGGTGAACATCAACCGCGATAACAACCAGTTTGACCGCTATGAATTGCCTGTAGCGGCGGCCTCTGGCACAACGGTAGAGGTTACACTGCCTGTGACGCTCACCACAAAGCAAGCGGATTTTACGGTGGAGTGGCTTGTGAATGGACAGCTAGAGGCACAGCAGGTGATTAAGCCTCAAACGGTGATGAATCCCACCAGCTTCACCGTGGGTGTGCTTTCTGACCAGCCTCAGGCATTGTCCTATATGAACATAACCAAATTCAGCGATCCTCTGAAGCGTAACGAGCTATGGCAGACGGTGCCGCTTACGCTTCAAAGCTTCCCCGAGGATGTGGAAAGCCTGCGCTTTTTTGACGCTTTGGCGGTGGATGGCTTGGATATGAACCTGCTCAGCCTTCCGCAGAAAACGGCTATGGAGGCATGGCTTTTGGGGGGCGGCGTTGTGCTGTTAGGCGGCGGTGCACAGGCGGCCAGCGCATATCCTTATTTTACAAGCTTTACGGGCATTACCGCAGGTGCGCTTGTGCAGGGCGGGGACATTTCAACAGAGCTGATGTCGCTTTTGAAGCTTTCGGAAACAGCCAATGGTCAAAATGTGATGCTCGTACCCTTGGAGGGTGCAACGGGAATGAAAGCAGGCGCTTGCGCATTGGTAGACACCACCCGCGTGGGGGATGGCTATGTGCTGACAGCCGCGTTTTCACTTTCCGATAAACCCTTTAGCACATGGCAAGGGAAAAACGTGCTTTGGCAACGCATGCTTCTTCAATATACACAAAGCCGCTATCAGGAAATGATGGATCAGCGTATTTCGGGAACCACCAGCCTCAATAGCTTTGATAACCGCATTACAGATAACATCGGCATCGAAACAGGAAACGGGATGCTGCTGCCCATGGGACTGCTTCTGGTGTTTGTATTCTTGGCGGGCTTTGGCAGTTATTTTCTGCTCAAAAAGCTGGACAAGCGGGAATGGATGTGGGCTACAGTACCTGCGCTGGCAATGGTGTTTTCCTTTGCCATGTGGGGTTTAAGCGGTGTGCTGGATATGCAGGAGCCGGTAGCCACAGGCTATACGGTGGCTTGCGTGAGCGAGGATGGTACGGTGGATAGCTTTTCTGCCATTTCCGCCGCAAAGGCCAATACAGAGCGTATGACCTTTAGCCTTGAAAAAGGAACGGTGGATTTAGACAATTCCAGGGGGGTTTATTACTCGGGGGAAGACATGGTTTCAACGCCAACCACCCTTCGCTGTACCTATACCTATGGCGAGCCTGAAACAGTGAGCTATCCCGAAACGGCGGCATGGGAGCAGAATCGGTTTTTTGTGAGGGATGTGCCCTTGGCAGATTGCAGTATGAGCGGCACCTGCACCTTTGATGGGGAAGGCCTTTCCTTTACCATCCAAAACAAAAGCAACGTTGCGTATGAGGATGGCGTGATCATTACGGATTACGGCTTTGTGAGCGTGCCTGCGCTATTGCCTGGTCAAACGACGACGGCGGCGCTCAAACCAGAAAAAAAGCCTTCAAGCGGGTCGGCTGTGAAGGATGGGGTTATGCTTGACTCTACGGAGCGTCAAAACAATTCGTACTACAACTTTATTCAGGTCTATGCCAATTCGGAGAAGCTTTCACGCATGAGCGCGGAGGAACAGCGGAAATGGGAGCTGAGGCGTGCCATGATGGATACAAGCGATTTGTTTAACACCCGAGGCCGTAGCACGGGCAGCAATTTTCATTATATTACCTTTTCAAAGGACTTGGCAGACCTGCGGCCGCTTGTGGATGGCAAACCCGTTGTACGCTTTGCAAAGTATGGCATGCTGAACGTAACGCTGGCCTATCAGCCCATTTCCAAAGATGGTACGGCGCATTTCTTGGGCAACAGCTTTCCTTCGTATGTTGCGGAGCTCGATAGCATGGGCAAGCCACAGCTTGGCGCTGAAATATCACAAAACCGCGGAGGCTCCATGTCGCTTAACACCAAGCCTATGATTGGCTTTGACATGAGCGAAATGCCCAAAGGGTTTCACTTGACCAAATTTGATGTTAACTCCGCTTTTACCTACTATGCTTACCGAGCCTGCCTGTATCATGTGAAAACTGGAAAATGGGATGAAGTAAAGCTGCTTGATATTGATAACCAGCAGGGCAAGATCATCACAAAGCTGAAGCTGCCCAAGCTTGAGGATTACATCAACGACCAGCAAATTCTTTACGTGCGGTTTGAAAGCCACGGAAACACAGACCTATATGGTGAAATTTCCTTACCGCGGCTTACCATTGATGGGAGGCTGGAATAATGCTGATTTTGAATGAATTAACAAGGTATTATGGCTCCGTTCCCGCGCTGGATCATTTGAGCATTGCTGTTGGCGATGGTGAACTGCACGGCTTTGTGGGGCCAAACGGCGCAGGCAAAACCACCACCATGCGCATTTTGGCCACGCTGCTTGCGCCCACCTCGGGCACCGCAACCTTAAACGGCGTGGAGGTAACCAAAAACCCAAAGGAAATTCGCATGCTCATGGGCTATATGCCGGATTTTTTTGGGGTGTATGATCGCCTGAAAGCCACGGAATACCTTGATTTTTATGCACGCTGTTATGGCTTTGGTGCCAAGGAACGCGCAAGGATGATCCTGAACCTTTTGGAGCTTGTGAACTTATCGGATAAGCGCGATAGCTATGTGGATGTGCTTTCGCGCGGCATGAAGCAACGGCTTTGCCTTGCACGTGCCCTGATTCACGATCCCAAACTGTTGATTTTGGACGAGCCCGCCTCGGGTATGGACCCGCGTGCACGTGCAGAAATGAAGGGCATTTTACGCACGCTCAAGGATCTGGGAAAAACGGTGCTCATATCCTCGCATATTTTGCCTGAACTGGCTGAAATGTGCGATTCGCTCACCATTATCGACCATGGCAAGCTGGTGTTTTCAGGCTCCGTGGAGGCGCTGGGCATGCGTATGCATGGCAATGCACCCGTTTGCATACGCCTAAACGAGCAAGCGGACGAAGCCTTGCTTGCAAAAACAACCACCCTGCTCAAGCAGTTTTCAGGCGTGACAGGCGTTGGCTGTGATGAAGCCAAACAATTGAACGTGGATTTTGACGGTGATGAAGCCGCAACCATTGAATTGCTTCGCATGCTGGTTGCACAGGTGCCCGTGCTTGACTTTCACCGTGCGCCGCTCAATTTGGAAAAGGTTTTTATGGAGGTGACGCAGGATGACTAATCCCATTTTGGCTTTTTCGGCCAGAAGACGCATGCGTTCCATTCGCACGCCGATTGTGCTCTCGCTTTATTCACTGCTCTTGGTGCTGATTGCGTACTTTTGCATTTTCCGCCCGTTTACAGGCGCAACCTTTGTGCTTTTGAATATGAAAACAGGCGTTATGGGTTATGCATTGATTGTGTGCATGCAGTTTGGCCTGCTGATTTTGGTGGCACCCGCCATGATTTCGGATAGCATTTCAGGCGAACGTGAGCGCCAAACCTTGGATTTGCTGTTGGTGACGCATACAAGCTCATGGCAATTGGTGGTTGGGAAGCTGCTGGAAAGCTTCGGCTTTTTAGCGCTCATGGTGCTTTGCTCCATGCCGATGCTTTCCTTGGTGCTGATTACGGGGGGCGCGTCCTTTGGGCAGGTGCTGATCAGTGTTTTGTTTTTACTGCTGGTTGCGCTGGCCGCGTTAAGCGTGGGGCTGTTTGTGTCCACGCTGTGCAAGCGCACGGTGACCGCTACGGTGCTAAGCTATGTGGCGGTGCTCGCCGTTGGTGCGGTAACCTTCTTGCCCCTTTGGTACGATGTAAAGCGCATAGGCGATTTGTATGATGCCATGAACATCCTTGGCAAAACGCTTCATCCCATTCATTACACACCCGTTGCGTTTACCTTATGCCCTGCGCTGGGGCTGTTTTCACTGCTGATGGATCAAACCCATTTGCTTGATAATATTTTGTGGGGAGTGAGCCATTCGCTTGCCAACACGCGTCAATGGGTGAATTATGGCACTTTCCTAGGCTATCATATGATTTTTCTTGCCTGTGCTTCCTTTGCATTGGTGGGCTTGGCGGCGTTCAATTTGCGTGCAAAGAAGGGCAATCAACCAAAGAAGAAGGTAAAAAAGCATGAGCAAGCTTGATGAAGCGCTTGCGCCAGTGCGCAAGCGCATGCGGGTACAAAGAGCCTTTGAATGGCTGATGGTGGGGCTGATGGTGGGGGCGGCAGGCGTGCTGCTGCTGCGCATCGCCTCCTTCCTATGGCCGTTTCCCACAGTGACGGTGTGGAGCGCGGCGGTTTTTGTGAGCATGCCGCTGTTGTTTGTGGCGGTGGCAGGGCTTTGGCCTATTCCTGCCATGGATGCGGCAAGGCAAGTGGATGCGCTAGGCTTAAAGGCGCGGGTGCAAACCGCGCTGATGCTTAAAAACAGCGAAACACCTATGGCTGAAATACAGCGCGAGGATACGCTTGCCTGCTTAAGCCAAGTGGAACCCAAGGAGCGCTTCCCCCTGCGCATTCACAAGGCGGTGCTGATTGTGCTGGTTGCCTGTGCGGCGGCTTTTGGTTTCTCTTTTTTGATTCCCAACCCACAGCTTCAAATGCTTCAAGCAAAAGCTTCTTTTCGCACTGAAATGAAGGAGGTAGCCAAGCTTGTGGAGCAGGGCGTGACAGGGCTGGACCCAAATGAAGTACAAACGCCTGAACTGCGCAAGCTGATGGGGGATTTGGCGCGTGAGCTTCGGGACATGAGCGGCCCCAAGGAAGCGCTTACCGCGCTTGACGAAACAGAACGGAAAATGGCCGCTATGCAGCAAAAAGAAAAAAGCGCCGCGCTTGCCGCACTCAAATCAGCGGGCTTAAAAGAACTGGCGCATGCGTTGGAAACAAGCAACGCTGAAATGGCAAAGCGTGTGATTTCTGCTACGAGCAAACAAAACATGGCCGCGCAATTAAACAAAGCCGCTCAATTATCAAAAGGGGTGGCCGCGGCTGAAGCGCTTTCACAGGCGGCAAGAGCCGTGCAAACTGGCAACGCGGCACAGGCGCTTGAGATGCTTCAAAATGCGGCGCTTGGCCAAAGCAATGCCATGATGCAGGCGGCGGCGCTTAGTGCGATGGTCAGAAATGCGACCGTAAGCGCAAGCATGCAACAGGCCGCCGCTTTACAGCTTGCGGGATTTCATTCATCGGCCATTGAGTACAGCGGCTTTGGCGGAAAGAACGGCGGAGGAACCAACGGGGCAAAGCCTGCCGCTGTTGCATCTAGTGGTGCAGGCATAGGCTCGTCCAATTTGGATGGCGGTTATAAACAGGCGGCGGGTGCCGCCGCGGTTCAGGGCAACCGCCCCGCAAGCTTCAAAACAGCGGAATATGAGTCCATTTATGATCCCACACGCTTGGGCGGAGAGGGCGAAACCGTTCATGAGCGCGGGCACTTAGGAGAAGGCAGTATCAGCGAAGCAACGATTGGTACGGGGCTTGGAAGCACGGAGGGAAATGTGCCCTACAATCAGGTGCTGACGCAATATCAAGAAACGGCTGTGGAAGCGGTACAGAATGCTGATTTACCCGCCTATGCGCAAAAATGGGTGGAAGCTTATTTTGGGGCGCTGGCAGAGTAAAGATAACCCACGCATGAGGAGGAGCTTACAATGAATACTCAGGAGCAAATCAAAGCTTTTGCGATTACGGTGGAGCAAATCAGAAATGAAATCAAAAAAGAGATCATAGGACAGCAAAGCGTGGTAGAGCAATTGCTGACCGCACTCATTGCGGGCGGGAACGTATTGCTTGAAGGCGTGCCTGGGCTTGGCAAAACAAGGCTGGTGCATACGCTTTCACGCGTGTTTGACCTGCCCTTTAGCCGCATTCAGTTTACACCCGACCTGATGCCTGCCGACATTACAGGCACCAACCTGATTGTCAAAACAGAGCAGGGCAATGCGTTCCGTTTTCGGGAAGGACCGTTGTTTGCTTCCATTGTGCTGGCGGATGAAATCAACCGCGCAACGCCCAAAACACAAGCGGCATTGCTTGAAGCCATGCAGGAGCATTCCGTAACCGTAGCGGGGGAAACGCACCGCTTGAACGAGCCTTATTTTGTGCTTGCGACGCAAAACCCCATGGAACAGGAGGGCACCTATCCCTTGCCAGAGGCGCAGCTGGACCGCTTCATGCTGAAAATTCAGGTGGAGTTTCCAAGCTTGGCGGAATTAAGCGACATTGTAGGGCTGACCACAACGCCGCAGCTTGAGCATGCACAGCAGGTAGCCAATGCAGAAACCTTGCTCACCTTGCGCTCTGTGGCGCAGGAGGTGCCCATTGCACAGGCTGTGCGCGATTTTGCGCTTCAATTGGTCGTGCAAACCCATCCAGAGCTGGATGCGAGCCCCGACCATGTGAAACGCTCCGTGCGCTTTGGTGCAAGCCCGCGTGCCGCACAGGCTTTGATAGCAGTTTCGCGTGCGCGTGCGCTCATTCATGGGCGCTACAATGTGGCGTTTGAGGATGTGGAAGCGGTTGCGCCCGCTTGCCTCCGCCACCGCATTGCGCTGAGCTTTGAAGGCATGGCGCAGGGGGACACGGCGGAGGGCATCATAGCGGAGCTGATTACCACCGTTGCCCGTGGGTGAACGCCATGCTGATCGATGCTTTTCTTAAACGTTTGGATATGCTTGCCCTGCGCATGAAACACCCTGCCGCGGGCGGAGCGGGCGGTCTTAGGCGCTCCAAAGCGCTGGGCAGCAGTGTGGAGTTTTCGGATTTTCGTGAATATGCGGAGGGCGACGACGTTCGCCGTGTGGATTGGAATGCCTTTGCGCGTTTTGACAAGCTGTTTTTGAAGCTGTTTATGGAGGAGCAGGAGCAACGCGTCAACCTGATTGTGGACGCGAGCGCATCCATGGCTTTTGGCACGCCGAGCAAATGGGACGCGGCAAAACAGCTCGTGCAGGCGCTAAGCTATCTTTCGCTTTGCGGAGGGGATCGCGTGACGGTGTATGCTTTGCAAAATGATGCAGTTCAGCATACGCGTTCACTATGCGGGCGGCAAGGCTATGCGGAGGTGACCGATTTTCTTGAGGCTCTTGCGCCAGAAGGCACAGCGGATTTGAATCAGCTTCTGCCGCGCCTTCCGTTGCCCCAAGGACGCGGACTTTGCGTGCTTTTGAGTGATATGCTGAGTGAAAATGGCTTTGAACGCGCTTTGCAATCCCTGCGCTATCGCAAACAAGAAGTAAGCGTGCTGCAGCTTTGGAGCCGTGAGGAATGGGAGCCTACATTGGAGGGGGAAGCTGAGCTTGTGGACAGTGAAACGGGGGAAACCTTTCCCGTGAGCGCAAGCTATGGGCGGCTCAAGCGCTACCGTGAAACGGCACAGGCGTATGTAATGGCATTGCGCGACTACTGCCGCGCTCATGCCGTTTCCCATGCTTTTTTGATTCCCGAAAGCCCCTTTGAAGCGCAATTGCTTCGCGAATTAAGCCGTGCAGGGCTGATTAAGGATTCATAATTTGCTTTGATATCCGTATCAAAGCATCAACCAAAGAAGGTGTGTCGAGAATGCAATGGTTGAACCCCGCTGGCGCATGGGCTTTGCTGGGCTTGCTGCCTGTGATTGCGCTTTATCTGCTGCGCAAACGAGCCAAGCGCACACCCGTGCCGAGCCTTCTGCTTTGGCGCAGGGCGGAGGAACCCTTTAGGGCGAGCAAGCCCTTTCAGAGGCTTAGAAGCAAGCTGTTGCTTTGGTTACAGCTTTTGCTGGTGGTGCTTTTGTCGATTGCACTCATGCGCCCCGCCGCCGTTGGCGGGGTACAAGGGGAAGCGGTGCTGGTGTTTGACTTGTCCGCAAGCATGAAAACCATTACCGAAGGGCATACCCGCTTAGACAGCGCCAAGGAGCAGGCCTATCAAATGCTCAATGGCTTTCATGAAGAAAACGCCATAACGGTGCTTGCGGCGGGCGAGCATTTTTCGCAGACCCTTGTGCGCTCACGAGATTTGGCGGCGGTGCGCGGCGCGATCAGGGGCTTGCAGGCACAGAATTCATCGGCAGATGTGGAGGGTGCGGTTGCGCTTGCACTTGCCATGCAGCGTGATTTGCCTGATTTGCAAATTTATGTGCTATCCGATCGCTACGTTGCGGCAAGTCCCACGGTGAATGTACTCACGGCAGGCAAGCCCACACCCAACCGAAGCATTCTTTCGTTGCGTTTAAGCCGTGGCGAAGAAGGTGTTTCCGCATTTGCGCAGGTGCAGAACCTAGGCGCTGAAACAAACGCTGAAATGGAATGCTATGCAGATGGCGTATTGTGTGATTTGCGCACCATAGCTCTCCCTGAAAATGCCAAGCAAAGCGTTCACTTTTTGGCACCTGCCAATGCAAGCCGTGTAACCGTGCGCTTTTCACAGGCAGATGCATTGCCCGAGGATGACGCGCGTTATGCGGCTGTGCAAGCGCCTGTAGGCAATCAAGCGCTGTTGGTAACGCAGGGCAATGTTTTTTTGGAGCATGCTTTGGCACTGCGGGCAGGGCTAACGGTTGTCAAGGCCGCAAAGGCGGATGCAGAAGCGGCTGACGGCTTTGACTTGTATGTTTACGATGGGTTAACGCCTGAAAAATGGCCTGAAACAGGCGCGGTTCTGGCCATTGCACCAAGCCGTGAGCTATTGGGCTTGTCGGTTGGGAAGCAGAGCACAATGGTTGGCACGCTCCGCGCAGGCACGGACAAAAACGCGCAGGCAATCTGCGAAAATTTGTTGCTGACAAGCATTGCGATCAGAGCGTATCAGCCCGTGCGTGGGGGGCATAAGGTGCTGGAAACCCAAGGCAATGCGCTTTTATCCATCAATGAGCAGGATGCGCGCCGCGCCGCCGTGCTGGGCTTTGATTTGCATGACAGCAACCTGCCCCTGCAGGCAGATTTTCCAGTGCTGATGCAAAATCTGCTCCATTACCTACTGCCTGATAGCTTAGAGGCGGCGGTGCAGGCGAACTGCGGCAACACCATTGTGCCAAAGCTGAACGAGCGCACCATATCCGCCAATGTGAATACCCCGTCGGGCAAAAAAGCGGCGCTGGTGGGGCAAGCACTTACCGATACGGACGAAATTGGGCTCTATACGCTTGAGGAAGCCTATGCGGACGGAAGCACAAGGCAAACGGCTTTTGCGCTGCATATTCCGCCCGAGGAAAGCGATACAAACAGCGTGGCTCCGCCGCAAACGGCGCAGGCTCACGCGCAAGCGCCCGCGCAGGGAGCGGGGCGTGAATGGACGCCGCTTATCCTGTTGCTCTGCTTTGTGGTGCTGCTGCTGGAATGGGAGGTGAGCCGTCGTGGGGCTTGATTTTACCTACCCTTGGGCGTTACTGTTGATTCCCGTAGGGCTGATTGCGGTTGTGCTGATTGACCGCAGAACCCGCACCCGCGCGCCTTCACTCAAGCGGCGGGTATCCCTTTGGATGCGGCTGTTGCTAACCGTTCTATTGGTGCTGGCCATTGCGGCACCCTCTGTTTTGATTGCGTCGGGCAGGGTAACGCGCTGGGTGCTGTTGGATGTATCGGATTCGACTGCGGCACAAAGGCAAAGCATGCAAAGCAAGCTCAAAACCGCGCTTGCAGAGCTCCCCGCAGGGCAGGAGGCGGGGGTGATCGCCTTTGGACAAAATGCCATGGTGGAGGTTCCCCTGCAAGAAAACCCCGCGTTTACAGGCGCACATGCGGCCGTAGGCGGTACAGCCAGCCTGCTGGACGATGCACTGCTCTTGGCCAGTGCCCTGATGCCATCAGAAGGCGCAGGCGGTATTACAGTGTTAAGCGATGATCAGGCGGTGGCGAGCACTTCCACCGTCCGTTTGTTAAACGCGCATGGCTTGCATGTGGATACGCTTTCCTTTGCCAACGCTCAAGAAAAGGATGCGCAAATGAGCGAACTGCTTGCGCCCAAAGAGGCTTATCTGGGGCAAAGCATTTCATTGCAGGTGTTGATTGATGCAAACAGCGAAATGAGCGGCACGCTTGCACTCTATCAAAATGGGGAAATCACCGCTACGCGTGAGGTTTCACTTCAAAAAGGGGAAAACCGCTTTGCATTTTCCGAGGTTGCTCAAAAAACGGGCGTTGTTAACTATGAAGCAAAGCTGATGTGCCAAGGAGATGCTCAAAGCCGAAATAACAACGCGAGCGCCTACGCGCGTGTATTGGGTGCGCCCAATGTTTTGCTGGTTTCGCAAAATGCCGACGTGCGCAGGCTGTTGGATGCAACAGGCATGAAGGTGAACCTGTTAAGCCCTGCGGAATTGCCCTCAAATGCTGACGGTTACTTGAGCTACGATGCGGTTGTGCTCAACAACATTGACATTGACATGGCTACTGCGGCGCAATGGCAGGCGCTGGATGCCGCCGTGCGCACATTGGGGCGCGGGCTTTGCGTTTTGGGCGGGGATAGCAGCTATGCACTGGGCGGTTATCGCGGAAGCATTTTAGAAGCGCTGCTGCCAGTCAACATTGACGTGCGCAACAAATTGCAAATGCCTGCGCTTTCGCTCATCATTGCCATTGATAAATCGGGGAGCATGACCATGGGACAGTATGGTACCTCCCGCATTGAAGTGGCCAAGGAAGCGGCGCTCCGCGCGGTGGAGGTGCTTGGAGCGCAGGATCAAATTGGGGTGATTGGCTTTGACGATGCCGCAAAATGGGTGGTTCCCTTCCAAAGCGCCGCAAATGTGAGCGCTGTACAAAGCTTGATTGGAACCCTCCGTGCGGATGGGGGAACGGCGTTTTATTCGCCGCTCAGCTTGGCATTGGATACATTAAGAGAGACAAACACACCGCAAAAGCATATGATTTTTCTTTCGGACGGCCAACCTGGGGATGTGGGGTTTGAAAAAATTGCGTTGGCCATGAGCAAATCAGGCATTACGCTTACCACCGTGGCGGTGGGCTCCGATGCGAATGCACAGCTGATGAAGCTGCTGTCCACCCTTGGCGGCGGGCGAGCCTATGAAGCAAACGAATTTGATAACATCCCCAAAATCTTTACAAAGGAAACCATGCTGGCGGGTGGAAGCTATGTTCAAAACCGAAGCTTCACGCCGCTCATAACAGAAAATTCAGCCCTTACGGCTTATGAGGGTTTGCCAATGCTGAACGGCTATTTAAGCACGGTTGAAAAATCCACTGCAAATGTGGCGCTTACAAGCGATCGTGAAGATCCGTTGCTGGCGTGGTGGAACGTAGGCGCGGGAAAAGTGCTGGCATGGACGAGCGACGCTGAGGGCGCGTGGAGCGAAAACTATTTGCGCTGGGAGCAGGGCCCCAATTTCTTTGGCGGTATGGTGGCGAAGGTATTGCCGTCAGCACAGCGTGAAGGCACCCTTTCCGCTTCCATAGCCAACGACCAAATGACCCTTACCTATACGGTGGATGAACAGGCAACGGCAAACGAAAGCGAGCAAGGAACGGAATTGTCGGAGCTTGTGACCATGGCAACCGTGGTTTCGCCAGAGGGCAAGGAGCAGAAGCTTCCGTTGAGCGAGGTGGAACCAGGGGTTTTTGAGGGCGAAGCATTGGCCGCCCAGCAGGGCGTGTATACACTGCGCGTAACACAAACCATGGGGGATACAGGGGTACGTTCACAGGAAAGCGGAGCCGTGAAGGGCTTTGCACAGGAATATGACCTGCGGAGCACGGAAGGAATGCATTTGGCCGCGCTCAGCGAGCAAACGGGCGGCAAAGAGCTTGCCCTGGAGGATGGGCTGTGGAACACGCCCATTCCTATGGCGAAGGCACGCAAGCAAATGCTTCCATGGCTCTGTGCGCTTGCGATGCTCTTGCTTCTTTTAGACATTGCGCTTCGCAAATTGCCTTGGGAGGAGGAAGCCGCCAAGCTGTGGAAGCGCTGGACGGGTAAAGAAAAGAAGCCAGAGAGCGAAAAGACAGGCACCGCTAGTGCGGCGGAGGAAACGGTTCAGAAGAACAGGGCTGTGCGAAAGCGCGATCGGAGGCAGGCGGAGGAACAGGCACGCAAGCAAGCGGCCGCACAAACAGCGGATGCTTTGCTAGAGGCCAAAAGGGCGCGAGAAAAACGGTAACCGTGCCTCAGCCCTACAGTCTTTCGTTTTCCATTGACAACCCACCCATTCTATGCTATCTTCCTTTTCAAGACCTGTGATATCAAAAGGGAGGAACTTGTGAAAATGGAAATACCATACAAGATATATCTTGATGAGAGCGAACTGCCTAAACAATGGTACAATCTTCGCGCTGATATGAAGCGCAAGCCCGCGCCCTTGCTCAACCCCACAACATTTCAGCCCATGACGGTGGATGACCTCCGCCCTGTGTTTTGCGATGAGCTTGCAAAGCAGGAAATAGACGATACCACCGCTTATTTTGACATTCCAGAGGACATTCGCAATTTCTATAAAATGTACCGTCCGTCCCCCTTGGTGCGTGCTTATTGCCTTGAAAAAAAGCTCGATACGCCCGCTAAAATCTACTATAAGTTTGAGGGCAACAATACCAGCGGCAGTCACAAGCTCAACAGCGCCATTGCGCAGGCGTACTATGCCAAACAGCAGGGGCTTCGCGGCGTATGTACGGAAACAGGCGCGGGGCAATGGGGCACAGCCCTTGCCATGGCTTGCGCGTATTTTGATTTGGAATGCAAGGTGTTCATGGTCAAGTGCAGCTATGAGCAAAAGCCCTTTCGCCGTGAGGTGATGCGCACCTACGGCGCTAGCGTAACCCCGTCCCCTAGCATGGATACAAAGGTTGGGCGCGCCATTTTGCAAAAGCATCCGGGCACGCCTGGCAGCTTGGGCTGTGCCATTAGCGAAGCGGTGGAAGCGGCCACGTCCACCGATGGCTTCCGCTATGTGCTGGGCAGCGTGCTTTCGCAGGTGCTGGTGCATCAAACCATTATCGGCCTTGAAACCAAAACCGCCATGGACAAGTACGGCATTCATCCCGATGTCATTATTGGCTGTGCGGGCGGCGGCAGCAATTTGGGCGGATTGATCAGCCCCTTCATGGGTGAAAAAATCCGCGGCGAGGCAGATTATCAGTTCATTGCGGTGGAGCCTAGGAGCTGTCCTAGCTTTACACGCGGTCAATTTGCCTATGACTATTGCGATACGGGCATGGTGTGTCCGCTTGCGAAAATGTACACGCTGGGCAGCGGCTTTATTCCTTCGGCAAGCCATGCAGGCGGCTTGCGCTACCACGGCATGAGCAGTGTGCTCAGCCAGTTGTACGCAGATGGCCTGATGGAGGCGCGTGCGGTGGAGCAAACAAGCGTGTTTGAGGCGGCAGAGCAATTTGCGCGTTGCGAGGGCATTTTGCCCGCGCCAGAAAGCAGTCACGCCATTCGTGTGGCAATGGATGAAGCCATACGCTGTAAGGAAACAGGCGAGGCCAAAACCATACTCTTTGGGCTAACGGGCACGGGCTATTTTGACATGTATGCCTATGGCAAGTACAACGATGGGCTGATGAGTGATTCGGAACCGACGGATGCGGAACTCAAAGCGGCGTTGGACGGTTTGCCCCAAATCGGATGATTTTGCTGGGAACGGTCTTGACCGTTCCGTGCGGTATGGTGTGTTGTATGCGATACCTCAATAGCAAAAGGCAGTACACTTTCATGTACTGCCTTTTGCTAACCCGCTACCCAATCCACACCTGTGCTTCATAAGGGCGGAGCGTGATTCTGCTGGATAGGGGACGAGCGGCATAGTTGCTAATCAGAAGGGTTTCATTGCCGCGCACAACGCCGTCAGGCAGCTGAAAGCTTGCTTCCGTGGTTCCAAAATGCAGTAAAACAAGCAAGCATTGATTTTGGTAGCGGCGTAAATAGGCATAAAGCTTGGGGTCATCCTCACAAATAGGCTCATAATCCCCATAAACCATTACCTTGTGCGTTTTTCGCAGGGCAATCAGCTGGCGATAATAGCATAGAACGCTTTGCTCGTCCTTCCTTTGTGCTTGCGCGTTGATTTCTGTATAGTTGGGGTTTACGCTGAGCCACGGCTTGCCTGTGGTAAAACCTGCATTTGGCGTATTGTCCCATTGCATGGGCGTGCGTGCGTTGTCACGCCCCTTCCAATAAATGCTCTGCATAACGGCTTGCGGATCCTGCCCTTGCAGGGTTACGGCTTCATGGTAGTGGTTCAAGGTATCCACATCCTGATATTCCTCTATGTACTGAAAGCGGATGTTGGTCATGCCCAGCTCCTCGCCTTGGTACACAAAGGGCGTGCCCTGCAAGGTGTGCAAAAAGGTAGCCAACAGCTTCGCGCTTTCCGCGCGGAACTCACGGTCGTTTCCAAAACGGCTGACCATGCGCGCCTGATCGTGATTGTTAAGGTATAGGCTGTTCCAACAGCCGTCCGCCAAGTCCTTTTGCCATTTGCCAAAGACCTGCTTGAGCTCCCGAAGCTGCCATGGGCGTGTTTTCCATTTGTCCTCGCCGATGGCATCTAAGTACATGTGCTCAAAGGTGAATACCATGTTTAGCTCGTGATGATCCTCTTGTGTATATTGCCTTGCTTGCTGTGTGGTAACGGAAACCATTTCGCCTACGGTCATCAGGGAATGCCCCTTGAGCACGCGTTGATTCATCTCCTGCAAATACGCATGCACATGAGGGCCGTTGGCAAAAAACGGGCTGGCCAATTGCAGACCATCCCCCGGCATATCAGGCAGCTTTGCAACCTTTGAAATATAGTTGATGACATCCATTCGGAAGCCGTCAATGCCCTTGTCGCGCCAAAATTCCATGATGCGGTACACCTCTTCCCGCACGGCGGGGCAATCCCAATTGAGGTCGGGCTGTTTTTTGGTGTAGAGATGCAAAAAGTACTGCCCAAACCTTGGCTCCCGCTGCCACGCGGAAAACCCAAAATGGCTGGCCCAGTTGTTTGGCTCATGCCCATTCTTGCCATCGCGGAAAAAATAATAATCACGGTAAGGGCTGTGGGGATCGGCTATGGCAGATTGAAACCATGGATGCTCATCGCTGGTGTGGTTGACCACCAAATCCATCATCAGCTTAATGCCGCGGCTGTGAAGCTGGGTGAGCAATTCGTCAAATTCTGCCATGGTGCCAAATTCCGTCATGATCTTGCAGTAATCACTGATGTCGTAACCGTTATCATCGTTGGGGGATTGGTAAATCGGTGAAAGCCAGATGACGGTTATGCCCAGCTCTTGCAGATAGTCCAGACGCTGAAGGATCCCTTGCAAATCGCCTATACCGTCCCCGTTGCTATCCATAAAACTGCGCGGGTAGATTTGATAGACCACCGCTTCCTTCCACCATGCTTCATTCATCAGGAATGACCTCCATTTGCTTGAATATGCTTGCATTATAGCAAATGCTTTGTATGGGCGCAAACCCAATGGCAAAAAGGTCAGTTTTGTATGCTCGAAACCTTACTTTTTGCGCAGGGTGATTGACTTCGCACAATGACTTTATTACACTGAAAGGATAGGGGGGATGAAATGCGATGGTATAAAAGGATTCCCATGCAGCGAAAAATCTTAATTACCTATGTGCTGCTCGTACTGCTGCTGCTTACCATACTTTTTGTGGTGCTCATGAACAAAACAGCGGAGGATGAAAACACAAGGCACGGCGAAATTCTTTTGCAGGCCAATGAAATCATCAACGGCAAGTTGACCGACGTTATGCAGGACATCCGTTATTCATCCGCCATGTACTTGGTGAATCAGGACATGATCACGGCTGTGGAAAACGATTTTTACATGGGACGCGCTGAATATGTAGCAACGCTTCGGGAGCTTAAAAAGAACGTGCTATCGGTGAAGGTAAACCCCAATTTATCAAGCATTGCCTATCTGACCCACTCGGGACAAATTTTCAGCGGCGCGGGCTACCATCAGGATTATCTGGACGGGCTTAAGCAAATTGTACACCATATGCAGAAAAACAATGCCAGAACCTATGTAACGCCCGCCTATCATACGGTGATCAACCAACAAAATGTGCAAACAATCACCTACGCTTTTCAAATACTAAGCAGCTATACCTTTCATTCGGTGGGCTATGGCTTTATCAATATTGATATGAAAAAGCTGGCCAAAAACTTTGACGTGCTTACCTTTGGCCAGCAGGTAAACACCTTAGCGGTTCAAAACGGTTCCGTTTTGTTTCAAAACGAGGGAAATTCTGCCTCCATAGGCGAGAGCATCTGTGCGGAAATGATGCGGCGTGAAGCTTTGCCTGCACACAAGGCGAGCACCCTTTTTGAAATAGCGGTTCAGGGCGAGCGCTTTCTGTGCGCGGCAACGCATTGTAAGCCGTTTGATTTGACGATTCTGAACTATGTACCCATTCAAACGGTGAATATACAGGTTTACCATGGGCTGATGTTTTATTTGATGACGGTGTTTTTGATGCTGGTGGTTTTTGCGGCCGTTAGCTTTGTGCTTTCCATTGCCATGACCAAGCCCATACGCGTGCTTCAAACGGGTATGAAGCGGGTGGAGCAGGGCGATTTGCAGCCCATTACGGAGCTTGTACAGCGTCAGGATGATATGGGCGAGCTGATTCAAGGCTTTAACCAAATGGTTCATAAGCTGCACGAAAGCATTCTGCGGGAATATGAATCCAAAGACATGCAGCGCAAGGCACAAATTCAAATGCTGCAAAGCCAAATCAACCCGCACTTTTTATACAACACCTTAAACCTCATCACCTCCATAGCGGAATTGGAGGATGTGCCCGAAATTTCCGATATTGCCACCAGCCTGGGGGATTTGTTCCGCTACGGCATCAGCGGGGGAATGCATGTGATGCTGAAGGAAGAGGTGATGCAGGTAGAACGTTACATTCATATTCAACGCATGTGCATGAACGGAGAGCTTGAAGTGGTGTATAACATTGACCCCTTGGTTCAGCAGCAGCAGCTTCCCAAATTTCTGTTACAGCCCTTGGTGGAAAATTGCTTTCAGCATGGCTTTGCCAAAAGCACGGGGGATGGAAAAATATGCATAGCGGCTTATCCTCAGGCGCAAAACCTAATCATCACGGTTGCAGATGATGGCGCGGGCATTCCGCCCGACAAGCTCCTGCTACTGCAAGCGCGTTGCGCCCACCCCAATGAAGCGCCTGATGGCGAAGCGGATGAGGGCAATATTGGCATGCTCAACGTAAACCTACGCTTGCGAGCGTATTTTGGCGAAAGCTACGGTCTGTGGGTGGATAGCCGCGAAGGGGAGGGCACCACTGTTACGGTTACCATCCCCTACCACACAATGAAGGAGGGCTAAGCATGCGTTTTATCATTGCGGATGATGTGTTTTATGCGCGTAAGGCTGTTGAAAAAATGGTGCTGGAATGGGATCCCCAATCCCAAATTGTGGAGCTTTGCGCCAATGGGGCGCGCGTGCTTACATTGCTTGCACAGACGGCGGTAGATGTGTTGATTTTGGACATTCGAATGCCAGGCGCAGATGGTTTACAGCTTGCGCAGACGGTGCATGCGGAATATCCGACGGTTAAAACCATATTGGTCACAGGCTATGCAGAATTTGAATATGCACAAAAGGCCATAGCCAACGGGGTGTTTCGCTACCTGTTAAAGCCATTAAAAAAAGAAGAATTGGTGGCATCCTTAGAGGGCGTTCAAAAGCTGTTTGGAACCGAAGGCCGTGAAAAACAAAAGCAATCCGAAATGCAGTACGTAGGCAATTGCTTTCGAATGATGCGCTATTTATCGGGCACGGAGGGCGCAGAGCCTTGTGCTTTGGTGCCTGACGAGGTGCTTCAAAAGGGCTATATAACGGCGGCGCTGTACTGTAAAGAGATAGAATATCAAGCACTGCGCAAAATGGTTGAGCAGGTTTTTTCAAAGGACGTGCTTTTGTATGGCGACATGCTTCGCAAAGGGTGGTGGATGCTGCTGTTATGCAATTATGAGGAACGCCCCATGGCTTTGTTTACCAAGCAGGTAGGGGAGGACTTGCTTAAACTGAGCATGGAAACAGCAAGGGCGAAGGGTCTTGTGCTGATGGCAGGCTATGGCTTGCCTACGGTAGAGCCTGCGGAAATGCCGCAGTGCTTTGCACAAGCAAAATCGGCGCTGAACCTGCGCATTGCTTACCCCAAGGAACGAAGCTTTCCTTATATAAGACCCTTGGAACCAACCAAACGCCCGCTTTCTGCCGACGAGCTTCGCCTGCTGCACGGCAAGCTGATGCTTGGCCGTTTGGAGGGGCTTGAGGAGCTTTTAGCGCAAAAGCTTCGTTCCTACCCAGCCCTTACCCCCGATGGCTTGGAACAGCTGTATTGTGATTTGCTTAGCCTGTGCCTGAGCATGAGCCTTGAAAAAGGCGATATTCAAGTGCCGCGTAAGCTGGATGACTTTGAAAGCAAACAGCAATTGCTGGATTATCTGGAAAGCCTGCTTGTGCCCGCAAAAGCCGCACCCAATCCGCAAACAGATAGCTTGATCGAGGAAATGAAAGCTTTTTTACAGTCCAACTACTTTTGCGATTTGTCCCTTAACGAATTGGCGGCTACAAAATACTACATGAACCCCAATTATTTAAGCCGCCTTTTCAAAGCGGAAACGGGCGTTGGGTTTTCAAAGTATCTGCTATCTGTGCGCATGCGCAAAGCAAAGGAACTGCTGTTAAGCACTGAAATGAGTGTGAATGAAGTGGCGGCGATGGTTGGCTATGTAAGCACTTCTTATTTTATTCAAAACTTTAAAAAGTGCTTTGGCGAAACACCGCGCATGCTTCGTGAGCAAGAAGAAACAAATCCACAGCCTTAAAAAACCGAAAGTAAGTTTTCTTACATGCAAGCAAGTCAGTTTCCGTGTGTCATAGCGGCGGCCGATATTTTATAATGAACCCATCAACAAGACGCAAAGAGCGCGTCGGTAAATAAAAGGAGGATTTTCAATGAAAAAGGTATGGAGCGTGGTACTTGCCTTGGTGCTGTGCCTGACAGCAATGTCTGCGGCGTTTGCAGAGCCTGTAACCATCGAGTTCTTTCAAATGAAGGACGAGGGAAACGACTATTACGAGGCGCTGATTGCAGAGTTTGAAAAGCTCAACCCCGACATCAAAATTGAGCATACCAATGTGCCCGATGCTGAAACCGTACTGATGACGCGTATGGCTTCCGAGCAGGTTCCTGATGTGTTCAGCACCTTTCCCTTGGAGGCGGCTTTCCGCGAGCAAGTGAAGGCTGGCTTTATCATGGATTTGACTGGCGAAAAAATGCTTGAAAACGTGGATGACGGCATTCTTGCATTGAGCCTGCTGGATGGAAAGGCTTATTCCATTCCGCTGTCGCTCAACATGCTGGGTGTGTATTACAACCTTGAGCTGTTTGAAAAAGAGGGCGTAACCGTGCCTACCACCATTGATGAGCTTTACGCAGTTTGCGAAAAGTTTAAAGCGGCGGGTGTGACCCCCTTCACCTTCCCCGACAAGGACGTATGGACG
The DNA here is from genome assembly GCA_036645955.1 of Clostridia bacterium. Taxonomy (GTDB): domain Bacteria; phylum Bacillota; class Clostridia; order Christensenellales; family Aristaeellaceae; genus Limiplasma. Next base: position 52,077 of record JAVXND010000004.1, on the reverse strand, counting down.
GTTCGCCAGTTTTGCGATCGTGCCAGCGTAACCATGCTGGCAGATCCCGTGGGTCTGTTTGAAAAAATCGGCGCAGGCGAAACCACCGCGCAGGATTCCGCCGAGCTTCGCTTGATGGCTGAAACCATTGTGAAGCTTCGCACCTATGGTCAAGAAGACAACCTCGGCACAGGCTACGAGCAATCCATTGCGGACTTTGCCAACGGCAAAGCGGCGATGTTCTTCTCTGGTACCTTCGCATATCCCGAAATTGTGAAGAACAATCCGGCGCTTGCGTTTGCCATGTTCCGCTACCCCGACTTTGGCACCGATGCGGTTACAGATCGCTTGGGCATTAACGTGGATACCGCCTTCTCCATCAGCGCAACCACGCAATACCCTGAAGCGGCCAAGAAGTTTGTGGAATTCTGCTGCAACCCCGAAAACGCACAGAAGTTTTCCGATTACGACGGCACACCTTCCGCCATCAAGGGCGTTGCGTTTAACAAGGCTGAGTTTGATGACATGTTTGTGAATTACATTCAAACGGGCAAAACCATTTCCGTGCCTGCCAACAGCTGGCCTGCGGGCTTTGGCGGAACCTATGGCAACTTGAACCAAGAGCTGATTGACAACGGCAATGTGGATGCTTGGCTGGAAAACCTGAACACCTTGATTTTGGATAGCTACAACCAGTAATGGGAATGAGGCTGACCAAAACAACATTGCCCCATCACTGATTTGATTTGCGGGGCGGATACTCCACCATTGGGGTATCCGCCCTTTTTGAAAGGAGGGAGCAACTCATGACGGAGGCTCCCAAACGAAACAAAAGCCCCATGCGTGCGGGGCGCGGTACTTATTTGGCGTTTACACTGCCGCCGCTTGTGCTGTATACCGTGTTTTTTGTGTTTTCGGTGGTTTATGGCTTGTATTACAGCTTTACCAACTGGAATGGATATGCCAAAACCTATGACTTTGTGGCTTTCAAAAATTATGCGAAGCTGTTTAGCGACCGTGTGTTTAAAAACGCGCTTGGCTTTACGGTGGAGTATACGGTGATTTTGGTGATTGCGGTCAATGTGATTGCGCTGTTGCTTGCAGTGCTTTTATGCTCCAAAATCAAGAGGCAAACTTTTTTTCGCGCCGCTTTCTTTTTTCCCGCTACGCTTAGCCTGATTACCATCGGCTTGGTATTTAACGAGCTGTATTACCGCGCAATTCCCGTGCTTGGCAAGGCGCTTGAAATTGATTGGTTAAGCAAAAATATTTTATCCAGCTCCTCTACAGCCATATGGGGTATTTTGTTTGTACATGTGTGGAAAAGCGTTTCCATACCGATGGTATTGCTGATTGCAGGCATGCAGAACATTTCCGGGGATTTATATGAAGCCGCTGAAATTGACGGCGCAAATGCAATCCATCGTTTTTTTAAGATTACATTGCCTCTGCTTATGCCCGTGCTCAGCGTGTGCATTATTTTGGTAACCAAGGAAGGCTTGACGGTTTATGATTATATCATGGTCATGACCAGCGGCGGGCCGGCTGGCTCTACGCAATCCATCGCCTTTTTGATTTATGAAAACGCCTTTGTGAATACAAGGTTTAGCTACGCCATTACCCAATCCGTTGTCATTTTTGCGCTGGTGTGCTTGGTATCCTTTTTTCAATTCAAATCATCACGCAGGAAGGGGGAATGACAATGGTACAGCATAAAATCGCTCAAAAAGGGACAAAGCTTCGCCGCGATCAGCTAGCTTCTTTTTTCAAATATTTGTTTTTGGGAATGGGCTGCCTATTGATTGCCATGCCCCTGTACATCACGGTGATTACAGCGCTCAAAACAAGAGAGGAGTCTGCGGCGAATTTCTTCTCGTTTCCCAGTCAGTTTTATTTGGGCAATTTTGCGGAGGTGATTCAAAAGCAGGATTATTTCCGTTACTTGGGCAATACCTTGATTGTTACCTGCTGTTCGCTGGCGATTATGGCGCTGGTGATTCCTGCGCTGTCCTACGCGCTTTCGCGCAACATGCGGCGCAGCAGGTTTTATCGGTTTTCTTATATTTACCTCGTGATTGGCTTGTTTGTGCCGTTTCAAGTGGTGATGATTCCGCTGGTGAAAATTGCAAGCTCCATGGGCATGTCCAACATGTGGGGACTCATTGTGCTCAACCTGGTATTTGCCTTGCGCGATGGGGTGTTTCTGTTTGTGGCTTATATGGACTCTGTACCAGTGGAGCTGGAGGAGAGCGCCTATATTGATGGCTGTAGTGTATTGCGCACCTATTCCTCCATTATTTTTCCGCTGGTGAAGCCTATGACGGCCACCATTTTGGTGCTAAACGGCCTATCGGTTTGGAATGATTTTATGCTTCCGCTGCTGCTGCTGAACCAATCCAAAAGCATGTGGACACTACAGCTGTTTCAATACAATTTTAAAACCTCGTACACCTTTGATTATAACCTGGCATTTGCGTCCTTCCTGCTCTCCATGCTTCCCATTATGGTGGTGTACGTATTTGCGCAAAAGTACATTATACAGGGCTTAACAAGCGGCGCGGTAAAGGGCTAACGCTAAAGAAGGAAAGGGGGAGGGCATGATGGAGCTTACCTACTTGGGAACAGCCGCGGCAGAGGGCTGGCCTGCGCTCTTTTGCCGCTGTGAAAGCTGTCAAAGAGCGGCGCAATTGGGCGGCAAGGACATTCGCACCCGCGCACAGGCCGTGGTGGATGACCAGCTTTTGCTGGATTTTGGCCCTGATACCTATTTGCATAGCCTATACCGAGGCTTAAAGCTTGCGCAGGTGCACACAGTGCTTGTAACGCATGCGCATCAGGATCATTTTGAACCGCTGGAGCTTATTTTGCGCGGCGAACCCTATGCGCATGACAGTGACCCAGCGCCTATGACCGTATATGGCTGTGGCGAGGTAAAACGGCTGTATGAGCGTGCCATGGAGCAAAACGACAGCCCCAACCTTACCCAACGCGTGATTTTTTCGGAGGTGACAGAGTTTGTGCCCTTTCAAACCGTGGAAGGGTATTGGGTGACCCCATTGCTTGCCAAGCATGATCCTGCGCAAAAATGTCTGATTTATTTGGTGGAAAAAGATGGAAAGAGCTTGCTTTATGCGCATGATTCAGGGGCGTTTCCGAGCGAAACGTGGGATTGCTTACAGCACAAGCATTTAGACATTGTAAGCTTGGATTGCACCATGGGCATGCATGCGGACGGCCAGTATCACATGGGCTTGCCTGATGCCAAAAAAGTGCGGGAACGCATGCTTGCCATGGGCTGTGCAACCGAGTATACTCAATTTGCGGCCAACCATTTTTCACACAATGGGGGCTTGACCCATGCGCAGCTGTGTGCGGCGGCACAAAAAATGGGCATGCTTGCCGCATACGATGGACTGCGATTGCAGGCCTAAGGAGAATTGAAGTGAATCAACCACAAAGCAATCAAGCTGTCGCACTGCCGCTTCGCAGGCGGCAGCTTCAAATATTCTGGCTGTGCTGGCTGCTCTATGCGCTGGCTTATTTAGGGCGAACCAATTTATCTGTGGCGCTATCCTCCATGCAGGGTGTTTTTTCTGGCAGTAAAACCTTGCTGGGTTTATTGGGCACGCTTTTTTATTGGACCTATGCGGCAGGCAAGCTGATCAACGGCTATGCGGGCGACTATGTAAACAACAAGCGCATGATTCTTTACGGAGTGATTTTGGCAGGGCTTTCCAATATTGGCATGGGGCTTTTGAAAACGCCTGTGCTATTGCTGCTTTTGTGGAGCGTGAACGGCTTTGCGCAAAGCCTGCTATGGTGTAACATGCTTCGCATTGTGGCAAGATGGTTTACGCCTAAACAGCAGGGAACCATGGCCGTGTTCTTGAATACTTCCATTATGGCAGGCTCATTGCTGGGCATGGGCGGCGGAGGCGTATTGATTTCCGTTTTGCCTTGGCAATGGACCTTCCTGCTGCCGGGGTTATTGCTGCTGTTGGGCGCGGTGCTCTGGGGCAGGTGGGGGCAAAACAGCGCGGCGGATGCGGGCTTTACCATTCAAACCATGGTGCAGGAAAGCGGTGCGCAGGCCGAAAAACCTCAAAAGCTGCGGCCCTTTATACTGTCCTCGGGCTTGCTGGTGGTAATGGTGGCGTGCTTGGCGCAAGGGGTGGTAAAGGACAGCATTGGTTTGTGGGGACCTGTGATGCTGGAGGAACAGCATCACATAGGGGCAGGAGCCGCCTCTATTATGCTGCTTGTGATCCCCGTTGCTAACTTTTTCGGCGTTTTGCTCATGGGCATGCTCAACAAAAAAGGGTTCCGAACAGAGGTGCTTGCGGGGATGATGATGGCGATTGGCGCGCTGTGCTTGGTATGGCTTCGCGTTTGTACCTCTACGGCCGTGTATATCCTATTGCTGGCGGTTATCAGCACGCTGATGTATGGGGTGAACACGCTGCTGCTCGGGCTGTATCCGCTCCGCTTTTGGCGGGAAAACAGGGTGAGCTTTGTTTCTGGCTTTTTGGATGCGTCCTCCTATGTGGCGGCGGGGGCTTCCTCGTTCATGATTGGTCAAATGCTGGATCACGGTCAGGGCTGGTCAAGCATATTTGCGATATGGCTCGCCTTGACAGCGGTTGGAATTGGCGCATTGTTTATTTCGAAACATAAAATGGCAAATCATTAAGGGGAGGGTTTGAACATGACCAAGCTGATTCACCATCCATGGAGTGTTGAGGCGGTTGGCTGGCAGGAGGAGGAACAGAAACAATATGAAGCGCTGTTTTGTCAAGGAAATGGCGCCATTGGCATGCGCTGTGCGGCCGAATGGGAAACCATGGGGCGGCAGGAGGGTTTGTTTGCGGCGGGCGTTTTTGATAAGCCCATGGGGGATGTGAGTGAGCTTGTTAACCTTCCCGCGTGCTTTTCTGTGGGCTTGTGCATCAATGAAAAAACGGTTGTGCTGGCGGATGCGCAGAGCTATCAATGCACGCTTTGTTTACAAACGGGCTTGGTTACGCGGCGCTTTACCTTGCAAAACGAGCTGGGGCAAAGCGTTCGCTGTACAGCCAGAAGGCTTGTATCGCTTGCAAATCAACATTTGTGCGCCATGGAATTAACCCTTGAAGCACAGCAGGCTTGCAGTTTGACCCTTACGCCGCTTCTCAATGGACAAGCCACCAACAGCGGCACACAGCATGTAAGGATCAACGAGCGCCGCTGTATTCAAGCACAGGAGCTTTGGCGGCTTGAGGGAATCACGCTTGAAAGCCAAATCCCCGTTGCGCTTTGCACAGCCGCCGCATTGGCAGGCTCGCAGGCGCAAACGGAAATTGCCATGGAACGCGCGGCCATTGGGTTAAAGTATGGCGTGCAAGCCCTTCCAGGGGAAAAAATCACGCTCACGCAGTATGTGGGCATTGCAACGGGAAGGGATTCGCAGGAGTGCTCCCTCTGTGCGCAAGCCACAGCGGAAAATGCCCGCAAGCAGGGCTTTGAGAAAATCGCAAGCGAAAACGCCGCCGCATGGCAGGAATATTGGACCTTACACGACGTGTGCATAGACAGCGAAAACCCGATGGATCAAACAGCGTTGCGCTTTGCGCTCTATCATCTGCGCGTTATGACCCCCGTATCGGACGAACGAATGAACATCGGTGCAAAAGGGCTTTCTGGGGAGGCCTACAAGGGGCATACCTTTTGGGATACGGAAATGTTTCTATTTTGCCCTTGGCTGTACACACAGCCGCAGGTTGCGCGCAATTTGTTAAAGTATCGCTATTTTACATTGCCCAAGGCAAGGGAAAAGGCAAAGCAAAACGGCTGTGAAGGGGCGCTGTTTCCATGGGAAAGCGCGTGGATTGACGACGGGGAAATGACACCTGACGAGGGCGAACCCGATGTGCAAACAGGCAAACCCATTGCCATTCAAACAGGAAAAAGCGAGATTCATATCAATGCAGACGTGGCTTTTGGCATATGCCGATATTATGAAGCTACGGGCGATCTTGATTTTATGGAGCGTTATGGGGACGAAATGCTGCTTGAAACCGCGCTGTATTGGGCAACGCGCGCCCAATGGAATGAAGAAGCCAAGCGCTTTGAGGTTTTGCATGTCATTGGCCCCGATGAATACAGCGAGGATAGCAATAACAACGCATACACCAATCACCTTGCCTATTGGAATTTATGTCAAGCGCTTGTGGCGGCGCAAAGGCGGAGGGAAAAAAACCTGCCTGCGCTGATAAGAAAGGAGGAGCTGGCACAAATTTCGCATGCGGTGAAGCATTGGTATTTGCCTGAGGCAGGCGCAAACGGCTTGATTCCCCAAGCAGATGGCTGGCTTGCCTTGCCCTGCATAGACCTTGCCCCCTATAAAGGGAATGTGGGCGCTATTTTAAAGCGCTACAATATGAAACAGCTGGAGGGCTTACAGGTGAGCAAGCAAGCGGATGTGGTGGCGCTGCTATCCTTATTTCCAGATGCTTATGCCCTGCCTGTTGCAGCCGCCAATTTTGATTACTACGAAGCGCACTGCGTTCACGATTCGTCCTTGAGCTATAACACGCACAGCCTTGTAGCGGCACAGCTGGGCAACAGCGAAGAGGCGTACAGGTTATTTGAAAAAGCCATGACGGTGGACCTGCGCGAGGGCTGCTCTGCCCAAGCGGGCATACATGCCGCCGCAATGGGCGGCCTGTGGCAATGCGCGGTGATGGGCTTTGGGGGTATGCACATTCAAAATGGTGAATTGCGTGTAGAACCCTGCCTGCCCAAAGCATGGAAGAGCTTGGAATTTACATTTGCCTTTCAAAACCTGCTGTACAAAGTGAGCGTAACAGAGGCGGGGGCAAAGGTTACGCAGGTGAGCGAACGGTATTGATTGTTTTGGGCGGTTGGGGTTTCCTCCTATGCATCTATACCAATGAATTTTATGAATTTTGCACCACAAAAATGCAACATTCTTGTATAAAAAGGGGTTGACAAATGGAAATGCTTTTTCTATAATAACAATGATTGAGAGTTTCTACTAACAAACTTTTAATCGCGATGAATAGAAAGGTTGGTTTTACAAAATGAAAAAAATTCTTTCCCTGATCCTGTCCATGATGCTGTTGGTTTTCTCCAGCGTTGCTTTGGCTGAGCAAACCAATGTCATTACATATGATGAAGCCACTCTGCAGGCCTCTGGTCTTGAGGGTGAGTTTGTTAAGCTTGAAGACTTCGGTCTGCAATTCTTCCTCCCCAATGGCTTACAGGCTGTTGAGGCAACCGCAGAACAGACTGCAGCCGGCACCTATGCAATCTACGCCAATGCGGATCAGACCAATATGATGTCCATTGGCTATGCCGCCACCATGGATGCGGAAGGCAAACCCATTACCGAGCTTGCCGCTCTGGGCGAATTTTATACCGCCAACGGCGCTACCGACGTTGCCATGGTCGAGCTCAATGGTATGGCCTGCTTGGAATATACCCTCACCTCTGCCAACAGCATGGGTATTGTTTTCATGATGGATAGCGGCAATGTCCTGGCCTTCAATTTTTCGCCCATCAACGACGAAAATTACGCACCTGTGGCTGCTATAATCGGCACCACCGTCATGCCTGTTTCCGCAGAATAAGCTGATCCAAGGCTGGTATATCTGTGCCAATAAGAGGGATGGTTTGCGCGATGAAGTGCAAACCATCTTTTTCATTGGGAGCACAATAAAAACAATGTCAATGTCACAAGGGGAAGGGTAAGCCGTCAAAAAAGCACTGCATAGGCAGTACTTTTTTGTATCCACAATGTTGAAATCGAGGATAGGGACATCACCTTGTGCAGAATTACTTGAATAGTTATGCAAAATCCATCGTTAAACAAAAGCAGAACAAAGCTTCGTTCGCACCGCCATCCCATATAGCAACATACCCATACGTGTAGCGCACACCTGCGAATGATGCCTGCATGGACGGGAAAACCGCGGGCGAAGCACATAGCATATAACGCATAGCACGTAGCACGTAGCACATAGCACATAGCAACACGCCAATACATGCAGCTTTTACCCATGAATGCCCGAATCCCTGTAGGGACACCATATATGGTGTCCGCCCGGTTGGCGTTTCCCCCCTATGCATTCAAGTCAAGGAACAAAGCCATAGGCGAGTGGTTGACCATAAAGTGGTTCGCGTCCATGAATGCTGCGTTGGGAACGCAGCATTCATGGACGCGAGCTGCATGTATTGACGTGTGGCGATATGGCAATGTCTGCGGATATTTAGGGAATTACCGAACGCTAACTGGGCGGACACCATATATGGTGTCCCTACAGGGAACGTGGCGTTCATTGATTATGAGCGCAGCATTCGTGGATGGGGAATGCGGCATTCGTGGATGAGAAGCGCTGCGTTCGTGGATGGGGAACGCGGCGTTCGTGGATGAGAAGCGCGGCGTTCGTGGATGGGGAACGCGGCATTCGTGGATGGGGAACGCGGCATTCGTGGATGGGGAGCGCAACATTCGTGGATGGGGAACGCGGCATTCGTGGATGAGAAGCGCGGCGTTCGTGGATAGGGAGCGCAGCATTCGTGGATGGGGAACGCAGCATTCGTGGATAGGGAGCGCAGCTTCTTTTTTAGACTGTAAAAGAGAATTTGTCAAATATTTTTTGAAAATGGTATACGAGATGTTTCGAGTGCCGAATTGGATGTGGTCCGTGGCAACACCATGCGCTCGGAAGCGCGTGAGAAAAACCGCAGCAGTTGTGAAAACTCTGCGGTTTTATAAAATCGATTTTCAATATTTGTTACTACGATGAAGCGTGAATAGGTGCCTAGTGAATGTCAGCGATTCCACTCTGGAACAACTGTGCGAAGTGAATCCATTTGAGCTTGAATATCATTGCTTTGCTGCCGTTCTTCCGCATTCATCAGCCATTTTCCATCACGCACCTGTCCCAAAGCAGAAAACCTGTCTTCGAGCTGAAGATATGTTTCCAGCTCATCCGAAGCAGATGTCACCACATCTCCTTTGTGCCAAACAACACAGTACTCTTCTGGCGTTCCCTGACGAATTTCCCCAATGGTTTGAAAATCACCCGGTGCAATTTCCATACAACTATAATTTTTATATGGCGTAGCCATGTATTGTTTGATAAAGGAACGTTTGTTGCAAAAATAGAGAATGATATTCATGCTATTTGGATTTTTTTCTTCCGTGATATCTATACCGCTACAAAGATAGCTACCATAATAATCCACGTTCACAACGACTGCTCCGGTTGTTAACTGTGCAAGGGAAATGTCGTACTCATCATTGCCGACTGGTATCGTGTAATCCTGTGCCAGTCGAGTCCAGGTCTGCAACCCGACGATGACAAGCAAAATACCTACTAAGATACCAATCATGACATTCCGCAAGATGCGAAAAAAGCGCTTCCTACGCATTTGTTGTGCAACTTTATCGAAATTCTGTTGCTCTATTTTACCATTATCTTCATGACAGGACAAGTCTGCTTGAAGCTCTTTCATATATTGGCTGCATGGTTCACATTCCTGCACATGCTCCTTGACCAGTGTTTCGCTCTCGGTGCTTCCTGCATGATCGATCACCAATGGAATCAAGTCACGCACTATGTTGCAATTAGCTTTCAATCGTATCGTCCTCCTTCATCAAATCAGACAAAAGTTTTCTTGCTCGAAAATAGGTGCTCCGTGCCCATGAATCGCTTTTCCCGAACAATTCCCCAATTTGAGCATGCGTCATGTCACAAAAGGTACGTAATGTAAAAACCTCGCGATATGGCTCGGAAAGATTATGAAGTAGATGTTGTGCCGTCATGAATTGATCCTTACGGACAAAATTCTCTGCAATATCAGATACTGTCTTTTCCTGCACTGTTTCCAACGATACGGGATTCTTTTTGCGCATGGTATCGTAATACAGATGTTTTGCAATAGTACACAGCCATGTTGATACGCTGCTGTCACCACGGAAATGCGACCATTGCTTTAATGCACGAAAAAACGTTTCCTGCGTCATTTCATCTGCAAGATGTTCATTTCTACACAATCGAAGCAAAAAGGCATGAATCAATTCGTGATATTCTTCATAGACATCATCAATCTCTTGCAATCACACGACCTCCCTCTCCAAGGATTCAGAAAGCTTTCTTCACTCAATTAGACGCATATAAATGATTTTCGTTACAAAAAAACGAAAGGAATAATGATTGAGCCAACATTTGTTCTGTTCTACATTTAGCATACAGACTCCTATGTCATGAAATTGTCTTATTCCGCATAAATCCTCTGATTTGGCTGAACGACAAATGAATCGAATCCCTGTAGGCACACCATATATGGTGTGCCTACAGGGAACGCTGCGTTCATTGATGATGAGTGCAGCATTCGTGGATGAGAAGCGCGGCGTTCGTGGATGGGGATCACACCTTCGCATCACACACAGATCCTTATGCAATCTTTACGCGGCACCAAAGAGCTTTATCCCATTCAAGCACGAATGGTCCCATAATGATCCCTGTACCAAGGCAGAGCAGGGGGGAGGACTTTGAATGAATTTTTGGATGGATTTAAGCATGATGACAATCGTACTTGCTTCTTTTTTTGTGGTAAAGCTGCTTGCGGATTGGTGTGAACGCCAATTAAAAAAGTAGGAGGTATGGGTGAATGATCCTTTTAGTCATCATCATTGCATTGCTTGCAGGCTACTTGCTTTATGCACTGGTGAATCCAGAAAAGTTTTAAATTGGCTTGCGATAGCTGCAAAAACGCAGGAGGTCTAACTGATGTTGCAAATCATTCTTACATTGGGCATTTTCGTGGTGCTTGTGATCCCAATGGGCAAATACATGTACCATATTGCCATGGCTCAGCATACCTTTGCCGATCCTGTGATGAATCGGGTGGATCAGCTGATTTACCGCATATGCGGTATTCAAAAAGACGAAACCATGAGCTGGAAAAAATATGTGCTGGCGCTGATTGTTACAAACGCTATGATGGCAGGCGCGGGCTACTTGGTTTTGCGCATACAAGCGTTGCCAGCGTTGAACCCCAATGGCATTGGCGCAATGGAGCCGTCCCTTTCCTTCAATACCATGATCAGCTTTATCACCAATACCAATCTACAGCATTATGCTGGCGAAAGCGGTCTTTCGTACCTTTCGCAAATGCTTGTGATTATTTTTATGATGTTTACCTCTGCCGCCACAGGGTATGCGGCTTGCATGGCTTTTTGCCGCGGCATGACGGGCGCTTCAAAGGACATGGGCAATTTTTATGTGGACATGGTTCGCATTACCACCCGCGTGCTGCTTCCCATCAGCCTGATCATGGGGCTTTTTCTGGTGTGGCAGGGCGTGCCTCAAAACCTGGCACCTAATGCTACGGTGCTTACGCTTGAAGGCAAGAACCAAGACATTGCAATGGGGCCGATTGCGGCGCTTGAAATCATCAAGCATTTGGGCACCAATGGCGGCGGCTTTTTGGGAGCAAACTCCGCAACGCCGCTTGAAAACCCCAACATCATCACCAATTTGGCGGAGCTGATTTCCATGATGCTGTTGCCTGGCGCAAGCGTCATCACCTTTGGGCTCATGTTTCACAACCGCAAAAAGGAGAAAAACGGAGCGGTTCAAGCCCATGCGCTCACACAGCGCCCCACATGGATGGGCGGCGAAGGACGCACCATTTTCGCGGCCATGAGCATTCTGTTTTTGGTGGGCGTGCTGGTGTGCTACTATGCGGAAATGGCAGGCAATCCCGCCCTTGCAAAGCTTGGGCTGGATCAATCCATGGGCAGTATGGAGGGCAAGGAGGTGCGCTTCGGGGTTGCGCAGTCGGCTCTTTTTACCACCACCACCACTTCCTTTACCACAGGAACCGTGAATAACATGCACGATACCCTCACGCCCCTTGGCGGCATGATTCCGCTGCTGCACATGATGCTTAACTGCGTTTTTGGCGGCAAGGGCGTAGGGCTGATGAACATGATCATGTACGCCATTTTGGCCGTGTTCCTTTGCGGATTGATGATTGGCCGCACGCCCGAATATCTTGGCAAAAAGATTGAGGGACGCGAAATGAAGCTCATTGTTTTGTGCATCATGATTCATCCCTTGCTGATTCTTGGGTTTTCTGCCCTTGCAGTATCCACCCCCGCAGGCCTTGCGGGTATCACCAATACAGGCCTTCATGGGCTTTCGCAGGTGCTGTACGAATTTGCATCCTCTGCCGCAAACAATGGATCGGGCTTTGAAGGCTTGGCAGATAACACCTATTTCTGGAATATTACCACAGGGCTTGCAATGTTCTTTGGCCGCTACCTGTCCATTGTGCTGCAGCTTGCCATTGCTTGGTCCCTCATGAGCAAGCGGCATGTGAACGAAACCATTGGTACCCTCAAAACCAACACCATTGGGTTTTCACTGGTGATGGTGGCAGTGGTCTACATTTTTGCGGCACTGACCTTTTTTCCTGCGTTGGCGCTAGGCCCCATTGCCGAGCACCTCACCCTTTGGAGCTAAAGCTTGTAACCAAGAGAGGATGGAATATACCATGCGCACGCTTAAAAAAACAAAGTTTATTACCAAAGACATTCTTTGGTCGTCGATCAGGGATTCTTTTGTAAAGCTCAACCCAAGGTATATGATCAAAAACCCCGTGATGCTTGTGGTGGAGGTTGGCTGTCTGCTGACTTTGGTGCTAGCGCTTTTCCCAAGCTTGTTTGGGGATGCGGGCGATATGGGCAGCCTGCGCCTTTACAATCTCCTTGTGTTTTTCATTTTGCTCATTACGGTGCTGTTTGCAAACTTTGCGGAGGCTGTTGCCGAAGGCAGAGGCAAGGCACAGGCGGCTACCTTGAAAAAGACGCAGAAGCAAACGGATGCGCGCTTGCTAGGCAGTGATGGCAGTGAAACCATCGTAAGCTCTGGCGACCTCAAAAAGGGCGATATCATACTTGTAAACGCCAACGAAATCATCCCAAGCGATGGTGAAGTTGTGCAAGGCACCGCTTCTGTGGATGAATCCGCCATTACAGGTGAATCAGCACCTGTGATGCGTGAATCCGGCGGCGATTTTGCGTCGGTAACTGGCGGCACGACCGTAACCAGCGATTGGCTGAAAATCCGCGTTACCTCCGACCCTGGCAATAGCTTTTTGGATCGCATGATTGCTTTGGTGGAAGGCGCGTCCCGCAAGAAAACCCCAAATGAAATTGCACTCAATACACTGCTGGTAAGCTTAACCATCATCTTTTTGGCGGTGATTGTAACGCTGTATCCCATTGGCAAATACAGCGGGGTGCTTCTGCCTATTTCAACGCTTATTGCTTTGGCGGTTTGCCTGATTCCCACCACAATTGGGGCACTGCTTTCCGCCATAGGCATTGCGGGAATGGACCGCGTAACGCGCTTTAACGTGATTGCCATGTCTGGCAAGGCTGTGGAAGCTTGCGGCGATGTAGATACCATGATTTTGGATAAGACGGGCACCATCACCTATGGCAACCGTATGGCGGCGGCGTTTATGCCTGTGGGCAATACCGATATTGCACAGCTGATCCATTACGCGGTGGTGTCCTCCTTAAACGATGATACGCCAGAAGGCAAATCAGTGCTTGCACTGGCAAGGGAACGCGGCGTTGCTGTGAACGAGCGCTTTTCTGGCGCAGTATACCTTGAGTTTTCCGCAAAAACCTGCATGAGCGGCATTGACCTGCCCGATGGTACCCTCATCCGCAAGGGCGCATACGAGGCCATTTGCAAGCATGTAACAGCGCTTGGCGGCAAGGTGCCAAGCGATTTGGAGGCTTGCGTAACAGAGGTGTCACGCTTAGGGGGAACGCCCTTGGCGGTGAGCGTCGGCAACAAAATTCTGGGCGTTATTTACTTGAAGGATACCGTTAAAGCGGGTTTGCCTGAGCGCTTTGCGCGCCTGCGCGCCATTGGCATTAAAACCATTATGTGTACGGGCGATAATCCCCTCACTGCGGCCACCATTGCGCAGGAGGCGGGCGTGGATGGCTTTATAGCACAGTGCCGCCCCGAGGATAAAATCAAGGTCATTAAGGATGAGCAGGCCATGGGGAAGCTGGTTGCCATGACGGGCGACGGCACCAACGATGCGCCCGCTTTGGCTCAAGCGGATGTGGGGCTTGCCATGAACTCTGGCACCTCTGCCGCCAAGGAAGCGGCAAACATGGTGGATTTGGATTCCGACCCCACCAAGATTTTAGAGGTTGTGGAAATTGGAAAACAGCTGCTGATTACGCGCGGCTCCCTCACCACATTTTCCATTGCAAACGATATTGCCAAGTACTTTGCCATTATCCCCGCCATGTTTATGATGGTGATACCGCAAATGCGGGTATTAAACATCATGGCGCTCTCCAGCCCCACAAGCGCCATTCTCTCTGCTTTGATTTTCAACGCGCTCATTATCCCCTGCTTGATCCCTTTGGCCATGCGAGGCGTAACCTATCGCCCCATGAGCTCGGGTAAAATGCTGGGACGCAACCTGCTGATTTATGGCTTGGGCGGCGTGCTGACTCCCTTTGCGGGCATTAAACTGATTGACCTGATTGTTGCACCCCTGATTACTTTACTGGGCTTGAGCCTATGATTGCGGGAGGTTAAATGGATGAAATTTTTACGCGAAATCAAAAAGCCGATTCTTGTTACTTTGGTGCTATTGCTGGTTTGCGGCTTGCTGTACCCCTTGGCGCTAACGGGGATGAGCCAAGTGCTGTTTCCCCACCAAGCCAATGGCAGTCTGGTGAAGGTGAACGGACGGGCCATCGGTTCGGAGCTGGTGGGGCAGGATTTTACGGATCCGAGGTTCATGCGCTGTCGTCCATCGGCTTATCACTACAATACCTATACAAACGAACAGGCGGCGCAGGGGCTTTATGCGGGCTTGGGTTCAGGCTCAAGCAACTATGGCCCCTCCAGCCCTGCGCTTGCGGAGCGTGTACAAGCGGATCTGGATGTTTTTTTAGCACAGCATCCAAGCCTTACCGTGCAGGATTTGCCCGCTGATTTGATGACTGCATCAGGCTCCGGGCTTGATCCGCACATTTCCCCCAAGGCGGCGGCCATTCAAATTCCACAGCTGGTAAGCAGTACGGGGTTAACGGAGGAAGCGCTCAAACAGTTTGTGGCAGACCACACAGAAAGCAAATGGCTCGGCATTTTCGGTGAGGAAACGATTAATGTTTTGGGCGTGAATTTGGAAATTGCAAAAGCACTGAAAATGATATGACCGCAGTGCGCACTACTCATACTCCGAATACACGGACTGCACCTTTTCATCCAGCGCTTGCAGGAAGCGCTGCGTATCCAAAGCGCCGTTTTTGAATTGCTCAAATAATTCAGGCTGTTTTTTTGCAAGGATGCGAATGGGGTTTATTTCTGCAAATACAATGTGTTCCGATGCGCTCTGAACCCATTCCGCTTCTGCCTGCGTTACACTCCAACGGTTTTTTTCGCATGCCTCCTGTGCGGCGAGCTTGCTTTGGATTTGCTGATTCAATTCCTCCGCTCGCATGGGATTGTCAGCGCACGATTCTGCGGCATCGTGCAGAATTTCCAGCTCGGCTCGCAGAGCAGTGCTTTCATTGGCGTAATCCTCACGCTCCACCGCGTGCGCGGCTGAGGATAACAGCAACAGCTTCGCGGCGTGTGTCCAGCCTGTTACCACACTTTCTAAAAACGCGAGCGCTGCTTCGGGCTGTGCGGTGAACGGATTCACCACATAATAGGCCAAGTCCACATCCGTTCCGCTGATGACGGGCTCGTTGCCGCTTATGATGGAAAGCGGCATGTATTCATACAAGCCTAAATGCGGCACATCAATCACATTCATGGCGTAGCGTTCATAGCTTCCCACTTTTTGTACGGATGGATTGGTGCGCGACACCTCGACATATTTTTGCACGAGCGCTTCCATCTCTACGGTGGCGTAGGTGATTTTCTGCTCGTTGCCTATACATTCGTCCGCATAGCGAGCCAGCAGGCTGATGAGGTCAACGCCGTTGCGGAAGGGGTCAAAGAGTGCATCGTCGTTTTCATAGGCATATTCATCCAACCAAAGCTGTGTTACCGTCAGCAAAGCATCCACATCCGTGGGTATGGCAAGGTGAAAGTCAGCAAAGAAAGTTGCATCGCAGCCAAGCATGGTTACAAACAGACTTTGCGGTATGGCCACGATGCCGTTTTTTTGATGAAATAGGTTTTGAAACGGCTGATACATGTCTGCGGTGACATTGGCTATGGCCGCATTGGCGGAAAGATCGACATAGTAACCCTTTGCATTAATGGTGGAGAGCAGATTGGGGTCTGTAAGCAAATAGATGTCAATTTCGGCGCTTTGAGCCGCCATAGCCTGCGTGAATTTTTCTTCTGCCGATATGCCCTCCGTGCCCTCAAACACCAGTGCCGCACCGGGGTTTGCGGTCAAAAAAGCCTTGTATTCCTCGCTTCTGCCATAGGGCTGATATAGGGTCAACGCGTGCTGCTCCGTTCCCGAAACGATGCTTCGCAGGGCAATGCCGTTATCCACCGCAATAGCGGCGCATGCATCCGCCAATGCAACAACAGCGGACGTATCACCGCCAAGCGTATACGCCCCAAGCGTTATGCCCGTGTCCTGCCGCCACGTGTACAGCTTGCCCAAACCCGCCGCATACACACAGTCGTTGCTTTCGTCATACGCAAGAGCGCTAATGGTGCTGTCTACCTCGGTTATTGGACGCAGCTTGCCCGTTACCAAATCCAGCTGGGAGAGATACAGCATGGAGCGGCCGTCCACCCTGCGCCGTTCTAATGCAAGGGCAAGTCCGTTGCGGTAGCTCGCGGCATTTGTGATGGACGATGTGCTTATTTGCCGCTCTGTGCCATCTGTCAAAGACACAGAGGTCAGCAGGGTTTGATTGCCATCGTTTTCAAACAAATAGAGTAAGGAGCCTTGTAGAAACATGGTATCAGGATAACCCGCGCCGCTCACACGGACAATTTCACGCGGCTTCGTAGGATTTCCATTTTCCAAAACGAGCAATAATCGCCGATTTTCCGCATCATACGCATAGAGATTGTTTTCGTCCGCAAGCAGGAAATCCACATAGGTTTCTTTTGTGCGCCAATCACAGGAAACAGCTTGGCTAACAAGCGTCATACGCTCGCCATTATAGGAGAACAATCCTGCATAGCGCAGGACATATGCCTTGCCTTGGTATGCAGTCATTGCGCCAATGGCATCGTCAGCTTCGCAGAAAAAGTTGGCCGTTTGCGCAGCTGCAACGCCAACAATCATTAGGAAGGAGATCAGCACAACGGCAAAAAAGCGGTATTTTATTTGTTTCATGAATGAACCACCCCTCATCATCAGCGGTGCGATTGGCTTATCAAGCCGCTGGGTTCAACGAACCGTTTCAAACTCGAGCTTTGTGAGCGGAATGTATTGAATATACGGCTCTTGCGCAAGCTCTCCGCTGTAAGCATCCATCCGAATGCTGATATATAGCGGCGCTTCTAAACCGTGATCACGAAAAAGCTGTTCGAGTGGCTTGAGATATTGCTTTTCATATTCTGCATACGGTGCATCGTAGTAGCGCTGCGAAAACGCAGATTGCTGTTTGTAAATCAAATGATAAACGGGCTTGTTTAATTCCTTTGAATGATAGAACAGTTCGGCAAACAAAACGTACTGATCGACCATTTCCTGTGTCCACGCAAGGCTGTCCATCATGGTGGTTACACAGACCTTGCGTGCCATATCGATTGATACATGCTCCTGTGAGGGCAATTGAATATCTGATTCAACTAAATTCATGCACATCCTAAGGAACTCGCTTCGTCTGCCTTCCTTTTGCTGTGCATCCAGGATTTCATTCAATTGAGGCAAATAAGGCTCCCATTGTTTCTTTAAATCAAACATGGCTTCAATGGTATAATTCGGCGTATTCTGATAGCTTGACATGAGCTGCTCGTCTATGCCAAGCAACGTCGGTTCCTTTACCAACGTTACGGTGTTGCCTGCGCTTACTTCCACAAGATATAGGCCATCCGTATCCCCCGGATTGTCAATTAAAAGATAGCTTAACGTCCATTTTTGTGCAGAAGCATCATAAATCTGCTGATGAAGACGGAGCGTGGAGGGTAAAATGGAATGCTCTTTTTCCAAGGCTTCATTGACAATCGCGATGATTTCTTGTTCAGAGCCTTCAGCCAATGTCGACGGAGCTACGAAGGTGAGCAGAAAAACAGAAAGAACAACCGTAGATAGCAATCGCTTGATTGTTAAGCAGTTCATCAATTTTTTCCTCCAATTCAAATTGAGTATAGCACAAAAGGCAGAGAGGCTGTCTATCATGCGTGTTCCTCTGGCTGATTCAAGACCATGATTTTTCTGGTAGAAGCACGATAGCTGCGTTTGGGCACTTCTTTTTTCATTTGGAAAGGTGCGTGTACCTTTTCCATAGAACGAATCTTTGCCAGTACAGCGTCGGTACCCGTCCAACGCATGTTACAAAGGACATTGTCCAATGCTGCTCTAATTGTGATGCTCATTTTCATCCTTCTTTCTCAAAATGAATTGCATGAGTAGGGTGACAAAAGCACATTTTCACCTTATTGTGTACCACCCATTGTGCTAGTTTCCTTTTCATTGTACAATGGGTGGTACTAAATTCTACTAAAATGTGCTTTTGGCATCCGTATCATTGTATGGCATGTGCGGGAAATGCGGTTAATGCACAGCAAGCGTGTATATCTGACCGTTGGTTTGAAGTGCATAGCTTCCGTTGGATAAAAACCAACCCTGCGCCGTAGGCATAAGGTACGATATGCTACTGCTTAGATCGGCAATTGCTTCAAATGGTTGTCCGCCGATACTGCTCCAAACTTTACATTGATAGACATATACAATTTGATCGTTTACAGAATCATAGGCGAGACCGCCAATTTCCTGCATTAACGTGTAGAAATCTGAAAAACTGTTGCGCTCCAATTTAGCTGAAATAGGAATTGGAAGATCCACAATGTCCTTCGTTTGCAGTGAATACTTGCTCAAAACAGGAGCTTCAGAACCGTTGTCGCGCATCAAAAGCAATGAATCTAAGCCATATCGGCAAAATGTAAAAGCTCCTTGAAGGTCTGCTTTTTCACATGTGCCTGATTCCAAATCAAACGCAAGCAAGACACCTTCGCAAGGGGGGTCATCGTTTTCTTCCCAAGACATATCATAGAATCCATACAGAATATTTTGATTGACAAATGGATAGAGAATGGAAGAAGGATAAGAGTGTCCTTTCCGTATAAGAACGGTTGTGTCAAGCGTTTTGTCACTCCATGTGATGCCGTCATTGTCAATGGTACCAATTCTTCCATGGATTGGATTAAAACCAAGCAAATGATGATCGCTTGGAATGAAAGTGAAAACCACATTTTGCAGCTGTTCCTTTATGTCGTTGCTTAGTTCATCATAGCTTAGTTCAGCGTTGTAACGCGGAAGCGGCGGTAAATCGCACAGCTTCTGATATTTTCCGTCCGTTAAACCCCATGAATATACCGTGTGATTGCTTAACAGAACGTAGAGTGCATCATGAGTACAAGCAAAACCGGAAGGACTGACAAATGCATCATCGCGTATATGGTTTTCTTCATAAAAGGTATCATTGAATACCTCAGTGACAGTAGCGGCATAAGCGGTGGCAGCCAAAACCATAGCCAGTAGCACGGATAGAATACCAATGATCAACCGTTTCATCGTTCATCCTCCTTATTTCATTTCAAAATAGACAAGTTTCAGTTTGCTTGATAATTCAGCCAGAAAAGAATCAATTGTGAATTGACCGCTAGCATATTGGGTGCAAATGCTCTGAATGCTTTGCTGAATATCGTTGCCGCTTGCGCCAATGTATAGCGAGTCTTCATGCAAATCTATTGTTTCAGCAAGTGCTCGATAGCTTTTGATTGAAGCTGCAGGGATAAGCCAGCGTTGATTCTCTTGACTATTCAGCCATAGGTTCACATAATCGAGTGTATCTTGAAGATCGCTTCGATTGATGCCATCTGCGTTTTTTATTGCTTCTTCTAATTCTCCCTTCCTCTTTTTCATGTCCTTTGTGAGTGTTTCAAAATTGGGATTCTGATAAGGCTCATTCATTTGCGGGTGCGTTGCATAATAAACATTGGGATTGTTTTCAATATGGCTTGCTTCTTCAATAAACTTTATGGCTGACTCAATGTGTTCAGACTGCGGATTGATTACATAGACCAGCATGGTTGCATTGGTCTTTTGTGTGTCTGAATCGTTAAACTTCATTGAAAAGGATGTTATGTCAAGAGGGTTTATATCATATAAGAAAGTAGAGCGAATGGTGATGGTTGGCATTTCCTTGTTGGCGAGCGGATATTCCTGTGTAAACGAGAATATTGAGCTTTTTCCATCCCATTCATCCATGCTGACGAAAGAAACATTTCTGCTTTCAGCTATGCGGGTTTTATACACCAGCGCTAGCTTTTCAAGCAGCCTCTTTAATTCAGGTGTGTCAATTTTTAGCAACTCATCGGATGAAGCATATTGTTGAACATACGCTGATATCAAGGTTTGAACAAGATAGGCATAGTCAAAATTCTCTACATAATCCAGATCAGGATAATCTTGCGCATCATCCAGTTCCCATCGAAGCATAGCATCCAGCCATTCGTCATAGGTAGCTGGCAACGGTTCATCACCAAAGATCAGTTTCCAAAATCCAACATTTACGCAATTGCTGGATAGGTATAGCTGGGTTGGATAGGCCACGATATTTCCATTTGGATCAGACAAAATCGACTGGAAATAAGGATACATTTGAGCCACGTCATTGCAAATGATTTCAGATTCATTCGTCTCTACCGCATATCCCTTTTGAACCATCGCATGATATGCGTAATCAACGTTCAATTGAAAAATATCAACGCTCGCGTCTTTTGTTGTCACAGCTTGAGCTAGTTCATCCGCTGTGGAGAGTGCGGCAATTTGTTCAACCAGAATATCAGGATGTTTCTTTGTAAAGCTCTCAACAATTGCAGGGGATATGGTTCCCGCCTGAATACGGAGCCGAATCTGATTTAACTCCTTGCGCATGGCACGCACATATACACCGCCTAAGCAAAGTGCATACCTTCCGTCTGGCAGCATCCATGCGGGTGTCTCAGTCATAAGGGCGTTGGCAGGGATAAACGCAACGGGTACAAAGGCCTCTCCAGATTGACTGCGATATACTTGACTTCCAGTTGTAATACAAATCGTGTCATCCTCTTCGCCATACGCCAATCCGCCAATAATGGCGGCATCTGAAAAAGGTGCCATTGAGATTGGAAGCTCAGCAATTGCTGAATCACTCATTTGCAGTGTACTAAGGCGATAGCTATCATTGCCTTTTTGCAGTATCAGCAATTGATCATCCCGATACCTGCATATGGCAACAGCATTCTTTGCCTCTATTTTTGTGTATTTACCAGTCTCTAAATCAAAACTGAATAGCTCGTATTCTGCATCTGAATCACCATAGGTTTCCCCTGATGCGACAAAAAGCAGCAGCTTGCCGTTTACAAGAATACTACGCGCTACGCGGCGGGGATAGGATTCATGATCGGGCTTCAAGCATGTAACATCCAGCCGTACATCACCCCATGCAACCCCGTCTTTTGTTATTTTACCAAAAAGTCCGCTGTATACATTGTAGCCGTAAAGCGCATCATCACCTGCAACGATATAGCTCACTGTCTTTTTCATTTGATCCCATTCGTCACTATTCATGCTGTCAAACGAAAGAAAGGCTCGTTGAGGAGGTTCTGGAAGGCGGCATAGCTCTATTGCATTCGTAGAGCCGGGTATCCATGTGTAGACACTTAGATTATCCAAATAAGCATAACACGTTGCCTTCGACCAATCCAGCATATGAATATAGAGGGTTCCATGATCAGCCAATCCAGTATTTTGCATAAAACTACGAGTAAATGCCTCACCGTCCTCCAACTCTGCACCATTGGCTTTAGAAACTGTCGGCAAGGAACAAAACAAAATTGTGAATGTGCAAAGCATAGCAACACTACGAACCATTATTTTTCTCATACATACAACATCCCTTTCCATACTGCAGAGTAAAGGCGCACATCAATGGAAACCCATGTACTTGTTCTGCGGCTTTTGCGTATTTGTCAAGCTGTTACTCCTCCTCCTTTCTATTGGTGACGCCATTCGTACAGCGGTAATATACAATATCTTCCTTTAACGTTATATCATCTTTAGCAAACAGCTCGTCAATGGTAAGCAACAGATAGCCTGCTTCCTCTAAATACGCGATGATTCGTTCAGTGGATTTCGGTGCATTCCCTTTGATATCGTGACAAAGAATAATATCGCCATCTGAAATTTGATCCTTTACGGCAGCTAAAACTTGTGAAGAAGTACGCTCTCGCCAATCATAAGTATCTAAGCTCCATTGAATCAATGGCCATCCCACTTTGGCTTTTACCATGCTTGGATACAAACCATAGGGCACACGATTATAACGAGAGGGTATTCCTATACATTCTATTAAAGCCTTATCGAATTTTTCCACCATTTTACATAAGGATGCCGCAGAGGACTTGGATACATTGCCATGATGCCAATTGTGTGCGCCGATGGTATGTCCCTCATCATGCGTTCTCATGACAATATCATCTGCATCGGCAATGCGGTTACCAATGATAAAGAAAGTAGCGCGTGCGCCGTTTTTTAGAAGACTATTTAAGACCAGGGATGTGTTGGTTCGGCTGGGGCCATCGTCAAACGTCAGAGCACAGGTTTGATAATAAGCAAGATTATCCGTTTCCTCCTGCGCTCTTTCTGTCATATGCGCTCGGAGTGCTGGATACATGATTGTAACCTCAATCAACGAGTGCCTTTCTGGATAGAGCATTTCCGCAGGAATGTGCAAAACAAGAGACATTCCATGCAGTGTAAAAGCTAGGTTCTTCAATCCGCTTGCGCTTGAAAGCTGTGCCATAGCTTGAGCATTGGGAACATCATCAGGGAAATAGGCCGTTGCCTGTTCCCTCACGGCTTCGCCCAGCATATCCCATCCCAAGCTATCTTCATCAAATAAATCCGCTAAAGAAATGGGAAAGCCAGTCAGCATATCGTATGTACGGCTTGCAGCCTCTTGATGAACCAATTCTCTATGATAAGTAACGCGCGCTTGTACGAGAAAGCTTAACCAGGTTAAACCAGTACGGCTATAGCGTATCACCACATCCATACGGGAGTTCCTTGTCGTTTTATTCAACGCTTCTTGCAGATTCGGAGCCAATTTCTCAACATAATGCTGAGACAGATTTTCCAATTCCACATTTACGCTATCAAGCAATGTATTTGCTTTCCATGTACGTACAATGCTCTTATTCTCTTGTGTAATATCCTTCTTACTCAAAACTACCCGATGACAAGCTTGGAAACCTTCTGCCATGGTTGAGGGGATGATTGATACAAATGCAATCATAAAGAACAGCATGGGAATCATCCTGTACACCAGTTTGAGGAGTTGAGAGTTCAGCTTCATATTCGTCCCCCCCCCTTTCAATTTGAATTATAATGGCTAGTGATGCAGCTTCCGAGCTTTGGCACGAAATGGGTTGATTTAGGCACGGAATCCCCGTTTGGCACAAAAAGCAGGAACATTAGTTCTCTATTTGGCGGATATCATCCGTAAACAATGTAAAATGAGGGTACAAGCGGCTAAGCAGGATTGACAGAACACGCGCTATCCTATAGGATGACATTACAAGGATGTGAACATGATGAATGTTGTCATTTGCGATGATGAGATTTATGATCAAGAAGCCCTCCTGCAAGCCGCTCATGACTGGATGAAGACATCTTCCCATCAAGATGTTCATTTTGTAACATATACTTCCTCTGAAGATTTCCTGGAGGCGTGGGAGAAGGGCTTGTCGGTAGACCTTCTTTTTCTTGACATTCAAATTCCCGGAGAAATGAACGGCATGCGTCTTGCGCAAAGAATAAGACAAAAGGATCAAAATATTCTGATTGTATTCGTTACAAATTACGATCACTATATCTACGATGGCTATGCAGTCAATGCATTAAGGTATCTCCAAAAACCCATCAGCAATGAGGATATGGCGATATGCATGGACATTGCATACCGCCACGCCTCCTTTCTAACAAAGGAAGGAATAAAGGTGGATACAAAAGATGAAAGCCTTGTTTTAAAATTCTCGGAAATCGTTTATATTGAGGCATGTCTGCACTATTTACGCTTGTTCCTAGACGCTTCACAAGCTCCATTAGAGATCAGAGCGCATTTGCAGGATTTTGTATCGCAGCTGCCAGCTCGTCTTTTTATTCAATGCCATAGAAGCTACGTTGTCAATCTTGAACATATCAGACGGCTTACCAAAAGCAGTGTAACCCTATCCAATCAACAAATCATACCCGTTTCCCAAACTTACTTTCTCCATTTACGAGATGCATTTGGTTGGTACTATACAGGCAGCAAATTTCCAGTATAAAATGCTTCATAGATACGCATAGACAAAGCGCGAGAGGACTGTTGGCAATGTCAATTGGATGGCTATGCTTTGAGATGACAATCAACCTGCTACAGTCCGGTATGTATCTGTACTTTATTAAAAGCAGAGCAAGGATTACGAAACCCAGCACCCTTGCAGATGCATTGTGTATTGCGGTACACACACTGTTTTATTCGGCATATTTATTCTTTGACATGAAAGTTACGGACAGCATTAGTATACTGATATTCTGGGTCTACCTTCTTTATACATCAAATCAGAAATGGTATATATCCGCATTTTGGGTGGTTATTAAGGAAGCCATCGCCGTTGGTACCGTTGGCTTGATGCTGCAATTGTGTTTGTTTTTAACCTCTGCCAGCTATGAGGCGCTTACGACACCGGGTTCGCTTCGTGTGGTTTTTGTGCTGTCAACAAATCTTGTGCTTTTCTTAGCATTCTATATTTTCTCCAAAATAAAGACGCATGATTCGCCGTATGCATTACCAGCGCTCCTGCTATTTCTTGCGATCAATCTTGCCGTTTTATTTGCAATCGAAATGCTTTTTACACTGCAAATACAAGAAGCGTATATCAATGACTGGCCGATCTTCGCCGCTTATGGTGCTTTGGTGCTCTGCTCCATTCTTTCTGTATTTCTCTATCATTTAATGACAGACATTGTACGCAAGCAAAATGAAGCCAGGATCGCATTAAATCAGGCACAGCTTACCAAAAAGCATCAGCTTGTTATCAACGACATGTATACCGATATGCTTGCTCGTCAACATGATTTTAAACATCAGCTGCAAACCATTACACAATTGGTACAGCAGGGAAACGCTGAAAAAGCCGAGGCGTATCTTGCTGCTTATATGCACCAAATAGCGCAAGGCGCGGCCTTTATGACGGGCTCCATGGCGGTAGATGCTTTGCTTACTGCTAAATTGCTGACCTGCAAGCACAACGGCATTGAGTTTAAGTTAACGCAATGCCCGCTAAACGAACTGCCCATTAGCGAGGTGGATTTCTGTGCGGTGGTGGGCAATCTTCTTGATAATGCGATAGAAGGGGTTAGCAGGGTTCAAGAGCCTGCAAAAAATCATGCGATTCATCTGTGCTTTTTACGAGTGTGGGACACCTTTACCATTCAATGCGAAAACAGCGCCGATGAAAAAAGGGTGAGGAAAGACGGCTTTCGCTTTCTTTCATCGAAAAAAGAGGAACCGTTCATACACGGATTCGGCATTTCAAACATTGAACAAATTGCACAGGGCGTGGATGGCTTTTGCAATTTTGAATTGAACCATGATTCCTTTTCTGCTACGGTTACATTGCCGTTCCCAACAAGCGAAAAACACCCGCCGTTCCTCTCTTGACGCTGTACCCTATGTGTGACATAATAAACACATGATCCCAATGTTCATGCACAAGAGGTGAAGGTTTTGTCTTTGTTTGAAGTGGTGCCTTCCGATTTGTTCTCGGTTTTGGCCTCGCCCAATAAAGCAATCTATGCGGAAGCACTGCTTCTGCTTCACGAAATGTTTAAATACAGCGTGCAAATTGAGAAGCGAGATTACCTCACACAGCTGATTGCACGGGTAGAGGATGCGGATTTTGTGCAGGAAAATGACGAGGCAATCCCCATTGCCACCGCATCACAGCGAGCGCATTATATTTTGGCAAGGCTCATGAGCACGGGCTGGGTGCAGGAGGAAAGCAAGGAAGGCAGCTTTATTCAAGTGCTGACACTTCACCACTATTCCATCAAAATCCTTATGCTGTTAAGCAATTTGATTTGTCATGAGCAGGTGGAGTACAACTCCCTTGTGTTTGCAACCTATTCAGGGCTGTACCATGCCATTCATCATGAACCTGAAAGAACCTACGATGCGTTGCTGTCTGCCCAGCAAAACACGGGGCATTTGATTGATGAACTCAAAAGCTTGTACCATAGCATTCGTGATTTTCATCAGGCTCTGCAAGACAGCACACAGTTCAACGCCATTTTGAGTCAGCATTTTGATGGGTATATGCAATTGATCGATCAAATTTATCATCCCATCAAAACCATGGATTCCTTTGCACGCTACCATCAGCCCATTCAAGATATGCTCTACCAAATTCAAAGCAATGCGCAATTTATGCAGTACGCCATTGACCGCGCTCGGCTGATTCGCTCCTTTGAAGGGGATGAACAGGCACGTGAAAGCATAGAGGCGCTGATAAACGAGGTGGTACAATCGTATGAGCGGGTGCAAACCATCATCGATGAAATTGATATACGCCATGCCTCATACACCCGAAGCTCCACTGAAAAAATGCGCTATATGCTTACGGCAGACCATACCCTCAAAGGCAAATTGATTAAGCTGATGGGGCTTTATGCGGCAGGGGCGCACCAAGAACAGATCTTTACTACCTTTTTGCAGGGCGTGCATCTCATGCAGGAGGAAAGCTTTACGCCGCAAGCCTTGTACCATAAAACGGCAAGAATGCAGCGCAAGCTGCAGCCTGTGGAGCCGGTGGTATTTACACAGCATGAGGACCGTCAAGCCATTGAAGCCACCATGGATAAATTACAGGGGCGTTTTGGAACTGCTAAGGTGCGTAAATTTATGCAGGAACTATTGAAGCATGCACAGCAAGTGCATATGGCGGATATCCCCATTACAACGGATGAGGATTTCCTGTTTCTGCTGTTGGGCGCGGTGCGCGCTTATGAAAAGGATATGCCCCAGCAAATTTTGGTTGAAGAAGGCACAGTGCAGAGCAATGGCTATCTGGTGCCCAATTTAACCTTTATAAAGAAGGAGAAAGACCATGACTTGGGAAGAACAGTATGAAGCGCTGTCCGCCTATCAAAAAGGCGAATTTACACGCCTTGCGAACTATTTAGTGGAGCATACCTTTGTGTACCGCTTTTTATACGATACCACACAGGAATGCTCGCTAATCAATCAGGATTATATGACGCTTTGCCGCTTGTTTGACCTCATGGAAGCCTATTTTGAAGTGCTCCGCTGGGAGCTCAAAAAAGATGAACGATACGATGTGATTCATTTATATAACCCCAAAGCAAGCAATAGCTTGCATATGGACAAGTTCACCACGCTCTTTTTATATGCCCTGCGCATTATTTACGAGGAAAAGCGCGAGGAAGTGGGCGCACAGGCCATTGTTACCACCACAACCAATCAAGTGATTGAAAAAATGCAGACATTAGGCGTACTGGATAAGCAAAGCACAGGCGCGGCACGCGAAACGGCGCAAAAAACACTCGTGCGTCATAATATCCTTGTACGCATGGAAGGCTCGTGGAGCAATCAAGGCAATACATTGCTCATTCTTCCCTCCATTTTGCACGCATTACCGCCAGACGAAATATACATGATGTACCAACAGCTCACAGAGCTAAGCGAGGGCGCGCCTTCTGCGGAGGATGAGGATGAGGTATGAAAAAGCTCACAAAACTACTGTTGATGAATTGGCATTACATTTCCCATGAAATGATTGAATTTGGGGATATCAATTTTCTAACAGGCGGAAACGGCAGCGGAAAATCCACCATTATGGATGCGCTTCAACTGCTGCTGCTTTGCGATACCACAGGCAACTTTTTCAACAAAGCCGCCAATGAAAAAAGCACCCGCACACTGGAAGGCTATTTGCGCGGCGAAACAGGCGAGCAGGTGGATGGGGAGGCAAAATACCTGCGCAACAATGCCTTTACCAGCTATATCTGTGCGGAGTTTTGGAACGAAAACACGCAAAAGCCGTTTATGATGGGCGTATGCTTTGATTTTTACAGCGTGGGGGATCGGAAGCATGTTTTCTTTTGGCTCGACGATGCATTGCAGCCCCGCTCGTTTTTGGAGGAAAACAATCTGCCTTATTCGATTTCCGTACTGCGGAGCCATTTGCGCGGATATAGTGAAACACAAAAATATGTGAGCGGCAGCAATGAGGATTTTCGGAAGTTCATCTATGGAAAATTGGGCAATTTTGATATGGCGCGTTTTGCCATGCTCTTAAAGCAAGCGGTGCAATTCAAACCGATTGAAAAAATACAGGATTTTATTTCGACCTTTGCACTTGAATCCAAAGCGCGCGTAGATATCAGCTCCATGCAAGAAAACATCCGCCATTATTCCGAACTGGAGGAAGAGGCAGGCAAGCTTGAAACACAAATGAAAAAGCTGGAAGAGATCAATCAGGCGTATGAGCAATATCATTTGCAAATGGAAAAAAAGCAAATGTATGATTTTATGATTGACTATGCGCAGTGGAAGGACAATCAAGACGAGGCGGAAGCGCTTGAAAACTCGCTTGCTATGATCCGCCATGAGCAAGCGGCGTTGCTTGCGGCCTTGCTTGCAGATGGGCAGGATAAACAGCGCATGCAAGCATGCCTTGAACAAAAACAACAGCTGCTGTATTCGGATTCTGATAACCGTCAAGCGCAGGAGCTGGATAAAGAGCTGGAAGCCATCAAGGTGAAACACCAACAGCTCCAGCTCCTGCTTGAAGGCAATACAAACCAGCTTCAAAAGCTTTTGTCGGATTGGAAACAGGTGCTAGAGCGCTTTGCGGATCATACAAAAGAATCCCCTGTGATGCAGGACGCTTTGAGCACAGAAAGATTTTTAACACTATGCCATTCAACGCAGCAATCCCTCCTGAATGCGGACCTGCTCATGAACACTTGTACCACCCCCATGGGTATTTTGCAAAGCCATGTGCAGTTGGCCGCGCTATGTGAAGGCGCACAGCAGATTCATGATACCAGCGTAGCATTGGCAGATCAGCAAAAGACCTATTGCAGAGCCCTGCAAACCCAGCATATGGACAATCAAACGGAGATACAGCAGCTGGAACGCGGTATTTTTCCGTTTCCAGACAATGTAAGACGCTTACAGCAGGCCATTAACGAGCGCTTGACACAGCAATTTCCGCTGGATGAGCACGCTCGGGCGGTGGTGCTTGCGCAGGTGCTGGAAATTCCCTTGCCGCGCTGGAGAAATGCCATTGAAGGCTACCTTCATACACAAAAATTCTATTTGATTGTGCCGCCCAAATGCTATCCCGCGGCTCGTGATTTGTACGATAAGGTGAAGGAGGAAATGAACCTCTTTGGCGCGGCGGTTGTGAACATGACAAAGCTCATGAATGACCGCCCCAAGGTGGATAAGCAAAGCCTTTCTGCGGAGGTGACCACCACGCACCCCTATGCGCGCGTGTATGCGGATTATTTGCTTGGGCGGGTTATGAAATGCGACCATGCAGCGCAATTAAGCGGGTTCTCGGCTGCCATAACCGATCAATGCATGCTCTATCAAGGGCATGCATTGCGCAGGTTGAATCCTGAAAGCTGGAAACGCCCTGCCATTGGCAGTCAAGCCATTCTGGAACGTAAAAAACAACTGATGGCTGAAAACAGCGAGCTTCAAAGCAAGCTGGTTGAAGCCAGCGCCTTGCGGGACAAGCTCAAGGCGTTGGCGTTGCCCGCTATCCCTACTTTTGTGGAATGCAAGCGCTTTGAAGAAGCCGCACAACGCAATGCGGAGCTTCCCCTGCTTCAAACGGAACTGCAAAACAAGCAGAAAATGCGGGATGCTTTGGATACCACAAAGGCGGAAACGCTCAAGCAGGAAATTGCACAGCTTACCGTTGACATTCATGAAAAAGATGGGCTGATGGCTCAAAAACAACAGCATAACGGAGCGTTGGAGCATCGGCTGGCAATGGTGCTTGAGCAACAGGAAAAAAACCAAACAGAGCAAGCGGCCTGCCTTGAGAGCCTACAACTCAAATACACGGAGCAGTGGCAAGAGGCGCAGGGCATACCCCGATATGTACAGGAACAAAACAAGGGAACCAGCGCAAAAGACATTCGCAATCATTTTAGAAACATTCAAACCAGCACAACCCGAAGCTGTGATTTGCTTTTTCAAACCCTTCGTGATTTGCGCAGGGCATATAGCACCTCTTATTCGTTGGGCTACGATGTGGACGCGGTGGAAAATACCGCGTTTGAAAATGCGTGGCTGGAGCTAAGCGTTAATCAATTGCCCGCCTACACAGAAAAAATTCAAATGGCGAGGGGCAAAGCCTACCAGCAATTTCAAGAGGATCTCATCAGCAAGCTGCGTTCTCAAATTGAAGCGGCACGCAGACAAATCCAACGGCTGAACGATGCCATCCGCACCAACTTTGGGCAGGATACCTATCGCTTTATGATGTCACCCAACCCCGATGAGCGGGCGCTGTACGATATGATTATGGATGACATTCTGATGAGCGGCTATAACAACAACGCGGAACGCTTCAACGAAAAATACAAGCAGGAATTGAAGAACCTCTTTATCCAAATCAGCGATACCACCTTGCCAGACCCATTGGAGAGGCGAATTGAACGCTATACCAACTATCAAACGTATGTGGCTTTTGATATGGAGGTGGAGGATCAGCAGGGACGCAAGCAGCAGCTTAGCAAAACCTTGCGCAAAAAGTCCGGCGGCGAAACGCAAACCCCATTCTATATTGCGGTGCTTGCGTCCTTTGCACAGCTATACAGAATCAATCAAGACAAGCGGGACGCGACCATTCATCTGATTTTATTTGATGAGGCATTTTCAAAAATGGATGCAGATCGCATTATCAAAAGCATAGAGCTGTTGAAAAGATTCCACTTTCAAGTCATTTTGTCTGCTCCGCCTGACAAAATTATGGACATTTCCCTATTGGCGGACCGTACCTTGATGGTGATCAAGGACAATCAACACATGTTTGTAAGGCCATGGTCACCGCGGGAGGCGATAAACGATGCTGAGCAATGAAGCCAATACACTGCTCCATGCACTGCTTAACAAGTATGAGCATAGCCAAGGCTGTAAAACAGGCGAGCCTGCAAAACGAAGGGTTCAGCTGAACTTCAACGCAGGCGGCAGAAACGATTTTCCCCCCTATGACATGGAGGATTATAACGCCTGTGAACAATACAACCAAGTGGTTTTGCAATTGGAAGCACGCGGATGGGTTG
Organism: Clostridia bacterium; assembly: GCA_036645955.1. Lineage (GTDB taxonomy): Bacteria > Bacillota > Clostridia > Christensenellales > Aristaeellaceae > Limiplasma. Next base: position 20,481 of record JAVXND010000004.1, on the reverse strand, counting down.
AGAAAAAATGGATGCGCGGGCAGGAAGGGCACATGCTGGAAAAAGTATATCTTTGCCCCGATGCGCTTGAGGCTTGCTATGAATGCCTTAACCGTGTGCCACTGCGTGAAACAATTCAAAAAACCTTGACGATGCTTGAAGAAACAAGCCATGCCGTTTCTACGCCGTGGATAGCAGATTGCCTTTTGCGCCACACTTCCTTTGCTCAAAAGAATCAGCACCTTGAAGCTGTGCTGGGCAGCAATGAAACGGCGCTAAAGGCTTATCTGCAAATGCTGTTGTTTATTGACCAACATCCAAACAGCTCTTGGCTGGAACGCGTGTTTTCCACGCAGTGCTTTGGGGATTCCAAAGCGTTTGAAAACGTTTATCGCGCAAAGCTCCTAGCTGATTTGCGAATCCAGTTTGCACAAGAGCTAAGTCAGCCCTCAGAGGAAGAGTTGTTACAAATTGTAGGCATTCAAAAATACCCCGAATTGTTTTACTGCTGCGGGCAAATACAGCTGCGCTTTGCCTGCGGCGTGACGGACTATGCGCCTATGGTGCTTGGTGCATGCTTTTCCATGCTGGATTTGGCACAGGCGGAAATCCATTTGAGCGCAAAGGCCATTGTGTCCATCGAAAACAAAGCGAACTATTATGATTATGTACTGCATCAACGCAAGCCTCATGAACTGGTGGTTTACCACGGCGGCATGCTCAGCCCCAATCGATTGCTTTTCTTTCAAAAGCTGTTGCAGGCAAAGCCCGAGGGGTGCTCGTTCAGCCATTGGGGAGATATGGACTATGGCGGGTTTGCGATGCTATTGCGCTTGCGAAATGAAGTGACCGTTGATATGCAGCCGTTTCGAATGGGCCTTTCTGATTTGAAGGCCTATGAAAGCCAAGCGAGCACCTTTGACGAGGCTTATGCCAAAAAACTGCAAGGTTTGTCAGAAGCGCCGCTTCTTGCGGATTGCAAGCCCTGTATTGCTTATATGCTGGAAAAACGCTTGCGCTTGGAGCAAGAGGTAATGAGCGCAGAATAAGCAGCAGGGCAGTCACATACGTAACTGCCCTGCTGCTTATTCTGGTAAGGACGAATGCCTTCTACTCAAAGTTTTCAAACCGTCTGCACCATACATATTTGGAAATGGCGCTGTTTTGGGCGCTGTGTACATAAGTGCATAGGAGATCACGAATGTAGGGCGGCATGACGCGATTGTACTTGATTTCAAGGATGATTTCGTTATTGACAAAGGGGGAAATGGTGGGCACATAGGGGTTAAAAATGTCAATGGAGCCTAAGCCTGTGTGCAGCTGTTTGTCAAAGGTGATACGAACCTCCTCCGCGTAATGAAGGTATGCTTCGCGCACATAATCAACCAACACAACGGGGTGGAGCCTGTTCACCTTCATTTCACGGTACACATCGTGCAATAGGCCGCTTCGGGTGTGATCCAAGCCTGTAGGATCAGCCGCGATGAGCTGCTCGGCCAACAGCTTGGGAATGGCAATGGAACGCTTTGAAATCAGCGCACCTACTTTGGTTTTGCATTCCATGCGGATCAGCTTGTCGGAAAAGTTATAAATGCGGATGCGGTATTTATTGCGATCCTTTACACCGCTCAATTTATCAACCAGCGCTTCGTTAAAGAGCGTATCAAAATATAAAGAGCGGATATGGTATTCGTTGTTTTCATCGCCGTTTGGGTCGCGCTTTAACGTTCGATCCAGCGCGCTTGACAGCAAATGATACTCCATAGGGTTAATGAAAAATTTTAGCTCATGCCTTAGCGGCACGGAGATGGGCATGGCCATTCCTCCTTTGGGGTTGCTGCATTTTTTTACGCGCCAACTTCGCTTTGGCAGGCTACCAAGGTTGCGTCGTGTACGCCCTCAATATCCAGCATGCGGGTAACAACCTCGTGGCGTTCATCCAAACGAACCTCATAGGTCATTTCAGCGCCTGCGCGGGTGAGGGTTTTGGAGCGAAGCTTTGAACTTTTGACACTGCGGTGCAGCTCGGCGGTGATGGCACCCTCGCAATATTCATCGTAATGCACCACCAGCAAATAAGCGTTTGGAGCGGTCAGCTTTGCAAATGTGAGCAGGAACATCAGCACTGAAATGCTCAAAACCACAATGACTGCAACTAAGTGCAAGCCTGCGCCAAGCAAAATACCCATGGTGAGCGACCAAAACATGTAGGCCGTATCCAGCGGATCCTTGACTGCGGTACGGAAACGCACGATACTCAAGGCACCCACCATGCCCATGGAAAGCGCAATATCGTTTTTAATGCACATAACAACGGGGGTGGTGATGAGCGTGAGCATAATCAGCGTTACCGTAAAGGACGGGCTATAGAGCACGCCGCGGTAGGTTTTGCGGTACACCAATGCAATGATGATGCCAATGACAAACCCCAAGCCAAGGGCGATAAACAAATCGGCGGGGACAACGCTTTTAAATTGGGCAGCCAGCCCTGTGGTGTTCATAACCGTTGGAATGGCGGCTGTGGTGGTGAATAAGGTGTTTGGATTCATGAGTTGATAGCCTCCTCCGTGTGATAGGTTTGATAGTAGGGGATATGCGGTGTTTTGTCAATCTGTTTTTTGGATTAACCCCACTTCTTGCCTTCGGTGACAACTGCGTCATCAGGCAGAATGGGCTTTGTACCAAAGAAGAACAGCATTTGATCATCACTTAGGGCAAAGTGCTCCTGAACCATTTCGTAAAAATAGGTGGGGCGCTTTTTGAGCACGTTGCGCGTGTAATCCAATCGGGTGTTCCAGTAGCGCAGGGCGCCTTCGGGGGTGGAGGGGGAGTCTATGTTGATGGCCTTGTCGTTTTCCTCCGCCCAGCGTGTGAAGTGCAAAGCCATTTCAGGCTCCAAGCGGGCGGCCATTTCGTTGTAGACATTGGTCATAAACTCTGTGGTGAACACCTGAAACACTTCCCCTAAGCGAGTGAGAAACTTGTGCTTCATTTCATCGTTTTCAAGCAGCTTCACAATCAAGGTGTTGTTGATGTTTTGCTGACCCGAACCCTTTGGCTTTAAGTAGCTGGTGGGGCTATCAAAGCCACTGCGGAACAGGCCGTAATCTGAATCGTAAAAGATCCATTTCCATTTGGCATCTGGCTGTTTGAGCTTATAAAAGCGGATGTTACCCGTATCGGAGTTGCCAAAGAACATTTCAAACGCCATATAGTCAAAGTAGTTATCCACATCCACACGGTCCAGGATATATTGCAGATCCTCTGGATTTGTAGCAGGTGAAAGGGTTTTGACCTTTGCAATCATGGCTTTGTATTCCTTATTGGTGCCAAAGAAGGTGCTGTAGCTGGCTTCCAAAATGTCCATCTGATCGGCTTGCTCCAGCGTTAAGCCTTCGTGGGAGGCTACAAAGAAGCGATCCACGCGTTCGCGCATGTTGTAATGGCCCCAATATACGCCGTTTAAGTATACCACAACAGGCTTGACTGATTGATGAATAACCGTGGTGGGCGTAGCGGCTACCTCGTTAAAGCGGTCAATGAGCGTGCTTTGGAAGGAGTCGTTCATGCGCGTCCAAACGCAATCGTTACCGCTGTTGCGCAGTACAAAGCTCTTGTATTGCGTATATTCCAAATCATCAAACAGCTTGGCATTAAAGTACTTTTCACCATATTTGGCTTTTGCGCGTACCTTGAAGGTTTTTTGAGGCATATCAAGGCTGTATTGACCTTGTAAGCCAAATTCCATGCCTTGGTTGAGCACCTGCTGACCTTCCTTGTTGTACAGCTCCACATGGCCTGGGCGCTCTATTTTACCAACCTCGCGGTACACTGTGTTTTTGAAGGGAATGCCCCTGGATTTATCTACGTTTTCGCCAACGGTGAGCATGCCGTTTGCTGGATCCCAAAGCTCGGCGGGGTCGGTTACCAAGCTGACAATGGGGAAGGAATGGTAAAGGTTAAGCAGGTAGCTTTGTGTAACCACCTCGCTAGGCTGCAGCATGCCGCTTTGATCAAATGCGCGGGCGCGGAGCACGGTTACGCGTGAAATGTCAAACACATCGCCCGCATTATAGCGCGTGCCTTTTTCTTCGGTGGGAATGGAACCGTCCAGCGTGTAATACACCGTGCTGTTTTCTGGTATGGAAATGCTTACCTGCACAGAGGTTTTATACTCACCGCCGCGCTGTGAGAACGACGGAATGCTTGTGTAGCCATAATAACCCGTGCCGTTGGCAGCTGCGGGCGTGGGAATATCGTAATAATAAAAGCCGCCATAACCAATGGTGCGGCCAAAGCTGTGGTCTGTGGGAATGAGCTTCAGCGGCAAACGATCCAGCACCCGCCCTGTGGGGTCACTAAAGGTGATGGTTTCGCCGCCCGCGCGTGCAATTTTAAAGTTGGTATGATATTCGGTGGTGGTGCTCAGGTTGGGTTGTCCGTCCAGATAAATGATTTTATACTCCCCCGGTGTGATGGCAGTTCCCTGCGGGAACTGCCATCTGCGCGGGCGCTTGAGGTTATCGCTTAAGCCGTAATTGGAAAGATCGATGGTATTGGGAGAGGAATTATAGAGCTCTACGTAATCCGTCATTGCGCCAGAAACGCCCAGCGCAATCATATCATTAGAAGCCATGACTTCGCTGATGTAAACGCCCGTGGGGTTGTAGGCGCGAATCAGTTCATCTGTTTTGCTCTGGCCATTGGCATCGTTGCTTTGACCGGGGGTAGCAAGATCAAACTGCCGCCAATCACCCGAGGGCGTGCGCCCCATGGAATAATCCTCGGGTACGTTTTCCACGCTGACCCGATCCACCAAACGGCCGTTGGGATCGCTTAACACAATGGTTTCGCGTTCGGCTGAAATGGAAAAGTTGGTGTGGGGTATGCCGTTTTGCTGTAGCTTTCCCTTGCCGCTGCAGTAAACAAGGTAATACCCATTTGCGGGAACAACTGCCGTTTCAGGAAAGCGCCATTTCATCGGCTTGTTTTCTTTATCGCTCAAATAATAATTGGCAATGGAAATGGGCTGATCGGTGTTGTTTTTCAGCTCTACCCAATCCGCCATTTCGTTATCTTCATCGGGGATGCCAACCTTTGGATCGGGGCAAACCTCGTTGATGGTGAGCGCACCCGATGCGATGGAGTTTGCTGCGCGGTAGTTTACAAAGCCTTCTTCATTGTTTTCCAAGCCCGGGCTATAAAAGGTGGTGGTTTCATAATGGCGAACGCCGTCCTCATCCACAGAAGTGAGCACATAGCTATTATCTGCGGTAAGCGTGGGGGTGGCAAGCTCGTCGATTAAGTACATGTCCGGGTCATACAAATACAGATGATCGCCCGCAGAGGAAATTTTAAACTTGCCGTGAAACGGCTTGGAGGGGTCAAGCTGGTAGCTATCAGATGCGAAGATAATGACGCGCTCGTCCGCCTTTAAAGTGTAAGCGGGAAATGGAAAGGTAATGCGGTCTGTGCGGTTTGTGATCATGACACCTTCCATATTTAAATCTTCACCTGTGCCGTTGTACAGCTCAAGCCAATCGCTGAAATTGCCGTTTTCGTCGGGTACAGCGGTGGAATTGGCGGCCATGACCTCGCTAATGACAAGTCCGCTATATCGGCTATTGCCCACATGCCTGCCCGCCGCTTTGGGAAATATGAAATACATGATGGTGAGCAAGGCGATAAACAACAAAAACAATGGCAAGACCGACAATGCTCGGCTTTTTGTTTTATGGGGTGCATAATCCTTGGTGGGGCGCGGTGAGCGCGGCTGTTGTGGCGCGTTATACTGCATGTATGAGCCTCCTTCCTATTGCGTAATTTTGAAGCATGCGGCATAGGGAGCAGTGCCTTGCGCGCATACCATTTCATTATACCATACCAAACGTTGCTTGCAACTGTTAAATTGTATCGTTTTGGGGGTGTGGGCAAGGTTGAAACACATGTGACAAAAAAGCTGAAAAGGGGCGGGGGAACATAAACACAAATAAATTGTGTTTTACACTTGCAAAGCTACAAAAATTGTGCTATATTATGAAATATGAATGGGCCGCTCCTGTTGGTGCTTGCACCAAAGGCCTGTTTATTGTTTCGCAAAAGCGCAGCCTGAAGACACTGCGCTTTTTTTTTGCACACAAAGGCATGGTTCTCATAATGTATCTGTGAACGGCCCACAAGGAAGCTATTCAGCGTAGGGCTGAACGCCACCCTTGGGCTGACCACATAAAGGAGGCGTGCCAATGTCCTTTTACAGCTACAAAAACGCAAATCCCTGTTCATGCCCTGGTGTGATTTCAGGCAGTGCGCTCGATGGTCTGCAAGAAAAGGTTTGTGTACAGCTTAAACGCGTGTATGACAGCTGCTTGCAGCAAGAACAGCTCGATCACAAGGAAGTCGTCATTACCAGCTACGCAATGGTTGCGGGCAACAATTGCGGGTGCAACTGCAGCACTTCCTGCGGTTGCGGCTCCGCGGCAGATATGACCGAAACCGTTCCTCCCACCTCCGCGCCCGTTCCTCCCATCACATTTGAAAGCTGCCGCTCTACTACCACAGAGGGTGTCATCCGCAACCTGTCCGTGGAACGTCTTTGCGACCGCCCCTGCTTTGCTCGCGTGCGCTGTAAGATCGATGTACCCATTGATATTCTGTTTGTGGATAGCCGTTGTGTCGAGTACATCGGAAAAGGTGTAATTACGGTTCAAAAAGACGTTTTGCTCTCGATACCCGATGAATCGATTGTTCCCTATACGCTTGAAAGCATGGTGAGCGCCATTTGCGTGGCGGGCACTTATGAAGGCAACAACAAGTTTAAGCTGACCGTTTGCGTCACGGTGATCTTGAAAGTGCTTGCGCAGGTTGAAATTCTGATTCCCTCCTATGGCTTCTGTATGGTTCCTCCCTGTGAAGAGTTTGCAGAAAATGTATGCGATGAGTTCTTTTCACTGCCGCTTTTCCCGCCCGCGTCGCTTTGCAATAACGACGATGTGAACCTGCAAAACGCCGCTTGCAACACAGGCAATTGCGGTTGCGGCTGTGGATGCCGCCGCTAACGCAACGGTCAAAGACCATGTGGACAATGCATGTAACAGCCATTGCTCTCGGCAAAAGCCGAGAGCTTTTTTGGTGAAGCGCAAAGAAAAAACGCACAATCAAGCGGAGTGCTGTACAATTGCGAGGGATTGCATAGGCTGTGATGCTAGCGTCCTAAGTGTTGTGTTCATTGACAAAGCTAGACCTGTGTGTTATGATTTCGTCGTTGAAGGATTGGATTTTGAATCCGACTGAAACATAACGCTTGATGAAAAATACGCCAATATAGATGATGGCGTGGCACCCAAAAAGGAAGGTGCGCGGTCACTCCCATGAAATAGACTGCGAATGTGCGTAACAATGAATGATACAAGCCGTCGATTTTTAGTTGTAATGGATGTACTTACCGATTGTGCATTGGTGCTGTGCGCTTATATTCTGTCCTCTTGGCTGTGGTTAGATGTACTCAAGGATACCACCCGCAACATGGCCTTTGTGCGCAGTCTGCGTAACGGCGTTGGTTTAGCGGCTGCTATTTATGCACTTGTGCTGGTGATTGTGATGGCGTGCTTTCGCCTATACCGCATTGGTCAGCGCAGAAAGCGCTCCGCTGAGATTCTTCATATTATAGGAGCGAATGTGCTGGGTGTGTTTTGCATCGGTGCGGCGCTGTATTTGTTTCGCCTGCAAGACTTTTCGCGGGGCGTGCTCTTTTTGTTTCTTTTCTTTAGCATCCTCTTTGTTTGTATCAAACATGAATTGTTCCGCATCATGATTAACCACATGTTCCGAACGGGCTATTTCCATAAAAATGTGCTGATTATTGGTGCGGGCGAACTGGCAAAGCATTATACAGATGCGGTGCTAAGCATAAGCGATACGCATGTGAGTGTGAAGGGCTATGTGGGTGATGCAGGCAACCCTGCGCTGGATGCACCCTATTTAGGAAGCTTCGATGTGCTGGAGGAGCATTTGCTAAGCTCCGTTATTGACGAGGTGGTTATTGCGCTTGAAATAAATGAAGTAACGCTTACGCACTCGATCATCGCGCTTTGTGACAAATGCGGAACGCGTGCAAGTGTGATTCCGTTTTACAATGAGGATATCCCATCCATTCCGCAAGTGGAAATTGTTGGACACAGCAAGCTTATTCACCTGCGAAGCAATCAGCTGGACAATTTGAGCTTTGCGGCGCTGAAACGCACTTTTGATGTTGCGGCAAGCCTGCTGGCGCTGATTGTATTAAGCCCGGTGCTCTTGATGATTGCGGTAGGAGTGAAAATGACGGGGAAGGGTCCCGTTCTTTTCAGACAGCGACGCGTAGGTCTTAATAAAAAATTGTTTACGATTTATAAATTTCGAAGCATGTGCATGAACAGCCAGCAAAACACTGCTTGGACAACCAATGGAGATACGCGTATCACGCGCTTTGGCAAGCTGATACGCAAAACCAGCTTGGACGAGCTTCCACAATTGTTCAATGTGCTCAGGGGTGAGATGAGCCTGATTGGACCGCGGCCAGAATTGCCTTTCTATGTGGATCAGTTCAAGGAAAAAGTACCGCTGTATATGGTCAAGCATCAGGTTCGCCCAGGAATGACGGGATGGGCGCAGGTGAATGGCTACCGAGGGGATACAAGCATTCAAAAGCGCATTGAGTTTGATATTTGGTATATTCAGCACATGAGCATTGGCTTGGATTTAAAAATCCTGTGGATGACGGTATTTGGCGGATGGCTCAACAGCGATAAAACCAACACCAACAGCGTCACCAAACAGGATCAGCCAAGCGTATGATAAAAGGAGAGCTTGCAGAAGATGATTGAAAAAGAACAAAATACCTTTGCGAAGCGTTATTTGGTTGTGCTGCTGTTTATATTGCTGTTACAGGTGCTTTTTACCATGTCACCCTCACATCAGCAAAATATAGAGCCGGTGCTTTTGTGGCCTGCGGCGATAGCATTGCTATCCTTTGCCATTTATCATTTTCATCATGCGCAAGGCTTGCCAAAGGGAATGCTGCCTGCACTTTGCATGGTTGTATGGATGTATGCAACACGCATGCTGAACGGAGATCCCTATTTACAGCTGGATTTGCATTTTATGCTGGCGGTCTTGCTGGGCTTTGGCGTGTTTTACCCTGCTTTTCAATTGTTTCGGGGTGCTTCGCTCCTGAAGTGGTTTGGCTTGTTTGCCAAAATTGTGGTGTGCTTGCTCAGCATGATTTCGTGCTTGGCACTTTATTGTACCTTTACAAGCATAGCCATCAAAAGCCCATTTGCCGAGCTGGAGCTGTCCGCGCTGGCAGGCAGATTGTATGTATTTTCCATGCATCCAAACGAGGTTGCGTGTACCTTATCCATCGGTTTTTTTCTGGCAATTTACACAATGCTGGATGCGAAGCAGCTTTGGGCAAAAGTGCTTTGGGCATTTTCCGCATTGTGCCTGTGGCTATGTGTGGCCACCACGGTTACGCGCACTGTGATGATTACCATATCGGCTGGCATGGGTATGCTGGCTTTTCTGCTTGTGTTCCAAGCACTTGCCAAACGCCGTGTACTGCTCAAGGCAGCCATTTCCACACTGTCTATGCTATGCGCCGCCGCCATTTGCTTCGGCCTTTTTAGCCTGGCCACCAACCGTCTCTTTACTGCGCCGCTTGCGGCGGCACTGACGCATGAACAAGCAGAGGTACTGCAGGTGCAGCCAGAGCAACCGCAGGCACAAGCACAACCGCAGGAAGAGCAAGCAGAGGGGAACAAGCAACCCTTGCTTGAAAAGCGGAACCTGATGGAGGACATGTCAACCTTTACAGGACGAAAGCAAATTTGGCAAGCGGGATTACAAGCGCTACAGGAGCGCCCCGTGACATTGCTCATTGGCATGACGGATGCGCAGGTGGCTCGTGTGCCCATTGAATACGCAGGCCGAGATGTTTATCACATGCACAACGCGTGGATGGAAACACTGATGCTGGCGGGGATTCCTGGTTTGCTTTTGTACCTTTGCTTCATGCTTCGCATTGGGCTTTGCAGTGCGAAATTGTTTTTCAAACAAAAAGCGCCCATTTCACAAAGAGCGTTGGCTATTATTCCCGCACTATTACTGGTGAATGGAATGATGGAGATTTACCCCAGCTATTCAGGCAAAATGATGGATTTGTTGTTTTTTCTGGTTGCGGGTGCGGTGGTTGCCATGGCCAGCGCAAAAAATCAGGAAATAGCAAAGTGATCATGCGGATGTCAAAATACAATATTGCAGAAAATTACGCCGCGTCTTGCAACGCGGCGTGTTATCCTGTACAATAGCATAGGTTTGGTTCCGCCAAACCCATAAACCCAACGAAACCTCCCTCCAATCGGGCACAGTTCCAAATCACAACAGTATCAGCTTATGACAAATCATCACACTCAATATCAGGAGGGAAAATGATGAATGACAAGCCACTCATGACTCATAAACAGCGGATTACCACAGAAAAAATCACCTACATTGCATTGCTGGTTGCATTGCAGGTTATTTTGGGTAATATTACACAGCTTCCATCCATGGGAAAGCAGTTTAATTTTGGCTTTCTGCCAATCGCGATTGCGGGCGCACTCTTTGGCGCTCCTGCGGCCATCATTGTAGGCGGCTTGGGTGATTTTTTTGGGGCGCATCTCTTTCCGCAGGGCGCATATTTCTTTGGCTTTACGTTCACCAATATGCTGGTGGGTCTGTGCTACGCATTGCCGCTTCATAAGCATCGGGGAACGTGGGTGCGTGTGATTATTGCGACGGTGGCAGTGGAATTATGCAATTTGTTTGTCAATTCCTATTGGCTGAGCATACTGTACGCGAGCAAAGCCTACTGGGGCTGGGTGAGTGTACGCGCCTTGAGCTATTTGTTTGAAACGCCCATTTACGCGGTTCTTACCTACCTGACCCTTCGCGGCTTGCAAAAGGTGAAGCTGCCCTCTCTGCTTCACGAGCACAGCGATGAAAAGGAGCCCAAAAAGGAGAAAGCATGCGAGTCAACAAATCAGCCATCCTCCAAGAGCTGAGGAGGCAATACCCAGATGCCGGCCCAGAGCTGTATTTTACCAATCCGTATGAAACCTTGGTGGCTGTTATGCTCTCCGCCCAATGTACAGACAAGCAAGTCAACAAAGTGACACCTGCATTGTTTGCACGCTATCCCGATGTGCCCAGCATGGCGGGCGCAGCTGTGGAGGATGTGTATGCAATGGTCAAAAGCTGTGGCTTTAAAAGCAAGGCCGGCAACATTGTGGAAACCTGCCGACTCATTCTTGCGCACCACGGCGCAGAGGTGCCAAGCGATCGCAAGGCGTTGCTTGCTTTGCCAGGCGTAGGGCAAAAAACGGCGAATGTGGTGCTGGCAAACGCTTTTCATGTGCCGACGATCGCGGTGGATACGCATGTGTTTCGCGTTTCAAACCGCTTAGGCTTGGCAACGGCGAAAAATGTTGAGGAAACTGAACGTCAGCTTCAACTGGCTATTCCCAAAAAGGATTGGGTGGACGCGCACCATTGGTTGATTTTCCACGGGCGGCGCGTATGCCATGCGCGTAATCCCGCATGCGAGAAATGCACATTGCGAGCATTGTGCAAAACAGCAAATGCGGTGCCGCCCTCTACCCCAACCAAGGGGAAGCAGTCCGCAAAAACGGGAAAAACCGAGCTCACTACTTAACCACTACTGATACCAGACTTTTCCCATGCCGGCGCAAAGCGCAGGGCAATGTGTGAACAAGGCAATGCCCTTGAAGGAGGATTATGGCTTCTTTTGTAGATCATGTACAAATTACTGTAAAAGCAGGAAATGGCGGAAATGGCTGCGTATCCTTTCACCGTGAAAAATACGTGCAAAATGGCGGGCCTGACGGCGGTGACGGCGGGCACGGCGGAAGCATTATACTGCAAGCCGACCCCAATATGCATACCCTGCTTGATTTCCGTTTTCACACCAAATATTTGGCTGAAAACGGAGTGGATGGCAGTGCAAGCCGCTGCCATGGCAAGCGTGGCGAGGATTTAACCATTAAAGTGCCCGTAGGCACGGTGTTTTTGCGCGATGAGGATGGCGCTGTGGTTGCGGATATGAGCGAGCCTGGGCAAACCAAAGTGCTGCTGCACGGCGGTCAGGGCGGACATGGCAACTCCCATTTTGCAACCCCCACGCGTCAAGCGCCGAACTTTGCCAAACCGGGCATTCAAACCGATCTCAAAATATTCCGCTTGGAGCTCAAAACCATTGCGGATGTGGGCTTGGTGGGCTTTCCCAATGTGGGCAAGAGCACCATATTGGCAACCCTTACTGCCGCTAAGCCTAAAATTGCCAACTACCATTTTACAACCCTTACCCCAAATCTTGGCATTGTGAAGCGCTACGAATGCGATTTTGTGCTGGCAGATATTCCTGGGCTGGTAGAAGGCGCAAGCGAGGGCGTAGGTCTTGGGCATGCTTTTTTACGGCATGTGGAACGCACGCGGCTATTATTGCATGTGGTAGATGCCGCAGGCAGTGAAGAGCGCGACCCGATGGAGGATTTCCGCATTATCAATGAAGAATTGGTGAAATACGGCGAGCCTGAGGGCCGTCCCCAGCTGGTGGTGCTGAACAAATGCGACTTGATTGCGGACCCAGAGCAAATTGCCGCGCTTCAAAAACAGTTTGAAGCCATGGGCTACAAAGCATTTCCCGTTAGCGCGGCTACCAACTCGGGCTTTGATGCGTTGCTAGACGAGGTGGTCCGCTTGCTGCCCGAGCTTCCGCCCCCTCTTGTGTATCATGAAATTGCGCCAGATGAAAACATGCTGCCTGACAGCGGTTTCACCATTCGCCGCGAGAATGATACGTTCATTGTGGAGGGTGCCGCAATGCAGCGCTTCATTAACAGCGTCAACTTCGATGATGAAGAAAGCATGAGCTGGTTCCATCGCACGCTTCGTGAGCACGGCATTATCGACGAGCTTCGCAAGCGCGGCGCTGAGGAAGGCTCAACCATCTGCATTGGCGATATGGAATTTGATTTTATCGAATAGGAGAAACAAATGCTTACAAGTAAACAACGCGCTATGCTTCGAGGCATGGCAAACACCATGGACGTTATCCTCTACATAGGCAAGGAAGGCATCAGCGATAACACACTCAAGGAAGCCTATGATGCGCTTGAGGCACGTGAGCTCATCAAGTGCGCGGTACAAAACGGCTGTGAGCTTACAGCCAAAGAAGCGCTTCAAGAGCTTTGCGAGCGTGTGCATGCAGAGCCTGTACAGTGCATCGGCAAACGTTTTGTGATGTACCGCCGCAGCCGCGATAACTGCAAGATTGAATTGAACTAACCCAAGGAAGGGAGGCCGTCTCATGCTTCAAACGGTGTTGGATGCATTGTGTGAGCTGCGGTCTCCCTTTGCGTTATATGAAAACGACCTGCATTGCTATGTACGGGATTGCTTGAATGCGGCAGGTCTGGAAGCAAAGCATGAAGCGAGCATAGGCGAGGGTTGCCGAATTGATTATTTGGTGGGGGACGTGGGCATTGAAATCAAGAAGGGCAAGCCTGTTGCCGCTGTACTGCTCAAACAACTGAAGCGCTATGCCGCTTGTGAGGGTGTGAATGCTTTGGTACTGGTTGCGCAAAGCAGTGTCAAGCTACCCGCGAGCATATGCGGAAAGCCTTTGCGCATGGTGGCGCTCAATCAGCTATGGGGGGTGGCGCTAGGATGAGTGAGGAAACGGAATACGCATTGCTGCCGCCCTATTTGCTGGATTCCAGCGGCGCACAGGAGGCATGCGAGCAAACCCAACGTACCTATGGAACGCTTAGCTACAACAAACGCAGAAATTGCTGGATCATCAAGGGCGACCCAGGCATGACGGAGCTTTGCAAACGCCTTTTTCCCGGTACGGACACGGAACGTCGGGGAGAAGCGCGTTTTACAGCGCATCGCCGTTTAATCGGCGACCTGAATTGGCTCATGCTTCGCTATCCGTTGATTGTGCGAGCACAGGACAGAGAGCGTTGGGAAGAAGCGCTTTCACAAGCCCGCGAGTATGTGGTCAAGCGTGAAATGGCTTCGCGTTTGCCTGAACACATTACGCCAAACCCAACCACTTTTGTGGGCAAGCTGACCACTTTTCAAGAAGAGGGTCTGGGGTTTTTGCTTCGCACGGAGCGTTGCCTGCTGGCGGATGAAATGGGTCTTGGCAAAACAGTACAGGCACTCGCTTTGCTTTGTGAAACGGGCGAATACCCTGCCATGGTGATTGCACCCTCCCATTTAATGCGCAATTGGGAGAATGAAGTCGCCCGCTTTGTGCGCAAGCCTGACGGCGAACCGCTGACCGTTCATGTGCTGAAGGGGCTGACACCCTACGAGCTGCCCAAGGCAGATCTCTACCTCATGCACTATTTGCTATTGCGTGGCTGGAAGGAAGCCTTGCCCGCGCTTGCCATGCCCACTGTGATTTTTGATGAAATTCAGGAGCTTCGCCACAGCGGTACGGAAAAATATTCAGCCGCCAGCCTCTTGGCAGAGAGTGCAAAGCGGGTGGTGGGATTGAGCGGTACCCCCATTTACAACCGCGGCGCGGAAATATGGAATGTGATCAACATTTTGGACTTTCATTTTTTAGGCGATTATGAAAGCTTCACACGTGAATGGTGCTATGGCTATGGCAATCAAATTGTGGCAAAGCCGGAATTGCTGGGTGAACGCCTGCGTCAAGAGGGGATCATGCTCAGGCGCACAAAGCAGGATGTTTTGAAAGACCTGCCGCCTAAGCGCCGCCTTGTGATGGCCATTGACAGTGACGATGCGGTTTATCGGCGCATGATGCAGCCGATTGCGCAAAAACTGCATTTGCTCAAAAGCGAGCCTGAAGCTCCCGCTTCACAGCGTGCGTTGTGGGAGATGGAAGTGGAGCGAGGGGAGCGGCAGGCAACGGGAATAGCGAAAGCGCCCTATGTAGCGCAATTTGTGCGTGCGTTGCTGGAAGCAGAGGAAAAAGTACTGCTTTTTGCGCACCATCATGAGGTAATGGACATTTATCAACGGGAGCTGCATGCGTTTTCACCCGCCTTTGTTACAGGACGAGAAACGCCCGCCATGAAGGAGCGCGCTGTGGAGCGCTTCATGGCGGGGCGAACGAATTTGTGCTGCATATCGCTTCGCGCAGCTTCTGGACTGAATTTACAGCGCGCCAGCTGTGTGGTATTTGGAGAATTGGATTGGTCGCCAGCGGTTCATAGCCAAGCGGAGGATCGTGCGCATCGCATGGGACAAACGGATTCCATCCTGTGCTATTATCTGGTTTCAGCAGGCGGGAGCGATCAGGACATGCAGGATGCGCTTGGTTTAAAGGTGAGCCAATTTGTAAGCCTCATGGGGGATACGCCGCAAAGCCAAGCGGATGCGTTGGAGGGTATGCAGGTGGCGCACCAGTATGTAGAACGCTTGGTGAATCGCCTTGTAAGCCATGCAGGGTAAGGCTAGATGGGAATGACAATGGTTGCGCCGCTTTCAAAATCTTGCGGAGCAAGGCATGGGTTGGCGCGCAGAAGGCTTGCCACAGGGCGGTTGAAGCGCACCGCAACCGATTCCAATGTTTCGCCGCCGCCGAGGGTGTAGGCATTTGGAACATCACAGCCGATGTTTTCGGTAGGCACACAGATGGTTTGGCCCACGCGCAATGTGTCTAGGTTTACATCAGGGTTGGCCACCGAAAGTGTGCGGTAGCTCACAAGGTTGCGCAATTGTATGTCTGCGGCGGTTTGTCCCTTCTGAATAATCCATTGCTGATCTATGGGGCAGTTAGGTGCAGGCTCGGGTGGCGGCGTGGGCGGAACGGGGGTAGGCGGCACAGGCGTGGGCGGCACAGGCGTAGGTGGAACGGGGGTAGGCGGTACGGGTGTGGGTGGTACTGGCGTGGGTGGAACTGGGGTAGGCGGAACTGGGGTAGGCGGAACTGGGATGGGCGGTACAGGCGTGGGCGGAATTGGGGGGCAATCTACCCCGCCCGTGTTTGCGGTGTTGTTGGCTGTATTTCCGCCTGTGTTGCCCGCGGTACTGCCAGCGGCACCGCCGATCATGGTGTGATCCTCCTCGCGCGGTACGCAGAGCACATCGCCTACCATGAGCCTTGCGGGATGAATATCCCGATTTGCGGCGAGTAAATCCCTTAGCGGTACACCAAGCTTGTGCGAAATGAGGTAGAAGCTATCGCCGCGCTTTACGACATATTCCTCCGCACATTTGCCTACAGTGGGTCCTTGTGTCATAGGGGTTCTCCTTTCGAGATGATCTCCCTACACACTATGATGTTCATGTGCCTAATTTGCCTACCAAAGCTCGTTACGCTCGTCAAAACTTGCGGCGATTTTTTGCAGATCACCGTAGGTGTGGATGTTTTGCCTCTGTTCTTGAAGCGCAACCTGTGCGTCGGGTGTGAAATGGTCAAATAACCGTTTGCTTTGGGGGCTGTGCTTGAGCAATTCCCGAAGGGTGGGGTAGTATTCCATTGAGATCACCATCCTTTCAAAATCTCAAACGAAGGATCAAGGTTTGCAGGCTTGCTTGACGCAGGGCTAGCATCCCCGAAGAAAAGCTGAAATATGTGTCAAATGCAGTGAACCAACAACGGCTGTGAAAGCAAAAGGAGAAAAAAGTGCCATTCGTTAATTATTGCCGCAAATGCAAAACGGAAACGCCATTGGGGGAAAGCTGCCCCTATTGCGGCGGAAAGCTGCCCAAAACGGGTGAACAAATTTCATTTGGCATTGTGCGAAAGCCCGTTCAAAACTGGTTTGCGTGGAATCAAATTTTGCGTGTGGTGATTCCTGTACTGCTATTGGTGCTTGTGATTGTGGTGACTGCGGAGGCTGTGGCAGGCGGCACGGCTGGGGTTGTGAGGCTGTTTTCACAGGGCTTTTTTTGGACTTTGCTTGGCATTTTTGGCGCGGTGCTGTTGCTTTGCTTGCTGCTTCTATGCTTGCAGGGTACGGAGCGCGTGCACTATGTGCTTGATAAGCAGGGCGTTCACGCTTGCACTTATGTAAGAAGCGCAACGGACATGGCATTATTTGCAAGGTTTTTAACCCTGAACAGCGTCCAAAAGCTGAATGAGGAAATTCATCAGCCATTGGAAGGGTTGACGCTTATCAGGCGTATTTCACTGCCTTGGGCAGAGGTTCGGCGGGTGCGCGTATGGCGCGAAGGCTTCACATTGCTTTTCTTTCGCCCAAGCTTATGGCAGGTGCTTGCGGTTTGCTGTCCTATGGCAGAGCTTGAAGGGGCGGAAGCCTTTGTGCGAAACAAGCTGAAACGCAATCCAAAAGTGAAGGTACAACCAATACAAACCAAGGCAAAGGCCTAACATGTTACATTAATATGAAGAAAAAGCTTGACATGCTTAATAATTTACCATACAATAACCAGTGAAACCAATCATAGATACGGATGCCAAAGGCTCATTTTGGGAGTACCCAGCACCCTAGGCGGTACACAACAAGGTAGAAATTTGCTTTTGTCATCCTGGTCATAAAATCAACCATAAAACACCTGTGGAGGCTATGCAGATGACGCATCAAAAAAGAGGATCACGCCTGTTGGCAATTGTGCTTGTTACCGCACTATTTGTATCGGCCATTGGTTCGGCGCTGGCGGGCACCTTTCCCTATGAGACCATCAGCATGGATAGCGTAAACATGCGCAGCCGTGCAAACACAACCTCAACGATTCTCAAACGCATCAAAGCGGGGGATCGGATCAAGGTGCTTAGCGTCAGCGGCAACTTTTACAGCATCCAATTTGACGGCAAAACGGGCTATGCTCTGAAAAAGTACATAGATGGCACCGATCCGTCGCCAGATCCAAGCCCCGATCCGTCGCTTACCATGCAAGCCCCGCCTGCGGTGATGGAATATCCTTACGATACCACCCTCAAAGGCTTTGTAAAGCTACGCAAAACAGCAAAAGAAACAGGCGAGGTGTATAAAACATTATCGCCTGATGAAATTGTAACGGTCTATAGCTTGACGGATAACGGTTTTGCCAAAGTAAAGTGCGGGGGCACCACGGGCTACGTGCTGGCTAGCTATGTGGTTTTAGCGGACATTGCTACCCCCGCGCCCAAAGCAACCGCTACCCCAAACCCAGATGCGCAAAAATATACAGAGCTCAAAAAGGGAAGCGCAGGAAATGAAGTCATTGCTTTACAGCAGGCGCTGATTGAGCTGGGCTATTTAAAAGACAAGCCAGACGGCAAGCTTGGCACGCAAACCGAAGCCGCGCTCAAGGCCATGCAAAAACGCAATGGCTTAAAGCAGACGGGCATTGCGGATCAAGCCTTGCAATTTTTACTGTATGAGGGCAAGCCCAAAAATCCGCAGGGCTACCGAAAAATACTCAAAACAGTTGCACCTGTAGCGGGGGCAACCATCCGCAGCGGCTCCGTTGGCGCGGCGGTGGAGAGAATGCAAGGCAGGCTTAAGGAGCTTGGCTATTACATAGGCGATGTAACGGGAACCTGTGATAAGGAAACCGTTGCCGCGCTTAAAGCCTTTGAAGCCAAGCATGGTTTAGAGATAAACGGCGAAGCCAATGCGGCTGACCAAGCGGTGCTTTTTGGCGCAACCGCCATGAGTGTGAATACGGTGGTTACCCCCGCGCCTACGCCCACATTGGCACCGCCCACTGAAACCCTGCGCCGTGGAGATAAAGGCGAAGGTGTCAAAACGATTCAGCAAAGATTGTTTGACATGGGGTATTACAAAGGCAGAATCACAGGCACCTTTAACGAGGATACCGAAAAGGCAATCAAAGCATTTCAAACCAAGAGCAAGCTCAAAGCGGATGGCGTATGCGGACCGCAGACGCGAACGGTACTCTTTGGGGTGAACGCAATTTACGCAGTGCCTACCGCAATGCCTTTGAACACACCGCAGGCATCCATTCCGCCCATCACAGAGGACAATGTCATCATTATCCTGTCGGGCAGCCGAGGGGAAGCGGTGCTCCGCTTACAGAAGCGCTTGCAGGAATTGGGCTACTATGTTTCCCGTATGGATGGCGTGTACCTTACCGAGGACATTGCCGCAGTGCGTGCCTTCCAAAGTGCCAGCGGGCTCAAGGTGGACGGCAAGGCGGGCTTCCAAACACAAAGCATGCTCTACAGCGATACGGCCATTCGCGGCTCTGCCATAGGGGTGGGTACTGTAGGGGCGGTACTGCGCTATGGAAGCAAGGGCGTAGAGGTAACCACGCTCCAAAACAGATTGATTGAGCTTGGCTATTTGGCAGGTCAGGCGGATGGCAACTTTGGTATATCCACCAAAACAGCGCTGATGTCCTTCCAAAAGGCAAGCAATTTATCAGCCGATGGCATAGCAGGCGCTAAAACCTTGACTGCGCTGAATGCGAATAATGCAACAAGCAACAAAGTCACCAACGATGGTACGTTAAAGGTTGGCAGTGTAAGTGCCGCAGTCAAAGAACTGCAAGATCGTTTGATTGCGCTTGGGTATTTATCAACCAAGGCAGATGGCAAGTTTGGGGTACAAACCAGCTTGGCGCTGATTGCCTTTCAGAAGGCAAACGGCCTTACCGCAGATGGCATGGCTGGCTCAAAAACCATTAACAAGCTCAATGGCCCAGGGGTGATTGGCGCAAACGGTTCCAGTACAAACACCAACAACACGGGCGCACCTGACCTGTCCAACGTGAATTTAAGCCCGAGCAATGTGCGCTATGCCAACTGGTATACGGAGATCAAGTCACGCTGCCGCATGTATCCCAATGCCACAGTATATGACTTTACCAGCGGCATCAGCTGGCAGGTGAACATGTTTAGCCTTGGCGCACATGCGGATTCTGAGCCGATTACCGCTACGGATACCGCGAACATGATTCGTGCCTTTGGCGGTAAAAACACATGGACACCAAAAGCTGTATGGGTGATTTTCAGCGATGGACGCATTTACATGGCTTCAACGCATGATATGCCGCATGAAGTGTCACATATCCGCAACAACAATTTTGACGGCCATTTGTGCATTCACTTCCCGCGCACGCAATCTCAGGTAGAGTCCATTGGCCCCTATGCAACCTCCCATCAAAAGGCGATTGATTTGGGCTGGGCGGCTACGCTCAAGCGGGCAGGGCAATAATAGGCACGAAGATAGCAGCATTGTATGATTTCAAGAGCGGTATGGCAGTGCTTCTTGAAATGGATAAATAAGGAAGCTAACACAAGCTGGGTGGACACCATATAGGGTGATCGCCTAGCTTGCGTTTTTTCCTGTACGGTTTTTTAGGCTATGGTGTATTGACATATCATAAACCAGGTCTGAATGACTGTTGCTGATCACAGTCAATCCACATTACAAATGCAAAATGCTGGTTATAAAACATGTGAATGCAGAGTTAGGCAATTGCGGCAGAGCCATGCACCCAAGGGCGGCGATA
>JAVXND010000003.1:10447-121031 GCA_036645955.1 Clostridia bacterium | reverse complement strand
GTCAAATGTAAAGGACGGCTATATTGATTGGACGATGGTCAAAACCATAATGGCAACTTCGTCCGAGGTTAACCAGTATCGTCTTTTGCCACATGATGTACTGATGACAGAAGGCGGAGACCCAGATAAACTTGGGCGTGGTGCAATTATCCACAAGCCTTTAGTTAATTGCATACATCAGAATCACATCTTTCGTGTCCGACTCGACACCTCCATTGCGTTACCAGAATTCTTTGCCGAGTACTTACAACACCAAAAAGCCAAGCGATATTTTCTTGGCTGTGCAAAGCAAACTACTGGTATTGCAAGCATTAACATGGGGCAGTTAAAATATTTGCCACTTCTTTGCCCGCCAATCGACCTCCAAACCCAGTTCGCCGCCTTCGTCGCTCAAGTCGACAAATCAAAATTTTGCAGTGAAAGAGGTAGCCAAGTCTTGCAAAATGCTGTAAAATGTATGTGGAATGTATACATGGGAGGGCGTGTATATGACAAACTTTGAGTATTTGAAGGCTCGCGGCGAGTACGCGCTGTTTGCCGATGCTGCGATTGAATCAGAAAAAGTCTATATGACCGCGCCATCCATGTGCGCCGTCGGTTGTCGAAAGGCGTTGGAACTGGCGGTGAAGTGGGTCTATGCAGCGGACAATACGATGGTCACGCCCTATAAAGATAATCTTCAAGCATTGATCCATGAGCCTTCGTTCCGCTTTGCCGTGGACAGCCAGACGTGGGGAAAGCTGCCATTCATTATAAAACTGGGAAATCTGGCCGTACATACGGAGCGCGCGGTTCTTGCAGGCGACGCGCTCGCTTCCCTGCGCGGACTTTTCGAGTTTATTCAATGGTTGGATTACTGCTATGGCGCTGATTATCAGGAGCGAATTTTTGACGAGGCATTAATCCCGAAAGAAAAGGTTATCGTTGATACGCAGAAAATCAAAGAGCAGCAGAGCCTCCTGAATGAAAAGAATTCGGAAATTGAGCGTTTGCAAAGAATGATTACTGACATGTCCACGCAGTATACGGCGGAAAAAGGACAGCATCAGCAAACCCGCGCGTTTGTTGCGGAGGATTTATCGGAGTATAAGACACGGAAGATCTATATTGATGTGGATTTAAAGGAACTAGGCTGGCAATTCGTCGGTGCTCAAGCGGATGTCTGGGAAGAGTACGAAGTTGAAGGAATGGCGGGATATCCAGGGCAAAAAGGCTATGTTGACTATGTGCTGTTTGGCAAAGATGGACTCCCGCTGGCGGTCATCGAGGCAAAGCGCACAAGCAAAGACCCGAACATTGGCAGGAAACAAGCAGCGCTGTACGCGGATTGTCTGGAATGTAAGTTTGGCCGTCGCCCCATGATGTTTACCAGCAACGGCTTCGATACCTATTTCTGGGACGATCAAACCTCGCCACAGCGCAAGGTGAGTGGATTTTTCAGCAAGGATACCCTGCAAAAGCTCATGACGCGCAGAACCGAAAGAAAAGACTTGGATACGATACCGATCAGCGATCATATCACCGACCGATATTACCAGAAGGAAGCCATTCGCGCGGTGTGCGACAATATCACACGCGGTTTTCGCAAGAATCTGCTGGTTATGGCGACGGGAACGGGCAAAACCCGCACCGCATCCAGCCTTGTGGATGTGCTGAGCCGTGGCGGGTACATCACAAACGTCTTGTTTTTGGCTGACCGTACCGCGCTGGTTCGGCAGGCAAAGGATGATTTCAAAAACTATCTGCCCGATCTGTCGCTGTGCAATTTGCTCACCTCGAAAGACGATGCGGGCGCTCGGATCGTGTTTTCCACCTATCCTACAATGCTCAACGCGATTGATAGCGCTCGTACCAAGGATGGCGGACGTTTGTTTACACCCGCGCATTTTGATTTGATTATTATCGATGAGAGCCATCGCAGTATTTTCAAGAAGTATCGCGCCATTTTCGACTACTTTGACGCTATTACAGTGGGCTTAACGGCAACGCCCAAGACGGACGTGGATCGAAACACATACGATTTCTTTGAGATGGAGCATGGCATCCCGACATACGCTTATGATTATGATACCGCCGTGCATACGGACCATGTGCTCGTGCCTTACTACAATATCGAGGTCAGCACCCGATTTTTAGACGAGGGAATCACATATGATGATTTGTCCGATGTGGATAAGGAAAGGTATGAGGACGACTTTATCGAAGATAATGGCGCGATGCCTGCTTTCATCCCCTCTGCGAAACTAAATAAATTTGTTTTTAACCAGCAAACCGTTGATATGGTGCTGCAAGATTTGATAAGCAAGGGCATAAAGGTTGGCGGCGGTGATCGAATTGCCAAAACCATTATCTTTGCCCAAAACAAAAAACATGCGGAATTCATTTTGCAACGTTTCAACGCGCTCTACCCGCACTTGCGAGGCGCTTTCGCGCAACGCGTAATCTGTGATGACACCTATGCCCAGACGGTGATTGACGACTTCAAGCAACCCGCACCGCCATCGCCCTATTGTTATGAAGCGGAAAAAGAGCCGCATATCGTCGTGTCCGTTGACATGATGGATACCGGCATTGACGTGCCGCATATTGGCAACCTTGTGTTTTTCAAGCAGGTACGCTCTAAAACAAAATTCTGGCAGATGATTGGGCGCGGCACTCGGCTTTGCAAGGGAATGGAGTGCGTAGACAGCAAGGATGGAGCTTATACCGGCAAACGGCGTTTCTTCATTTTCGATTACTGCGGGAACTTTGAGTTTTTTCGCCAGCATAAAGACGGCTTTGAGGGCAGGGATAACGCTTCCTTGTCTGAGATGATCTTCGCAAAGCGTATTCGTATCATCATGGATTTACAGGATAGCACCTATGCGGACGATGAATATCAGCAGTGGCGTAAGTCGCTGGTGGAGCTATGCCATGGTCAGACGACCGAATTAAATGATCAGCTTGTGTCTGTTCGTCTGCAGAGGCAATATGTTGAGAAATATTGTTCTATTGCCGCGTATACCTGTCTTGCCGAAACGGAGAAGAGCGAACTCACCGAGCATATCGCGCCTCTCGTTTACATGGATGATGCGGATGAACTTGCCAAGCGTTTCGATAACTTTATGTATGGCTTGATTCTGGCAAGCATAGAAGCGCTTCCAGGCACCGAGCGTGCCCAAAAGGAATTGTGCGGCATAGCGTTTCTGCTCGAAAAGAAGACCAGCATTCCGCAGGTTAAGGAAAAGCTGCCTGTGATTCAAAGCATCAATACTGACGCATTTTGGACGGACGCGAACGTTTTACAATTTGAGCACGTCAGAGCGGAACTGCGCGCGCTCATCAAATTCCTTGACGGCGGAGACCCCAAAAAGACGGTGTTCACAAACCTTATGGATATCATTACCAATGTGCAGGAGGGCGTAGAGCTGGAGTCAGCTTATGATTTTGAGGATTTTCGCATCAAGGTCAATCGCTATGTGGCAGAGAACGGCGATATGCTGGCAATTCACAAATTGACGCACAATATCCCGCTGACAGCAATGGATTACCAAAGCCTCGAGCACGCGCTGACCGTGGAACTCGGGAGCAGAGAGGATTATCAGCGTGAGTTTGGTGAAACGCCCTTTGGCCTCTTGATTCGTAAAATTGCGAAACTGGATCATCAAGCGGCTATGGATGCTTTCTCGGCATTTATTAATGACCAGTCGCTCAATCAGCTGCAGATTGCGTTCGTTCGCAAGGTCATCAATCATGTCGAGCAGAACGGCTATATGGAGGATGTGAAAGAGCTTCTGATGCCACCGTTCGATAAACCATTGAGTTTTATAAAGCTTTTTGACGCGAAACGGCAAAAGGAACTCATGCGGGCGATTGCTCTTGTTAAGCAAAACGCTGAAAGCATTATCGCATAAAAAATGAAAACAAACAAGCAGGTGTTTACAACTCGTTTACATCCCATCCCCTTCCGAATGCACGCCGTAAATGCTATACTGGCATGGAGGTGAAATCCTTCATGAACGAACGTATTTTGATTGTCGAGGATGACGAGGCAATTTCAAAGCTAATCGCTACAAACCTGATGGTAGCGGGATATCAAACATGCTGCGCACTGGACGGTCAGCAGGCGCTTAACGCGATCAAGGATGCATCCTTTGATTTGGCGCTTTGCGATATTATGCTGCCCGAGGTGGACGGCTTTGAGCTGCTGCCCTTCATGCGGGAAAAGCAGATTCCCGTGATCTATGTTTCTGCCAAGGCGGACGTGCAAAGCCGCGTGCAGGGACTGCGGCTGGGCGCGGAGGACTATTTGGTGAAACCCTTTGATATACTTGAGCTGCTTGTTCGCATGGAGAAGGTGTTAGCTCGCAGGCAGCCAGTGCCTGAAGTGCTTTCCTTTGCGGATGTGACGCTTTGCGAAGAAAGCCACACCGCGTTGAAAGGCGGACACATGGTTTCGCTCAAGCCCATGGAGTATGAGCTTTTGTGTACCTTCATCAAACACCCCGGCATGATGCTGACCCGTGAAGCCCTGCTGCATCAGGTGTGGGGCGACGAATACATCGGCGAAACCCGCACGGTAGATGTGCATGTGGCGGCGCTGCGGAAAAAATTGTGCTGGAACGAGCGCATTACCACGGTCTATAAGCTGGGCTATCGACTGGAGGTGAATGCATGAGGCTTTGGCTCAAGCAAACGCTTTTGGCGCTGACCATCATTCTTGGCACAGTCAGCGCATGTCTGTATTTTTTCACTGCGGTTCAAACCCAAAGCCTGCTTGAACAAGCAGAGGAAAATGGATTCCGTAGCGTGAACGCTTTCTGTGAACACCTGTCCACCCTTGAGCGAACAGGGAGCGTGGATGCCAGCATAGACGGTACCACCAAAACAGCGCTGATTCAATATACCTTTTCCACCTATGCGCATCTGTTGCAAAGCGCCGAAAACGCTTACTCGCTTGTCGGAGTAGATGGCTATCTTTATAACGCGACACAATCCGACCCGATTTCGCTGTTGCCTATGACAGAACGCGACATCAGCGCCTCCCGCATTACGATGGTGGGAGGTGCTCCGTTTCTTGTGCAGGGCATGAATATCGTTGTGCTGGAAACACCCGTGACCGTTTATCTAACACAACGCTTAACCGCAACCTATGCCAATATGGATAGCCTGACACAATCCGCACAAATCGCGCTGGGAGCATGCCTGCTGCTTTGCAGCATCCTTTTGCCATTGCTCTTTTGCAAAAGCCTACGACCGCTGCGGCGGTTGACAAAAGTTACACGGGACATTGCTGACGGTAATTATGCGTTGCGTGCCGACAGTTCATCCCAGGATGAGGTGGGCGAGCTGTCTGCATCCTTTGACCAAATGGCGGAAACGGTTGAGCAGAAAATCCTGACGCTGGAGGATACCGCCAAGCGGCGGGAATTGCTGCTGGGTGCGTTGACCCATGAAATGAAAACGCCCATGACGGCCATTATTGGTTATTCTCAAAGCTTGCTCACCATGCCCCTCACGGAAGAAAAACGTATGGACGCGGCAAATGAAATTTATGAGGCCGCTCGCCGTACCGAGCGTCTTTCTCAAAAAATGATGCAGCTCATATCCATGACGGATTGCCCTGCTTTGGTCAGACGGGATTGCGATACGCGGGCTCTTTTTGCGCAGGCAGCGCAAGCTGTTCAGCCACTTTTAGCAGAAAAAGGCATTGTGTTAACCATAGAATCAAGTGCCGACACACTCTTTGGCGACAGCGATCTGCTGTTTACGCTGCTGACCAACCTGATTCGCAATTCCGTTCATGCAAGCCCGTCTGGAACAACCATCACGCTGTGCGCGACGCTCCTTGCAGATAAGGTTCGCTTGCAGGTTACCGATCAGGGAAGCGGCATCCCAGCTGACAAAATCTCGCTGGTGGCAGAGCCCTTCTATCGAGTGGACAAGGCGAGAAGCCGCAAGCTGGGCGGCGCTGGATTGGGATTGTCCATTTGTCAAATGATTGCACAGGCTCACGGCAGTCGGTTAGAGATTGAAAGCACGTTAGGGAAAGGAACGACCATTTCCGTTGACTTGCCTATCAAAAAGGAGGGCGCAATCCATGAATAAGAAAGCAATCGCGCTTGTGCTGGCGTTGCTACTGCTGATGGCGGCGGCGCTGTTTGGTCTGCCGCTGATGACTGGGCACATCCAGCAGCAAAGGCAGGATGCGGCGATTTATGTGACGGCTACCCCCGCCCCTGAGCCTGATGAATATGGCGTATATGGGGGATAACGTTTACAAGTCGATTACAACTTGCTAACAACTTGATGCGGACTTTTGCGCAGGGGATGCGCTAAGATGAGGGCATGGAGGTGGAGAACATGAAACGAATTCTTTCTTTATTCCTTGTCCCTATCCTGCTTTTCAGTATTTCCCTTGCCGATGCTGAAACCATTCAGGAGCAGGTGAATGCACCCGCTCAATGGAAAGAAACGATTTACTCGAAAACAGGAAAATCTGCATACACATTTGATGCAGACATTACCACGCCAAGTGGAAATCGCTTTCCCTGCATTGAGGTGAAGGGGCATCGCATCACGCAGGATGAAATCAATGCATGGGCAGAGTATCTTTTCCCTTTGGGCGATTATGAGGGAACGCTTACGATTATGCAGAAAGACAGCCTTAGTGCAATAACGCAGGGATACGGAGGCGGAATTTACCAGCCAATGGGGGCGTGGATGTGCTTTAATTATCAAGAGGATTTATCCTCTGGTGATATTGTGTCAAGCGACATAAGCTATTATGCGCTTTCAGGCGATGCCACTGGTGAAGTGTGGTACAGCCACAGTGCCCCATTGCCTCTGAATGGCGAATATGCAAAGGGAGCTGCGCTGTCGGTGAGCGATGCACAAGCAGTGGCGGATGCATTTGTACAAGCTTTATATCCGGAACTATGCCTTGTAGTCACAGGTACGCTAAAAGGAACGCCTATTGAGCTGTCCACTCCGGAAAATGATCGGGAAGGCGTGATGATGGTGTTTGCCGAGCAGGAAGCCTATGTGTTTGAATATGAACATGCGCCCAATCAAATTCCTGTCATCTTTGCGAACAATAATGCTGTAGCGACTGTAGATATCGTATCTGGAGACACCACAACGATTTACTCTTGGCCGCTTAGCTATGAACGCTTGAGCATCTGCATAAGTGATCAGGGCATCCGATTTATCGAGTATCAAAATGCCTATAAATTGTGCAGGAAACGAACGCAGATGTTACGCTCCTTGCGTTTGAAAGCATTGCGGATATCATCAAAACCATTCTGCCGCTCAAATATATCACATTAGAAGCCTCACACGGCTCCTTTGATATCACCATTCACCATGTAGCACTCGGTTATGGAAGAATCAATCGAAGAGACGACCCTACACGCTACGAGCTTGTGCCTGTTTGGCATGTATTCGGTTATGAAGGCAAGAACGAATCGGTGTTCGGGCGATCGGATTACATCTGTATCCTCACGGTCAACGCCATGGACGGCACCATCATCGACCGACAATACGGCTATTAAGGAGGCGAGAGAACATGAAACGAATTCCGTCTTTATTCCTTGCTTTTGGCTTGCTTTTCAGTGCTTCCCTTGCCCATGCCGAAACAGTGTGGGAGCGAGTTTTCGCGCCCGAAATTCTCCAGTTGGATGCCATATCACCGCAAAACGTTTCCATCCATATGGATGCGTCCGTTGTCCTTCCCAATATAAACACTTTTCCAACGCAAGAGGTAGGTCGCAGGATTGTGTCGCAGCAGGAAGTGACTGCCATGGCGGATGCAGCCTTTGGCTCAGGAAATTACAGGGCGATTGATGATGGCAACCAGCCTCTTTCACCACAGCCAGACTCCGTAACAGCGTATCAGCAAAACGCCTTTGGCGCGATGATTGCCAGAGTCGGCAATGAATCAGCTAGCCTTACAGCCATATACGGAGAAAAAAACGGCATACTGAGCACAGTTCAAGTCCAGTACAGCGCTAACCAATGGGAGAATGAAAACTATACACCGGGCAACCTGCCACCTCTTTCAACCGTGCCGGACAGCATCGGTACGCTTTCTCTTGAGGCGGCACGGGATAAAGCAATCGCTATTGCGCTTGCTGTCAATGGGGAGCTTACCCATGCCGCGACAGAGGCCTATCCCACGGTGCATTATACAGACATGGAATCCATGGAGTATCAATACGAAATTGTAGGTGCTGTATATGTATTCCGCTTTACCCACCGCATTGGCGATGCCCACGTGACCTATGAGGATAGCGCAACTGGAGGTGCTCTCGACAGCCAAAACGATACCTACACTCTTCCCTTCTATTATGAGCGCTTTTGGGTGGCGCTCAATGAAAGCGGCGTGATGGGCATGGAATATGTATCGCCCTACGAGGTCATCGGTACATTAACTGAGGATGTTACACTGTTGCCGTTTGATAGCGTTTTATCCATTGCGAATGCTACACTCCCCCTGAAATATGCCAGTGCCGCACAATATGGTGATATGTCGCTGGACATTGATCGCATTGTACTTGGCTACACCCGTGTCACCATCAAGAACGCACCTGACCGTTATCAATTGATACCCGCATGGGATTTTATGGGGTATGTCACCTTTCCAGATGGACATAAGCAAGGAGATGGAAATACCAGTCTTTTATGTGTCAACGCCATGGATGGTACGATCATTGACCGGGCATACGGCTATTAAGGAGACAAAATGAAGTGCATATTTTCTGATTTCCGCCGCGCGATCACGGGGCGCTGGTTTCTTGTTGCCATTTTCGCCTCTGCACTTGCCTTGTGGCTCTCCATTGGGTCGGAAACATGGTATTTCTTTGATATGCTGCAAGAGGGCGACGCACCCGATTGGGTTTCCTTTCTGCAAAGTGCCCTGTCGGGGCAAATCGGTTTGCTGCTTCTGCCCGCGTTGTCCGCATTGCCCTGTGGTGCAGAAGCGCTTGGTGAAATTCGTTCTGGCGCGTTTCGCTCTGTCATTTTCCGTACAGGACGGAAAACGTATATTGCAGGGCAGGTGCTTGCCTGCTATGTCAGCGGACTACTGGTTCAGCTTTGCGCGTTTGCCGTGTTGATTGGCTTCCTGACTGTTGCCACGGTTGCGGCAGGTGGTGCTTTCATGCCTTTTGCGGCACTGCTGGAGCTTGCGCCGCCACTTCTGGGGCGAATGCTCTGCGGCGGAGGCTGGGCATTGATTGGATGTACAGTGGCTCTCCTTAGCGAGACCGCCAGCGCCGCGATGATTGCGCCCCTGTGCCTGTGCTATGCCCTAACCATGATCGCCACGCGGTTCTTCCCCAACGCCGCAATGCTCAATCCAGTGAACTGGCAACACGCTCCGTTGCTGGTATTAACAGTAGCCGCCTGTGTGCTACTGGTGGCAACTGGTGCAACGCTTTATTGTGAGGTGCAAAAGCATGTTTAAGGACGCATTCGTCTGTGCGGGCTGGAACCTGTATTCCCTGCGCAAAAATCCTCGATTTTATATGAGCCTGCTGTTGGGCTTTCTGCTTTGTTGGCTGCTCACGGACAAAACCATGGCCATCAGCCGCACCTATCTTACCAACGTGGAAATCTTTGAGCCATTTATCTGGTGTTACGCCGATGCTGACAGCATTCTGTATGCATCCTTGGTGATGATGTTTTTGTTTTCAGCCTTCCCGCGCATGGATACGCCTGCATCTTACCTCGTTTTTCGCACAGGTCGTGTCGGTTGGCTTCTGGGGCAGGTGCTTACCACATTTGCACTCACTTTGGGCTATTCGCTGATGATATTGCTCGCTTCCATGGTGATGTGCATCGGCTGTAACGTCTTTACGGCCAATACATGGAGTGAAACCGCCACCATGCTTTCCTTTTCACCCGATTCCTTTGAGGTGGCGCTAACCGTGATGCGAAAAACCGTGAAGCTGACCTCGCCTTACGGGTGCGCCGTGCAGATTTTTCTGCTGCTGAATCAATATGTGCTGCTGCTGTCCATGCTGCAGCTCACCTTCACCATTCTTAAAAGCCGCAGGGCAGGCGTGTGTGCGGCGCTGATTGTCAATTTTGTGGGCTTTGTGCTGACACCAGCGCGGTTTATGACGTGGCTAAACCTGCCATCGGAGTTTCAGTATTACGCCAATCTCCTTTCAGCTTGGGCTTCACCTCTTCAACATGCCACCTACACCATGCACAACTTTGGCTATGACCTGTTGCCCAAGCTGTGGGTGTCCTACGTTGTCTTTGGCTGCTTGACTGCGGGATTGATCGTGCTTTCATTCCATGCAATGCGGCGGTTTTCTTTCAACTTTTCAGGAGGGTACGCAGATGAATAATAGGCAAGAGGCAATTTGTGTGCGGGCGCTTACCAAGCGCTTTGGGCAGGATACGGTGTTATCCAATGTCAACTTATCCTTGGAGCAAGGAAAAATTCATGGGATCATCGGACGCAACGGCAGCGGAAAAACCGTGCTGATGAAGTGCATCTGCGGCTTTCTACGCCCCGAAAGCGGAGGGGTGACGGTGTTTGGCAAGAGCATCGGCAAGGATTGCGACTTTGCCCCTGACACTGGGATGTTGATTGAAATCCCTGGATTTCTGCTCCACGAAACTGGGCTGAACAACCTGATGTGGCTGGCTAAGCTGGGTAAAGGGGCAACGAAGCAACGTGTATGTGCGCTCATTGAACAGGTAGGGCTTGATTCAAGCCTCAAAAAAAGCGTTGGAAAATATTCTCTCGGAATGCGTCAAAGGCTGGGAATCGCGCAAGCATTGCTGGACGATCCTGCATTGCTGATTTTAGATGAACCCATGAATGGTTTGGACAAGAATGGTGTGCAGGATATGCGTGCGCTGCTTCTATCCCTGAAGGCGCAAGGAAAAACCATTGTGCTAGCCAGTCATTTCAAGCAGGATATTGACGAACTATGCGATACGGTGTGTGAAATGGATCAGGGAATACTGATCCAGATAAAGCAGCAGAGGAACGGCATTGATGGAACAGGAACCATTTCCTAAGGGATGGCTAGTTTGCGGCGCATTGCGCGATGGTTACCAGAGCCATGCATATTCACTCAACGATGCCAAACGCTCTCACCTGTTCGGGCATCATAGGTAAGCGCCATGTCATAGGAATATGGATTCGTGTGAAACTCATCGGCTTGCATGAAACGAGTAAAAAAATATGCCCATGCAGGATAAGCATTCTGATGTGCATCCACCATCATCACAAATTCCACGGCATGGAGAACAAGCTTGGACTCCTCGTCATGGAAAAATTCAACGATCTCTTCTTGATTTCTATTTAAAACAGTCTGCCAGTCCATCAGGGGAGATGAATCATTCTTCTTTTCTATGATAGAAACAGGGTTACGAATCACAGCTGTTGTCAACTTTCCCTCTTTCGATACGATGAAAAACGCACCGGGCGTTGGGTCGCCGTTTCCTCCTCCATCAGAAGCTTGAGTCCATCCGATGGTTGTGTTGCAGGGTATGCCGTCAACTAACAAACGCGCTACCACCTCGGTCAATCCCTTTTCCAGCGGAACAACCCGAAAGAAAGGATATTCATACTCAAGCCCAAGATCATCCAAAAAGGATTGAACTTGTTTGCTTGCTTGGCGCTGAACGGGATCATTTTCGTTCAATGGCAATGCCGGCGATGTTTCATCATAAGCAATCGAACCATACAAACCGTTTTCCTCTCGGTAATAAAGCTCAAAGTCAGGGTTGATGCGACTGCCAATGTCCATAACCCATGATTCACCGTTTGATGGGGATAAACCATATTTTGAAAGCAACTGTCGAATCAAAACAGGGGCAAAACGAATCCGCTCCAGCTTGATTTGTGGTATGCTGGCAGGTGCATTATGGGGAATCGGCGTATCTGCGTCGATTTGGGTTCCTGTAGATGCTGCGATTTGCCCGACAATATATCCGTTTTGTTCCATCAATCCCGCATAATCACCGTACTGTGTCCAGACCGAATATATGCTATCATCCTTGCTACTGTCTGCTGGAACAGCGTGTGCCAATCGAATAATAGCAATGCTAACAATCGTTTCATTCTTTGGGTTCTCCCTTCTTCATAGGCGGCAGATGCGATGTCAGCGTTGCTGTTTCAGTGGTGTTGCTTGCTTCCAGTGTGCAGGTCAGCGTGATGGAAATATCCGCGCCGTTTGTCAGATCCGTCGCTCTGCCCTCCAGCAGCATCATTTCGCCTTGCTCATCCTGTACCCAGTCCCAAGATTGGTTAGCGCGCTCGCCGTTGATTTTCAGCTCGGGCAAAGAGAGCATCAGCCCCTCACGCCCGTTCTTCCATTTCTCAAAGGGCAAAATCTCGCCCTTCCACCAGATGAGATCAAAGTTCTCTCCATCCTGCCCCCGATCCGTTTCGGTATAAAAAGCATAGTCACCCTTTGGCGCAATGTTCATGGTCAGGGAAAGGGTTTCGCCGTCCCAGTACGCATCTTGCAGGGAAGCGTCAAGCATTGTACTGTTACAGCTTTGGTTGATGGGGAGCGCCACGGCTGTTTCATCCATGGGGTTGCCCATCCACACGCGCTGCGTTAAAAAATAGACAACACCGAAATGATTCAGCGCCAGCGCCGTACCGCCTAACAGCACCAAGCAGGCTGCCAGCACCGCCACCCAGCGATAAGAGCGCGTCGGTGCTTTTTCGTGCTGCAGTTCTTCCATGATTTGCTCCATACGGTTGTGAAACCCCATCGGGGTTGGCTCAAAAGGATCGTTCATTGTCCATCATCCTCCTGTTCCAGTTGGTTTTTCATTGCTTTTCGTGCATGGTGCAATCTCGATTTCACCGTACCCATTGGCAGACGAAGAATTCGGGACACATCCTCCAGCGAAAAGCCCTCCAAATAATGCAAAAGCAGAGGAATCCGCAGCTTTTCCGGCAAGGCAGAGAGGCTTTCGCGCAAAGCAAGGCTATTTTCCAGCATGGGTTGTAGCGGAAGCTCTACATCTGCCACGAGTGTTATTCGCTTTCCGCGTCGATAAACATTATGGCATTCGTTAATCACAATTCTTGTCAGCCACGCCCTAAAATGCTCGGGCTCGACAGTCTGCCGTTTTGCCCACGCCTTAGTTAACGCCTCCTGCACCGCGTCCGCGCAATCCTCCCACGAGGAAAGATAGCCGCGGGAAACGCGATACAGGGTACGTTCCATTGCCTGCGCCTCTTTCACAAAAGTTTGTTCATCCACCATCGTTCAGTCCCCACATTCTTTTGCATTGACGAAAGGTATTGTTGCAACATTCCTTACACTATGATAACGCAGATGGACGGCAAAAGGTTCTTGATTGTGAATTTTTTTCCATTTTTGAATGAGGATAGCACAGCGAATGCAAAAGCATCATTTTACGCAGTTGCTCAGCAGGTGATCTAGCACTTCAAGTGAGCCAAGCGTGTCCATCTGCTCGTTTAGAAGTAAATTGCATAGTCCCACAGCAATTCGTCCTCACCTGTTTCTGCGCGGTAGGGTACCAACACAAACAGCTTTGGCTGCTTCATCAAAGCAGGTATGCGATAGTAGACATGCAGCGAGGCAGAACCGTCAGGTTGCCCAGCTAGGCTGGTTTCTCCCTCATAATGCATGTCTTGGAATTGAAGAGGCTTTGGTGTGTTTTCCTCATCAAAGTATCCATAAAACGCAAAATGATGGAATACATCTTGAATTTCTTCGATGGTCATTCCATCACAATAAGCGCCTGCAACGGACATGTAAGTTCGTTGCAGGCGCTTGTGTGAGCGTGCTCATAGCTTTTTGAGAAAGTGTTCCATAGGTAACGCTTTTTCTACGCAGCAGAACAGCAGGTGATCCAGCATTTCCATGGATGGTGTGTTGTCTGAATTATCCTCGCTGATACGAAGTGCTTGAACCATCTCCTGCCTGCTACAGGTTCATCGGTTTACCGATACACTTCTTTATATATGCAGATTGAATGCTCACCGTATTTCTTTTCGATCTCTGGATCTAACCAATCCGCTTCAATGACACGAAAAATCCATTCGTAGGATTTGATAAAATGCTTTGCATATTCCAACGACCGTGCAATAAAAAAAACCGCTGGCATTAAGCCAACGATTTCTTTTTTATCACCTAAGAGGTGATGTTGTGGCGGAGAGTTAGGGATTTGAACCCTAGGTGGGGTATTAGCCCACACACGATTTCCAGTCGTGCGCCTTAGACCACTCAGCCAACTCTCCATGCTAATGCGTAAGCACGCATATGCAACGTTTGATATTATACACAACTCATGCAAGCATGTCAAGGTTTATTTAAAGAGCCAAGCAGAGGTGCGGATTGCAAGTTTTA
Organism: Clostridia bacterium; assembly: GCA_036645955.1. Taxonomy (GTDB): domain Bacteria; phylum Bacillota; class Clostridia; order Christensenellales; family Aristaeellaceae; genus Limiplasma. The sequence continues at coordinate 106,692 of JAVXND010000003.1, read as the reverse complement.
TTGCCGCCCCCTCTTGGGGGATGTCACGCTCCCACAGGAGCGGAGCCAAGCGGAACCAAGCGGAACCAAGCAGCCGAGCAGCCGGCAGCCAAGCGGCCAACAAAAAATCAGTTTCACTTGCCCATGAGATGAAAATAACCTATAATGAAAACGTTCTGTTTTGGCAAAACCATTTATTTGCTTCAAACAATGGTTGTTCATTGATAAACGGGACTGTTCCTATGCAGTTTACAAATAGATTCGATATTGACAGGAGGAACCACGATGAAAATATCCAAAAAAGATGCGCTGACTTGGTTTGAGTTCTTTTCAGCCTTGCCTGAAGACGAGGAAATCATGACCCATCAGCAGGAAATTGTATATGCTACCTTTGCGCAAATTGAAGCGGCCATTGATGCACGAAATCAACAGCTCATGTCCAATATTAAAAACCTAAAAACGCTGGATAACAGAACCTATTATGTTGGCGATGATGGCAAGTTTCCGCAGGGCTGCCGATCCTGCTTGCTTGGTACGGGCTTGAGCGCCATCCGAAAAACCAACAAATGCAATGCGGCCTGCAAGTTTTGCTACGATTATGGTGAGCTTGATCACATTCCGCCCATAGGGGAAGGCCTGTGGGAAATCGGCGGAACAAAATTTTACGAAGATGATATTGATTTGCTGTTGTCCATTCAAAAAAAACCTACAGGCATTTCTTATGTTTATTTAGAGCCCTTTATGGAAATTGAAAAGTATTATTCCGTCATACAAAAATTCTGTAAAGCAAAGGTGCATCAGCACCTATATACAAACGGGATACTGGCTACGGAGGAAACGCTCAAAGCGCTTGGTGAGGCGGGTCTTGATGAAATTCGTTTTAATGTAGGTGCCTCCAATTGCTCTGACATTGTGATTCAAAACATAGGCATAGCCAAAAAATATATTCGCTATGTTGGCATTGAAACACCGATGACGCCTGAATTTTTCAAAACGTTTTTTCAGAAGAAGCAAGCCATTTTGGATACAAAGCTTGACTTTATCAATTGTGCTGAACTGCATTTGAATCCGAATAATATTGCCAATTATGCAAACGAAAACATGTACATCTGCAAGCACGGCTATGTATCACCCATTTGGAGCAGAGAGCTTACGCTTAAAATGATGCAAGTTGCTTCTGATGAAAGCTGGGATTTTGTGGTTCATGATTGCTCCAATCGCACCAAATTTGCCAGGGATCTCAATTTGCGCGGCAAAGAAGGTGGATGGTTTGGCGCTAGCAATTATGCTTGTGAATTTTCAGGTATTCCTTATGCGGCTTTTTTGCCGATTTTGCGCGATCAACAGTTTCCTTTTATATCTGAAGAGGAATTACCTGACGGTTATAAGCCTGGACAGCTTGTTTTTTAAGGCCAGTTCTGTTTTTGAAGGTTTTCTCATCCTTGACAATCTATATTTTCCACGTGTATAATTTAAGCATCTGTGTTTGTTCACAGTGTTTATAATGAGGTGAATGCAATGCAAACCAAGGTACTTAAAGGAATGAAGGATGTTCTGCCATCTCAAAGCGCTCGTTGGCGTGCGGTGGAACGGGAAATGCGAAAAGCAGCGCTCTTAGCGGGATACCGTGAAATTCGCACACCTGTTGTGGAGCATACGGAGCTTTTTGCACGTTCCGCAGGTGAAAGCAGCGATGTGGTTCGCAAGGAAATGTATACGTTTTTGGACAAAGGGGAGCGCAGCATCAGTTTAAAACCGGAAAGCACAGCGGGTACCGTTCGTGCCTTTTTGGAAAGCGGACTGTATGCGCAAGCGCTGCCTTTGAAATTGTATTACATCAACGCGCCGCACTTTCGCTATGAAGCGCCGCAATCAGGCCGTTTGAGGGAGCATCATCAGTTCGGCATGGAATGCTTTGGCGCATCTCAGCCTTCAGCGGATGCGGAATTGATTGCATTGGTTATGAACCTTTTATCAAGCTTTGGGCTAAAAAATCTTTCGGTACGGATCAACTCTATTGGCTGCCCAAACTGCCGTCCCGCCTATCAGCAGCACTTTAAAGAGTATTTGAACCAGCGCAAAGACCAGCTTTGTTCCACCTGTAAGGAACGTATGGAAGTAAACCCCATGCGCACCTTGGATTGCAAGGATCACAACTGCAAAGAAGCGCTTCACGATGCGCCTGTGATGATGGACTGCCTTTGCGATGAATGCAAAGAGCATTTTGAATTGCTCAAGCGCTATTTGGAGCAAATCGGCATTTCCTATTCGGTTGATCCCAGAATTGTTCGCGGGCTAGACTACTACACCAAAACTGTGTTTGAAATCATTACCACCACGCCCACAGGTGAATTAACGGTATGCGGCGGCGGGCGTTACGATGGTTTGGTGGAGGAGCTAGGCGGTCCAGCCATTCCAGCGGTTGGCTTTGGCATGGGCGTTGAGCGTGTGCTCATGCTTTTGGACGCTCTGGAACCCGATGAATGCAAGCTTCAAATAGAGGATGAAGTGCCTGAGCTGTTTGTGGCATGCTTGAATAAAGCGCTTTCCATCCAAGCCTTTTCCTTGCTGAAAAGCTTGCGGGACGCTGGCTTGCGTGCGGATATGGATCACCAAGGGCGAAGCCTGAAGGCTCAATTTAAATATGCCGATAAGCTTGGCGCAAAGTACATTGTCATCATTGGGGATGATGAGCTTGCCAAGGGTGTGGTAAAATTGCGCGATATGAGCACCAAAGAAGAACAGGAAATCCCCCTTGAAAACGCCGCATCCACACTCAAGGGAATCATCATTCAATAAGAGTACCCAACATCCAAATCGCACAACCGCAACGCAAGTCGGAGCGGTTAATATAGGAGGATATGCACATGAATAACCGCACGCACATGTGTGGCGAGGTAACCGCTACCGAGGCAGGGAAATCTGTGGTATTAAAGGGCTGGGTTCAGCGTTCGCGCAATTTGGGCGGCATTGTTTTTGTATGGCTCAGAGACCGCACGGGAATTGTTCAAATTGTATTTGATGGAAAAGCCATTTCGCCCGAACTGCTTGCACTGGCAGAAAGCCTTCACGGCGAATATGTGGTGGAAATTCACGGCAATGTACACATGCGTGCGGCTGATGCAGTAAACGCCAAGCTTAAAACGGGCGAAATTGAAGTGATGGCCGAATCTGCCATCATCCTCAATCAGAGCAAAACCCCGCCCATTTATATAGAGGATGAAACCAAGGAGCAGGAAAATCTGCGCTTGAAATATCGCTATTTGGATCTTCGCCGCCCAGTCATGCAGAACATGCTGATGTTCCGTCACAAGGTGATCAAGCTCCTGCGCAATTACATGGACGATCAAGGCTTTATTGAAGTGGAAACGCCCATGCTTAGCAAATCCACCCCCGAAGGCGCACGCGACTATCTGGTTCCGGCACGTGTGAAGCCCGGCACCTTTTATGCACTGCCGCAAAGCCCGCAGATTTACAAGCAGCTGCTGATGCTGGCAGGCTTGGACAAATATTATCAAGTGGCTCGTTGCTTCCGCGATGAGGACGGCCGTGCCGATAGGCAGCCTGAGTTCACGCAATTTGACATGGAAATGAGCTTTATTGACCCCGAAGATATTCAAGGCGTGGTAGAAGGTGCCTATGCAAAGCTATTTAAAGAGCTTATGCATGTGGACGTACAGCTTCCCTTGAAACGCATTACTTGGCGCGATGCAATGTCGCGCTACGGCAGTGACAAGCCTGATACGCGTTTTGGTATGGAAATTGCAGATGTGAGTGAAACCGTGCGTGGCTGTGGTTTTAAAGTGTTTGAAGAAGCGCTTGAAAACAAACAAACCATATGTGCCATTTGCGCCAAAGGCGCAGGTAGCCTAAGCCGCAAGGAAATGGATGCCCTTGGCGAGTTTGTGAAAACCTACCACGTAAAGGGTCTTGCTTGGGCCGTTGTCAACGAGGATGGTACCCTGCGCTCCAGCTTCCAAAAAGCCATGCAGGGAGATAGCATGCAAAAGCTCCTCGATCTCATGGAAGCCAAAGCAGGCGATGCAGTCTTTGTAATTGCAGATAAAAAATACATTGCGCTAACGGCCATGGGTCAGCTGCGTTTGCGCCTGGGCAAGCAATTGAATTTGATCGACAACACAAAATATGACCTTCTTTGGGTAACGGAATTTCCGTTGCTTGAGTGGAATGAGGAGGAAAACCGTTTCCTTGCCATGCATCATCCCTTCACAAACATCATGGAAGAGGATCTTGCTTTGATGGAAACCGATCCGGGCGCGGTGCGTGCCAAATCTTACGATTTGGTGATGAACGGCTTGGAGATGGGCAGCGGTTCCATTCGTATTCACCAAAGTGATGTACAGGAAGCCATGTTTAAGCTCTTGGGCTTTAGCAAGGAACAAGCGTGGGAGCAATTTGGCTTCTTATTGGGCGCATTCCAATATGGTACGCCGCCGCATGGCGGATTTGCCTTTGGCATTGATCGCCTGATGATGATTTTGACGGGTGCAGAAAGCTTGCGTGATGTGCTTGCGTTCCCCAAAATTCAAAACGGTACCTGCCTCATGATGGAAACGCCATCTACCGTGCAAAAGGAGCAGCTTGACCAGTTAAAGATTTGCTGTATTGAATGATACGGATGCAAAAGTTCATTGTCAAGTGATGCAATTTCTGTTATACTAGGCTTGTGCTTGAGTTTGCATCATCAAATTTGTGCAATCAGGATCAAACCATAGGAGGTGTGGGATATGTCCACCAAAAAAGACAATTTGCCTTTAACCCTGGATCATGATAACGATTCCACGGGTACCATTACATATGCAAATGAAGTGATTGCGATCATCGCGGGTGTTGCCGCAAACGAGGTAGCAGGCGTTGCTGGTATGTGCTCAGGCGGCGGAAGCCTGACGGATGTTTTTGCTCGCAACAAAAACATAACAAAGGGTGTAAAGGTTGAAATCGGCACGGAGGAAGCTTCTGTTGATTTGTACCTTGTGATTGAATACGGCACACCCATTCAAACAGCCGCCTCCAATGTGCAGGAGGGTGTACGTAAAGCCATCGAAACCATGACAGGGCTTCATGTGGTGCGTGTAGATGTGCATGTACAAGGCGTAAGCTTTGAAAAAGAGCAAAAAGATACCTTGGTTGGTTTGGAATCTCTGCAAAGCATAGAAAATGCACCGCCCAAAGCGCCTATTGAACCCGTAGAAGTAGAGTTTGACGGCGAGCCTACCCCCGCAGAAACACATGCGTCCACTGGTGAAGTGGAAATAGAACAGCCAGCGGCCGATGCCAATCACAAATAAAACCCGATGAAAGCGATACCTGTTTGGAGTGTTGCATAGGCTCTAAGCAGGCATTGCTTTTCATTTTTGCTAACAGCGCGTGAACGCTACAAGGAGGCACCAATGAGAATTAAAGTTTGGAACAGGCTGCTAATCGCGCTTTCCGGTTTAATGATTCTGTTCATTGCAGTTGGGGTGTTTGTTTTTGGGGTTGGGCTATTTCCTTTCAAGCTTGATGTATCGGCGCTCAATGAACCAATGCTGCTGTGGCAGCGCATTGTGATTGTTGCGGGTTCACTGTTGCTGGTTTGCCTTGGCATCCACGATGTTTGGGTGCTGTGCCATCGCAAAACGGACAAGGGCTTTGTGATTCAGCATACTGAATTTGGCGACATGAGCATTTCATTGAGCGCGCTTGAAAACATGGTTAAAAAGTGCGTTGATTCCCATGAGATGCTTACCGTCAACTCCACAAAAATCCATCGCGGACACGAAGGAATTGTGGTAGACTTAAAGCTTACTTTGTTTAGCGGCGTGAATATTCCTTTAACCGTCAATGCCCTGCAAAAGCAAATCAAGCAATACATCACCTCGTGCAGCGGTGTGGATGTGCAGGAGGTTCGTGTGATGGTGGAAACCAATCCATCCGTGCTGAGCGATTCAAAAGAGGAGCGCTGCTTTGATTCCGTTCCCGCAGCGCCCGTTGCTCCAGAAGCACCAGATATGCCAACAGTCGAGGAAGGAACCGCTTACAAAGCAAATCAAAGCTTCGCAAGCAGAATGTTCAAGCATACCGAAGAACCCACCAGCTATTCAGAAGCCTCTAACCAAAGCGAAACCGTTGATCATGAAAATGAATGCTCCAGCGCTTCTGCGGTCACTGATGATGCAATCGCCAATAGTGAGCCGTTGGAAGAGGAAAAACCAACCATGGAAAACAATGCTACCGCAAAATTAGAGGAGGCTGACAACTAATGGATGACCAGAATGAAAACAAGACGTTTTCCCTTCAAGTAGGAACAACAAAGTGCGGCCTTGTTACGGGGATCATGGGGGCCATATTCGCCCTGTTGCTTATCTTCGTTGGCTTTTGGAACACCATTTTTGTAGCCTTGCTGTTTGCCGTTGGGTACTTCCTGGGCGCATATCAAAACAAAGCCGCTACCTTGAAGCGCATCATCAACAAGATTTTTCCACCCAAAGACCAATCTATTTAAAATTTTTTACAATTTGAAACGGAGTGTTGGATACAATGGCGCGTTCAATTGCCAGGCAGGCTGCTATGCAACTTTTATATGAACGTCTGTCCGGCGGGGAAGCAGACGACGAATCCCTTGATTTGGTATATGAGCAGCTTTCAACGGCTCAACCCGAAAACAGCGAAAAACTCAACCCCAGCAAAGATGAACTAGCATATATTGACGATGTGCTTCGCGGCGTGCATACGCACGAGCTTGAACTAGACGACAGCATCGAAAAGCACAGCACAGGGGATTGGCCGCTAAGCCGTGTACCTCATGTTGACTTGAGCATTTTGCGGCTTGCCGCTTATGAGCTTTATCACCGTACAGATGTACCCGATAACGTGGTAATCAGCGAAGCCATAGATCTTGCAAACCAATATAGCGAGCCAAAAAGCAGCCGCTACATCAATGGTGTGCTCGGCGCTATGGAACGCGAAAAGCGGGAAGGCTAAACAGACGCTTGCCATGCTTGGGGTTGATATCAGCTGCTATCAAACGTCTGCCGCAATGGTGAATGAGCTTGGAGAAGCGACGGCTCTTCAAGCTGCCTCGTTCCTGTAGCACGCGTACATTGCGGCCTTCGCCAAAGCGAGGCCGTTTTTGCACATGTAAAAGCAAATAGCGAATACACATTGAATCTTAAATCATAAAGGAGGCTGAAGCGATGGCGGCTCAACTTTTAGATGGAAAACTCATGGCGGCAGAGCTTGAGGAAGCACTGAAAATACGCGTGGACATGCTCAAGGAAAAAAACGTAGTGCCTGGACTTACTGTTATTTTGGTGGGGGATGATCCCGCCAGCCAAACCTATGTAGGCAATAAAGAAAAAGCCTGTGCACGCCTGGGCATTGCGTCCAAAACACTGCGCATGCCAGCAGAAACCACACAAGCGGAGCTTGAAAAGGCCATTATAGAAGCAAATCAAGATACAGCTGTTCATGGCATATTGGTACAGTTGCCCTTGCCCAAGCATTTGGATGGCAATCAGGCGCTATCGCTCATCAGCCCCGAAAAAGATGCGGATGGTTTTCACGACATCAATGCAGGCAGGCTCTCGCGCGGGCTTGACTGTGTGGTTGCTTGTACCCCAAAGGGCGCCTTATACATGCTCAAGCACGCAGGCATTGACATTGCGGGCAAAGAGGCGGTTATCATTGGGCGTAGCAACATCGTAGGCAAGCCCATGGCACTGCTGCTGCTTCAGGAAAACGCGACGGTGACCATCTGCCACAGCCGCACCGTCCATTTAGCAGAGCACACGCGCCGTGCGGATATCTTGGTTGCGGCCATCGGCAAAGCAAAATTTGTAACCGCTGATATGGTCAAAGAGGGCGCAGTGGTGATTGATGTGGGCATGAACCGTTTGGATGGCAAGCTTTGCGGCGATGTGGATTTTGACGCTGTAGCTCAAAAAGCTTCTTATATTACCCCCGTGCCTGGCGGCGTAGGTAAAATGACCATTGCTATGCTGATGGATAGCACGGTAACGGCGGCTGAAAAGGCAACCAAATGAAAGGGCTCACGCTCAACGTATCACAGCTGAACGAATATGTCCGAAAATCGCTTGCCTCCGACCCCATGCTTCGAAACCTTTGCTTAAAGGGCGAGCTTAGCAATTTAAAGCAGCAAGCTTCGGGTCACTGGTACTTTACCTTGAAGGATGCGGAGTCCGCTATTAACTGTGCCATGTTTCGCCAAGCCGCTTGTACGGTGCGTTTTAAGCCGCAAAACGGTCAGCAGGTCAGGCTCTTTGGCAGTGTAGGTCTGTACTCCAAAACAGGCTCCTACCAATTTTATGCGGATGCGATGGAACCGGATGGGCTTGGCGATTTGTATCTGCAATTTGAAGCCCTCAAGGCGCGTTTGAATGCAGAGGGACTGTTTGACGCGGCGCTTAAAAAGCCGCTGCCGCTGTTGCCGCGCGGCATTGGCATTGTCACAAGCAAAACGGGCGCAGTGGTTCACGACATTACACGTGTCGCGTGGCGCAGAAATCCTGGCATTTCACTGTATCTCTGCCCTGTGAAGGTGCAAGGAGCTGGTGCGGCAGAGGAAATCATTCAAGCCATTCGCTTGCTTGATGCGCTTGACGGGGTGGATGTGATGATTGTTGGGCGTGGCGGCGGCAGTATGGAGGACCTATGGGCATTTAACGAAGAAGGGGTTGCCCGTGCCATTGCCGCGTGTCAAACCCCTGTCATTAGTGCCGTCGGGCATGAAACGGATTTTACCATTGCGGATTTTGTTTCGGATTTGCGTGCGCCCACGCCCTCTGCGGCGGCGGAATTAGCCGTTGTGTCGCTTGATGAGTTAAGAAGCACCGCCTCCGTATTGGAAGATCAAATTTCAAGGAATTTTGATGCGGCTTGGTCGCGTAAATGGATGCGTTTGGCACAGCTTCAGCAACGCCTCAGCAACCTTTCGCCCGAACAGCAAAGCATTCGAGCGCTTGCCAAAATACAAACGCTCACCGCAAAAATAGAGGTGCGCATAGAAGAGCGTGTGCAATCAAAGACACATGCGCTTGAAAATGCATGGCTGCGGCTCAAAACCACGGGGCCCATGCACACCATTGAACGCGGCTATGCAGTGGTTACAAACAATTTGGGCAAAGTAATCAAAAGCGTTGATTCACTAAAGCAGGGAGATGTGCTCTGCGTGAGGCTATCGGATGGTCGTGCAGGGGTGACCGTAACGGAGCTTAAAAAGGGGGAAGAGTGATGGCCGCTAAATCCGCCAAAAAGGAAATCGGCTTTGAGGAAGGGCTTTCGCAATTGGAAACCATTGCAGAGCAAATGGAAAAGAATGATTTGCCTCTTGAAAAATTGCTGGATCTATATGAACAGGGCATGAAGCTATCCGCCGAGCTTTCCAAAAAGCTAGAAGCGGCAAAAGGCCGCATGCTGGAGGTTAAACAGGGCAAGGATGGGAAACCTGTAACAGAGAAAATGGAGCTTGTGAAACAAGAAACCCTTTTGAGCGGGTTGGAGGAGGGGGAATGAGCATGCAGGATTATCAAGCCGCCATCGAAAAAGCACTTGCAAGCTTGCCGCTTCTTGCCCAAGCAACCAATCAGCCCATCACAGAGCCTGAAACGGGTGTACCGGAAGAAGGCACCATTCCTCAGCCGCTTCGAAGCGCTATGCGCTACAGCTTGCTGTTGCCTGGCAAAAGGATACGCCCAGTACTGCTGTTGGCTGCCTATCACCTGCTCAAGGACGATTGGGAAAATGCCCTGCCTTTTGCTTGCGCGCTGGAAATGATTCACACCTATTCTTTGATTCACGATGATTTACCCGCTTTGGATAATGATGCGCTACGCAGAGGGAAGCCCACAAACCACAAGGTTTTTGGCGAGAACATGGCCATATTAGCAGGGGATGGGCTTTTAAGCCTGGCTTATGAAACCATGCTATCAGCGCCCTTGAGCGCAAGCAATCCCGCTACGGCGCTTTGTGCCATCCGCGAAATATCAGAACGCTCTGGGGTTCGCGGCATGATTGCGGGACAAACGCTGGATGTAAAGCTGGAAGGGCATCTGCCAACCAAGGAAAGCGTGCGCTACATTCATTTGCACAAAACAGCCGATTTGCTTACAGCACCCATAACCGCAGGCTTAATGCTCGCGGGAGCAACGCCTGCACAGCTCACAGCGGGCCTCGCCTATGGGCAGGGAATTGGGCTTGCCTTTCAAATTGTGGACGATTTGCTTGATTTGGAAGGGGATTCCCAGCTGCTTGGCAAGGATACGGGCATGGACGCGCAACGCGGCAAAATGACATGGCCAACCGTTTTTGGTGCGGCCAAAGCACATGAAGATGCGCAAAAAGCCGTTGATACAGCCGTTTTAGCCTTGAACCCATTTGGCACCCGCGCCGAATTTTTATGCGACTTAGCGCGTGCAACCCTTGTGCGCACGGCTTGATTGATGTATGATGGTTCCAATATACTTGAAAGGGAGAGGATGATCGCTTGCATTCCATCTTGGATATCGTGAACAATCACGTGCTATTTGCGGCTTTGATTGGTTGGTTTATAGCACAGGGGCTCAAAATTCCCATTCATTACATGGTGGAGCATGAGTGGGATTTTAACAGAATTCATGGTTCGGGTGGCATGCCAAGCTCGCACTCTGCTATGGTAACCACGGCCGTTTTCATGGTTGGCGCACTCCAAGGGTTTGATACGCCAGCTTTTGCCATCTCTGCCGTGCTTGCGTGCATTGTGATGTACGATGCCGCAGGCGTAAGACGCGAAACAGGCAGACAAGCCATTGTGATCAACCAAATTCTCAAGGATGCCCTTTTCAATGGCAAGGAAATTTCCAATGAAGAGCTGAAGGAATTGGTAGGCCATAAACCCATTGAGGTTGCGGGCGGCGCGCTTGTGGGTTTGCTGGTTGCGGTTGTGTATATTGCCATTCTTATGAATTACTAATTGTGGGAGGAACTTTTTATGGATCATTTTATGGAAGAAGTCGTGGTTAGACACCGCCGTGGATTGCAAGATTTTCTTTATATGTTATCCAATGTTTTAATGGTATTAATGGCTCTTTTGGGCATGATGATGCTGCCTATGCTTCTTAGCCAGTTTTCTGTTTTCGGCTTGATTGAAACCTTGCTCATGCTAGGCGGCGCTGTACTGCTTTATTTGCGCAAGGACCGTTTGCGCACAGAATTCGAATATACCTTTACCAACGGTGATTTGGACTTTGCGCAGGTGTACAACAACCAAAAGCGCAAAAGCCTTGGTACCATGCGCGTGAAAAACGTAGAAGCCTTTGGCGCGGTGGATTCTCACGAGTTTAACAAGTTTATTTCCATGCCTGGAATCAAACGTAAAAACTGGTTTTTAAACCGTGAAGCAAAGCTCTATTTCTTTTATTATCAAAAGGACGCGAACAAAACCGTGATCATTTTAGAACCATCCGACGAGCTGGTTGAAATGATTCGTAAATATTTACCGCGCGGCGCTTACCGCGAATAGGAGCTTTGCATGCAGGTTTATTTGGATAACAGCGCAACCACCAAACCCTGTGAACAGGCTGTAAACGCCATGCTTCAAAGCATGCGCAAAAACTATTACAACCCATCCGCCCTCTATACGCCAGCCATGCAAGCAGAAAACGAAATTCGGAATGCGCAAAGGGTGATTGCAAAAAGCCTTTGTGCCAACGAAAAAAACGTTATTTTTACATCCGGCGGTACAGAGAGTGATAACCTTGCCATTTTGGGCTACATGCAGCACCAAAGAACAACGGGGGAATTGCTTTATACAGCGGCAGAGCATCCCGCCGTTAAAAATGCATGCTTAGAGGCTGAAATACGCTTTGGTTGCGTTGCACGGGAAATACCCTTGGAAAAAAGCGGAACGGTTGACCTTTCTTCGCTTGAAAGCATGCTTGGCGCTCAAACACAAATGCTATGCGTTATGCAGGTGTGTAATGAAACAGGCGTGACGATGCCCCTCGCGGAAATTTGTGCATTGCGAGATCGTTTGGCACCGCAAGCCGCCATACATGTCGATGGGGTACAGGGCTATTTACGCGAACCGTTTTCATTGAAGGAATATGGTGTTCAGTCCTATGCGCTAAGCGGACATAAAATACACGGTCCCAAAGGCGTTGGGGCGCTGGTTCTTTCCGATGATATGCGCGTGCATCCTCAAATGCTGGGCGGCGGGCAGCAGGGCAATTTGCGAAGCGGTACCGAAAACACCTCGGGTATTTCGGGCTTGTGCGCGGCTGTTGAAGCGTATCCGCAAAATGCATCTGTTGTGATGCGTGCACTCAAGCAGCAGCTTGTGAACCAGCTAAAAGCCGCTTTGCCTCAAATGGTGCTTCTGGGTTTGCCGGCAGACCACGCTATGAGCGCTGGTCATGTGCTAAGCGTTGCTTTTCCGCCTGTGCGCGCAGAAACATTGCTGCATGCGCTTGAAGCAGAGGGTATTTATGTGGGCACAGGCTCGGCCTGTTCCTCTAAAAAAGGAAAGCATTCTGCTGTTTTAACCGCTATGAAGCAGCTGCCCGCGATTATGGAGGGCGCTATTCGCATCAGCCTTTGCCCAACGCTCACGACGGATGAAATGCTCTATACAGGCGAAAAAATCATTGAAAAGGTAACGCTGTTGCAAAAATTTGCGCGTAGGTAATGTTTGGGTGGCGCATGCAGCAATGCCATAAAGGAGGAAAATAACCTTGCGTGAAGTTTTGCAGGTTCGTTTTGGAGAAATTTTTTTAAAGGGGCTGAACCGTCCCCATTTTTTACACATGCTTGTGGGGCGTGTACGCTCTGCTGTCAAAGAGGTTAGCAATCATGTTTGGCTTAGTGACAGCCGTGTCTACGTCAGCGATGTTTCCGACATGGACGAGGCCATTCGCCGCGTGACCAAGGTTTTTGGCGTGCATAGTGTTTGCCGCTCCATTGAAATGGAAAAGGATGATTTTGAAGCCATTTGTGCTCAGGCCGCCAAGCTGTTGGAAAATCATCACGGGAGCTTTAAGGTCTACGCACGCCGAAGCGATAAGCGCTACCCAAAGGATTCACCCACAATCAACATTGAAATGGGTGAATATTTGCTAGAGCATTTGCCGCAGCTCACGGTGGATTTGCATCATCCCGACGTGGTGCTCTCCATTGAAATACGGGATTTGGCGTATTTATACACACAGCCCATTCCTGCGGTGGGCGGCATGCCTGTTGGCACAAACGGACGCGCCACACTGCTGCTATCCGGCGGCATTGACAGCCCTGTTGCAGGCTGGATGGTTGCCAAAAGAGGGGTAACGGTAAGCGCCGTTCATTTTTACTCATTCCCTTATACCAGTGAGCGTGCAAAGCAAAAGGTGCTGGATCTTGCGCGTATTTTAAGTGAAAGCCTTTGCGGTATACGTGTGCATGTGGTGCCCTTTACCGATATCCAAATGCAAATTCATGAAAAGTGCCACGAGGACTACACCACCATTATCATGCGCCGCTACATGATGCGCATTGCAAACGCCATTGCACACCGCGAGCGCGCACAAGCGCTGGTAACAGGTGAAAGCATCGGGCAGGTTGCCAGCCAAACCATCTATGCCCTTAAATGCACCGACGAAGTAGCGGATGTGCCTGTTTTCAGGCCGCTGATAGGCTTTGACAAGCAGGAAATCATTAATGTGGCTGAAAAAATCGGCACCTATGAAACTTCCTCCCTGCCATTTGAAGATTGCTGTACCGTGTTCACACCCCGCCATCCCGCCACCAAGCCCAAAATGGAAATTATTTTGGATGGTGAAAGCAAGCTGGATTCCGACGCGCTGATTGCCGCGGCACTTGAAAATACTGAAATTTTTGAGCTGTAACGATGCTTGGATGACACAAATAAGCACAAACTGTGCTTGTGACATCTTGATCCATTATGGTTTCATTTGCGAAAACACCATGAGCGCTACGCCAGGCACACCTAGAAAGCCTGCCGTAACAGCCCAAACGGGTCCTTGAACCACGGGTACCCCAAGCGGCTCAAGCAGTACACTGCAAAGGTAGAGCAAAATCACCCCCGCACAAACCCGCTCCAGCACGCACATGAACCCTTTGCGCGGTGTTGCACGCATGCTAAAAAAATAGACCACTGCCATTAACGCAGTAAAACCCATGATGCACGTTAACTTTGGAAGCATGTTATCCACCCCTTGTAATGTAGATTATGCGTTGTTGAATGGGTAAAGAACATACCCATTTCAAAATGCTTGTCGAAAATTGTGAAGGAATTATCAAAACAGGCTTGCGAGACAGACGGAAATGTTGTATACTTTTGTGGGATAAATTTGGTCACGCGGGACATATTCGCCCCGCAAGGGAGTGTAGCTATGCAGAACGATTATTTTACTTTAATGCAAAAGCTTGCCCCCGATTTGGCACAGCAAATTGAGCGCCGCGCATTGGTTTTGGAACGCATAGGTGCATTACAGCCCGTTGGCAGGCGGCTTCTGGCAACGCGCCTGAATTTGCCTGAACGGGAAATACGAACCGTTGCGGCGCTGCTCAAGGAGCATGGCTTGGTATCCTTAGATGCGGCTGGCATGAGCTTAACCCATGAGGCTGATGAGATTTTGCCAACCGCAAGGCTTTTCAGCCGTGACCTGCGCGGCCTTACACAGCTTGAAACGGAGCTGAGCGAGCTTTTGCAGGTGCCAAAGGTTTGCGTGGTTGCAGGCGATGTTGATTTGGATGCCCATGTACTCCATGAGGTTGGCAGAAACGCGGGTACACGCATACGCGGCTTCTTGCAAAGCGGCTCCACGCTTGCGGTTACAGGCGGCTCTACCATTCATGAGGTAGCTTTCTCCATTGTGCAGGGCGCACCCATGAATGTGATGGTGGTTCCTGCACGCGGCGGCATTGGCAAAGCGATTGAAACGCAGGCAAACACCGTTGCCTGTGAACTCGCGAAGCGATTGGGCGGACATCACCGCATGATGCATCTGCCCGACCACTTGGACGAACAAGCGCTTTTGGAAATGCGCAAGCTCAAGGAAATTGACGAAACTCTGGCTTTGCTTGAACGCGCTGATGTTGTGCTTCACGGCATAGGCCGCGCGGATGATATGGCGCAAAAACGTCAATTGCCCGACAGTGTGGAAGCGGATGTGCTTGATAAAAAGGGTGCGGTAGCCGAGGCCTATGGTTGCTATTTTAACCGAGTCGGCAAGCTTGTGTACTCAGCATCCACCGTTGCACATGACTTAGGGGTACTCAAACCCAATTGTGCAATGATAGCCGTTGCGGCAGGCACACGAAAAGCCGAAGCCATTGTAGCGGTCATGAAAAACCGCAGACATGCAATGCTGGTAACAGACGAGGGAGCCGCCAAGGCAATTTTGAATTTGCCGCAGTAAATTGTTTGCACGCCCATATGGGCTTTGCAATAAAACCAACAGATTAAGGAGTGTGCATTATGGCGAAGAAAACCATTGAGGACATTCAGGTGTCAGGAAAGAAAGTGCTTGTTCGCTGCGATTTTAACGTACCAATGGATGAAAACAAGGTGATCACCGACGAAAACCGTCTCCGTGGTGCTCTGCCGACCATTAAGTACCTGATTGCGCATGGTGCAAAAGTCATTTTGTGCTCTCATTTGGGTCGCCCCAAGGGTGAGTTCAACATGAAATATTCGTTGAAGCCCGTGGCAGATCGCTTGAGCCAGATGCTTGGTCAACCCGTAGCAATGGCTGAAGATGTGATTGGCCCTTCCGCTAAAAAGCTTGCCTCCGAGCTTGGGGACGGTCAAGTAATGCTGCTTGAAAACGTCCGCTTCCACAAGGAAGAGGAAAAGAACGATCCTGCGTTTGCAAAAGAACTGGCTTCCTTGGCAGAATGCTACGTTAACGACGCTTTTGGTACCGCTCACCGTGCGCATGCATCTACCGAAGGTGTTGCCCGCTTCTTAACCCCCGCTGTTGCTGGTTTCCTGATTGGTAAGGAGCTAAGCATTATGGGCAAGGCGCTGGATGATCCCGCGCGTCCCTTTGTGGCCATTTTGGGCGGCGCAAAGGTCAGCGACAAAATCGGCGTTATTAACAACCTGATTGACAAAGTAGATACGCTGATCATTGGCGGCGGTATGAGCTACACCTTCCAAAAGGCGCTCGGCGGCGAAATTGGCAAGAGCTTGCTTGAAAGCGACAAGGTAGGTTTGGCCACCGAATTGATGGAAAAGGCCAAAAAGAAGGGCGTAAAGTTTTTGCTGCCCATAGACAATGAAGCTGGCGATAGCTTCTCAAACGATGCCATGCGCATTACCGTACACTCCAAGGAGATTCCTGAGGGCTTTGAGGGCATGGACATCGGCCCCAAGACCCGCGTAATCTTCGCAAACGAAATTGCCAATGCAGGTACGGTGATTTGGAACGGCCCCATGGGCGTGTTTGAATTTGAGAACTTTGCGGAAGGCACACGCGCAATTGCAAAGGCCATGGCAGAATGCAAGGGCGTTACCATCATTGGCGGCGGCGATAGCGCGGCGGCTGTGGAGCAAATGGGCTTTGCGGATAAAATGAGCCATGTATCTACAGGCGGCGGCGCAAGCCTCGAGTTCCTCGAAGGCATTGTACTTCCCGGTGTTGCGGCGCTCAACGACAAATAAATTTATTCTTTTTGCGCAGGTGGCTTTATGGCTACCTGCGCAAAATCTGCCAAAGCATATGAAAAGTGAGGAAATCAAAATGCGGAAACCCATTATAGCTGGAAACTGGAAAATGAACAAAACCCCCGAAGAAGCAAGAGAACTGATCTCTGCGCTTGTGCCCACCTTAAAGGGTGCTGATTGCGACGTGGTTGTTTGCGTGCCTGCAACGGATTTTGCCGCAGTCAAGGAAGCCGCACAGGGAAGCAACATCAAGCTCGGCGCACAAAACGTACACTTTGCAAAAAGCGGTGCTTTTACAGGCGAGCTAAGCGCGGACATGCTCAAGGCTTGCGGCGTAGAATACGTTGTCATCGGCCATAGTGAGCGCCGCCAGTATTTTGCAGAAACCGACAAGACGGTAAACCGCCGCGTACTGGCCGCTGTAGCGGCAGGACTGCTGCCCATTATTTGCGTAGGCGAGCTCAAGGACGAACGCGAAAATGGCTATACAGACGCAATTGTGGAATATCAAACGCTCATTGCGCTTAACGGGCTTAACGATGAGCAAATCAAAACCTCCGTTATTGCTTATGAACCCGTTTGGGCCATTGGCACAGGCTTGGTAGCTACGGATGAGCAAGCCAACGAAACCATTGGCGTTATTCGCAAAGCCATTGAGCGCAAGTACGGCAAAAATGTAAGCGACGCGGTTCGCATCCAATACGGCGGGAGCATGAATCCCGGCAATGTAAAGGGCCTCATGGCACAGCCTGAAATTGACGGCGGCCTGATCGGAGGCGCATCGCTCAAAGCCCCGGATTTCACCGCCGTTGTCATGTACAACAAGTAATAAGGAGCAATTAACAATATGCAAAAAACCATGACTGCGCTGATCATTATGGACGGCTTTGGCATCAATCCCGCTCACGAGGGCAACGCGATTTGGAAACAGGGAACGCCTAAGTTGGATGCGTTGATGGCTAAATATCCCCATACACAGCTTGGCGCAAGCGGTATGAATGTAGGCTTGCCCGATGGTCAGATGGGAAACAGCGAGGTCGGCCATTTGAACATTGGCGCTGGGCGAATTGTGTATCAAGAGCTGACGCGCATTACCAAGGACATTCTTGATGGTGAGTTCTTCCAAAAGAAACCATTGATTCATGCCATGGAGCTTGCCAAGGAAACTGGCAAGGCCGTTCATCTCATGGGTTTGGTGAGCGATGGCGGCGTTCATAGCCACAATAGCCACCTCTACGCTTTGCTTGAAATGTGCAAAAAGCGCGGCGTGAAGGATGTCTATGTGCATTGCTTCTTAGATGGCCGCGATGTGCCGCCTACCAGCGGCATTGATTTTGTGCGCGAGCTTCAAAAGAAAATGGACGAAATCGGCGTAGGCAAAATTGCCACAGTCATGGGCCGCTATTGGGCGATGGATCGCGATAACCTATGGGATCGCGTGAAAAAAGCCTATGACGCAATGGTGCTTGCAAAGGGTCAAGCCACCGCTAACAGCGGCGAAGAAGCCGTTGCTCAAAGCTATGCGATGGATAAAACCGATGAATTTGTTGCGCCGACCGTTGTTTTGGAAAATGGCAAGCCTGTTGCAACCATACAAGAGGGCGACAGCGTGATTTTCTTCAACTTCCGCCCCGATCGTGCCCGCCAGCTGACGCGCACCTTTATTCAGCCTGATTTTAACGGCTTTGAACGCGAAAAAGGCTTCTTTAAAGTCAACTTTGTCAGCATGACGCAATACGACGAAACCTTCACAGGTTTGGAAGTGGTCAATCCGCCTACATCGCTCACAAATACCATGGGTGAATATCTATCCTCCCTTGGCAAAACCCAGCTTCGAATTGCCGAAACGCAAAAGTACGCGCATGTCACCTTCTTTTTCAATGGCGGCGTGGAAAAGGCAAACGAAGGGGAGGACCGTTCGCTGATACCGTCCTCCAAGGTTGCCACGTTTGATTTACTGCCAGAAATGTCCGCAAAAGAGGTCACGGAAAAAGCCGTTGAACTCATCAATGCCAAAAAATACGACGTGATGATTTTGAACTTTGCAAACTGCGACATGGTGGGGCATACGGGCATTATGGAAGCGGCAATGAAAGCGGTTGCAACGGTTGACGAGTGTGTTGACAAGGTTGTTTCTGCAATTTTGGCCAATGGCAGCCGTGCTTTTGTAACGGCGGATCACGGAAATGCAGATCAGATGATTGATCCAGAAACCAAAGAACCTTTTACCGCGCACACCACCAACCCCGTACCCTTCCTTGCCATCGGACCTGAAATGGTTGGCAAGAAGCTCCGCGGCGGCGGCCGTTTGGCCGATATTGCACCCACAATGCTTGACAGCATGGGCATAGCAATCCCTGCGGAAATGACAGGGAAATCCTTGCTCGAAGCGTAATATACTGCGAATCACAAAACGAACGGATCGAGTGGGTTAAGCCATTCAATCCGTTCGTTTTGTGTTCCGCATTTTTATGGCGCCGCCGCAATGGGCGAATCCTTCATGACATTTTTCACAAGCTTTAAGCAACGCTCCATGACGCTTTTTTGGTCCTTCTCGATAAAGCTTGGATATTGGCCATTGTTAAGCAATACGCGATAGCGCATTTTACCGTCTTGCTTATCACGCCATGAATAGGTGGGTAGATAGTGCAGATTGTCAAAGGCAACGGTTTGAGTACCTGTGTCATAAACAACCTCAGCCTTGAGCAGTATGCTTGCTAAACTGCTGCGTTTACTGCGATCATAGGTGAAAAGGTTGCCAAGGGAATATGCGCACAGCACGGGATGGTAAAGCTCATCCCCGCGTTTTGCGGTTAGAATTTCCACCGTTTGAAGCGTGCCTGAATGCGTGCCCAATATCACATCTGCACCCGCATCCGCTATGCCCTGCGCAAGCTCTCTTTGAGTGCTCGTAGGGGAAGTTGCATTGGCCTTGCCCCAACAAAGAGACACCACCACCACCTGTGCGCCCGCTTGGCGTGCGGCGGCAATCTCGGAGGAAATGGTGGGAAGCTGCTGGCTTGCAATGGCAAAGGACTGTTCTTCTTTTGTGGTATTTTTTTTACCCGCTGAGCTCAGCTCGTTTTGATAGCTTAGCAATGCTACAGAAATGCCGTTGACATTTACAAGGGAAAGCTTTTCCCTCTCCTGTGCGCTGGCATACACGCCATAGGGGAGCATGCCTGCTGATGCTACATTTTCTTTGGTTTTAGCCGCTCCCTCAAGGCCTTCGTCCAATATACCGAAATATCCTAAGCATAGCGCATCCACACCTGCATTTTTGATCGCTGACAGCACATCCACAGGTGCATTGTTGTCGCCGAATTCTGCGGTGGGAATTACATTGCTTTCTAAGGTTGCAAGGGTTAAATCTGCATTCATGGCTTGATTCATCTGATCAAACAAAATAGAATAATGGTAGCCCTCTTGATCGGTTACTGCTTTTTGAACGGCGGTATTGAGCATAATGCTTCCCGCCGCGCATAAGGAAAAGCTCATTTTAGGCGGTGTGGTTGGGGGCGCGGCAGTCGCAAGATTTTGAGGCGGTAAAATGGTTGCCTGCGCCTTTAGAACCGGTGGCTTTTGTGTTACGCTAGCCACTGATGCAATTTGTGATATGGACTGATCCAGTGCAACTGCAAGCTCAGCCGCGTTGGTGCGCACATCCACATCGCCTGTAAGCTTTGGCATTAGGATGCAAAAGCTTACAAGTACAACGGTCGTGAGCAAGATCATAAAAACCGTGCCCACGGACACACCGCGCCCTTTATGCCTATGCTTGCTCATGCCAAAACCTCCTATGGTTAAGGTTGCTCTTGACCAACCGCTGTAGCAATGATATCATAACAGCATTACTTATGCAAGAAGAGGTGACGGCCATGAAGATCAGCTTTTCAACCCTAGGCTGTCCGCGCTGGAGTTGGCAGGAAATAACGGCAACTGCATACGACTTGGGTTATCAGGGCATTGAGGTGCGCGGTGTTGGAAAAGATATTTCGGTACCGAGCATACCCGCGTTTTCAGACGAAAACATTGTAAAAACAAAAGCGGAGCTTACCCGCTTGGAGCTAAGCATTCCTTGCTTGGATAGTGATTGCTGTATTCATTTGCGTGAAAACGAGCAAGCCACCAACGCCGAAATAGAAGCCTATGTGCGCTTGGCTCAAAAGTTGAATGCACCCTATGTGCGCATCATGGCAACCGCTCCTGTGCCTCAGCCTGTGGGCACGGTGGATGAAGGGTATGTGCGTGCGCGTGCTGTGGAGCTGGGTCATTTTGCAATGGCGCACGGCATTAAGCTGCTCATAGAAACGCATGGTATTTGGAGCGATAGCGAAAAGCTCGCAAGGCTGATGAGCACACTGGGCTGTGAAGGCGTTGGGGTGCTTTGGGATGTACACCATCCCTACCGTTTTATGGGTGAAAAACCCGAAACCACCTTTCAAAACCTCCAGCCATGGCTGTGCCATACACATTTTAAGGATAGCTCTGCGCTTGGGGATGGCTATCGCTATTCCTTGCCCGGGTTTGGAAACCTGCCGCTAGAAGAAACCGTTGGCGTGCTCAAAGCTGGCGGATACAAAGGTTTTTACTCGCTGGAATGGGTCAAACGCTGGGATATGACATTGGAGGAGCCGGGCATCGTTTTTGCGCATTACGCCAATTACATGAAGACGCTTTAGAAGCATTACCCCTTGCGCTTTTGCTTAAAGAATGTTTTAATAGGTAGTGTGATAGACTACCTACCATTCTTACCCAAAGCGGAAGGGGTTTTTGATTTGGACATCCAATGGTATCCAGGCCATATGGCCAAGGCTAAAAGACTTTTGCTGGCGCAGCTGAGCAAAGTGGACCTCGTGATTGAGCTTTGCGATGCACGTTTGCCGCTTTCAAGCCGTAATCCAGTACTTGGTGATTTGCTCAAGAGCAAACGCCGTGTTTTGCTGCTGTGCAAGGCAGATTTAGCACAGCCGCAAATGACACAGCAATGGTTGCAATATTTTAAGAACAATGGCATAGATGCCATGCCCTACGATAAAAGTCCGCAAAGAACAAAGCAAGCAAAGCAGCTCATTGAAAAAGCGGCAGAAGCGGTCATTTTGCGCGGACAGAGGCGCGGCATTCAAAAAACCATCCGTGCCATGGTGGTAGGCGTACCCAATGTGGGCAAGAGCACGTTTATCAACCGTTTGTATGGCGGCGGCATTGCCAAAACAGGAGATCGGCCAGGCGTAACCAAAAACAACCAATGGGTAAAGGTATCCCCCTATTTAGAAGTAATGGACACACCTGGCATGCTTTGGCCAAAGCTGAATGACCAGCGCGCGGCCGCACGCCTTGCCTATATCGGCACCATCAAGGATGCGATTTATGACCAAATGGCGCTTTGCGTTCATCTTTTAAAGGATTTACTTGAGGCCATGCCAGCGCAAACCATAGAGCGCTACAAAATCACCAACCCTCAAGCGCAGGGCTACGAGCTGCTCAATGAGGTTTGCATAGGCCGCGGCTTTTTAATGCGCGGCGGGGTATGTGATTTGGATCGTGCATGCGCGGTTATTTTAGATGAATTTAGAGAAGGCAAGGTGGGGAAACTCACCTTGGAGCATGCGCCCATTTCCACGCCTGCCCCCGCGCCTGTAAAACCCAAGGAGGAACCGGAAGATGGCCAAGCCTTCTGAGAAGCGAATGGCGCATTTTCGTGAGCTGGTAGCTTACGATGAAGCACATTTGGGCTTTGGCAGCTCACTAGCGGGCATGGATGAGGCGGGCCGCGGCCCGCTGGTTGGCAACGTGGTTGCCGCCTGTGTCATCATGCCCATGGAACCGCTTTATCCATGGATAGACGATAGCAAAAAGCTCAGCGCCGCACGGCGTGAAGAGCTTTTTGAGCAAATCCATGCATGTGCTATTTACGTGGGTGTAGGGCAAGCCAGCGCGCAGGAAATTGATCAAATGAACATATTAAACGCAACAAGGCTTGCCATGGAACGCGCGGCCGATCAGGCTCCCGCAACGCTTTGCCTTGTAGACGCAGTGCAATTTCTGTATTTGCCATTTCCCACAATGCCCATTATTCGCGGAGATCAAACCAGCTACAATGTTGCGGCGGCCAGCATTGTTGCCAAAGTCACGCGGGACCGCCAAATGAAAGCCTATGCGGAGCAGTATCCCCAATACGGTTTTGAGCGCAATATGGGCTATGGCACCGCAGAGCACATTGCGGCGCTCAAACACTTTGGCCCTACGCCTGAGCATCGCCGTGGCTTTATCGGAAACTTCATCGGGGAGGAAACAGTTGAATGAAAAAAACAAGCTCTTTTCTTTGCCTGCTATTCATACTATGCTGCCTGCTTCCCATGCTTGTGTTTGCAGAAGCTGAAAACAACAACCTATTGGATAATGGCGGCTTTGAAATGCTTGATTCCGCAGGCGATGCGGTGGATTGGTATCCCTTGGCTTATCGCAATCAAGAGGGGTATTCTCGCATGACGGTAAGCTCTGAACGGGCGCATAACGGACAATATAGCGCATTGATTGAAAATGCAAGCCTCAACGATGCACGGCTTATTTGCACCGTTCATGTAGAGCCTGAAACGCTTTACCGCCTGTCTGGCTATGTATGGGTGGAAAGCATGGGGGAAGATGGCAACGGCGCAAACCTCGCCATTGAAGATGTTTATGCGTTTTCCGACCGCCTTTATGCGGGCGATGGCGATTGGCAGTTCATAGAATGGTTTGGGGAAACAGGGGAACAGCAAACAGAGCTTCCCCTGGCTGTGCGCATAGGCGGCTACGGCTCCGAAAGCACAGGCAAGGCTTTTTTTGACGATATTGTTTTGGAAAAAGTAACCGAGCTTCCCACAGGCGTTACGGCTTCGGTGTGGTACAATGCGCCAAGCCAAGCTTCTGAGGCTGTGGAGGAAGTCAACGGCAATACCGCCGCACAAAAAAACATCCTTTGGTTCGTGCTTTGCGCTTTCGCTTTTTTGCTTCTATATGCCTTCTCACGGCCATTGCTTGTAAAGCAAAGCAATCGCATCATTCCATATTTATTTGGCATGCTGCTGCTGATTGCGTTAGCGGTTCGCCTTTTTCTTGGCTATCAGGTTTCGGGCTACGAGGTAGATATCAACTGTTTTCTTGCTTGGAGCACGCGCATGGCGCAAAAGGGTCCCATGGGCTTTTATTCCCCAGCCACCTATTTTTGCGATTATCCGCCGGGAGGCATGCTGTTGCTGTGGCCAGCGGGATTGATGCTAGACGCAGCTGGCTTTGAAAATTCATCTCTATCCATATTGATTGTAAAATTCATGCCAATCCTGTGTGACCTGCTAGGCGCAATAGTCCTGTTTGCCTTTGCAAAAAAGCGCATCAGCAATACATCGGCGCTGATCATCGCAGCCCTTTATGCGCTCAATCCCGCTGTGCTGGTGAACGGCGCGGCATGGGGACAAATGGACTCTGCGCTTGCACTGCTGCTCATGCTGACCACCCTCTTTGCCATGGATAAAAAATGGCATTTTGCCCTGCCGATGTTCATTGTTTCCGCGCTTGTAAAGCCGCAGGCACTGCTCTTTACGCCTGTTGGCGGCATATGGCTACTCATGTGCCTGTGCAGCAAGCAGACAAAAAGCGAGCGCTATGCGCAATGGAAACACATGGGAATTGGGTTGGGCGCTTCTGTGCTTGCGGCGCTCGCAATTGTGGTTCCATTTTCGTTAAACCCCGAGCTGGATAGCGGCTGGCTTTTCAAGCTGTATAGCGATACGCTTTCTTCCTATGCCTATACAACACTCAACACCGCCAATCTCTACTACTTAATCAGTGATAACCGCTCCACGTGGACGTCGCTTACAGCCCAAATCCCGTTGCTGTTGCCCGCTATGACTGCGGCTTTTTCTGCCGCGATTGCGGCGGCGCTGTTGATTCGCCAAAAGATCAAGAAACAAGCCATTACGATCCAAAACAAGCAGGTTCAGCTTTCCTTGCTTTCTGGTCTGTTTGCGCTTGTACAGGTTGTGCTTTGCTTCATCCCCGCCGATTATAGCGTGTACGGCTATGCCATGATGGGCTATTTGTTTGCGTTTGCGCTTCTTTGTATGCTAAAGGACCAATGTGCAGAGCATTTGCCTTTTTATATGGCGCTTGTGCTCATTGGCATTTACGTGCTTGGCATCAAAATGCACGAGCGCTATCTGTTTCCTGCGCTTCTCCTATTGCTTTTGGCCTACATTACCACCAAGGATCGGCGCATGCTTGTGCTTTGCGTGGGTTTTTCAATCACAACCTTTATCAACACTGCCATTGTGCTTAACAACTCCATTATGCTTGGTCGAGAGCTTGGGCATATGAACCTGGATACGCTCGGGTTGAACCTCGTGCTATGCATAAGCAACCTACTGCTATGTGCTTATGCGGGTTGGATCGGTGCTTTCGGCATTCGCAAGGAAAAAGCATTGGAGGTGCCTGCACAAGCAGGTGAACGCAGTACCGATATACCGCCCTCCTACCAACAAATGCTGCTTTCACCCAAGAATGCACGGCTTTCACTGCGTTATCAGGATTGGCTCATCATGGGAATCACGGCGGTACTGTATGCGGTGCTTGCTTTCTCGCATTTGGGTTCCACTGCTGCGCCACAGCCTGGCTGGGTATCCACTTCAGCAGAGGAACAGGTCGTGTTTGATCTCGGCCATTCTCAAACCTTCAGCGTTCAATACTATGCGGGTGTGAGCTACAATGATTTTTCCATTTCCGTAAGTGAAGACGGCGTTCATTGGTCGCAAAACCATCCGTGCCGTATGGAGCAAGGTCTTTGCTACCGCTGGAATTACGCTGTGAAGGCTGAAACCGTGGATGGACAAACAGAGTACCCAAAATATGTGAATGCGGATGAAATTCTGTGGCTTACGGGAAAGTATTTGCGGCTCAATGCGGAAGAAGCAGGGCTTAATCTGTTTGAAATCGTAGCGCGTGGCAAAGACGGCACAAATTTGCCCCTCACACTGCTTGAGCACACAGGCGCAAACAACCAAATGCTGAGTGAAGCAAAGCCTGTGGAGGACTTGATTAACGAGTCTTTTACTTGCGTAGGCGAGCCTAGCTGGTATAATGGAACCTACTTTGATGAAATTTATCATGCCCGCACCGCTTACGAGCATCTTCATGGCATTGCGCCCTACGAAACCACCCATCCGCCGCTTGGGAAGCTCATCATGTCGCTGGGGATTGCTCTTTTTGGCATGACCCCCTTTGGCTGGCGCTTTGCGGGTGCTTTCATAGGTGTGCTCATGCTGCCTGCGCTCTACCTGCTTGCATTACAGCTCACCAAAAAGCGCAGTCTGGCAACGGTTGCGATGCTCGCGTTCACCTTCGACTTAATGCACTTTACCCAAACGCGAATTGCCACCATTGATTCCTTCCCTGTGTTTTTCATCATTGTGAGCTTTTGGTTCATGACCAGATACATGCAAACGGATGTGTTTGCCATTCCGAAGGATGAAAAGCCGCGTCTTTGGAACCAAACCTTTTGGAAAAGCCTTATTCCGCTCGCCCTTTGCGGCATCATGATGGGGCTTTCCATTGCCAGCAAATGGATTGGTTTCTATTCTGCCGCAGGGCTGGCGGTGCTCTTCTTTGTTGCCATTTTCCGCCAATACCGCGCAAGCAATGCGGCTTACAGCCTTGAGCTTAACGAAGAAGCGGTTGCCGCATTGAATGAGGACCAACGCAAGCGCCTGCTAGGTGCACAGGAATTTACACTCAAGCGCATCCTGATTACCTGTGGCTTTTGTGTGCTGTTTTTTGTGCTTGTGCCTGCCGCCATCTACTACCTGAGCTATATTCCCTACCTATCTCCAACAGGCCCTGTTTCCATCAAGCGCATTGTTGCCGCGCAGGAATCCATGCTAAGCTACCATTCCACACCCGGCCTTGGTATGGATCATCCCTTTCATTCGCCATGGTGGCAATGGCCGTTGATATTAAAGCCCATGTGGTTTGCGCAGGATGATTTTGAGCCCGCAGGTTTTGCTTCCACCATTATGTGTATGGGCAATCCTTGGGTGTTCTATGTAGGCGCGGTATGCATGATTGGGGTATTGCTTGCTTTTACACTCAAATACGTGAGTGTAAAAAATGGGTTGAGCTTACGCCGCGGCAATGGAGATATGACATTGCCCGTGATTGTGATCGGCTTCCTTGCGCAATATCTGCCTTGGGTGCTTGTGCCGCGCGGCATGTATATCTACCACTATTTTGCAAGCCTGCCCTTTATCATACTGGCAACCGTTTGGATGCTGAACCTATTGCCTCAAAGCAAAAAGAAGCTTCGCCTTGGGATCATGGTTGCCTATGTGGGTATGTCCATCCTCTTCTTTATCCTGTTCTTCCCTTATGCATCAGGCACACTCACCAGTACGCAATGGCTTGACGCTATGAAATGGTTCCCCAAAATATATTATTAACCTCGCGTGAAAGAAGGTACAAAAGTGCTCGCAAAGACGATTTCCTGCGGCTTGGACGGCGTGAATGGCTACCCTGTGGAGGTAGAGGTTTTTATCAACACGGGTATGCTCAGCTTTGAAATTGTCGGCCTGCCGAGCGCCGCGGTCAAGGAGAGCCGTGATCGCATTCGTGCCGCGATCAGTGTCAGCGGATATGATTTTCCCTTTGGCCGAGTGACCGTGAACCTGGCACCGGCGGATGTGAAAAAAGAAGGAACCGCCTTTGAATTGGCCATCGCCATGGCACTGCTATCCGCAAAACGCCCCGATGCGTTTCGAGGGATTGAACAAACCATGCTTCTAGGTGAATTGTCGCTTCAAGGCAGGCTCATGCCCATCCGCGGAGCTTTGGGCATGGTGATTACAGCCGCAGAGCATGGCATTACCACCGTGATTTTGCCCAAGCAAAACGCCAAAGAATGCGAGTGCATCGGCAATGTGGACGTTTATCCAGCGGAATCGCTCAGGCAGGTATATGAGCACTTAAACGGCAAAAAGCTGTTAACAAAGCAACCTTACGTGACCTATGACCAGCTGCTCAAAACACAGGCAGTCACCCACGATTTAAAGGCTGTCAAGGGGCAGACCATTGCGCGAAGGGCGCTTGAAGTAGCGGCGGCCGGCGGCCACAACCTGCTGATGGTGGGCATTCCAGGCAGCGGCAAAACCATGCTTGCGCGTTGCTTGCCCAGTATTTTGCCGCCGCTTACCTATCAGGAAGCGCTGGAAACCACATTGATCCATTCAGCCGCAGGGGAGCTTCGCGAAAATTCTGGACTCATGACCGTACGGCCATTCCGTTCGCCGCATCACAACATATCCATGCCTGCAATGATTGGCGGCGGCATGCGCGCAAAGCCCGGTGAAGTGTCCCTTTCACACAACGGCGTGTTGTTTTTGGATGAGCTGCCCGAATTTCAGCGCGGAACCTTAGAGGCGCTCAGGCAACCGCTTGAGGATGGTGTGGTAAACATCACGCGCGTGAATGGTCAGAGCCACTACCAAAGCAATTGTATGTTTGTAGCGGGCATGAATCCCTGTCCATGCGGCAACCTAGGCAGTAAGCATAAGGAATGCCGCTGTACCGCCAATGAAATCAAGCGGTATTTAGGCAAGATCAGCGGGCCATTGCTGGATCGGATTGACATTCAGGTGGAAATGGATGCGGTTTCCATTGAAGAAATCGAATCCATAAAGGTACAGGAGGATAGCGCCACCGTGCAAAAGCGCGTGCTAAATGCGCGGAGAATGCAGCAAGAGCGCTACAAAGAGCTGAACATTTTCTGCAACGCACAGCTGGATCAAAACGGAGTGGAAAGCTTCTGCGTTTTGGATGCGGCGGCAAAAAACTTGCTTCATCAGGCTGTGGAACGCTTTCATATCAGCATGCGCACCTATTCGCGCATTCGCAAGGTGGCACGCACCATTGCGGATTTGGCAGGGCATACGGCCATTCAAGCGCAGGATGTGGCGCAAGCCATTCAATACCGCAATGTAGACGGCAGATATTGGAGGTAGCCCAATAATGACTTTAAACCAAGAACAAAGATGCTTGCTATGGCTGTCCTCCGCCGAAATTACGCCCAAGCGTGTACAGGAATTAACGTTTGAATTTGAAACTGCGCAGGGCATATGGGACGGCTTTGCAATGCACGGCAGTGCATGCTTTCAGCCCTCCTCCCATGAAAAGCTCAACCGCTTGCATTGCAAAGCGGCTATGGATGACTTGATTGCGGAGCTCAACAAGCGCAATGTACATTTGCTTTTTCAAGCAGATGAAGCATACCCCGAAATGCTCAAGCATATTGACGATCCGCCCTATTTGCTCTATTACGCGGGGCGTGTGGAATGTTTACAAATGCCAGCCGTGGCCATTGTCGGCACGCGAAAGGCCAGCAGCTACGGTCAGGAAATGGCGGGTATTCTTGCGCAGGGGCTTTGCAATGCCGATGTTTGCGTGGTGAGCGGCCTTGCGCGCGGCATTGATGCGGCGGCGCATCAGGGTGCGCTGTTGGTGAATGGCCACACCATAGGGGTGCTTGGAAGCGGCATCAACGTACCCTATCCGCCAGAGCATACCCCCTTGCTTCGAAAAATTGCCGGAGGAATTGGACTGATCATTAGCGAATATCCGTTAAATGCGGAACCCACAGCTTACCATTTTCCGCACCGTAACCGCATCATCTCTGGATTAAGTCTTGGTGTGGTTTTTGTAGAGGGCAAGATCAAGAGCGGCGGTATGCACACCGTATCCTCTGCACTGGCACAGGGGCGAGAGGTTTTTGCGGTGCCAGGCCATGTGGGCACCATAGGTTGCGAAGGGCCGCATACCATATTGCGTGAGGGTGCGCGTATTGTTACCTGCGCACAGGATTTGCTGGAGGACTTAGGCATTTCGCCGCCTCAAGCGGCACAGCGTAAAGCCAAAAGAGCCGGTAACTTAAACCATTACCAGGAGCAGATCCTTGATGCGCTGCGCATTGAATCCTTAAGCGCTGATGAACTTGCAAAGAAGCTTGGCAAAAGCGCGCAAGCGTTGATATCGGAACTCGGAATGCTGGAGATACTCGGTTATATCACCCGTGAGGCGGGCAACCGCTTTACCCTGCCAATCGGCGCAGGTAGATAGAGGAGGAGCACAATGGCAACAACCACAACACACGCAACCAAATTGGTCATCGTGGAATCACCCGCGAAAGCCAAAACCATTGAAAAGTTTTTAGGCAAGGGCTATAAGGTAGAAGCGTCACAAGGTCATGTACGCGATTTGCCCAAATCACAAATTGGCGTGGATACGCAAAAAGATTTCGAAATGAAGTACATTACCATTCGCGGACGCGGTAAAATTTTGGCACGCATTAAAAAAGAAGCCAAAAACGCCTCCCGCGTTTATCTCGCGACTGACCCTGACCGTGAAGGGGAAGCCATCTCTTGGCATTTGGCAAACACGCTGGACATTGATCCATTAAAGCCATGCCGCATTGAATTTCATGAAATTACCAAAAAAGCGGTAAAGGAAGCGCTGGAGCATCCCCGTGCCATTGATATGGATCGGGTGGATGCACAGCAGGCACGCCGCGCCTTAGACCGTTTGGTGGGCTACAAAATCAGCCCGATACTTTGGGCAAAGGTTAAAAAAGGCCTTTCGGCAGGGCGTGTACAAAGCGTAGCCACCCGCATGGTTGTGGAGCGCGAGCAAGAAATAGACGCATTCATTCCCGAAGAATATTGGGATATTGCGGCAGAATTTGCCGCCCACAACCAAAAAGGCAAAAAAATGAACTGCGAAGCAAAGCTTTCGAGCTTGGACGGGCAAAAAGCAAGCATCACCAATGAACAGGATGCGCTCGCCGCTAAAAAGCGTATTTTGGAAGCCACTTTTTCCGTGAAAAGCTTAAAATGCAGTGAAAAGCTCAAACGAGCACAGCCGCCCTTTACCACCTCCAGCCTACAGCAGGAGGCAAGCCGAAAGCTCAACTTTTCCACCGCCAAAACCATGCAAGTGGTTCAGCAGCTTTATGAAGGCATTGACCTAGGCAAGGCGGGCACGGTCGGTTTGGTTACCTATATCCGTACAGATAGTGTACGCGTAGCCGCAGAAGCCATTGAAGCCGCGCGTGAGGTGATTGCCGCACAATACGGCCAAGATTATTGTCCTGAACAGCCCAACCAATACAAGGGGCGAAAAAATGCACAGGACGCGCATGAAGCCATCCGTCCCACTTATATGGAGCACACACCCGATAGTGTAAAGGCAACCCTGACCCGCGAGCAATACAACCTGTATAAGCTCATTTATGCACGTTTCCTTGCCAGCCAAATGAAGCCCGCAGAGTTTCAAACCGTAACCATGGACATTTGCGGAAATGGCGTAGACATGCGCTATTATGGCGAGCATATGGTGTTTGCGGGCTATCGCGCTTTGTATATTGAAAGCACGGATGACGAGCAGGAACAGCCCGAAAGTGTACTGCCTGTGTTTAAAGAAGCAGATCAGGTGGTATTCACCTCGGTTGAAGCATCCCAGCACTTTACACAGCCGCCCGCGCGCTTTACGGAAGCCAGCCTTGTCAAAATGCTGGAGGAAAAAGGGATTGGGCGACCCAGCACCTACGCGCCCACCATTACCACCATCATCACGCGCGGCTATGTAACGCGTGATAAAAAAAGGCTATACCCAACCGAGCTTGGCGCCATGGTAACCAGCATGATGACTGAATACTTTGCGCCCATTGTAGATATGGAATTTACCGCTTCGCTTGAAGATAAGCTTGATACTGTTGAAGATGGGCAAGCAGAGTGGCGGCAAATTTTGCGTGAATTTTATCCGCCCTTTGAAAAAATGCTCGGCATTGCTGAGGAGCATATCGAAAAAGTGGAAGTCAAAGACGAAGTCAGCGATGTGGAATGCGACAAGTGCGGCGCTATGATGGTATACAAGATGGGTCGCTTTGGCAGGTTCTTGGCTTGCCCTAACTTTCCCACTTGCCGCAATGCAAAGCCTATTCTCAAATACATTGACGCGCCCTGTCCCAAATGCGGCGCAAGGCTGATGGAGAAGAACAGCAAGAAAAACCGCAAGTTTTTCGGCTGTGAAAAATATCCGGATTGTGATTTTGTAAGCTGGGAAAAACCAATTATGGAGAAGTGCCCGCAATGCGGCGGTTATATGGTTGAAAAACGCAGCAAGCGCGGCGAATTGATTCATCTTTGTGCAAATGAAACCTGCCGTTGCAAGGTAACCGTACCCGACGGCGGAGAGAAGGACGAATGAGCGTAACAATCATTGGGGCTGGCTTGGCAGGCTGTGAAGCGGCGTGGCAGCTTGCAAGCAGGGGCATACAAGTAGAGCTGTTTGAAATGAAACCGCTCAAAAAAACACCCGCACAACAATTGCCTACCATGGCGGAGCTTGTGTGCAGCAATAGCCTGCGAAGCGACCGACTCACCAATGCGGTTGGGCTTCTCAAGGCTGAAATGCGAAAGCTCGGCTCGTTGATTATGAAGGCCGCGGACGACAACGCCGTGCCTGCCGGCGGAGCGCTTGCGGTTGACCGTGAAAGCTTTTCAGCTGCCGTTGACACGGCCATACGCACGCATCCGCTCATTCACGTTCATGCGGAAGAAATGGTTGAAATTCCAACGCAGGGCGCTGTGATTATTGCCACAGGACCCCTGACGAGCGATGGCCTTTCCGATGCCATTTCAAAGCTTCATGGCCTTTCCACGCTCCATTTTTACGATGCGGCCGCGCCCATTGTAACAGCGGATAGCCTTAACATGGACAAGGTTTTTCGCATGTCCCGCTACGAGCGCGGGGAAGATTACCTCAATTGCCCCATGAATCAAGAGGAATATCTGCATTTTGTGCATGAACTCCAAACCGCCGAAACGGTAGCTGTGCACGGCTTTGAGGAAAAAGCGGTTTTTGAAGGCTGTATGCCCATTGAAAGCATGGCAAAGCGCGGCGACATGTCCATTGCTTTTGGCCCCCTCAAGCCCGTAGGCTTGGTAGACCCGCGAACGGGCAGAGAGCCCTTTGCGGTGGTTCAGCTCAGGTGCGATAACTTTGCCGCATCGCTTTACAACATTGTAGGCTTTCAAACACGGCTTACATACCCTGAGCAACGCCGTGTTTTCAGTATGATTCCTGGGCTTGAAAACGCAGAATTTGCCCGTTTGGGCGTTATGCATCGCAACACCTTTTTGAACAGCCCCGATTTTTTAGATGATACCTACCGCGTCATCAGCAATGAGCATTTGTATTTTGCGGGGCAAATCACAGGGGTGGAGGGTTATGTAGAAAGCGCCGCCAGCGGTCTGCTGGTGGGTTTAACCTTGGCATACCGCGAGCGGGGGCTCACGCCTCCGCATTTTAGCGGACAAACCGCCATCGGGGCTATGTCACGTTATGTGAGCACCCCCAACAAGCGCTTTCAACCCATGAATTGTGCATTTGGCCTGATGGATGCATGGGAAGTGCCCCAAGGTCAGAAGCGTATTCGCAATAAGGTTCAGCGTTATGAACTGATTGCAGAGCGCGCATTAGCGGAAATCGACACGGTATTTAGACATATGGAACAAACGTAACAGCGAAATATGATTCTTTGTGTTACAATACATATTAAGGAGGCTTTTTACATGAAACGATTCCTTGCCTTGATGTTGGTTGCCCTGCTGCTGATTGGCTGTGTACCCACTGCTGCCTTTGCCAAGAAAAATACGCAAATGAATAAAGATGTACCCGTATGGACCGAGGATACGGTACGCCAATATGCGCTTGACTATGTTTCCGGCAAGAGCATGAGCCGTCTATGGGGCTATTATGATCTGCAAATCCGCCGTTATATGCCCATGGCAACCTATGAATCCATCCTTACCGATTTGGAATGGATGACAGGTGCCTTTGTAGGGCTGGGAAGCTACCGCAGTTTTGATGAGCTGAATCTGAAAAGCAAAACGCATGTTTTGCATTTTTGTATGGAAAAGCAGGACTTAGACCTGTATTTCACACACAAGGACAAAGAAAACGACTGGGAAATCATGGCCATTGAGTTTGTTCCTGCGGAAAAAGAGCTCATCAGCAACAACGGCGATATGCTTGTCGGCGATAAAAAGGACGAAAGCCTAGCCCCCGTTACCTATATTGAAGCTGAGCTTACCATAGGCACGGAACCTTACCGCCTGGGGGCTACGCTCACAACGCCGACAGATGCAAATGCAGAAAACCCAATCCCCGCTTGTGTGCTTGTGCACGATACGGGAGCATTGGATCGCAACCATACCCTGGGCCAAACCACCATGTTTGCCGATTTGGCGCACGAGCTTGCTGAAATGGGCGTTGCATCCATTCGCTACGATAAACGCTCCTTCACCTATGGCGAAGCGCCTGAGGCAACCGTGTACGAAGAGGTTGTGCAGGATGCTATCCTTGCAGGCAAGGAGCTTGCAAAAAATCCATTGGTGGACAGAACACGCATGGTGGTAATGGGTCTTGGCTTGGGCGCGACGCTTGCACCGCGCATAGCGTTTCAATCGGAAGGCCTTTTCACAGGGCTGGTAATGATTGGCGGAACACCGCAAACGCAGCTTGAGCTTGAGTTTGCTAAGCATGGCGCAGAGCTTGAAGCCATGGATTCAGAGGCTAGAAAAACCTTGAAGGCGCAAGCGGCAAAGCTCGCAGATATGAAGGAAAGCAAAGCACGCGAGCTAAGCTTTTTTGGCAAGAGCGGCTATTATTACTGGGAAATGGAGCAGTTCGATCCCATTTCACTGATTAAGAAAATGAAGCTGCCCACTTATATTGTACAGGGGAAAAAAGATCCCATTGTTTCAGACAAAGAAGGTCGGTTGGCTTATTCCGAAGCCATAGGCGATGGCATTAGCTTTGTGAGCTTTAAATCTTTTCGAGGGCTGAACCATCTGCTGATGAATGATTTGAGCGCCAACGAAAGCGGCGCACCTGAATATGACATTGCCACCTCTGTGGATATACAGGCGGGAAGAAACCTCGCGCAATGGGTTTTGGCAATGAACACAGCCAACGAATAAACAAAGAAATCAAGTAGGGGTGATTCATTATGGCTATGATGGGAACAACCATATGCGCTGTGAAGCGCGGAGATCAAGTGGCAATCGCGGGAGATGGGCAGGTAACCATGGGGGAGCACACCATTTTTAAGTCCTCCGCTAAAAAAGTACGCAGGCTTTATAATGGACAGGTCATCGCAGGTTTTGCAGGCTCTGTGGCGGATGCTTTTTCACTTTGCGAACGTTTTGAAGAAAAGCTGACGCAATGCGGCGGCAATTTGGAACGAGCCGCTGTAAACCTGGCGCAGGATTGGCGCGGCGACCAAGTGGCACGCAAGCTGGAAAGCATGCTGGTGGTAGCGGACAAGAGCTGTCTGTTGGTTTTGAGCGGCAATGGCGAGGTCATTGATCCCGATGACGGCGTTGCGGCCATCGGTTCAGGCGGAAACTTTGCACTTGCGGCGGCGCGCGCGCTGATTAACAACACAGATCTGACCGCCGAAGAAATTGCGGTAAAATCGCTAGAGGTAGCGGCCTCCATCTGTGTTTTTACCAATGATCATATTTCAGTGGAAACGCTATAACAAGCATTCGTAGGAGGCTCAATATGAAGGAACTTACACCAAGAGAGATTATGCGCGAGCTGGACCGCTATATCATTGGCCAAGATGAGGCCAAGCGTGCGGTGGCAGTGGCGCTTCGCAACCGTTACCGCCGTGCACAGCTCGATGAGGATCTGCGCAACGAAATCAGCCCCAAGAACATACTGATGATTGGACCTACCGGTGTTGGCAAGACCGAAATTGCGCGCAGGCTTGCAAAGCTTGTGAATGCGCCCTTTATCAAAGTAGAAGCCACCAAGTTCACGGAGGTTGGCTATGTGGGGCGCGATGTAGACAGCATCATTCGTGATTTGATGGAGAATGCAATCCGTATGGTTCGGAAAGAATTTTCTAAAAAAGTGGAAGCGCGTGCGACTGTGCTTGCGGAAGATCGTCTGGTTACATTGCTCGTGCATCCGCCCAAGAAAAGCTCAGGCAATCCTTTCGACTTTTTAATGGGCGGAAAAAAAGAACCCGAGCTTCCCAAGGAAGAGCAGGATAAGCTTTCCATTCGCCGTGAAGATATTTTGAGCCAGCTCAGAAGCGGCGCTTTGGAAGACCGTGAGCTGGAAATCGAAGTGGAGGATAGCGTCCCTCAGCTTGAGGTAGGGGGAAATTCAATCAACATCGGCGATATGATGGGCGGCATGATGCCCAAAAAAACAAAAATTCGCCGTGTGAAGGTCAAAGAAGCGCGCAATATCCTGCTGGAAGAGGAATCCGACAAGCTCATTGACGAGGATGACGTTCGCGAAGAAGCCATTCGACGTGCAGAACAGCAAGGCATTGTTTTTATCGACGAAATAGATAAGGTTGCAGGCCGCTCTTCAGGCGGGCATGGTCCAGATGTAAGCCGTGAAGGTGTACAGCGCGACATTCTGCCCATTGTGGAGGGAAGCACTGTAAACACCAAGTACGGCGCTGTTCGTACCGATTTCATGCTCTTTATTGCGGCTGGAGCCTTTCATGTGGCAAAGGTATCCGATTTAATTCCTGAGTTGCAAGGCCGCTTTCCTGTGCGTGTAACGCTCAAAAGCTTAACCCAAGAAGACTTTAAAGCCATTTTGACGCAACCCGAAAACGCGCTGACGCGCCAATATGAAGCGCTCCTATCCGTAGATAAGGTGTTTCTCTCGTTTGAAGATAGCGCCATAGACGCCATTGCGCATGCCGCGTATGTGCTTAACGAAACCAAGCAAGACATTGGTGCAAGGCGTTTGCATGCGGTTTTTGAAACACTGCTTGAGGATATCAGCTTTAACGCAGGCGGCGATGAAATGCCCAACACCTATTTGAACATCAACGGTGAATATGTACTGGAGCACCTCGGCAAGGACGAGGTCACCATGGATATGAAACGTTTTATTCTCTAAGCAGGAGGTTACTTTCATGCGTACAAAAATCATTGGCATCACCATGACCCCCGGGGTAACCAACGAGGCGCATATTCCGTTTATTCCCGATGCGGAAATTCAAATTGATCAACAGCGCATTGTTTATGCGGGCGCTAAAGACAATGCCCCCGCGTTTCTAGCGGATGAAGTGATTGATGGGGGAGGGGCGCTTGCCATGCCTGGGCTGTGCAACCTGCACACCCACACGCCCATGACGCTTTTGCGCAGTATTGGAAGCGATTTAACCCTTGAGCACTGGCTGCACGAAGCCATTTTTCCCGTGGAAAAGCACTTGAACGATGCATCCGTGCGTGCGGGTACTGACTTGGGCATACTGGAAATGCTCCGCTTTGGAACCACCTCGTTTAACGATATGTACATGCACATGGATCAGGTTGCACAAGGCGTGCGTGATAGCGGCATGCGTGCGATGCTTGGGCATGGTGTGGTTGATTTTGATGAAAGCTGTGCCGACCTGCAGCCCGGGCTTGAGCTGGCAAAAAAATGGCACAAAGCCGCAAACGACCGCATCCGTGTAAGCATTGCCCCCCACAGCGAGGGCGCAACAACACAAAAACTATTGGAGCACGTGCTGACTGCGGCTCAAGAGCTTTCGCTGCCCATTCATATTCATGTAAGTGAAACAAAGCTCGACCGTGATGAAAGCTTAGAACGGCGCGGATTAACCCCACCTTTTTATTTGGAAAAGCTAGGCTTGCTGAAAAATCCCATGATGGCCGCGCATTGCGTATGGATGAGCGACGAGGACATCTCGCTTTTTGCCAAGCGCGGTGTGACCATTGTCCATAACCCCATCAGCAATTTGAAATTAGCAAGCGGTGTGGCAC
The DNA here is from genome assembly GCA_036645955.1 of Clostridia bacterium. Lineage (GTDB taxonomy): Bacteria > Bacillota > Clostridia > Christensenellales > Aristaeellaceae > Limiplasma. The sequence continues at coordinate 69,171 of JAVXND010000003.1, read as the reverse complement.
CTATTGCAAAAATGCTGAAGGCGGGTTGCAAAATAGCGCTTGGCACCGATGGCGTTGCCAGCAACAACAACCTGAACCTATGGGAAGAAATAAAGCTTATGCCCATGCTTCAAAAAGGCATCACACTTGACCCAACCGTGATATCGCCCGCACAGGTGATTGCAAGTGCAACCAGCGTTGGCGCAAAAGCGCTCGGCTATGATGACCTGGGCTTGCTCAAGGCTGGCTACCTTGCTGATTTGATTTTGGTGGATATAAGCGGCGCTCATCTTTGCCCAAGCAACGATTTGGAGAGCGATTTGGTTTACTGCACACAAGGCAGTGATGTACGGCTCACCATGGTGGACGGCAAGGTGCTCTACCGTGATGGCCAATATACCACGCTTGACCCCAAAACAGTGCTTGCACGTGCAAAAGAAGAAACACAGCAACTGTTTGAACGCGCAAATGCCGCAAAGTAATCGAGGGTACAAATGAAGGTTTTGGTGGTTTGTCAACATTACTGGCCTGAAAACTTCCGCATAACCGAAATTTGCGAAGATCTGATCGCGCGCGGGCATCAGGTAACGGCAGTCGTTGGGCTTCCGAACTATCCCACAGGGCATATCCCAACCGAGTACAGACATTTTCACAACCGCAGGCAGGAAAAAAATGGTGTGCAGATTGTCAGATGCTTTGAAATTGGTCGGAAAGCCGGCAAGCTTGGCTTGGCGCTGAACTATGTGAGCTATATGACCAGCGCTTGTGTGAAACTGTTGTTTTTAAAGCGTGATTTTGATGTGATCTACGCTTATTCCACATCGCCTGTGCTCATGAGCCTGCCCGCCGCCTTTCTCAGATGTTTCACAAGCAAAAAGCTTGTGATTGATGTGCTGGACATTTGGCCTGCATGCTTAGCGGCGATGAATGTATCGGAAAGCGCGCTTTTGTATCGGTTTATGAAGCATGTAAGCCATTGGGTCTATGCCAAAGCGGATCATCTCTTTTATTCCTCCAAGCGCTTTCAAAGCTATTTGCAGGAGGTACACCACATTTCTGTTAGCAACGAGCAGTACTTGCCGCAGTTTGCAGACGATGTGTTTTTGCAGACGCTTCCGCAAAAAAAGGCAGCTGAACAGCTTGAGCTGGTTTTTGCCGGTAATATAGGCAAGGTTCAAGCCGTTGAAGTGCTGATTGAGGCGGCGGCTTTGCTCTGTGATCAACCCATTCATTGGCACATTGTGGGGGATGGCTCCAACGAGCAGGCTTGCCGCAATTTGGCAAATTCCTTACAGCTTCAAGAAAAGGTCACCTTTTATGGCAGAAAGCCGCTTGAGGATATGCCCGCATTTTATGCCATGGCAGATGCAATGCTGGTAAGCATGCGGGATGAAATCAGCGTGAACGATACGCTCCCCGGCAAGGTGCAAAGCTATATGGCGGCTGGAAAGCCCGTATTGGGTTCCATTGCGGGTGAAACGCCGTATGTGATTGCGCAGGCGCAATGCGGCTACTGCGCAAAGCCAGAGGACGCTAAAGCTTTTGCAGAGATTGTGATGCGCTTTATGCATGAACAGGATCAGGTGCAAATGGGGGAGCGCGGCAAGGCGTACTACCTTGCTCATTTTACCAAAGCAAAGCACATGGATTGTTTAGAAGCAACGCTTCAAGCGCTGGCGGAGGGCAGATAAATGCGTATATTTCAGCTGAACACCTTTTGCGGAATCAAAAGTACGGGAAGAATCACAACTGAAATTGCAAAGCTTGTGGAGGCAGATGGGGGAGCTTGCCTCATTGGTTTTGGCGCAGAACAAGCGCCGACGGAGCTTTCCCGATTTGCCTATCGCATCGGCACCCCTGTAGAGCGCAAGCTTCATGGGGCGCTTCGCAAGCTGTTTGACGGCGAAGGGTATGGCAGTCAGCTCGGTACAAAGCAGCTGATTGCAAAAATAGAAGCTTTTCAACCCGACTTGATTCATTTGCACAATTTGCACGGATGCTACGTCAATTTGCGAATGCTCTTTCGCTATTTGGCCAAGGCCGATATCCCTGTGGTGTGGACATTGCATGACTGCTGGCCGTTCACGGGCCATTGTGCGTATTTTGATTATGCACAATGCGAAAAATGGCAAACCATCTGCCATCATTGCCCACAGCAAGGGAGTTACCCCATTTGCCTTGGCATGGATGGTTCCAAGCGCAATTACGCGCACAAAAAAAAGCTGTTTACCGCACTGCGCCATTTGACCTTTGTTGCGCCCTGTGAGTGGATGAAGCAACCTTTGAGCCATTCCTTCCTCGGGAGCCATCCCGTTCGCGTGATTCCCAACGGCGTGAACCGTCAAATGTTTCGTCCGATTGAAAAAAGCATGCTTCGAGAGCGCTTTCATTTGCAAAACAAACAAATCGTGCTTTCGGTTGCTTCGGAATGGGATGAGCGCAAGGGGCTGAAATTTTTATGGGAAGCCGCGCGAAGCTTGGGTGAGGGTTATTGTTTTGTGGTCATTGGCCTAAGTCAAGAGCAAATAGCGGCTTTACCTGACGGCATGCTCGGCATTGAGCACACCAAAAATGCCCAAGAGCTGGCAGATTGGTACAGTACGGCGGATTGCTTGGCCAATCCCACATTGGAGGATAACATGCCGCTTGTTAATTTGGAGGCGCTCAGCTGCGGAACCCCTGTAGCGGTTTTTTGTACAGGCGGCTGCCCTGAGGCTTTGGATGCAAGCTGCGGCCTGGTAGTTGAAAAAGGGGATGTAGCCGCGCTGTGCAAAGCCATTCAAACCTTATGCGCTCAAAAAGCAAGCATGCGCACAGCTTGCCTCCTGCGTGCGGAAGCCTTTGATAGCGAACGCACTTTTCAGGCCTATTTGAATCTTTACAAGGAGCTTTGCCAATGAATGTGCTGTTCATGACACTGATGTACCCACAGGAGCTGCTGCCCGTTGTTTCGCGCAATGCAAAGGATGGCCTTCAAAACCAAATCAACAGCTATCAGCGCGCCTTTGTGGAGGGGATCAGCCAAAATCTGAAAGCGACAGAGCAGCTCGAAATTGTCAATGCGCTTCCCGTTGGCGTTTTTCCTACGCGATACCGAAAACCAATCATTCCCAAAGGAACCTATGATGGGTGCATCCATGAACTTGGCTGTATCAATTTGCCTTACCTCAAACAGCGCGGCCGAAAGCGCCGCGCAATGAAAGCGTTGCTTGCTTGGGTTCAAGCCAATCCTGATAACCGAACCATTTTGCTCTACACGCTCTATTTACCTTTTATGCAAGCCATTGCAACCGTCAAAAAGCAATATCCCGACCTGCGTGCCTGTGTGATCGTAACCGATTTACCCAATGAACTGGGCATTGCCTCGTACCGTCACGGCCTATGGAAGCGCATGGAATATGCCATGGGGGATCATCGCATCCAATTATGCGATGCTTTTGATGGCTTTGTCCTCTTAACAAAGCATATGGCAGAGGCGCTTCCCCTTCAAGCCAAAAAGTGGATGGTGATGGAAGGGCTGATTTTACAATCGGATACCAATTTGCTGGTTCAGACGGAGCATCAAAACGTACCCGCTGTGCTATACACGGGCACGCTCAACCGCGAGCTTGGGATAGCGGAGCTTTTACAGGCATTTGAAGAATTACCCGAATGTGAATTGTGGCTTTGCGGAAAGGGGGATATGGAGGCGGCGATCAAAGCGGCCTCCGCTCAATACCCCAACATTCGTTATTTCGGCTTTGTAGCTCACGAGGAAGCCCTTCAAATGCAAGCAAAAGCAACCTTGCTGGTAAACCCCCGAACAGCCGCAGGGGTTTTTACCCGCTATTCCTTTCCTAGCAAGACGCTTGAATATATGCGCTCTGGCAAGCCCGTGCTCTGCTACAAGCTGGATGGGATTCCCAAGGACTATGATCCCTATCTTTTTTACATAGAAGGCAATGGCGCACAAGGCATAAAAGGCAGTATCCAAAGGTTGCTCCAAATGCCTGCGCAGGAGCTGTGTGCTCGCGGACAAGCCGCGAAGAAATATGTGCTCGAAAACAAGAACCCCAACATACAATGTGCCCGCTTGATTTCTTTTCTTCACGAACTATGAAAAAGGCATATATTGATTGTTTGTTTTTGATTCAGCTTGTTTCATTCGTGCAATAACCGCGTCATATTGGTGATGGCGCGTTTTTTGGGCTTCTGCTTGCGTCATACGCTGTGCTTTTTGAGCGGCTTGAGGCATAGTGTTCGCCACAGCTTTTGGGCTTTCCGCCTGCGCCTTAGGCGGCTCGGCTTGTACCGCTTTGCTTTCCACCTTTTCCTCACCAATCACATCAACGACATCGCTATGTACATAGGGTAAGCGAATACTTTGATATTCCAGCCATTTCATTTGCTTTTCGGCGCCTGTCAGCGCGGCAAAGGGTGACATGCGATTGCTCATGGTTGTTCCCTCCTTTTGAGAAATACCTACGCTTCAAGCTATGCAAAAGCAGTGAAGGCGTGCGTCAAAAGGAATGGGGGGAAAACCCGGTACTTTAGGTGTTACGCGTGCGTATGCCCTGAATATTAGCATATTCCGAAAGCTTGTTGACAATGTCCTTGTAGGTGGTTTTTCCTTGCATATCCAGTGTGTAAATATTGGTGTAGAGGTTGTACTTTCCACGGTTTTCAACGTGAAAGTCAATGTCAAGCACCATCACACCTATGCTTTGAAAATAATCGTTGATGAAGGCGATGGTTTCCACACGGTGGATAAATTTTACCTCCACATGCTTCACCGCATTTACACGCACCACGCGCTGTAAAACAGTCAGCGTTACAATAACGATTACGCAACCCGCAACCGCGATCCAATAATAGCCCATGCCAACCGCAAGCCCCAAGCAAGCTACATTCCATAGCGAAGCCGCGGTTGTGAGTCCTGCAATTTTCTTTTGGCTGATAAAAATAGTGCCTGCACCCAAAAAACCAATGCCGCTGATGACCTGCGCACTGATTCTGCCATAGCTGATGGCAATTCCTGTGCTGGCATGGTTCATATTTAACGTTAAGGTATCTGCAATCATCAAGCTTTCCATAATTGCAATTGTGGCGGCGCCAACGCATACCAAAACATGTGTACGCATGCCTGCCGGACGGTTTTTACGCTCACGCTCAATACCAATCACACAGCCGATGACAACGGATAAAAACAAGCGAAGGCCTGCTTCCCACCATACCATGTTCCAATCAACTCCAATGTTATTTTATTTTAATCAAGCTTATAAAATACGATACAATGAAATGACTTTTCCCAAAATCGTCACTTCTGACACAATAATGGGCTTCATGGTTTGATTTTCGGGCTGTAAGCGGAAGCCGCCGTTTTCACGGTAATAGCGCTTCACAGTTGCTTCATCATCAATCATGGCAATCACAATATCGCCGTTGTGGGCGGTGGACTGCTTACGAACCACCACATAATCGCCATCCATAATACCGATATCAATCATGCTTTCGCCTTTTACGGATAGCACATAATGATCTCCATCCCCAAGCATTGCTTGGGGCAGGGTAATCGTTTCATCTAAATTTTCTGTGGCCAATATGGGTAAGCCTGCCGCAACATGCCCCAAAACAGGCACGTTTACCACATCGTTGCGGTACATTTGATGATCGTGCGGCAAGGAAATAGCGCGTGGTTTCATGGAGTCGCGATTCAAAAGGCCTTTTTTTTCTAGGCGAATCAAATGTCCATGAACGGTGGAGGTGCTTTTTAAGCCAGTGGCATCGCATATTTCACGAACCGATGGGGGATAGCCCTTTTGCATGGTCGCCTGTTCAATGAACGCGAGGATTCTAGATTGTGTTTCACCCCTTGGGTTACCCATGCTTTTCACTCCTTACACAGTATACTATCAATAGAATACCACATTCGCACAAAATTGGCAAGAAAATAAACGAACGGGCGTTTCTATTGTTCATTTAGTGTATCTGTATTTTCGATATTTTCCGTATGCTCCTCGTTCATGGATTTAGGCAGGTGCACATTTTGAGCGGCTTGCTGCCGTCTTTGCTCGCTCATGGCCGCGTAATGCTTACGCGTTGTGTTCACATCTGAATGCCCAAGCGCATCGGCTACAAGGTATATATCCTCCGTTTCGTGGTAAAGCCTAGTTGCATAAGTACTGCGAAGCTTATGAGGACTCATTCTTTTTTTAAGAGGCACCGCTATGGCTGAATATTTTTTAACCATAAGCTGTACCGCACGTTGGGAGATCCGCTTTTTTTGAAGCGACAAAAAGAGTGCATTTTCGTTTGCTGTATCGGTTTCAATTTGCTTTCTTTGAATCAGATAAGCCTTGAGAGCGTCCGAAACCTCTGCTGGATAGTATAAAATCACCTGGTTTCCGCCCTTTCGGGTAACCAACACGGCATTTGTTTGAAAATCCAAATCTTCGATGTTGATGCCTACACATTCGCTTACACGAATGCCCGTTCCCAAAAACAGCATGAGGATGGCATAATCGCGAAGCTTGGTGATGTTGTGATAGCGTTGCTGAACCGTGGTAAGCTGTGCACCGTCCTCCGCAACGCATAGCAATCGATCTATTTCTTCGCCGATGAGATGCATAATGGGTTTTTCATGCAGCTTGGGCAGGGAAACCAAAGCCGCAATGTTACCGGGTATGCGCTCTTGCTTAAACATATAATCAAAAAAAGAGCGCAAAGAGGAGAGCTTCCGCATGACACCGCATTCGTGATTGCGTAAAACAACGGGTTCACCATTTCCGTTTTGAGCTTTCTTCATATACAGCGTTAAATAATCAGCGTAGGCGTTTAAATCGCGAGCGGATAAATGGCCGAAATCTTCATCTGTCCATTGTGTTGGTTCTTTTTTACCAAAATAGGGGATTTCATTTGCGGCATAGCCGCAGAAGGTTTGCAAATCGATGGTGTAAGCCATTCGCGTAAGCGCGCTTGTTGTCATGGTTAAGCTATGGATAAAATCATAGCAGCAGCTGGGAAGCATGCGGAGGAGTTGACGTACTTTTTCGGTTCGTTCCGTATTTAGCTTTTCCTGATACGTTAAGGTAGGCATAGAAGAAATCGCCTGCTTTCATCGAAAATGGAGCTGTACTATTCGTAAAAGTATTCTTTAGCGAATAGTATGAGGATATTGTAACCTCCCCATCCCCCTTTGTCAATAGCTTAAAACCGTTTGCATCCGCAAAAAAACAGCTCAGCCATGATGAACGGCGAGCTGTCAAATGCGTTTTTATTTTTGATGCACAGTGCCATCGGAAGCCTGTGCTTCTGGCTTTTGTTGGGCTGTGGTTTCCCCCGCCGCACCAGACGGCGCAACGGGCGCTTCCTCTGTTTTTTCGCCGTTCATTCTTCTGAATTCCACAATGGCTGATGTGGCCAATTCATCACAACGGTTGTTCCACGGGTTATCGGCATGCCCCTTCACCTTGTGAAAGGTTACATCATGTTTTTTGATCTTGATAATCTGCAATAGCAGTTTCCAAAGATCGCTATTTTCTACAGGCTGTTTTTTGCTGTTCAACCAGCCGTTTTGCTGCCAGTTCTCTATCCAGTGTTCCCGAAAAGCATTGACTGTATACGCAGAATCTGAATATACATCTACCTTGCACGGCTCCTTCAAGCCGCCCAAGCCGCTGATCACCGCAAAAATTTCCATGCGGTTATTGGTGGTGGCAGGCATATGCCCCGACATTTCTTTTGTTTTTCCATTGTAACTCAAAATACAGCCCCAACCGCCTGGGCCTGGGTTACCCGAGCAAGCGCCATCGGTATAAATTTGAACAACACGTTTGGTTTGCTCACTCATGCTTTGTTTCTCCGATCTTGACACGCGGACATTTTATGGCTCTTTTGCGCACAAACGTCCATGGCTTCCATTACAATTCCACGAAATCCGTTTTTGTCCAATACTTGAACCGCTTCGATGGTTGTACCTCCCGGAGAGCAAATGTTATCCTTCAAAATTGCGGGATGTGTGTTTGTATCCAGCAACATTTTTGCAGAGCCAAAAACAGCCTGTGCCGCCGCTTGAATCGCAAAAGGCCGAGGCATACCCAGCTTAACGGCGCCGTCTGCCATCGCTTCTATCAGCATAAACACATAAGCAGGACTGCTTCCCGCAACAGCAACCACCGCATCAAACAAGCGCTCGGGCAAAACCTGTACCATTCCCAAATTGGAAAACAGTTCCTTGGCCCATTTTAGCATTGGTTTGGAGAAGGTGTTTTCATCACATAGTGCCGTATAGCCCATGCTCACCATGGCGGGCATATTAGGCATAACGCGCAGTACCTGTGCCCCAATTTCCTTACCGCCCAGCATGTCCAGCAGCATTTCCATAGACCAGCCAGCCACAATGGAAATCAAACTTTTGTTACGTACAAACTTTTGAATTTCCTCCAAAACGCCGCGCAAATAGATCGGCTTCACCGCCAAGATCAGACAATCGCATTCCTTGGCAAGCTGCATATTGCTTTGTGCTACGCCCACCGGATAGCTATCTGTGAGGTTCGTAATTTGCTGAGCGTTTACATCGTAAACCATGGTTTCATATGGCTTTAAAAACCCACTTTGAAAAGCGCCTTTGATGATGGCGCTTCCCATGTTACCAACTCCAATTAAACCAACCTTCATGTTCCATTCTTCCTTCCGTACATGGCTTTCATGCCAATAAAGCAACGGCGGATTATTTTTTTCAACAATCCGCCGTGCAAATGGGTGTTTATTGCTTGGGTATGGCAGGCTCCGCCAACGTGGTTCCCAACTTGGCATTTGCATCGCGCACATGTTTTCTTACGCCGATGGATATGGCCTTTTTGGGGCACTTCTTAACGCATTCACCACAGCCAGTGCAAGCTTCGTTGATCTCATGTATGCTCTTTAGCTCGCCTGAAATGGCTTCAAACTTACAGGTTTTTTTGCAAATTGTACAGCCAATGCAAAGGTCTCTGTCAATTTCAGCAATAAGACGGTTGTCAAAGTCACCCCAAATAGCACCCGTTGGGCACACTTCAGCACACATCATGCAACCCACGCACTTTTTCATGTCAAACACAGGCAGATGGTTTTTCATGGTGATAGCGCCAAACTTGCATTCCTTTTGACATATTTCACAGCCCACACAGCCAATTTTACAGTTGTCGCTTACCAATACGCCTTCTTCTGCGGCACTGCATAGCAAACGTACAGGCACAGTCATGGGCTGTAGGCTTAGCACATGCTTCGGGCATACATTCACGCAAGTGCCGCAGCTCTGGCATTTATCGGGGTCTACCTTCGCAATTTTGGTATGCTCGTCAATATGAATGGCATCGAAAGGGCAAGCCCTTACGCAGGTGCCCAGCCCCAAGCATGCATATTTGCATGCGCGATTGCCATCGTTAACCAATGTGGCCGCAACACAATCCTGAATTCCGTGGTAGGGAAACTTTGTTTTGCAATGGTCAAGACTGCCTTGGCAAACCACAGTGGCAATATTGCGAACTTGATCGGGCGTTTTTTCAACACCCATAATTTCTGAAATGGCATCTGCTACGGGACTGCCGCCCACGGGGCATGCGCTAATGGGCGCTGTGCCTGCGGCAATCGCATCCGCCAAAGCATCACAGCCTGCAAAGCCACAGCCGCCGCAGTTTGCACCTGGGAGCGCGTTTCTGATTTCGTCACGCTTAGGGTCGGAGGGAATTTCAAATACTTTGTTGGCTAATGTCAAGAGAAGGCCGAACACAAGCCCCAGAATGCCAAGCACCCCCGCACCAATCAAAATCTGAGTCATTTTAATAACCATCCTCTCAATATCACGAACATGTTCTGTACAGGTATTTCAGACTTTGTTTGATCATTAATGAATCAAACCTGAAAAGCCTTGAAATGCGAGTGACATCAGTCCAGCTGTGATGAGTGCACCGGGGAAGCCATCCATCCATTTGGGCATGTTACCAGCGGCCAAACGCTCACGAATGCTCGCAAACATTACAATGGCAATGGTAAAGCCAATTGCGGCGCTTGTGCCGTTGACCACGGACTCAATGAGGTTATACCCTTCACGCGTATTGAGCAACGCCACGCCCAAAACTGCGCAGTTTGTGGTGATGAGCGGCAAATATACGCCAAGTGCTTGGTACAGAGAGCGGCTGATTTTTTTGAGTGCAATTTCAACAATTTGTACCAGCACCGCAATCACCAAAATAAAGGCGATGGTTTGCATGTATTCCAAATGCAGAGGCACAAGCAGGTAGTATTGGATCAAGTAGGTAAACAGGGATGCAATCGCCATTACAAACGTTACAGCCATACCCATGCCCAATGCGGTTTCCGTCTTTTTAGAAACACCTAAAAAGGGACAGATACCAAGAAATTGGGACATTACAAAGTTATTGACCAGCACACTTCCGATAATAATCAGCAGTAGGTTATTCATGCGATCTCCTCCCCTGCTTTTGCTTTTTTACGATTTTCAAAATGCTTGACAATGGCATTGACAATCAACAGCAAAATACCCAATGTAAGAAAGCCGCCAGACGGGCTTACAATCACAGCCATGGGCTGATAGCTTGCGGGCATCACCTGCATGTCGAAAAACTTGCCGCTGCCGATGATTTCACGCACAGCAGATAGCAAGGTAATGGAGCAGGTAAATCCAAGCCCCATGCCCAACCCATCCACAATGGAGGGCAGTACAGGGTTTTTAAACGCAAAAGCCTCCGCCCTTGCAAAGATGATGCAATTGACCACAATCAAGGGGATGTAAATGCCTAGTGAATCTGACATGGAGGGCATATATGCTTTGATCAGCAAGTCAATGATGGTAACAAAGGTTGCAATCACCACAACAAAGCTAGGGATACGCATCTTTTCCGGAATGATGTTGCGCAACGCGGAAATGGCCATGTTGGAAAAGATAAGTACAAAGGTGGTTGCAAGCCCCATGCCTAAGCCACGCGAGGCAGCGGTGGAAATGGCCAATGTTGGGCACATGCCTAACAGCAAACGAAAGGTTGGGTTTTCATTAAACAAACCATTTGTTAAAACCTTTGTGAGTGATTTCTTTTTCATGCTTTTGCTCCCCCTTCCTTCACGTTGCTTGTGCCTTTAACGGGCTTGGCGGGTTTCACTGCACCAAAGGTTTTGGGTGCAGTCCACTTGTCAATCAGCGGGGTAAGCACGTTCATAAACAGAATGGCAAAGGAACAGCCCTCTGGATAGCTGTTGTTGAACACGCGGATGACAAAGAGCACAACTGCGCAACCCACACCCATGATGATTTTGCCCGTTTTGGTAATGGGACAGGTAACATAATCGGTTGCCATGAAAAACGCGCCTAAGAGTAAGCCGCCGCTTAGCACTTGGTAAAGTGCATTGCTTGCGCCGCTTTCAGGCGAATAGAGCACGCCTGTTTGAATCCAGAACAGCACAAAGGCGGTTACAATCATGCTTACAGGCACGCGCCAATCAATCACGCGGCGAACGATCAAATAAAGTCCGCCCAACAGCAACGTGATTTTGCAGGTTTCACCAATCATTCCAGGTACATTGCCGCTAAAAAGCTGCCAGAGCGTATAGCCGCTTGCGCCGTTTGCCAATGGCGTGGCGGCCGAAACCGCATCAACCGTTTGTGCGCCAAGGCCGAAGATTTGCCCGCCGTTTGGCACTGCTGTAGCGGCCATTAATCCCGCCCAGGATAGCATGAGTATGGTGCGTGAAGCCAATGCAGGGTTTAGGAAGTTTTGCCCCAAGCCGCCGTAAATCTGTTTCACAAGCACAATGGCAATCACAGAACCAATGGCCGCCATCCAAAGCGGTGCATTGGCGGGAAGGTTAAACGCAAGCAAAATGCCTGTTACCACTGCGCTTAAATCGCCGATGGTTGTTTTTTGGTGCGTTAGTTTTTGGTAAGCCCATTCAGCAAATACAGAAAAGGCTACCGCCACCGCTACCAGCATGAGGGCAGGTGTGCCAAAAAACCAAGCTGCTGCCAAAACAGTGGGCATTAACGCAATGATCACATCCAGCATAACATTGCGCGTAGAAGCTTTGTCCCGTAAAAATGGAGAAGAAGAAACAATCAGCTTTTTTTGCATTTTACTTGCCCCCTTTCTTTGCGGCCGCTTCTTTACGGCGCTGGGTAATGATGCGCTTGCATACGCGGCAGCTCTGCGTCAGGTTGCGTTTTGCGGGGCATACCCAAGTACAGGCACCGCATTCCAAGCAATTCATAGCGTTTAACTTTTCAGCTTCCTCAAACATGCTCTTGCGCATAAAACGGTCAATGTTTGTGGGGGAAAGCTTCATGGGGCAAGCTTCAAGACAGCGTCCACAGCGAATGCAGGGACCTTCCTCAGCCAAAGCGCTAAGCTTGTCCAGCGCAACAATGCCGCTGCAGCCCTTTGTAATCGGAATATCTTCACGGCTAATGGCTTGACCCATCATGGGTCCGCCATAAATAAGCATTTTGGTTTCTGGCAAAATGCCGCCGGAGGTATCCAGCAGCCATTCTACCGAGGTGCCAATTCTGGCAATGTAATTGGCAGGCTTTGCAACGCATCCGCCCACGGTTACCACGCGGTCAACAATGGGGCGGCCCTCGTAAACTGCGCGATGGAGGGCGTAGCAGGTACCCACATTGGATACAATCACGCCCAGATCCAATGGCAATCCACCCATTTTTACTTTGCGGCCTGTAAGCGCATAAACCAACTGCTTTTCACCGCCCTGTGGGTATTTCACCTTGAGCGCAATGACTTCATAATTTTCCAGCCCTTCGCAGGCCTTGCGCATGGCTTCAATCGCATCTGGCTTATTTTGCTCTATGCCAATCAAAACACGTTCAATGCCAAGTGCTTTTTGAATCACGCGTGCGCCTGATACAATGCCGCTTGCATTTTCCACCATTTGCCGATGGTCGGCTGAAAGATACGGCTCACATTCAGCACCGTTCAAAATAAGCGTGTCCACTTTTTTATCCGACGGCACAGCTAGCTTGACCGCTGTTGGGAATGTTGCGCCGCCAAGCCCCACAATACCCATTTCTCTGGCATATTGCGAAAGCTCTTGCCCAGTCATTTCTTCGGGTTTTTCAATGGGCTTGAGCGTAACCCATTCGTCTGTAAAATCGTTATCAATGATGATGCTGGCTTGCTCAAGTCCATTGGCCAGAATGCATTGCTGACAATCCAGCACCTTTCCAGAAACCGAAGCGTGCACGGCTGCACTCATAAAGCCAACAGGCTCGCCAATGATTTGACCAATTTTAACCAAATCACCCTTCTGAACCAGAGGTTTGCAGGGCGCGCCCATATGCTGCCCAAGCGGAATGGTTACGCGAGAGGGCTGTGGAGCTTGCACGATGGGCAGAACCGATGTGGTTGCCTTCCCCCCCATTCCCTCATGCGGATGAATCCCACCGGGAAAACTGTGTATGGTACTCATGCTTTCTCGTCCTTCCTGAACTGATATGAAGTAGGTAGCTATAGTATAGCACAACTCATGCCTAACGAAAAGAATTGTTAATTTTCCTTCAATTGAATGCCGCGCTGTTCTGCCTTCCATTGCTTTGCGGCCTCTAAAATGGTACGCGCGTGGGCATAACCGCTTTCCTGATGACCATCCGTAACGCCAATCAGCCGCGCAATTTCTTCAACCCGCTCCTCTTGTGAAAGCTCCGAAACATTTGTATACGTTCTGTCCCCTGTTACATGCTTTTGTACAAGATACTGCGTATCTGCCATTGCGGCTATTTGAGCCAAATGGGTAACGCACAGCACTTGATGATATTTTGCGATAGAGGCCATTTTTTGGGCTACCACACCTGCAACATGGCCGCTGATGCCTGTATCAATTTCGTCAAACACCATGCAGGGGATGCCGTCGTTCTCAGCGCCAACTGCCTTCATGGCCAGCATAAGCCGCGATAGCTCACCGCCAGATGCGGTTTTGTCCAAAGGCTTTAGCGGCTCGCCAGGGTTGGGGGCAATATAAAACGATATGTGATCGTCTCCATTTGAGGTGGGCACCTTTTTTTGATCGGGTGCCGGTTGTTCAAAAACGCAGGCGAATCTTGTGTTTTGCATGCCAAGCTCCTGCAGCTGCGCTTCCATCATGCCTTCAAAACGTGTGGCCAGCGCCTTTCGGGCTTCGGTAAGCTTTGCCGCCTCTGTACGATAATGGATCAATTTTTGCTTGTAATCATTTTCTGCGTGCTTTAAACGCTCGTTCATGCTCCCCAAACGGCTCAGCTCATCCTTGATCTCCTCATAATGAGACACCAGCTCATCCGCAGACATGCCATAGCGCTTTTCTAAGCGGCGAATCAAATCCAAACGCTCTTGGATGGCCTCATTGCGCACGGGATCAAAGCTTTCCTTTTCGAGGATATCGCGCAGCTCAAGCCCAAGCTCCTGCGCCTCATAGTAAGCGGAAGATAAACGCTGTGTGATTTCGCGAAAACGTTCGTCAAGATTTTCGATGCGACGCATACCTTCATAGGCCTCTTTGAGCTGATCCATGGCGCTTTGATCCCGCCCGCCCGCAAGCACATTTTCATATGCGGTGCGAACGGCGGAGTTGATGCGTTCAGCGCTTGCAAAGCGTGCATGCTCCGCGCTTAGCTTGTCCGCTTCGCCAATGGTAAGCTGTGCAGAATCCAGCTCCTTTACGCGCATGCTTAGGTATTCCTGCCTCTGCGCACGCTGTGCATTTTCCTTGCGGAGCGCTAAAAACTTGGAGCTGCTTTCTTTCCAAATACGATAGGCTTGTGCAACCGTTTCCTTGAGGCTTAGAAAATCCGCATGCCCAAAGGAATCCAAAAAGGTCATGTGGTTTTTATCGTTAAGAAGGCTTTGATGGTCATGCTGTCCATGGACATCCACCAAAACCTCTGAAAGCTTGCGCAAAAAAGCAAGCGGAACAATCACGCCGCAAACGCGGCAAGTGTTACGCTCGGAAACCGTCATTTCGCGGTGGATGCTCAGCATGTTTTGCTCTGCGGTAAGCTCAAGCTCTTTTAATATTTCGGAGGCTTGCGGGCAATCCGATATATCAATCAACGCTTCCACGCTTGCACGCTCTGCGCCTGAGCGAATCAACCCTCGGTCTGCACGCTCGCCTAATACCAAGTTGATGCTGTCTACGAGGATTGATTTGCCTGCACCCGTTTCCCCGCTAAGCACATGCATACCGCTATGAAATTCAATGGTGAGGTTCTCAATCAGCGCGATATTGCGCACGGTCATCGACACGAGCATAGATCGCACATTCCTTTCCATTCATTCGTTTGCCTATTACCGATTGATGAGTGCGTGAAGCCTTTCCATAATGGCTGCAACCTCTTCCACGCTTCTTACAATCAACATAATGGTGTTATCCCCCGCAATGGTGCCCAAAATTTCCGGCCATTGCAAGCTATCGATGGTTTCGGCGGCAATGTTAGCGCTTGCGGGAATGGTTTTGATAATGATCTGATTATAAGCGCTGTTGATGCTCACAACCGTTTCGTGAAACATGCGGATCAGCCGTTCGTTCAATGTGTTTTCAGCCTTGTCCGCTATTACATAACGGTATTTTCCATCTGTGGCCAGCACCTTGACCAAGCGAAGCTCCTTGATATCACGCGATACCGTAGCCTGCGTTACCTGAAAACCATGCGTATTCAGTGCATCTGCCAATTCCTCTTGCGTTTCAATCATTTGCTTGGAAATGATTTCTAATATGGCAATTTGTCGGGATGATTTCATTATGTATCCACCTTCTTACTCTTTAGCAGCTCCATTCGGAAAGCTTGACGCGAATCTTAGAAAAAAAGCTTGTGGGTTCCAGTCTGATAAAGCGAGCTCGTTGCTGAGCTTGTGTAATATAAAGCGATTGCTGTCTGGAAAGCTCGAAGGACTGCCGCCCGTCGATGGAAACAATGGCGCGGGGCGAATGCTCTCTGTCGAGCTTGACGCAAATGGTTTGAGCGGCGGAGGTTACCACAGGCCGATGCTGTAAAGAATGGGCGCAGATGGGTGTAAGAAGCATGCATTCCACCTCGGGGCATACAATGGGTCCGCCCGCAGACAGCGAGTAGCCTGTGGAGCCCGTTGGCGTGGAAACAATCAATCCATCCGCAATGTAGCGGCCAATTTGATCTTCCCCCACCCAAGCATTTACACCGATCAGCCTTGTATAGCCACCGCGGCTCAGCACCACATCGTTGAGCGCAAGCGCGGTTTGCTCGCCCAAGGTAGCCTTGAGCATCATGCGTTCCACAATGGCATAGTCGTTCGCTTTCAGGCGTTTACAAGCCAAATCCAGCTGTTCAAACTCCACTTCGGCTAAAAAACCGACCGTGCCCATATTGATGCCTAGCAGAGGAAGCTGATAGCGTGACGAAAGCGTGTTTGCACGCAAAAGGGTGCCATCTCCCCCAACGGAAACAACCGCTTCACAATCCTCAAGCCTTGCACGGCAAAGGAGGGCGCGAACGTCCTCACTTACAGAGTCGTACAGCCAAGGTTCTGCTGAAACAGCTATGCCCGCATTGCAAAAGGCGGTAGCGATGCTTCTGGAAAGCTCAGTCACATTGGGCTTGTGTTGATGCATGATTAAATACACCAAATCCATATTGGCTTCGCCGCCTTTCTTTCTGTTTAGTATATCATAAACTGCATAAACATGCAACCGTGTATAACGGTGCAAGCACGCGCTTGCTTCGTCAAGCTTTTGCAAGCGTGCGATGGGCTTCCCCTACAATTTGTTCAATATATTCAGGGGTTACTGCCTCTTGCCCATCGTACGCTGGCAGTAGCTCCGCAACATATTCGATGTTGCCCTCGGGTCCGGTAATGGGTGAAAAATCCAGCTGCGTCATGCAATACGCAAAGCCAGGGACAAAATCAGCAACGGTAGCAATGACTTGTCTGTGAATGGCGGGATCGCGCACAACGCCTTTTTTACCCACATTTTCTTTTCCAGCTTCAAATTGCGGCTTGATTAAAATATAGAAGCGTCCTTTGTGCGCCATCAATTCAGCCGCCACAGGCAGCAGCAAGCGAACCGATATAAAGGAAACGTCCATCACGGTAATATCCGGCACACAGGGGATTTCTTGATGCGTTAAATACCTTGCGTTTGTGCGTTCCATAACGGTTACGCGCTCATCGCTGCGTATTTTCCAATCCAGCTGTCCATAGCCTACATCTATCGCATATACATGCTTTGCTCCGTTTTGGAGCAACACGTCGGTAAAGCCGCCCGTAGCCGCACCTATGTCCATTGCGGTTAAGCCGTTCACATCGGCATGAAATACACGCAGTGCTTTATCCAGCTTGAGCGCTCCGCGCCCTACAAAAGGATGCGTATGCCCCTTGACAATCACATCCTCCTCTTCGTTTACCTTTTCAGAAGGCTTAAGCACCTTCACTTCCTTTATGTAAACCTGCCCTGCCATAATCATTGCCTGCGCACGTTCACGGCTTGGCGCCAGCCCCTGCCTTACCATGGCCAGATCAACACGAAGCTTATCGGTCACAATGATTCACCGTCCCATCGCTAAGGGTTTGACGAATGACATCACAAAGGCTATCGTCATCCAAATGAACATCTATGAGCAGATGCTTGTGATCGCCATGCTGTACAAAGCGATCCCCAACCGCCAACAACTTTATTCTGGGCTGTTGATCGGTCTGTGCGGCATATTCAAGCACGGCACTGCCAAAACCACCTTGAAGCACATGCTCTTCTAATGTGAAGATGGGCTTGTGTAAGCTAAATAGCTCGTCTAAGCAGGCCGTATCTAGCGGCTTGATGGACGATGCATTGATCACAGTGAGCGCTATGCCTTCCTGCGAAAGGGTTTTGGCAACACGCATTGCGGCGGCTGTCATGGTTCCCACCGAAAGCGCGATGGCATCCCCGCCGGAAAGCAAGCGTTCCCAGTGACCTATGGCAAAGTGTTCGATGGTTTGCTGTTCTGGTAACACCGAAGCATTTTTAGGGTAGCGAATGGCGCAGGGCGCATGAAGCGCGTAGGCGGCATGAATCATCAGACGCAATTCCGAAGCGTCCGCAGGCGCCAAAACAGTTAGGTTGGGAATGTGGCGCAAATATGAAAAATCATAGAGCCCTTGGTGAGATTGCCCATCCTCGTTTGAAATTCCAGCGCGGTCAATCATGAGCACCACGGGCAGATTTTGAATACACACATCATGGATGACTTGATCGTAGCCGCGTTGCAAAAAAGTGGAGTACACAAAGAAAAATGGTTTCAAGCCGCCCGACGCAAGCCCTGCACACATGGTAACCGCATGCTCCTCTGCAATGCCCACATCAAAAAATCGATTTGGATAGGCTTGTTGAAATAAATCCGTACAGGTGCCAAGCGGCATGGCCGCCGTAACCACATGAATGCTGGGATCTTCCTTGGCAAGCTCCATAAGCTCGTTGTTTGCAATTTCTCCATTTGCGCATGCGCTGGAAGCGCACACCTCCCCATTTTCCACCAAAAACGGAGGGGTTCCATGAAACTCCTCGGGTTTACGCTCCGCGCGGCAATAGCCATAGCCTTTTTTGGTGGAGCAGTGAATCACAACAGGCTCGTCAAGCTTTTTCGCACGTTCCAGCATGTTTTCAACTGCGGCTAAATCATTGCCATTAATGGGGCCCAGATAATGAAAGCCCAAGGCAGAAAAAAAGCCTTCATCTATGAAAATACTTTTGATCATTCGCTTGGCCGTATGAATCACGCGATAAATGGGTTCGCCAATCATGGGTACCTTGCCTAGGTTTGCGCGCACGCGCTTTTTGGTGCTGTTCCACCCCACACTCGCGCGCAGGTTAGACAAATGCTTGCTTAACGCACCCACATTTTGCGCTATGGACATTTCATTATCGTTCAGTACCAAAATAAGCCTTGTTTTGCTGTTTCCGCAATCGTTCAGCGCTTCATAGCACATGCCGCCCGTTAGCGCGCCATCGCCTACCAAAGCCACCACATGGTGCTTTTGCCCCAAAGCATCCCGTGCGCGTGCCAAACCCAGCGCAACAGAAATGGCTGTGGACGCGTGCCCCGCTTCAAAACAATCGTATTCACTTTCACATCTTCTTGGAAAACCAGAGATTCCGCCAAAGGTTCGTAGGGTATCAAAGGCGGCATACCGACCTGTCAGCAATTTATGTGCATAGGTTTGATGTCCCACATCAAAAACAATTTTGTCTTGCGGTGTTTGAAATACGCGATGGAGTGCAAGCGTAATTTCAACAACCCCTAAATTGGAGGAAAGGTGTCCGCCGTTTTGAGATACGGTTTGAATAATCTTTGTGCGGATGTCATCCGCCAGATCTTCGCATTCCTCTCGGCTTAACCCCCGAATATCGGATGGGTCCTTGATTTGCGATAATTCGACCATAGTGCTCCTTTGTATTAAGCGTTTTTCAGACCATTTTTTGCGCCTGTTTTTCCACCCAAAGTAATATTGCTCAGAATATCGGAGGAATAGGCGTAGTTGCAATTATCCTTTTCCTGCTGTGCTTCCATGGCATAGCGAACCAAATTATCAATCAGCACGCTATAGGGCATGGCACAGGGCTCCCAAAGATAAAAGGCCATGGAACCGGGGATGGTGTTGATTTCGGTAATATATAGGCCATCAGACGCAGAGTCGTACATATAATCAATGCGCACAACGCCTTTGCAGTCCATTTCACGGAAAATATCGATTGAGAGCGCTTGGATTTTTTCGCGAAGCTCGGGTTCAATCGGCGCGGGCAGCAAGCGTTTGAGAGAGGCCATGCCCTTTGTGGAATTGCTTCCGTATTTGTCCATAAATGTAAGCAAATCGCCTCCCGAAATGGGCATTTCAATCTCGCTGGCTTTCGCATCGCCATTATAGCCAAGCACGGAGCAATTTAGCTCAAGCGGCTCATTGAGTCCCTTTTCCACCAGCACCTTGCGGTCAAACTCAAAGGCGAGCTCCAACGCATCTTGCAGGCCTTTGCGATCATTTGCTTTGGTTACGCCAATGGAGGAACCAAGCGATGCAGGCTTTACAAAAACGGGATAGGGCAATTCCTTTTCGATTTTTTCAAGGCTTGCGGTATGATCCAGCTCCCAAGCCTTGCGCAGTAACCAACAGCTGGGTAGTACAGGAAATCCACAGCCGCGAAAATTTTGTTTCATAAACACTTTATCCATACCAATCGCCGAAGCGCCCACACCAGAGCTGGCATATGGGATATTGCACATTTCAAACAAGCCCTGTAAAGAGCCGTCCTCGCCATGCATACCATGCATCACAGGAATGACGCATTCCAGCCTTGCCACAATCACCTCATGGTCCTTTGAAAACGGTCCTTTGCCATGCTCCATGGCTGTGAGTGCGCCAGAACCAGCCGTTATGTCAAGGTTCACGCGTTGAATGCCTTTTCGGTTTTCATCAAAGGGCGTATAGGTGGAAATGTCAAAAAGCGGATCGCCCGTATACCATACGCCTTTTTTGCTGATATAAATTGGAATAATGTCATAGGTTTGGCGATCGGCGGCGCGCATAAGCTGTACAGCACTGATAATGGATACCTCATGTTCACAGCTGCGGCTTCCAAAGATGACGCCAAGTTGAAGTTTGTTCATGGATAAACCTCCTTTAATGGTTCAGGTTAAGCTTCTTGATAATGATCGGGCAAGTCGTTTTCATATAAAACGGTATCGGTTGGTAAAACCAGTGAATGCAGAATTTCGGTGGATTGATCCAAGCTATCCGCACGGTAAATGGATGCTTCAGGGAAGCCCGCGCTTTTGAGCCCTTCCATGATCGGCAGTGCTCGGCTTTTGCCCACGATGATCGCAATGTCAACGCAATCTGCCATTTGGCGGCCAAACTCACGGTTGTACTCCTCTTCCTTCTGGCCTAGCTCAACCATGCCTGGGGTTATGATAATACGGCGCTTTGCAAAGCCTTTGAGCACTTGAAGTGCGGCCTTTGCACCAATAGGGTTGCTGTTGAAAGCATCGTTGATGATGGTAAAGCTCCCCAGGCTTCCAAGCAATTCCATACGATTCTTTACCGGACGGAGCTTTTCAATGCCGCGGGCAATTTGCCGAAGGGAAAGGTGAAGGTCACTGGCAACTGCGGCGGCTAACACAATGTTATGAATGTTGTGCTCGCCCAACAGCTTTGTATGGCACTCGATATGCCCCTGATTGCGGATGTTTAACACAAAAGTGCTTCCGCTTGAGGATACGCTCACGTTCTCATACCAGCAATCCGATGTTTCACCGCTTTGGCCGCAGAGTGTTTTGGGTTTTTTTGTTTTTTGGAACATCTGCGTGCAAAATGCATGGTCATCAAAAAAATAACTATGAGAGTCCTTTTCAGGCAATGCTTCAATCAGCTCATATTTTGTTTGCGCCACACGTTCAATGGTTTTAAATGTTTCAAGGTGCTGAGGCCCTACAGAGGTGATGATGCCGATGGTTGGCTGAACCAAGCGGCACATTTCCTTAATATCACCCACATGGCGAGCGCCCATTTCCCCCACAAATACCTGATAGGAGGGATTGAGCTTTTCGCGTATGGTGCGTGTAACCCCCATGGGTGTGTTAAAGCTGGCGGGCGTAATGAGCGTGGGATATTTTTCGCTTAGTATCGCATCCAAAATATGCTTGACCGATGTTTTTCCATAGCTGCCTGTGATGCCTATGCGTATGAGCTTGGGGTTGGAAAGCAATTTCCGCCGTGCATCGCGAAAATAGCACTCGCTGATAGCCTTTTCCACAGGCCAAGCCAAAAGCCCCGAAAGCGCAATCACAAACGGCAGAAGCAATGGCCACAGCGCGGGCAAAATGGCCATAGGCGTAAGGCTTAATAGGTAGGAAATCAAAGTCATGGTTAAAAACGAAATGACATAAAGCCGCTTGATACGGCTGGTATAGGCAAATTTCTTTTTTTCCTTTTTTTCAGAAAAAGCAACGGATATTCCAAAGCCAATAAGCGCCGCCAATGGCAAAAGACCAAAAAGAGCAATGAAAAACAGCCAAGAAGGGACGTTTCTTAAAATGCACAAATCAAAAAGATAGTATAAAGCAAAGCAAGCGGCTGTAACGCATAAGCCGGGAAAAAAGCTGTGTACACGGTTACGCAGCAATGTGCGAAAATAGCCCGGAAACTGGTAGCTTTCCAATTGAAAATAATGAAAAAGCACATGAGATGCAAAAAGCGAGCAGAGCACAGGAACCATCGTCACGATCATTTGCGCAATGGCATGCCATTGGGGTGAGATCATGCTTCTTCGCCTCCCTTAAAGAATTGCTTCACAATGAGTGTAAAGCGCTGCCATTCCTCAATAAAAGCAAAATGAGAACGGCCTTCAAAAATGACCAATCCAGCGTCGGGAATGGACTGCTCCATTTGCTCCCCCATCCACAGCGGCGTTTCAGTATCGTCGCTGCCCCAAACAAGCAGGGTGGGCGCAAGTATGCTTGAAAGCATGGGAAGCAGATCCTCAGAAATTACCTTCACAAAGGTTCTGCGCATGTTTTCATCCAGTTTGTTGTAATCAGCGGAACCGAATTGTTTGCGAAGAGCGGATTGCCACTCGTTCACCATCGCAGAAAGCGGCCCTATGTTCCCAAGCACCGTTAGCATGGCAGACATTTGCTTAAACTGCTTTTGCCGCCTTTGCTGGCTTTTGGTAGCAGGCTTGCGTATGCCTGCGCCACCCGTAATCACCAATTGATCAACCGCTTCCGGATGAAGCGCCGCAAGATAGATTGCCACACGTCCGCCAAAGGAATGCGCGATGATTTTCACCTTGGGAATGGATAGCTCTTGAAGCAACAAAAACACCTGCTCGGCATAATCGCTCACACCCCACGGCTCAGGCGGTTCGTCACTTTGACCATGACCAGGAAAATCAAGCGAAAGCGTGCTTGCGTTCTGTGAAAGTTCACTTTCAATAAAGGAAAAAATAGAGCCGTCACAGCCCCAGCCATGCAGCAGCAAAATAGCGGGACCAGTACCATTGTCTTTGAGATGATAGCGCACAAAGATGCGACAGTCCCGTATCGTAAGCTCCAAGGAAACACCGCCTTTCCAAAGCAACCCATGATATTTTACCCTATCTTATGCAAAAAGAAAAGCCATAACCGCATTTTACTCGTTTCCTTTGCTTACGCAATGTTCTTTTTCCGGTATTTCATAGATGTATCGAAGCTTTTTATCTGTAATGGCAAATTCACGTCTGCACCAAAGCGGTACCATAACCGTGCTTTCAAGCACACAGCCTAAGCTTTGGCAAGTGCGTATGCTGGCGCGGTTATCCACATCTGTTGTAATCACAAAAGAGCGCATACCAAGCTGCTTGAAGATCGGTATGCACAATCGGCAAGCACGCAACGCGCCATGCTTCCCGCGAAAAGGTGAGTTGATGTGGTAACCGATGTGCCCCAAATAAAAAAGCCCGTCGCTTTCACCAATTCGCAGAGCAATTTCCCCCACCGCTTTTTGGGTGACGACATCCATAATGTCAAATATCATGGAGGTTGCATGCCCCAAACGCGATACATCCCCGTAATACTCGCGTGGCCGCAGGGCAATCTGCTCGTCGGAAAACATCCAAATATGCCGCCGTCCGCAACGAATAAACTCTCTTTCAATCTCTGTCTTCATACTTCTTGAACAGTCACCTTAGGCAGCAACGCCTCAAAATCATTTACGCGCAGAAGCTGTGTTCCGTCGGTCATAACGCTTGCCGCGCCTGCCGCCACGCCGTAACGGAAGGAATCTGCAAGCGACTCTCCCCCATCCAGCCCCATGAGAATGCCGCCAAGCATCGCATCGCCCGCGCCAACGGTAGAGCGCGCTTCCACCTGTAGGGCGGGAGCAAACAATGTGATGCTGCGATTGACACACATTGCACCAAATTTGCCCATAGAAACAATCACATTCTGAGCGCCGTATTCGATTAAAAACAAAGCCGCATCCCTTATTCCACGGAGGGTTCGCAATTCTTTCTTCATAATCCCCTCTATTTCCGGCAGGTTGGGCTTCACCAAAAACGGATGCTCCTTAATTCCGTGCAGCAGCGAATCCCCAGCGGCATCCAGCACGCATTTTTGTTCTGGTACAACCTGCATGCAACGCTGATAGGTGGTGTCTGGGCAACCAATGGGCAGTCTACCGCTCATCACGATATATTCACTCCCAACGGCTTTTTGGGATAACAATTCCAAAAAGGCATCCATCTGCTGTGCGTTCAGGCTAAGCCCCGGCTCGTTAAACTCGGTTACGGTTTTGGTTTGCTCATCCATCAGCTTCAAATTGGTACGCACCTTACCCGGCACCAAGAGATAATCAAAGTTTACCGCGTCATCTGCCATCATATGCGTAAACGCAGATTCGTCCAGTTCGCCAAGGCAACCCACGCAACCGACTGACACACCTAGACGATGCAAAACAATGGCTACATTGACGCCTTTTCCGCCAACATCCAGGCGCACATTCTTTAGACGGTTCATTTCTCCAAGCGCAAAGCGTTCCACCGTAGCCGTTTTATCAAAGGTAGGGTTCATACAAACCGTGGTAATCACAAGCCGACTCCTCCTTGTTTTGGCAGTTCCGCACATCACAACGGGACCGATGCTTGTTAGCCATCGGTCCCGAGGGATACGGGCACAGATTATTCTTCCTCTTCTTCTTCCTTTTTAGCACTATCAATGATCTTTTGTGCAACGCTCGCCGGAACTTCCTCATACCTGATGAAGTTCATGAGGAACGAACCGCGTGCCTGTGTCATGGAGCGAAGCTCCGTTGCATATTTAAACATTTCTGCCATAGGTGCTTCCGCAACCAATTGCTGTTGGCCGTCCACCTGATTCATGCCCATGATGCGTCCGCGGCGCTTGTTCATATCGCCCATCACATCGCCCATGTATTCGTCGGGTACAAGGACCTCCACATGCATGATCGGTTCAAGCAGCACGGGGCCTGCTTCCAAACAGCCCTTTTTAAACGCAATACGCGCGGCGGTTTTAAACGCCATTTCAGAGGAGTCAACGGGGTGATAGCTTCCATCGTAAAGCTTCGCATGCAAGCCCACCATGGGGTAACCCGCCAGCACGCCGCGCCCAATGTTTTCACGCAAGCCTTTTTCAACCGAAGGAATAAAGTTGCGCGGAACCACGCCGCCTACAACCCCATCCTCAAATTCAAAAGCGATTCCCGTATCGCCGATGGGCGAAAACTCAATCCACACATCGCCAAATTGACCATGTCCGCCTGATTGCTTTTTATGGCGGCCTTGGCATTTGACCGTTTTCTTAATGGTTTCACGGTAGGGAATGCGCGGATCTTGCAAATTGGCTTGTGCGCCAAACTTTGAGGCAAGCTTTGCACGAATCACATCCAAATGCAATTCGCCCTGACCCGTTAGCAACGTTTCCGTTGTTTCTGTATTCTTTTCGATTTTGATGGAAGGATCTTCTTCCATCAAGCGAGCCAAACCGCTGAATACCTTGTCTTCTTCACCTTGCTTGGCCGCAAAAATCGCCTTGCTGATACAGGGCACGGGGTAGGTAATGGGTGGGTAAATAATGGGTTTGGCTGGGTCGCAAAGCGTATCGCCTGTATTGGTAAATTGCAGTTTGGACAATGCACCCATATCGCCAGCGTTTAGCAATTGGGTACTGATTTGTTTTTTACCGCGCAATACATAAATGCCAGCAATTTTTTCGGTTTTGTCATTGTTGGCGTTGTACAGGTTGGCTGAGCTGCTAAGCGAGCCGCTCATGACCTTGAAAAGCGAAAGCTTGCCCACAAAGGGGTCTGCAATGGTTTTATACACAAAAGCACTGAAAGGCTCCTCGGTCTTGCAGGCGCGGGTTTCTTCTTTTTCGGTTCTGGGGTTGACACCCTTGAAAACAGCGCGTTTGGGTGAAGGCAAATAGTCCGCCATTACATCCAGCAGTTTAAATACACCCACGCCTGTTAAAGCAGAGCAAGGTACTACGGGCGCTATTTGACCTGTAAACATGCCTGCTTTAAAGCCCTCAAGAATTTCGTCATGGCTCAGCGTGCCCTCATCAAGGTACTTCGTGGTAAGTTCATCATCAGACATTGCCGCGGCTTCCGTAATTTCTTCAAGTGCCGTTTGAATATCTGCGGCCATTTCAGCAGGTACAGGAACTTCCTTGGGTACGCCCTTGTTGACGCGCTCATAAGCTTTGTTTTCCAAAACGCTCACAACACCTCTGAAATCAGCGCCACTGCCAATGGGCAGGAAAATCGGCACAACGCTATTGCCAAAGCGCTCACGAAGAGCAGACTCAACCTTTAAAAAATCTGCATGGTCACGATCCATCTGGTTTACGATAAACATTTTTCCAACGTTGTTTTTGCTCGCAAGGTTCCACGCTTTTTCCGTACCCACGGCAATGCCGCCAACAGCGCTCACCAAAATAGCCGCGGTTTCTGCCACGCGTAAGGGCCCCATCATTTCACCAACAAAATCAAAATAGCCAGGTACATCAATGATGTTGAGCATTTTCTGGTTCCAGTCAATAGGCGCAGTAGCGGCACTGATGGAAATGCCCCTTTTGATTTCCTCGGAATCATAGTCGGTTACAGTGTTACCATCCTCCACACGGCCTTGACGGTCAATGGCTCCGGCAGCGAAGAGCAGCGACTCCATCAGCGTTGTTTTGCCTTCGCTGCCATGTCCCATGAGGGCGACATTTCGAATCTCCTTGGTTTGATAGCTAGCCATTATAGATCCCCCTTGCTTTATTTTATTTTAGCACAAAGCGCTGACCTCGCGGTTTTTTTGATATATTTGAAAAGAAGATGCTATATCAAAACACGCCATATGCATATAAACCGTTTCACTCGGGTTCTATTGTAACAGAAAAGCGTGTAAAAGGGAAGCGTTTATTCTGAAAAAGCAAGAGTTGTTACGCAAAGTTTATGGAAAGGCTTGCATTGTTTATGTTTTGTACTGGGTTTAGCAAAACGCCGTCCAAAGCGCGAAGCTTAAAAAACCCGCGCAGGTTGCAAAAGCTTCTCCGGTTTCACATACACCCGTGTTCTCATTAACGCTTTCACAAGCCACGCCGTTATCCAGCTCTGTCAAGTATAAATGCTTGAGTGCGGAAGCCTTATGCCCGCTAAGCAAGCTATTTGCAATGGACAGCACCCACGGATGAGGTGCATGCAAACAGCCTATTTCTGCGATGGGCTTTGACGAAAAGGAAAAGCGGTATGCATCCGAACGTATGGTTCTCATGGTTTTTTGCCACAATGGATCTGTTTCCTCGCAAAACCCATAGAAGGGCAGCAGCTGCAAGCTTCCTGGCGGCTCGTCGTAAATATCAAAATGACCATTTAAATCAGTTGACCAAATAAACTGCCCGTCGCGTACACAATGCGCTAAAATGGCGTTGCGCACCCGTTGCGCCTGTTCTAAAAGTTCTTTTTGCGCAACATAGTCAGCAAGCAAAGTAAGTGCTCGCCAAACCAGCACATTATCATAGGTCAGGTAGGGATAAACCACCTCGTCATCGGTTGGCTGTAAAAAGGTTTCATAAAGGTCTTCCTTGGGATGCTTTTTGGTTTTTAACAGGTTCAGAATACGTTTTAGCCCGCTTTGAACAATGGGGATCGTTAAAAAGCTTCTATCGCCAGATCTTGCAATATAGCGCTCAAGCGCAATCACAGGTGCGCACAGCTCGTCAAGCTCAAAGCCCGGCTCCAAAAGCGTGCCATCTATATAACGGCTATGCATACCTACGTTTCGCATTTGCTTTTCAAACACATAGTACAGGATTTCTCTTGCGTAAACAGTATCTGTTAATACAATCGCAGGGAAGCTCCAGAGCAAGCTATCCCGATCCCAATAGGCGGCAGACACGTAATAGCGCGGACTGCGGGAGGTCATTAAACAAAACTCCTCTGTATCCAATGTTTTGCCGCTGGCATAAAAAAAGGAAAAGAAAAGGTTTGTATTGAGCAATTGCTTGATTTTTGGATCGGGAACGTCAAGCGTTCGTTCGCTAAGCCAATGGAGCGTATCTGCACGGGCACGCTCATAGCCAATGCGAAGCAAATGCTTTGCGGAGGTAGCCGCGGCAACTGTTTCATACCCAATCCCAAAAATAAAATCAGCTTCTGCTGTTTCACAGGGAGCAAGTACTGCGGTTTGTGTACCCTCATAGTTTGCATTGCCAAATTGCCAAGAAACCGTTTGTGTTGCGATGGGTGCAAAGGCGCACAAGGGCAAGCCCACAAACTCCTGCATCACAAAAGCGTGATTCCAGTCGCTTTTTTCTTGCGTGCGGCGGTTGTCAAGCACAGCAGTTTCGTTGATTTCGTGCAAGGTTTGCGCCCACCTGCCTTTGACACCCATGGTGATTTCAAGCGGCTCGCCCGAAAGGTTCGTTACGCTCATGTGCAGAAAAAAAGCTCGTTCGTTGATGGGGCATAAATAGGTCGCATGGAGTGCCGCCTTTTCGCTTTGATGGATAAAGGAAGGCAGCCAGTAGTTTTCGCGTATCCATTGTGGGTTTTGAATGCGGATTGGTTCTTTATCGATGGTTAAAACTGGCTCCAAAAACACTTGTTCCGCATCGCCCCGCAGTTCCAAAAGCCCTTTTGCACCCATGTGCAGCAGCGTAAGGCCTTCAACGCAGGCTGTTTCTTCGTTTAACGTGGGAAGGGATAGGTATTCGTTTCCTGTTACTTGATAGTTGGACATGTGGATGCTCCTTTATGGATGATAGCAAGGTTCCCTGACAGGGACAGCAGGGTGAAAAAATCGAGAAGAAGGTACCGCGCTGTTTCCAGTGCGGTACCCCTCCTTATTTTATGCTCATTACCGTTTACTTTAACAGATCCGCATCCGTTAGCTGTGCTTGAATTTCATCAAGCGCTTCTTGAGCGGTCATTTCGCTTGTTTCCAAGGTGCTCAGCACATTGTTGATGATTTCGGACACAGCGCCCTGCTCCAGCAGTGCGGGAGGCGCAACCGCATAATCCATGCTGTTAAACACCGCTTCACGGTTCTCGGGAGGGGTGATTTCAAGATACTGGCTCAGCTTGCTCTGGTCTGCAATGGTGGGAAGCTCCCAGCTTGCATCCAAACGAAGCTTTACAATGTCAGGATCAGAGCCCATGGCGTCAATAAACTTTGCGGCGGCTTCTTGCTTTTTGCTTTCAGGCGAAATGCAGTTCACATTGGCAAAGAAGAAGGTGCTCTTGTCCTTGTAGCCAGGCTCCACCACCACGTCCCAGTCAAAGGTGCATTTTTCCGCAAAGGCTTTGAAGCCCCAAATACCTGTTACGATCATGCCAAGCTTGCCTTCGGTAAACAGATCCCAATCACCGCGGCCTGCAAGCTCTTCCGTGGTGGGCATGACATTTGTGTCGCGAATCCGCTTTAGCATTGCGTCCAGAACTGCCACGTTTTCAGGGGTGTTCACGGTAAAGCTCTTGTAGTCAGCGCTTAGCATGCTTCCGCCGTTGCTCGCAATGGCTTTGTAGAACTCGTTGTATGTGATGGGTTGGAAGATGCCCCATGTATCCTCGCCGCCTGCCGCTACAATTTTTTCGGCGGCAGATTGAATGTCTGCCCAAGTCCAAGCATCGTTGGGATAATCCACGCCTGCTTTATCAAACAGTGCCTTGTTGTAAAACAACATGCAGGTGGAGAAGCTCATGGGCACTGCGTACAGCTTCCCATCCGAGCTTGCGGCGGCCAAGGTTGCTTCGCTGTAATTTTCCTTGGCAATGCCAAGAGCGCTCAAGTCAGCACATGCGCCGCGCAGCATGTAGGCTAAGAAGTTTTCCATGTTTACTTCAAATACATCGGGTGCATTGCCGCCGCCAATTTCGGTGGCAAGCTTGGTAAAGTAGTCGTTGTAAGTGGTGAGGCGCACATCCACCTTGATGCCAGGATTCTTTTCTTCAAACACAGCAACCATTTTTTTGAGCGTTTCTTTCTGTGCGCCTGCGGCAGAGAAGGTAGAATAGGTTATGGTTGTGTCCTCGGCAACCGCGAAGGACGTGAGGGAAAGTAACATACATAGGGCAAGAACCAGAGAGAGCAGCTTTTTCATTGGGTAATCCTCCTTCATATATAGTAAACGCTAATGCGTCCACATTCACTATTTCAGCCCGCCTAGGCTGATGCCTTGATCCACATACCGCTGCGAGCAAAGGTAAACCACCAAAATGGGTAAAATGGTAAGTACCGCGCCCGCCATGATCACATGCTCGTTGTTTTTATACAATCCATTCATGTTGCCAAGCACCACCTGAAGGGTTTGCTTGTCAGTGGAGGTGAGCACAATCAACGGCCATAAATAACTGTTCCAGCTGCCCATGAAGGATAGCAGGATCATGGTGGCTAAGGTAGGCATGACCATGGGCAGTGCAATGCGAAAGAATATACGGTAAAGCGAAGCGCCGTCCAGAAAGGCTGATTCCATATAAGCATCGTTAATGGTCATCATGCTTTGACGCATGAGAAACACGCCAAAGGTGTTTGCAAGGGAGGGTAAAATTAAGCCTGTAAAGCTATCGAGCAGTCCCATGGTACGCAAAATAATGTAGTTTGGAACCATGGTAACGGTGCCTGGAATCATCATGGTAATCAAGTACAGCCCGAACACTTTTCCAGAGCCTTTGAAGGGTAATTTTGCAAATACAAAGGCCGCCATGGTGGCTGAAAGCACTGCCACCACTGTACATGCCACCGATAAAAACAGGCTGTTCACCGTTGCTTGGCTAAAAGAGAAGCCCTGCATGCTAAATACGAGCACATACCCCTCCAAGCTAGGGTGCGCGGGAATCCAACGGATCGGTATGGTACGAATGGCTTCGGCGCCCTTGAACGAAGAGGACAGCATCCAAAGAAAGGGAAGGATGGTAATGAGTGCAATCAAAACAATGGCAATGTAGAATAACCCATGGCTGATGCATTTTTGCACCGCACAGCTCTTGCGCATCCCGTTAAGCATCGTAATTCACCCACTTCTTTTGCAGCCAAAATTGCACGGCGGTAAAGGCAAGAATCAGTGCAAACAAAATCCATGAATATGCGCTGGCAAGCCCCATCTTGTATTGCGTAAAGGCATATTTGTAAATACGCTCCAGGAAAACTGTTGTAGCACCGCCAGGGCCGCCATTGGTCATGATCAGCACAGAGTCAAACACTTGCAAACCATAGATGATGTTGATAACCACCAATAAAAACAGCGTGGGCGAAATGAGCGGAAGGGTGATGGAACGAAACTTTCGAAACCCACTCGCCCCATCAATGGAGGCGGCTTCATAATAGACAGGATCAATGGATTTGAGCGATGCCAAAACCATCAGCGCATAATAGCCCGCATCCTTCCATACTGCGGCAATGACTATGCCGGGCATGGCCCAAGTGGTGCTTGCAAGCCAAGCGGGGCCTTGTATGCCAATGGTTGCAAGCATTTGATTGAGCAACCCATATTTGCCTGAAAGCACCCATTGCCAAACCACCGCGGCCGCTACCCATGAGGTAATCACGGGTGTGTAGCATATGGTGCGAAACAGGCCATGTCCCTTGAAGGATTTGTTCAAAATAAGCGCTTGTGCTACCGAGGTCAGTAAAATCAGCGGTAAATACAGCCCCAAATAGGTGAACGTGTGTTGCAGTACCTTCGGAAATTCACGCCCCATGAGGATTTTTCGAAAGTTCTCCAAGCCAGCAAAGGTCATGGTGTTCATTGGTCTTAGCAGGTCGTAATCCATCACGCTAAATAGGAGCGACGCAAAAATCGGCAGCAAACAAAACACCACAACGCCAATGATGGAGGGTAACAGAAACAGAGTCGTGGCAGTGCGTCTGCCTGCGTTTTTGGGGATAAACATCGTTCGTCACTCCTATTCCGAGGGTTGCGGTTTGTCTTTGTTTTAGCACAATCCCTCTTGCGTAACCGTTGCATGGTTTTCACTTGCAGTGATGTGATAACGCTGTCCTTGGTAACAAATGCGCATGGAGAGCTTCTTGATTTGCTTGGGTAAATTAGGCTTTACGGTTGGTTTTCCGTTTTCGCTCCATAATCCAACCGCTCCAAAAACAAGAGCTTGCCAGCTTGCGCCCAATGCGGCCATGTGAATGCCCTCTTTGCCTGTATTGTGAAGCACATCTTCCAAGTCAAGCAATAGTGACTTTTGAAAATACGTCCAAGCTTGTTCCATGTGTCCCAATTGAAATGCGAGGTGGGCATGAACCCCATAGCTCAAGGTTGAATCATGCACAGTAAGCGGCTCATAGGCGTTCCATACATTTTCCTGCTGCTCAAAGGTGAATGCCCTTGGAAACAGCACCATGAGCTGTACCAAATCCGCTTGCTTGAGCGCACGGTAGCGCTGCATTTTATCAAAGCAAATTTGCTTGTACAGGGGTGTGCCGTCGCGCAATGGTTTTGGCAAGGGTTCCAAGCGTTCAAAAGCTTCATCCTGTAAGTAAAGCTTTCTTTCCTCATCGTACAGGATGGCTACATGCTCCGTAAAGTGCTTCATTTGTGCGCGTTCCTGCTCGTTTGGAGCCGCTTTTTCAAGCGCAAGCTGAACGTTGTTACGCGCCATCCAGTTGGTATAGGTGTTGTTGATTGCCGCCCCGCAATATTCGTCTGGGCCTTTGACAAAAAAGGACGAATACTGGTTTTTGCTTGGCTCCCATGTAAAGCGGCTCAGCCAATAACGCGCGGTTTCTAAGTACAATGCCGGTGCACAGTCTTTTGCAAAGCTTGGGTCCTTCACCACCGCTAGGTACCTTGACACTGCATAGGCTACATCTGCCGTCACATGCGTTTCGCATAAGCCGATGTCCCAGCTTTCGCATTGCTCCGTTCCGTCATTGGCACACATCCAAGGATAGCGCGCGCCCTGCAGGCTTTGCTTGCTTGCAAGCGCCTTGGCGGCATCTAAACGATCATAGCGGTATCGCATGAGGTTTCTTGCGGCTTCTGGCCGTTCCCATGTATAGAAGGGCAGCAAAAAGATGTCTGTGTCCCAAAAGGTATTGCCTTTATATCGTCCGTGACTCAATCCCCGTGCGCCAATGGAAACCGAAGGATTTTTGGAAGCGTTGTTGCACAAAAGCTGAAAGATATTGTAGCGGACTGCGCCTTGAATACGAGCTTCCGCTTCCAGCTCAATATCGCAATCCTGCCAAAGCGCCTCCCAAGCCGCTTCGTGCTCTGCCCAAGGGCTGTCTGTGTTTTCATGAGGCTCTTCGTTGCCGATCAATACCCGCACATGTTTTTCCACCGTGATGCTTTCGCCTTTTTGTAAGCGGGTTTCCAGCATGTGATCCGCTTGAATTTGGCAAAGGAAGCGCACGCTTTGCTTGCTATGCACCGTTTGGAGTGACAGCTCCTGCTCCGTAGCAAGCACTGCCTCCAACAGCTTAACAGTTTCTGTTTCCTCCTGCATTTGGTCGTCAAGCACGGGCAAATTGCAAACATTGCTATCCATTGCGGGAATGACTTTGATGGTGGAAGCTTCGTTGGCTGTAATGGTCATGCGCACGCAAAGCAGCTGTGAATCAGCCATGCTGACCATTCGGCTTTGGCAAATGGTCAGTCCCCCGCTTTGCCAGCATTGCGTAAGGATGCCATGACGCATGTCAAGCGTTTGCAAAACCTTGGTTTGTTCGGCTTCCTCCATGCGAAGACCCAGCACGTCAGGTAATTGCACCATATCGGTTATGCCAGGCTTTACCCTTTCAAACAGCCCCGCCTTAAACATCGCGTGTGCGGAGGGTACCGCTTTTCGCTCCTGAAGTGAAAACCCTCTCACGCCCAGCTCTCCGTTGCCAAGAAAAAACACGCTTTCGGTAAAATCGGTTATAGCTCCCTCGCAGGTAATTTCCCATGGGCCAATATGTGTTTCAGTCATCGGACAGCAACCTTTCAAACACGGGAACCCGTGTCAGAGGGCAGGGCACTCTGTAAACCTTTTTACCTGCGTAATGCTCACCTGTAAAATAGTCCTTCCAATTTCCCGCTGGTAAATAAACCTCGCGTTCCTTTGCTCCGCACTGTGTAATGGGTGCAACCAGCAAAGCTCTTCCCAGCATGTAGCTGTCTTCACAGGCCATGGCTTGCTCATCGTCAGGAAAGTCTATGCACAAATGGGCCATTAAGGGGCGCGACGCTTCCACCGCATGCTTAGCCTCCTTGATTAAATAAGGACGAAGCTTTTGCCGAAGCCTTGCAAATGCAATGGAAATTTCTAAAATTTCAGGATCGTTCAGCTGCTGTGCTAAGTTCCACGGACTGCGATCGTTGTGAAAGCCTTTTTCATGCGTTGCATAAAACTGTCCGCTTCTGGGTTCCGAATGCCATTGCATGATGGGTGAAAAGCAACCTAAACCAGTGGCACGGAGGTATAGCTCCTTTGTTGGCAGTTCACCCGCAAAGCCTCCGATATCAAAGCCCCAAAACAACACGCCCGAAAGGCTGGCAGATAGCCCCGCCTTGAGCTGTGCGGATAGCTCGCACCATTCACTGCATTGATCGCCTGCCCAATGCATGGGTCTTGTTTGCGCACCTGCGGTATCCGCACGGCTAAAAGTTACGCCATTGACACCGTTTTCAGCCATAAAGGTGTGGTAGGCATCAATGTATTGCGCAGGATAAAGATTGTGCGCCTCCAAACCGTTCAACCCATTGAAAAGCTTAGCACGAGGATCAAACAAGAACTCGCCGCCATCGGTTTTGAAGCCTTCCACGCCCATATCAAGCAAATATTTGCGCTGTGCAAACCACCATTTCACGGCTTCAGGGTTCGTAAAATCTGGCAGCAAGCTATGGTGAAACCAGTTTTCCGTAATTCGGTAGGGCTCACCCGTTTCGGTACGCACACAATACCCTTGCTCAATCGCTTCTTTGTTTTGCTCTTTCAATGCCATGCTTGGCTCAGCGTTCCATTCGTACTTGATGATTGGAATTTGCCATAACAGCAAATGCAAGCCTGCGTCGCGGATACGTTGGACGGTCAAGGCGGGATCTTTCCAGCTTCCATCCTCATTCCAGCGTGCAAAGGTCATTTCATCGCTCCAAGCTTCCAGCACCATGACTTCTGCGGGATACTGATATTGCTTGAGCGCTTCAAGCTGGGCATTGACTTCTGCATCGTTGCTCCAGCCATTAGCTGAAATCCATACGCCGAATGCCCAATCAGGCGGCAGAACGGCTTTGCCCGTTTGGCCGATGTATTGCGCAAGCTGCTCTTTTGGCGTGCCAAAGAAAATGCAATCCTCCCAAAGGCTTGCGCCCGTGGTTTCTTGTGTCATGGTAAAGCCATCGCAAAAATTCATCGCGGTAGGAATGCTCCCCTTATGGTATAACCCAAAGCCCTGCTCCGTCATGAAAAAAGGAATGGGCAAATAGCTTTGTTCCCCCTGATGCGTAAACTTTTCAACCACGCGGCCATTGGTATGTCCGCCTTTTTGATTGACCGCATCAAAGCGCTCCCCTGTGCCCCATATATAATCCACCTTTAACGCACCATTTAATGTAATCTGCGTGATTTTACCATTTGCCTTTTCACGAATTTCGTAGGATTTTGCTTGAAGTACCGTTTGACTTAAACGTTTCAGTTGCCAAATAAAATTCGATTTGGTAAAGCTAAGCATAAACCCATTGGGCAAAGCCAGCTCTGCGGCCTCGCACTCTTCACCGCTCACCATGCCTGTATGAGCCTGCAGGCTCAAGCAATGACACTCCGCCTTTGCAGTCATCACAAAGCGCTCAAACACCATATGCACTTGGGCTCCTTGCTTGAGAAGCTTTAGCGGATGTTCAAACCGAAGCATTTTCTGCACTTCAAAAGAATAAACAGGCGTTTGTTCCTTAGCCGTTTTTAAATAATAGGTGATGTGTGTTCCAAAACAAAAGCTTCCGAGGGTAAAGCTTCGAAGCTTTCCTTTTTTGCCGCTAGGAACAAGCTTCCTTTCAGGTTCCGCTGAAACCGTATAAAACAATTCAGGTTCCCCATCTTCTGCATCTACACGACAGCGAACCGTTATAGACTCCCCTTCCATGGGTATCAGCGGATGGCGCGCAAAATCCGCTTCATCAAAGGGTACAAGCATTTCCGGCAAATGTTTGAGCACAGCCATAGCCTCCTTATGACAACAAAATTACAATAAGCTACGAACGGAATCCCGTTCCACAAGCGTGAGCGGCAAAATAAGCTCCTTTTTACCGTTTTCGGGTTCATTTACAGCCGAAATCAGCATATGAACCGCTTCACTCCCCTTGCGGTTAATGTCTTGGTGGATGGTTGTTAAGGATGGATCGCACATCTGTGACAAATAAACATCGTCAAAGCCAATCACCGAAACATCTTCTGGAATCTTTAATTGATGCTTGCGCAAGCCTTTCAAAAAGCCCATTGCAAGTACGTCCGCCGTGACAAATGCGGCGGTTTGCTTCCTTCCTCGCCGCACAAATTCATCTGCGGCCATAACGCCATACTCATAATCTACATTGCGCGCGTAGATGGCTTCTTGCTTGAGCACAAGCCCCGCTTCTTGCAATGCGTCACAATATCCTTGATAGCGCTTGCTGTTTACACCGTGCTCACGAATGGAGCCGCTTACAAAAGCAATTTCCACATGACCCTTGTCAATCAAATATTTCGTCGCAATTCTGGCTCCTTCGCGGTCCTCAATGCCTATGGTGTGGAAAGCATCGTCTTTCACATAGCTATCCACCAGCACAATGGGTACATCCATTTGGCGAAGCTCTTCTAAATTTTTGCCCGGATAGGCACCTACAATGATGATCCCATCCACCCCGCGGTTTTGAGCAATGCTGATATAGCTCTGGTTTTCCTGCGTGCCTGACAGCAACAGGTGGTAATCATACCCGCGTGCAGTAAATTCAATGGCAGAAAGCAGTTCGCCGTAAAATGGGTTTGAAAACATAAACTCTTTGCCAGGCTCCGTTTGCGGAATGAGCACGCCCAACAAATTGGTTTTGCGGCTAGACAAGCTTCTGGCATTTAAGTTGGGCACATATTGAAGCGATTTCGCGGCTTCCCATACGCGCATGGTGGTTTCAGGGCTAATGGTTTCATCTGCCTTGCGGTTCAGCACATAAGAAACGGTTGTGGTAGAAACGCCAGCTTTTTGGGCTACATCCTTAATACTGATTCGCTTCATGCAACCGCCTCCTTTGCTTAATGGGACTTTAGCTTAAACGTTTCAGTCCCTATAACAAAAATCACTTAAACGTTTCAGTGATTTTTATTATACAAGCACCTTTTGAAAATGTCAATGGTTTTTATTCAATATTCTCAAAAAAATCATTTTTTTCTATATCATCGCCAACGGTGGAGTAGTACAGGCCAAATTGCCGATTGTCATAGGGGCCGTCATCCGCCACCACATAATCCGTTCTTTGCTGTGAGCGGTGCATATGAAAGGCGGCTGTCGCCATATCAAAAGCTGTTTTTCCGCCAAAAGCCTCCAGCGGTTGACGCCAATCCATTGTGATGGGGTTTTTGGGATACAAATGGATATATAGCTTTGACGCATTCCATGTTCCGTATTTTTCGGCGCTTTCGGAATACTTTTTGGCCTTGCCCGTTTCCTTAAAGCAATGAATGGCCGCATCTGCCGCCGCACGGTGCGCACCATGCCCATATTCCCCCTTAATGTCGTGGGTAACCACCACATCAGGTTTACAGCGCCTAATGGCAGAGGTAATCAGGCGATACACCTGTTCCTTGTTCCATTTTTGATACATCACCTTTAAGCTCATTGCATAATTGTCGCGCATTTTTCCCAAAATCGGATAGTTGCGAACGCCGCAAAGCCAAAGGCCATCCAGCAGCTCAAGCTTGCGATAATATGTTGAAGGAACCAAATACAGCACTTCAACTGTTTTTTTCATTTCGCCCGCGTAGTAGGGAATGGTGCCGCCCATGAACAAGACCTCATCGTCGGGATGGGCAGAAATCACAAGCAAATCGCTTTTTTCAGCCGTTGGGCTCCATTGCTGCACATCAGCTGGCGGCTCGCCCTCACCATATGCACGCAATTCCACAATCGTCATTTTGGACCTTGATTTTTCCCCTGTGTACACCCTGCATTTTGAAACTGCTTCAGGCAATGCCAAATAATCCGCCAAAAACCCGTCCTCACTTTGGGCAACGGTTTGCCACTCCCCGTTTTCCTCAACCGTTAACCGCCACGCAGGCGCATTGTTATACCATTTGATATAGACACCGCCGAGCTTTTCGCCCTTGGGTGCAGTAATTTCTAAATAGCCTTTTTTGGTGGTGTTCGCCATCCAATAAGTATCATATAGATCATCAAACATCCGCTTCACATGATGTCCATTGCCGGATGCTTTGAATTTGCAGGTTTTGGTAATGTCGTCCGCTTGCTCAGCCATGGATAATACGGGGATCGCCATTAAAAATATCATCACTGCTGTAAAGAGCCATTTTTTAAAGTTCATTTGTGCACATACTCCCTTAACGATTGTTTTGTTTCCGTTACACTATACACTATTTGCCTCTCAAAAGTAAAGTCATATATGTCACAATGAAAATGAAAAGCGGGAGGAGCAAATGATGGGTAAAAGATGCGTCCCCTGTTTTTAATCATCATTGCATTTTTCACAAAAACAGGGTATGATAGTGTTGAAATACAATCAATCGGAGGCGTGATATGGAACGTAATTTAAGCTTTGAGACAGAAAAACTATCCGAGATCGCCGTTCATTTAGCTTGGGCGCAGCTTGAAATTTTTGCTGACGACGTTGAAAAGATCCAAGTAATGGCAGCGGGGGATGAAAACACAACCAATGACCTTCGTATTGAGGTCAAAGACAATGTACTGCTTGTTGAACAACCGCAATATGGCATTTCATTTAATATTACGGACAGCAAGTGGCTGCAGGTATGCGTGCGCGTACCCCGCACATGGAAAAAGCTCATTCGCTGTAACACCATTTCGGGCTTGCTGAGCGCACGAAAGCTCAGCGGCAGCGAAATTGCTCTGGATACGGTATCTGGAGATGTGCAGGCCTTGAAGCTCACTTCCCCGCAAATGTTTGTGAGAACGGTTTCAGGGGATGTGCGCGGCGAAGAGCTAACCGCAGAGCGCCTCAATGTGCGAAGCGTAAGCGGCAACATGGCGCTGGACACCTTAAGCGTCGGCTCCTTGCACGGCGGCAGCATCAGCGGCGAGCAAGCCTACAATATGCTCGGCAGCTTTGAACGCGTAGATGTAACAGCCGTTTCAGGCAACGTCATCATTACCTCGCCTGTGGATGAAATGAGCGTAAGCCTGCGCTCCATCAGCGGCCGTGTGCGCACAGAAGGGGTAACCATTGCAGAACGTGCCGGTTTGCCCAGTGTGCGCGTAACGGGTGTATCGGCTGACTTAAAGCTGATCGGCATTAAAGAATAAGGGTACAGCGAGCTTTTGCAGCCCTGCCCATTTTGTTTAAACATGAAAGGATGGATGGATTCCCATGGCGAAGAATCAATTCGGCGGATTTGGCGGCGGTGCCAATATGCAGCAGCTGATGAGGCAAGCCCAAAAATTACAAGAGCAAATGGCTCATGCTCAAGAAAACCTTGATGAGAACGAATATTCCGCACAAGCTGGCGGCGGCATGGTAAGCGTAACCGTTACTGGAAAACGCGAACTGAAGAGCATTGAAATCAAGCCCGAATGCGTAGACCCTGAAGATGTAGAAATGCTTCAAGATATGATCCTGGCCGCTGTAAACGAAGCCCTTCGCACAGCGGAGGAAACCCGTAGCGCTGAGCTTGGCAAATTAGCCCCTGGCATGGGAGGAATGTTTTAAAGCATGGCACAGCAGCTTGAGCCGATCGCTCGGATGGTCGCGCAGCTTTCCCACCTTCCTGGCATTGGGCAAAAGAGCGCACAGCGGCTCGCCTATTTCATCATCGGCATGCCGCTAGAGGATGTGCGCGAGCTGGCCTCCGCATTGTATCAGGGGCGCAAGGCCATCCGCTATTGCGATACCTGCGGCAATTACGCCACGGATGCGCTGTGCGATATCTGCAAAAGCGATGCGCGGCATAATGGCCAAATTTGTGTGGTACGTGACCCGCGTGATGTAGCCGCCATAGAACGAATGCGTGATTTTCATGGTGCCTACCACGTGCTTCACGGCACGCTTTCCCCCATGGACGGCATAGGCCCGGAGGACATCCGTATCAAGGAATTGCTAAGCCGTCTTCACGATGGCGATATTACCGAAATCATCCTTGCTACCAATCCAGACATTGAGGGTGAAGCAACGGCTGCCTATATTGCGCGCCTGCTAAAGCCCATGGGAATACGCGTAACCCGCATAGCGCACGGCGTGCCCGTGGGCAGCGATCTTGAATATGCAGATGAAGTCACTTTGGCAAAAGCCATGGAGGGTCGCCGCGAAATGTAAACGCGGCGGCTCCTTCTTTTGCTTTTGATCCCCTATCACGAAAGGAACCCGCTATATGCCAATAGGAATGAATGTAGACCTGTACCAGCTGGTGCTGGTGCTTTTGATTGTTTTGATGCTTGTGCTCGTGGTGATTTCCCTATGGCTGCCTAAAAAACGCCAAGGAAAAATCATAGCACAGCTAAATGAAACAAAAGATCATTTAGCCCAAGATCTGGCTGTGGTACAGGATATGGTGCTTCGGCAGGGCATTGACCAACGTGAAGAGCTTTCACGCGTTTTTACACAGCAAGAAGATCATCAGCTGCGCATGTTAAGCAGTATAAGCAAAGCACAGGGAGATCAGGTAAATGCCTTGCTCAAGCAAAGCTTTGATAATGCGCAGGCTTTTGACCTGCGCCAGCAAGGAATGCAGCGAATTACCGAGGAAAGCCTTCGCCGCATGGAAGCGCGCATGCAAAGCATAGAAGCAGGCATAGGCCGCCAGCTTTCCCAAAACGAATTGCGCATGGAAACCCTGCGCAAGGCCGTGGAAGGCGGTTTGAACGCCCTTCGCACAGACAGTGCACAAAAGCTGGATGAAATGCGAAAAACCGTTGATGAAAAACTGCATGATACACTTGAAAAACGGCTGAATGCAAGCTTTGCACAGGTAAGCTCACAGCTTGAGCAGGTTTATAAATCCCTGGGCGAAATGCATAATTTAGCCGCTGGTGTGGGTGACCTTAAACGCATGCTGGGCAATGTCAAAACTCGCGGCGTTTGGGGTGAAATGCAGCTTTCCGCTTTGCTGGAGCAAGTGCTTACAAATACGCAATACGAACGCAATGTAGCCGTGGTGCCAGGCTCTCAAGAGCGGGTTGAGTTTGCGGTGGTGCTTCCCGGACATGGGGGCGATCGTCCCGTTTATTTGCCCATTGACAGCAAATTTCCGCAGGAGGATTACGCGCGCTTAACAGAAGCCGCGCAAAGCGCAGATCAAGCTGGGGTTGAAAACGCACAGCGCTCGCTGTTAAACGCTGTGCGCATTGAAGCAAAGCGAATTGGCAAATACATTGCCCCGCCCTACACAACCGATTTTGCGGTTATGTTTCTGCCCCTTGAAGGGCTTTATGCTGAGGTCATGCGCCATTCCGATGTGGTTGAGCAAATTCAGCGCGAGCAGCGCATTTTGATATCGGGGCCCAGCACCCTTTTGGCGCTTCTCAATAGCCTGCAAATGGGTTTTCGCACATTGGCTATTGAACAGCGTTCCGCAGAGGTTTGGAAGCTTTTGGGCGCGGTGAAAGCCGATTTCGGCAGTTTTGCGCAAATCCTGCAAAAAACGCAAGAGAAGCTTCAGCAAGCCACCGATAGCATCGACACCGCCTTTGTGCGCACGCGCAGCATTGAAAAAAAGCTCCGAAAGGTAGAGGCGCTCGATTCCGGTGAGGCTTCCGAAATGCTCGCGCAGGACGATCTGTAACATTTGTGAAAAACAGCTTTTCACCATACAAAGCTCTATTCATATGGGATCATCCTGTGGTATAATCACATGGTTACCCTAAGCATCAAAGGAGGATTGTCCATGAACACTCATAAAAAATTGATTTTTGCGTTCATTTGCCTATTATCGTTTATTCCTGCCATGGGTTTAGCCCAAGCCTTTTCGCCCGTTGCCCCCTGCATCAGCGAACCGTACGATTATAGCTATCAGGATGAACGGCTTTCCATCGCCATCGATAAAGTAGAGCAACAGGATTTGGCTTATTTTGTGGTGGATGTGCAGGTGAGCGAACCAACGGTGCTTCAGGCAGGGCTTAGCCGTGATAAGCCCAACGGCGGTTCGCAGGCCGTTTCCACCATCGCATCGCGCAACGGTGCCGTTTTAGCAATCAATGCAGACAATTATGGTTTTCATGAGTATGGCACCATCATTCGCAACGGTCAGCTCATTCGCGCAAAGGCCACCACACGCAACATGCTCGTGGTGGATGCCAATGGCGATATGAGCATCAGAGTAGACCGCAAAAAAGAAAAACCGAGTGAGCTTGGCAAAAAAATGATTGAGCTAGGCGTTTGGCAAACCTTTGAATTTGGCCCCGAGCTTGTACGGGATGGACAAGCCGTAACGTTTAGCGAAAGCTTTGATGTAATTTCCACCTCAGATTCTCGCCGCGAGCCCCGCACCGCCATTGGCCAAATCGGCCCTCTTCACTATTTAATCATTGTGGCGGATGGCCGCAGTGAAGGGTATTCCCTCGGCATGACCCTTCCCGAATTGCAGCAGCTTTTTGTAAGCTATGGCGCAAAAACCGCCCTTAACTTAGACGGCGGCGGCTCAACGGAGCTATATTTTAACGGCGAGATCATCAGCCGTCCCAGCGGCGGTGTGGAGCGTGCGGTATCCGATGTGATTATGTTTAAATGACCCATTTGCGTCGCTACTTACACAATGGTAAAAAGGAGCCGCATGTCATGTCACAACAGGATAAAGTCATCTTCCACTGTGATGCCAACGGCTTCTTTGCCTCTGTGGAATGCTTGGATAATCCCGAACTTCGCAATGTGCCTCTGGCTGTGGCGGGAGATCCTAAGGACCGAAGCGGCATTATTTTAGCCAAAAACGAACTGGCCAAAAAATATCAAATCAGAACAACTGAAACGGTTTGGCAAGCAAAGCGCAAGTGCCCTGCACTTGTGCTTGTTTCGCCTCATCATGAAAGATATGAAGAGGTTTCCAAACAGCTGAACGCCATTTATGCCAATTATACCGATCAGGTGGAGCCATTTGGAATAGATGAAAGCTGGTTGGATGTTACGGGCTCGCTCAAGCTTTTTAACGCTCAGCCTTTGGCGCTTGCCAATCGCATTCGTGAGCAGGTAAAGAACGAGATTGGCATTACCATTTCCGTCGGTGTCAGCTTCAACAAAATTTTTGCCAAGCTTGGCAGTGATATGAAAAAGCCCGATGCCACCACCCTGATTACGCGCGAAAATTTTCAAACATTGGTCTGGCCTTTGCCTGCAAAGGATTTACTGTTTGTGGGTGCTTCTGCGGCAGAGGCGCTTCAAAGGCATTACATTTTCACCATCGGCGATATTGCACGCCGAAGCCGCGAGGAACTAAACCAGCTTCTGG
Source organism: Clostridia bacterium (assembly GCA_036645955.1). Lineage (GTDB taxonomy): Bacteria > Bacillota > Clostridia > Christensenellales > Aristaeellaceae > Limiplasma. The sequence continues at coordinate 25,612 of JAVXND010000003.1, read as the reverse complement.
GCAAGTCTGGAGATATGCTGTGGCTGTATGCCAACGGTTTGGGTGACGAGCCTGTGCGCAGGCTTCATGAAAAGCAGGAGCTGAAATCCATTGGCAATGGAATGACCTTTCGCCGTGATTTGGTCAATGAGGATGAAATTCGCGCAGGCGTGCTTGCTTTAACAGACGAGGTTGCCACCCGCATGCGTGCGGCAAAGGTGAAATGCTGTACGGTGCAGGTCATGCTTAAAAACCCTGCCATGAAAAGCATTTCACGCCAAAAGGGGCTTCCAAATCCCACCCATTTGCAAAAAGAATTATCGGAGGAGGCCATGTCGCTCATCAAAGCCAATTGGCATGCGCCTTCCCCCATTCGTGCCATTACCGTAACCGCTATGAACCTCGTTCCCGATACCTTTGCACAGCAGCAGCTTACCTTCATGGACATTGGTAGCGATCACAGCAAACACGATAAACAAGAGAAGCTGGAAACCGCCTTACAGCAAATTCGCGACAGACACGGAAGCGGATGCATTGCCATGGGCTATAGGGACAATGACGAATTGGGCATTCGAAAGCTCGACCGTCCTCCGAAAAAGAAAGCTTAATTTTACGAATGTATTGATACGGATGCCAAAAGCACATTTCGGTGAATAAAGTACCACCCATTGTACAATGAAAAGGAAACTAGTACAATGGGTGGTACACAACAAGGTGGAAATGTGCTTTTTGTCACCCTAATCATGTATTGACAACTCTCTATCTAAGATATAAAATAGATTCGATATAGATAATCTTCTATATCACTGAACCAAGGAGGACGTTATGGACTGTTTCAAGGCTTCCATCCCCATTCTCAAAGTGCTTTGTGACGAAACGCGCCTTAGCATTTTAAGCATGCTATCCCATGTGGAAATGAATGGCTGTGAAATCAATCGTGCTTTTAGGTGTACCCAGCCAACCATCAGCTACCACATGAAATTATTGGTAGATACAGCGCTGGTCTGTTCCCGCAGAGAGGGTTGCGCGGTGATTTATTCTGTGAATCAAGAAATATGGCCAAGCGTGCGGGCGCTTTTGGACGTGCTTTGCACCACCTCGCGGCAACAAGGAGGAGTCTCCAATGAGTGAACCCATCAAAAAAGAACCCATTTTACACCTTGACGGTCTTTGCAAGGACTATGGCGATGGGCTTGTGCTTCACGGCTTGAGCTTAGATATTTATGCAGGCGAATTTTTAACATTGCTGGGGCCTTCTGGTTGCGGCAAAACAACCACCCTCCGCATCATCGCGGGTTTGGAGCGCCCCACGGCAGGTCATGTGTTTTTGGAAGGAGTGGATGTAACCGAGCTTCCCCCTGAAAAACGGCATGTAAACACGGTTTTTCAAAACTATGCACTCTTCCCCCATATGAACGTGTTTCAAAACATCGCTTATGGGTTAAAGGTATTAAGGGTGAGCAAGCGCGAACAGCACGAGCGGGTGATGGCGGCGCTTTCGCTGGTGCGGTTATCGGGTTACGAAAAGCGTCTGCCCGCACAGCTTTCCGGAGGTCAGCGGCAACGTGTGGCCATTGCGCGCGCGGTGGTGCTTCAGCCCAAGGTGCTCTTGCTAGACGAGCCTTTAGGTGCACTTGATTTAAAGCTCCGCCAAGAAATGCAGCACGAGCTGAAGCGCCTTCAGCAGCAGCTGGGCATCACCTTTGTTTACATCACGCATGACCAAGAGGAAGCACTCAACATGTCCAGCCGTATTGTGATCATGCGCAATGGCTCTATTGAACAAATTGGTACGCCAGAGGATGTGTATGAGCATCCCCAAACGCTCTTTGCGGCAGACTTCATTGGGCAAAGCAATCTTTTGCGCGGCAATGTAAAAGCAATAGGTGAAAATGGTGAACTGACACTGTCCGTAAGCGGCGTGGAGCTGCCTGCCCTTGCAAACGAGCACTACGCCCCCGCCATTGGTGATGCGGCAGTGCTTTGCCTTCGCCCCCAGCGGGTTCGTTATGGCAGTACGCCCCAGCATGGCATGCCTCTACGCGGTGTCATACGGAGCAAGGAATATTCAGGCGGCATGCAGCATACGCACATTACACTGTCCAATGAAATGACCCTCAATGCCATTACGCAAACGGCAGAGCTGGATAGCTACGCCATAGGCAGTGAGGTTTTTGTAGGCTGGAGTGTGCGCCACGCGCCTTTGGTGCCTGACCTGGGCATAGACCTTCAAACCGAAGAGGGGGTACATTGATGAACGCCCAGAAACGCGACTTGCGTTTTTCCAAATGGCTCAAACTGCCAATGTACCTATGGTCCATCGCCTTTGTGTTTGTGGCACTGCTGTATGTGATTGGTTTGAGCTTCTTAACACGCAGTGAGCAGGGCGGGGTTATCGGCGAATTTACCCTTCAAAATTACGCCCGCCTAGCTGATCCGCAATATGTAACCGTGCTCGTTAAAAGCTTAAAGCTAGCCGTTGCCACCACAGCCTTGTGCATTCTCATCGGCTATCCCTTTGGTTACCTCATGGCGCGTTTGAGCCGTACCGCGCGTTCGGTGGTTATGCTGCTGATTATTGTGCCGTTTTGGACCAATGCGTTGATTCGCATCTACGGATGGCGCATTATGCTCATGGCCAACGGGCCCATCAATTCCTCTTTGCTTGCGCTGGGCTTTATCAAGGAACCGCTCAAGCTGCTCTACACCGATGGTTCTGTATTGCTGGGTATGGTATACGCGCTGATACCGCTCATGATTTTACCCACCTTCACAACCGTCGATAAATTGGATTATTCCGTTGTGGAAGCCGCGCGTGATTTGGGTGCCAGTCCCCTGCACGCCTTTTTCACCATCACCATACCCCTTACGCTTTCTGGGCTTATGGCGGGCTGTGTGCTGGTGTTTATCCCCTCCATGGGATTGTTCTTTATCAGCGATTTGCTTGGCGGCAGTAAAAGTGTGCTTGCGGGCGGCTTGATTCAGCGGCTGATCAACAGCCGTGATTTACCGCTGGCCGCCGCGCTTAGTGTATTACTTCTCGCCGTAACAGGTGCCATTATTGCCGTTTATCGCAGGATGGACACCGCCGGCAATAAGGCCGTATTTTAGGAGGGCGGCAGTATGAAAAAACATTCTTACGGTTCATACGCCTTTTTGGCACTGGTGCTGCTGTTTATGTACCTGCCCATCCTTGTGGTGATCCTCTATTCCTTCAACGCTAATTCCGCACGGATTCCCATTGAATTTACAGGCTGGACAACCAAATGGTATCACAGCCTGTTCACGGGGCGAAACGGATACGGCGATGCGCTTCTGTTAAGCCTCAATGTAGCGCTCTGGTCAGTTGCGGTATCCTGTGTTGTAGGTACCTTGGGTGCCATTGGTATGGCACAGCGCACGCTCATGCAAAAGCGCAAGCCAACAAAGCTTGATTCCTCAATGGAAATGCTGATAACCCTGCCCATCATGATTCCAGAAATCATACTGGGTCTTGCGTTTATGGTGGTGTTTAATGCCATGGGTTTGCGCGGAAACGAGCTAAGGCTGATCATTGCCCACTCCACCTTCTGCATTCCCTACATTTTTCTAACCGTCAAAAGCCGCTTGGTTGGCATGGATACCGCGCTGTTTGACGCGGCTCGTGACTTGGGCGCTAGCCCCGCGCGCGTGGTGTGGGACATCACATTGCCATTATGCCGCCCCGCCATTATCAGCGGTGCCTTTCTGGCACTGGCCATGTCGCTTGACGACTTCATCATCAGCTTTTTTGTCTACGGCGTAGGCGAGGGAACCCTGCCCATCAAGATTTACTCCAGCGTAAAGGTCGGCGTATCGCCACAGGTAAACGCGCTTTGTACGCTCATGATTGGAGCGGTGTTTACCGCAACTGCACTCAGCCGATATGTAAGCGCTATGCGAAACGCTCGCGCAAAGCGTCAGCAGGCCTATGTGCATTCCTAAATGTCTCTGCCAGGCATCAAAGCATGGCTTTTGACATAGATCAACCGAACTGCTCCAAGGAATTGGGAACGACCGAAAGGAGAAACCACCAAAATGAAAAGAATCATTGCGTTGTTGTTATGCCTCATGCTAGCTCTGCCTGCGCTGAGCTTTGCCGAGGAGGAAAAGGTGCTCAACATTCTAAGCTGGTTAGGCTATGTGGACGATGAAACACTTGCCGATTTTGAAACCGAAACGGGTATCAAAGTGGTATGGTCACCCATGGAAAGCAATGAAAGCATGCTGCTCAAGCTTTCGCAAGGCGGCGCGGCAGAATATGACTTGGTGCTTGCAAGCGATTATGCGCTGGATGTGCTTCGTCAGCAAGGACTGATTCAAAAGCTTGATCTATCCAAGCTTTCCAACTATGCCAACCTTGATGAAAGCTTCCTAAACCAAAGCTACGATCCTGCGAATGAATATGTCATCCCCTATATGGCAGGCTGTCCGCTCATTATTTACGATTCTGAAAAGGTTCCCTTTGAAATTACCAGCTATGCAGACCTTTGGGACGAACGTCTCAAAGACAATGTTTCCATTCTGGACAACGCACGCGTTACCTGCGGCATTACACTCAAAACCATGGGCAAGAGCATCAACGAAACAGACCCTGCGGTGCTTGAACAAATGAAAGCAAAGCTGATGAGCCTTCGCCCTAACATCCGCACCGCAAACGATACCGAATCCTACACCGCCATTGCTACAGGCGATGCCAATGTGGGCTTTCTCTTTACGCCCTATGTGTTCATGGTTCAAAACGACCGTGAAACCAACAAACTGCCGCTGATGAAGGTAGTCTATCCCAAAGAGGGGCTTGGTTTTGGCGTGGATGGTTTGGTAATTCCCGCAAGTGCGCCCCACACAAGCAACGCCCATTTGTTCCTCGATTTCCTCATGCGCCCCGATGTAGCCGCGCACAATGCCGAAAGCCAGATGTACATGTGCGTAAACAAGGCGGCCACTGATTACCTCAGCGCACAATACCTCGAAAACCCCATTTTCAACGTCCCCTCCGACCTGCTAAACAATGCTGAAATGGTTCAAAACGTAGGCACAACCGATACGCTTTACCAAGAAATCTATACCGCGTTTATCAACCAATAAAAAAATCACGCGGTTTGAAAGGAAGATACACATGATTATCAAAAACGCGAAGGCCTTCATCAACGGGAAATTCGAGCAGGGAACCGACCTTGTGGTCAAAAACGGAAAAATTGCCGCCATCGGACAGGGCTTGACCGACGAGGGCGAAAAGTGCGTCGATCTCAAAGGCGATGTGCTTCTGCCCGGCTTTGTGGACGTACACATTCACGCCTTTAAAGGCATGGATACCATGAACGGCGAAACAGCGGTACGTCACATGAGCCGCGAGCTTAAAAAGTTTGGCGTAGCTGCGTTTTTACCCACCACCATGAGTGCAAGCCCCGCAGATACGGTGCAGGCCCTTCGCGGAATCAAAGCTGTCATGGACAATCCCGAGCCTGATGGCGCTATTGTATTGGGTGCGCATATGGAAGCGCCTTTTATGGAGCCAAGCAAAGCAGGCGCACAGCTGAAGCAGTTTTTTGTACTTCCCAACGAGGAAAACTGGCAGAGCTATACAGGGGACTGTGCTGGTATTGTGCGCATGATTACCATGGCGCCCGAAAAAGAAGGGGCTCTTGAGTACATCAAGGTCCTTACAGACCGCGGCATTACGGTAAGCATCGGGCACACCAACGCTACGGCGGAGGATGTACACGCCGCCGCCGCACAGGGCGCAAGTCATGTCACCCACACCTTCAACGCCCAAAGCCCGCTCAACCACCGCATGCCTGGCGTGCCAGGCGCAGCGCTTGTGGATGAGCGCCTTGCCTGCGAGGTCATCAGCGATGGTATTCACCTGCATCCAGACATTGTGAAATTGCTCATGGTATGCAAGGGCAAGGAGCTTACCGTTGCCATTACCGATGCAATGGAAGCCGCAGGTATGCCTGACGGAAAATATCAGCTGGGCGGGCAGGACGTGTTTGTCAAGGAAGGCGCGGCGCGCCTTGCAGATGGCACCCTTGCAGGAAGCACCCTCACCATGATTCACGCCTTCCAAAACCTGATGAAATTTGGCGCAAAGCCCGAGGATGCGGCCCTCATGACCACCAAAACCCCTGCCATGTCCATTCACAACGAAGAAATGGGCGAAATTGAGCTGGGCGCTCCTGCGATTTTTGCGCGTTTCACCCCTGATTACGAATTTGTTGAAACCATCGGCTAATGAACAAAAGCAATTGATTTTGCAGACATCAAAAGCTCATTTTTGACAAAGGCTGCCCCGCCCATTGCACAAGGAAAAGGAATGTGCGGCGGGCGGGGCAAGTCAAAAATGAGCTTTTGTTGATCTAATCAAGAACGGCATTGTTCCCCGATCGTTGCCATGTATTCCTTTAGCTCAATGGTACGCCCTGTCACGCGGCTTTCTTCAGCCGCCAGCGCCATCATGTGACTCATAACCGATTTTTCCGCAGAAGAACGCGCATCCCTGCCTTCATCCGCTATGGTGGCAAGCACATCACGCATAAAAGCCGAATCACTGCCGCTATGGCCCTCAGGTGGTGCGTCAATGGTAATGACCTCTCGTTTTCCTGTTAAAAAATTCATAACGGTTAGCGTGTTTTCTTCCATGTCGCCAATGATTTGGCCGCGAGTACCCATGAGATTCACGCTTCGCCCGCCGCCCTGTGTAAAAGCACACATGGTAAAGGACGCGGTCGCACCACCTTCAAAAGCCAAATTGACGGTCTGATGATCCACAACATCATTATCGCAATGGTATACGCAGCGGCCGTAAGCCCCTGTATCTAAAGCTTGCTTGAGAGCCTCCCGAGAAGGAGCTTGGCTTACAACACTGCGAATAACAGGCGTATACCAGGTATCTTCCCCCATGTAAATATGATAAGCGTTATAAGGACATTCTGTAGCCGCATCGCAATGTAAACAGCGCTCCGCGCTCCCTAAGGGCGCATTTTCCGACTTAAAATGTGTTAGCGCTCCAAAGGATGAAACCCTCTCACACGGTTTGCCCATCAGCCAAAGCAAAATGTCCATGTCATGACAGGACTTTTGCAAAATCATCGGGCTGGTTTCGTGACTGTTTCGCCAATTTCCGCGCACAAAGCTATGCGCTTGATGCCAATACGCGACATTTTCTATTTGCACAATGTGAATCAAATCCCCAATGATGCCGCTATCCAAAAGCTCCTTGAGCTTCCCATAAAATGGTGAGTACCGTAGCACATGGCAAATCGTCAAGCTTTTATGATATTCTCTTGATAGCCTTCCCATGCGCATGCATTCACGCGGATCGGGACTCATGGGTTTTTCACAAAGAACTGGATACCCACAGCGCATTGCTTGTTCTACAGGTTCAGCATGCATCCGATCCTGTGTGCAAATCATTGCAAAATCAGCCATTTTGGGTCTTTGAAAAAGCTGTTCCCAGCTTTCATATACATTTTCTGCCGCAATGTGATGTGCTTTTGCTACAGCCTCCCGACGCTCCGCAATAGGCTCTGCCACAGCAACCACTTTCATTTCCTCTGGATGGGTAAGTGCATAGGCCGCATAGGTATCTGCTCCGCGTTGCCCTGCGCCTGCCAGAACAGCCGTGATTTGTTTCAAAGCATAGTTCCTCCTTTTTGTTTTCGATAATCGCCAGGGGTCATGCCTGCTTCAATTTTAAAAACCTTACAAAAGTAATGAACATCTTCAAAGCCAACCATTTCTGCCACCTGCGTTATGCTCATGTCACGGCAAAGCAAGATTTTTGCCATTTCCATACGCTTGTTTGTTACATAGCGTGTAAAAGATACGCCCGTTTGCTTTTTGAAAGCCCGCGATGCATACGCGTAATTGTAGCCGTGCTTTTGGGCAAGCACCTCTAAAGACATGTCATTAGCAAAGTTCTCATCCACAAAAGCAAGCAATTCATCAAGGTTTTTTGCATTCACGTGCTCTATACCGAGCAAAACATCACAGCAAGCAAAGAAAGGCGCTTCTGCCTCGCGATAATCTCGCGCATGGTTAATGGCTGTTTGGAGTAAGCTTCTTTGCGCTGTCCACGCCTCTTCATCGGTAATGGGATGCGTTAATTCCAATCGATGCAAAATGAATAATAAAAGCGATTCAAACTGTCTTTGCGGTGGCTTCATGCCTACAAGATAGTGAACCAGCGTTTCTGCTTCGTGCCGCAGCATTTCAGCGGAACCTGTTTGGAATACGCCGTCATTGAGCTTGACACGTACCAGCTTTGTCAATGCATCTTGATTTTTCCGCTCGATCAGCCATTGACTTTCGCCCAATATCAACTGCTCTTTAAGCAGCTGAAACAGCTCTGGCAAATGCTCCCCACTGCATGCAGTAACGGGCGGAGCTTTCAAAGAAAGCAAAGCATATAGCTTCTGCCCGTCCAAACCATAGGCAATGAAAAAATTCGGCATGGCTCCTTGCAATAACGCCCAATCGTCTGTTTGAATCACCTGCGGCAATAGCAAATCCCAGTTCACAGTGGGCACATCGTCCCCTATGTTTCCCAAGCATAATAAAGTTGCCCTTCGCAAATCAGTACCCGAAAAGCCAATGCCGTTTTTGATCATCTGCGTTTTGTCAATGCCATGGCGCGTTTCATACAGCTGTTCCATAATCTGCTTTAGCGCTTGTGTTTCCACAGGCTTGAGCAAATAATCCGTTACGCTGTAGCGAATGGCCTGCCTGGCCAATTCAAAATCGGAATAACCGCTCACCAGCACCACAGCGGTGTCGGGCAGCTCAGCGCGTATTCGTTTTGCTAGTTCCAGCCCATCCATGCGCGGCATGCGAATATCGGTTACAATCACATCTGGATGCAGCTTTAGAGCCAAAGCCAGCCCTTGTTCGCCGTCTACAGCTTCGCCTATCACCTTTGCACAAGCATTCAGCTTCCGCGCCAAATCCTCACGGATTTTGGGTTCATCCTCACAAAGAATTACCTGTAGTTTTTTATCCATCACTTTGATCCTCACAGCCAATGGTCACGCATGCGCCCGATTCCGTATTTTCCAATCGAAAGATCATACGCTCCTTGTAAAACAGCCGTAATCTGAGATAGATGTTGACCAAGCCCATACCGTTAATGGTAGCGGCAGGGGCTTTGGGGTTATGCAGCAGCTCTTCACTCCTGCGATGAATGTCTACAATGGTACTTTGCGCAAAGCCCTGTCCATTGTCGGTAATACAAATCCGCCACCCTGTTGGAGTAACAAAACCGGTCACGCGAACCGTTAAAGCACCATTATCAGCATATTTGAAGCTGTTTTCCACAATGGGCTGTACGGAAAGCTTTGGCACAATGAGTGTGAGCATATCAAGCGGAATGGAATGCTCCACCTGCGCAGCTGGAAAGCGTATTTTCATGATTTGCGCGTAATGATCCAAATGGGCAATTTCTTCATAGAGCGGTACGCCGCCGCTTTGTTCAGCCGTAATATAGCGAAGCATATTGGTAAGGCTTGCGCACATTTCAGCTATTTCAGCATTGCCGCGCTCAACAGCCATAGCGGCTATGGTGGTGAGGGCATTGTGTAAAAAATGCGGCTGCATTTGCGCTTGCAATGCTAGCATTTTGGCGTTTGTTTCCTCAGTTCGCAGGCTTACAACCTCGTCAATGGATTGATCCAAATTTTTTCGCAGATCATAAATTGTTTCAGCCAGAAAATTGAGTTCAATCATAGAAGTCGCTACCTTTTGAGGCGGAACGTTCCTTCCGAGGCTTTTGACCTGCTCGCACAGCTCCGCAATGGGGCGGCTCAGCACATTGGATGTGCGATAGGTCGTTAAAAGGATAACGGCAAAAAAGCCAATGCCAAGAATCGATATCAGGATCACAAACCAGCGAAGCCCCGAATAGTTGCTTCCAACAGGAATTCGATAATATACATATAATCCGTAATTATCCAAGTAATTGAGCGTAAGCAGTTCACCGTGGACATTGCGTTCTCCAGTTTCTAATGTGGCGGGCAGGGTCAGCTGATCTTCGTTAAAAAGTGCTTTTCCATGGCTGTCCAGCACAGCCATTCCAAGGCCTTCGATACTGCTTTGATTGCACAGCCTTTGAAGCTTTTTTGCAAATTCATCATAACGCATGTATATTTCCAAAACCGCCTGCGCATTTCCAAAACGATTGCCAGCGCTCATGGTTCGCCATAAGCAAATGCTTTCGCGCAGTTCGTCTGCAAAGATTTGATTGGGCATAGAAGCGCGCAGAAATGGATTTTCAGCCCTGCGTTCAATGTGAATGATTCCGGTATCTTTATAATCCACAAATTGATCCACCGTGTTTGGCTCAAGGGCGTTAATATAATAGCCGCCTCCCAGCCAAGTATAATAGCCCGCTCGATTATAAATACCTATCTGATACGCATTTATAAACATGTCTCTGCACGAAAGATATAACTTTTGAAAGCTTGTGGTTTGGTTGGTTTTGTTTTCAAAAGCATCAGGCATTGATTTTAGCGCCAGCTGCTTAAAGCTGACATCTGTAATCAGGCGCATGGAAAGATCGTCCATTGCGGCAAAGCTGCCTTCAATGTTAACGGTGATGTTATTCATCATTTGACGCTGAGTAGCCACAATTTTGCGTTGTATATCCGTTGATGCAATCCAAGAAAAAATGGCAAGCATCACAAGAAAAATCAAGCCGTACAAAAGGGTATATGTTCGAAACAGCTTTTGTCGGATGGGAATTCGTTTTTCTTGCATACCATGCTTCTCCTTTCCTGTACGTACCCCTTACCCCTTCACAGCACCCGCTACCATACCGGAAATAATATAGCGCTGTCCCAAAATATACACCGCCAATATGGGTGCAATGGCATACAAAATGGTTACGCTCACAAGGTTCCAGCTTGCCGTAAAGGTACCGTAGAAATGGTATACCTGCTGTACAATGACTGCTTTGTCTGGATCTGGCAATATATACAGCGGAACCGTAAAATCATTCCAGCAGCTCAGGAAATTCAGCATCACAACGGTTACAGTCACGGGCTTCAAAACCGGAAACAGAATTCGAAAAAACAATGTGCCCGTACCTGCGCCATCTACAATGGCCGCCTCATCGATCTCCTGCGGAATACCCATGATGAAATTATAGTACAAAAACACGCTCAAGGGAAGGATTAATGCACCAAATAAAAGGATAACTCCCCACCTTGTATTGTAAAGGCCTAGGATACGCATCACCTTAACCACGGTTACCATGCTGACTGGAAACATCAATCCCAATGAAAAATACATAAAGATTTTCTTATTGCACTTGGAGGGATTGCGGGCAAGTACAAAAGCGCAAAGCGATGCGCAGATGATGCTCAAAAATACCGCACCCACTGAAATCAAAACGCTGTTAAAAAAAGATTGCGGTATATGCCCTACATTCCATACAGTAACAAAATTTTCCCAATGCCATTGGGTGGGTAAGCTTAAACTCATGGTGAGCGCTTGCTGCTCGTCTTTCAAAGCATTCACCAGCACAATCAGAAAGGGCACAATCACAATCAGCGACAGCGACCATGCAAGAGCTTCTTTTAGCACATTAAGAATTGTCATTTTGGTTTTTCTTTTCATTTTGACAACCATCCTTTGATCAATCACTTTGAATTTGACGGTTCATCTGCATAACCAACAATCCAAAAACAGCTGTGATGGCAAAAACCACAACGCCATAAGCCGCACTCATACCATAGAGCTTTTTACCGAATTCCTTAAACACAATGGTGTTGATTAGTTCTGTAGAACCTGCCGGCCCGCCGCCCGTAAGTACAAAAATGATATCAAATGCTTTCAGCCCTTGGGAGAGGTTGAGCATCAGGTTGATTACAAAGCTTGGCATGATGCGGGGAAGGGTGATATAGGAAAGCTGTTGTAAACCATTTGCGCCGTCTATGGAAGCCGCTTCATACAGCCCTTGGTCAATCAGCTGTAAGCCCGCCAAATAAATCACCATATTGAAACCAGCCTGCCGCCAAATGTCCACCGCCATTGTAGCGTTAAGCGCGGTGGATTGTGTGGTAAGCCATGAACACGTCCATTTTTCAAGTCCAATGGTTGTTAACAATTGATTGATAAAGCCTGACTTCATTAACAGCGAGCCAAAAATCAAGCCAATAATCAACGGGGAAAGCATAGCAGGAAGAAAAAATACCGCGCGTAACGCTTGCTTGCAATGGATTCCTTTGTTGAAGGCAAGCGCCAATGAAAATCCAATCACATTCTTAAAAATTGTGGTTACAAAGGCAAACCATAGCGTGCGCGTGATGACAGAAACCAATTCCGGCTTTGTAAAAATTTTTTGAAAATTTGCAAATCCAACAAATTTTGCGGTTTCATTTGATAGTTTGATCGCATTCCAGTTGGTGAACGAATATACAAAGCCCATCAGCACAGGGATGATAAAGAGCAATGTATAGAGCACTAGCGCAGGATAAGCACAGGACAGACGGTATATTTTGTTGCGGTTCATATCATAGCTCCTTTTCCGTAAAAAAACGGGAGCGGTGTTTGCCGCTCCCGCTTGCAGGGTTTTCTTATTCTGCTGCCGCCTCAAACATGGTTGCGCGATAGTTGTCACAGTTTTGTGCAAACTCTTCAGGCGTTACCGTATTGTTTGCAAAGCCCTGCATGTACATGTATACGTCGGTATCCCAGAAGTTCACATCTTTAATGAACATGACAGGTATCTCGCCCTTGCTGTTTGCCAGCATATCGGTGGTTGCAGTGGTTGCTGAAACGGATTCAACATCCTTGAATGCAGAAGACACCAAATCAGTGCGTGCTTTGTAGTAGGTTTCGAGGTTTTCATCACGTGCAAGGAAATTGAGCAGCATTTTGCTTTCTTCAATGCAAGAGCTGTTTTTATTGATAAACTTGCTAATGCCGCCGCCATTGGCAACCGCCGTTTGATTGTCCTGAAGCGGTACGGGGAACATGCCCCATTCGTCCTTAGAGCCATTGGTAGCAAGCTCTGCCGCATATGCAGAATACGTAAACAGCATGGCGCATTCACGCCCAACCAACGCAGGATAGCTTCCAAACCAGTCTTCTGCCTGACCATCATTCACAAAATATTTGGGTTCGTTTTTGTCGTTCTTTGCGCTGAGCAGTTCTTTGATCTGTCCCAAAGCCGCAAGAAACACGGGGCTATCTGCAAAGCCTTTTTCTTGTGCATTCATTTTGGCAACAAAATCAGGGTCTTCTGCCAGCATCAGGGGTGTGCAACCATATGCCCAGCTTTGAGCGTGCCACACGCCATTGAGGGCTTCATACAAGGGCATTTTGCCCAGCTCCAAGAGCTTGTCGCACAGTGCCATAAACTCTGCCCAAGTGGTTGGAACCGTTAAGCTATTTTCAGCAAAGAGCGTTTTGTTGTACAGGATTCCTTCATAGTCCACGCCCCAAGTGGAAAAGCCATAGAGCTTTTCCTGATAGCTGTTCACCGATTTGGCCCAGTCCTCCAGCCTGGCAACCCATTCTTCGCCCGATAAATCAAGGGCAATCTCTGGAATGCCAGCACTAACCATCATGGAGCCTGCAGAGTACATAAAGAGGTCGATGGCATTGCTTCCGCCGGCAAGGGAGGTGCCCAGCAATGTATCGTAGCCATTATCGGGTGTAACAAGAATTTTGACTTCAATGCCGGTTTCTTTTTCGAACGCCTTGAATAGTTCACGATCGACATCCTTAATCCAGTTTTGTGAGGCCATCAGTGTGATGGACTGTGCCTGCTCTGCCACCGCAAAGCTGCCCATGCCGCACAATAGCACTGCTACCAGTAGGAGACATACCATTTTCTTCATGAAATCGTTCCTCCTTTAAAGTTGTGGGAACGCAAGCTCATATGTCACTCAAACGAGCCATTCCCTTTGTTGCTTTTATTCTATCAATAACCACCCTGCGCCGCAATGGTGGAATTCAACCTATTCAGGTGGAATTATTTTACCTGTATTGCTGTGCCAACTGGGCGTTCAACAAATGAATTCAAGACAAAAAACATTGCTATATTAACAGCAATGTTCCTTGATATGGTTGGGGGGTTAACGCCCATGCATCGCACCAATGCGCTGATGTACCCTAATCCTTACACTTCCCCATATGTGGTTGTAATCCGAAACCCAACGCCCCACACATAATAGGTCACAATCATTTCCCGAACAGGCTGTGCTTCCTTAGGCGCTAAAATGCTCACATTCACTTCACCCTCTGATTTTGCGTTCAGTGTGATGATTTGCTGCTGCCCAAGCTGTAAAATATCGGTGGATTGCGGCACCACCTGCACCTCAACCATGTCAATGGGAACAAGGCAATTGTTTCGAATTTTTAACGTGTAATTCAAATAAACATAGTCGCTGGCAGGTTTCCATTCCATGGGCTTTTGAAATATGGTTCCAATAAAGGTTTCATCCGTTACGGAGGTTTTCAGCTTTTCAAATTGCTCTGCTTGATTGGCCGCCGGCAAGCCTTGGGCGGAAATCTTGATAACCTGTACCTCAGCCGTCATAAATAAATAGCCAACCATTAGCCCCATTACAAGCAACAGCGCAACCGCCGCAATGGCTCCGATTTTGAGTCCTTTCACTGGCAAAGCCTCCTTTTCACAACCCTTTAGGAATCCCCGTTTGCAAGTATGCTTCGCATTTCATCAATCATTTCGGAATCCTTCATACGGAACTTAAACTCTACGCGCCGCGACGCATTCATATCAACACTGCCGTCCTCCCTGTATATAGGGTTGGAATAGCTTCTGCCTTTTGCAGTCAAAATACTGCGAAGCTTTTCAAGCTGCGGTTCCGTTAAGCTTCGCATCTGCAAACAATAGGCGGCTACACTTAAGGCACGATCCTGTGAAAGCTCAAGGTTCATCAAGTACGTGCCTTGCGTATCCGTGTGCCCTTCAATGATGATTTCCCCAAGATAGTCAGCATATTCATCGCTGAGCAAAACACCTAAATAGATGGGCATAAATTCTTCTAATAATTGGTATCCGCTATCTTTGAGATTGCTTTTGGCTACATCAAAAAACACCGTGCTTTCCAGCATAATATCGCCTGTGTTCTTATCCACAGCCACCTTCAAATTTGCATTTGTAAGGGAGATGCTTAAATCGCGGATAATTTTGGTACGCAC
>JAVXND010000003.1:0-10437 GCA_036645955.1 Clostridia bacterium | reverse complement strand
CCAACCAAATCATCCAGCTTACGCTGTTGGTTGCTCATGGCATCCTGCTGTTCACCCAATAAAATGGTTGCGCTCGCTAGTGCGTTTTGCTTTTCATCCAGCTCTTTTTTGGCCGCGATTAATTCGTTTTCTTTTTGGGTAAGCGCCGCCTGTGCCGCCAAAATAATCTTTTGCTGTTCTTCAAGCGTAAGGGTTTGATTGCTCAGCAAGCTGTCTTTTTCGCTAATGGCCGTTAATGCGCCCGTTAATTCATTTTGCTTTTTGAGAAGTTCTGCTTGCTTTGCGGCAAGATCTAGCTTTTGCTGTTCCAAAGCGGCTGTTTGTTCATCAAGCGTTGATTGCTGTGTAACGAGGGTGGTTTGTTGCGTGGTCAACTGCTGTTCTTGCGTGGTAAGAAGTGAGCTTTTTGCATCCAATTCAGCTGTTTTGGTTTCCAGCATCAAAAAATATTGATAAACGCTGTAGCAAAGCACCAGCACAAACACAAGCAACAGCGCCGCCATCATATCGGAATAGCTAATCCATGCCGCGCCGCCGTCTGCTTTGCCGCCGCTCCTTCTTACATAACGTTTCCGTGCCATGTCATTCCCCTCTCGTTTGCAAACGCCATTAGTAATGGTTGTCTAGCTCCTGCAAATAGGCCGCTTGATGCTGTTTGGTTTCCCCCTGCTGATCATCGAGCTCAGCTGTAAGAATATCCACCGCTTGCTGCATGTTGGCAAGGGAAGCGGTAAGGTCATCCATTTGTTTGGATAGTGTAGTGCTTGTGTTTTCAACTGCGCCAAAGGTTTGCGCCCTTTGGCGATGCAGTGTCTGCATATCTTCGCAAAGCGCTTGCATCTGTTTTGCAATGTTTGCGCTGGCTTGTTGCATGCTGCGCGCATCTTCCGCCATTGCGCGTGCAATGCCCAATGTGTTTTGCAAATTTTGTTGGGTTTGAAGCTGACCTTGATTGACGATGTTCATGGTTTCGCCAAGAGCGGTCATTTGCCCGCTTAGGGAGGTGTTTAGCTGTTGCACGAATTGCCCCACAATGCGGCGCACACCCTCTACCTGCTCCTGCGTTGCGCCCTTGATAAATGAGTCGAGTGATTGGGTCAGCGGCGACATTGCACGCCCGATGGCCACCTCCAGTGAAGCGGCTATGTGGCTGCCCACATTTTCAGCCAAATGTGCAATGCGTGCTTCGTCATCTTGCTTTTGGCATAAAAGCTGCACATCTGGTTGTAAGGGACGCGGCATGGCAAGCTCATAAAAAGCATCTTCAAAATTATCCAGCGCTTTGAGCGCCCTGCCTGCCGCCATGCGGTTAAACATATTAAACAAAAGTGAACATGCAATGCCCGCTACAGAGGTGGCAAAAGCAAATTTCATACCGCTAAGCAATTGCGGAATACTGCGTATGGTACCCTCTGCATTTGTAAAATCAACGCTGGTTAGCCCTTGCATTAAACCGATGAACGTGCCCAAAATGCCAAGTGAGGTGAGCAAGCCGGGAATCAAATCCGCAAATTGCGCATGACCCGGTTTGTCAATCACACTTTCCTCGTTAATATATTCCGTGGTATCACAAGGCATGCCGCGCAAATCCAGCTGTGCGGCATTCAAAAGAAACTGCTGCCATTCATTGCGTAAAGAGCGCCCCAAAAAACGTGGCTCGCGCCACAATGGCCGCTCCCCCGCAGCTGTGCTTTTTTCCAATTTTACCACCGCGCGGTTTAAAAGCATCGCGTTTCGCAATAGTGGATAAATACATTTGCATAAACCAATGAAAGTAACCAGCGCAATTGCGCCATATACCAAAACCTCCGATAGTGCCGAAGAAAGCCGCGATAAAACTTCCATAGGTACGCAAGGCACCTCCTTTATGGATTAAGACACATTTTCAACTAATCTTAACACTTTTTTCACACTTTGTAAATGCATCCGTATCAATGCATGGATGATTCACCCTCGGATAAATCTGCGTCCGTTGCCAGCGGCTGGCTTGCGGTATCGTCACGAATGACATGAATATCACAGGTTTTACCCATCTCGCTATTTTCTACAATGCTTCCAAACAGCGTTTCAAGGTCTTTCACAGTTACGCCCCATGCGTTTTTTTGGTATTCAGGGTTCACGCTGTATTCCTGAAACAAGCGCTCCTCCAGCTGTTTTTTGATTTCTGAATACCTTTCGGGTGTAAGCGGATAAAGCCAGTCGGATTTTTTCATTTTGTCTTCATTTACGGTAAGCTTATGGTAGCTTGCCACAGGGCTGGGTACGCGAACCTCCACGGTGTTGCCTGCAAGCGATATTTTGGCTTGGCTTAAATCAACCGTGAAGCTGATGTGAAAAGTATAGGGAAGTACAACCTTCTGCACCGTTCCAATGAGCCATGCATCCTGTGAAACGGTTTCTTGACCCGTGGTTTCAACCTCATAAACCACCAAATTGTTCTTTTCCTTTAAGGTTTCGCTAAAGCGCTCGCTGATCCATACGGTATTGCCATTTCCGAAAATGCGTGCATATAAATTTGGCCCAAAACGCACCAGAACCAATGCAAGCGCAACGCAAACCACACAAAGGGAGGTGCGCTTCAAAAATTTTTTCATGCGACTAAACTCCTTATCTCGGGTAAGGTCAAGGTTTTATACCAAAACATATTTGCCTATTTCCACAAACAAGAGCACCAACAGCTGTACCAATACATACAGCGTTGCCAGTCCGCCAACAATCATTAAATAGCCGCGCATAAAGCGCAAAAAACGTCCATGTCGCCGCAGCATGCGCTTCTGTGCTTTTTCTTGATACTCTTCATTTTCATGCAAAGGTTGTTGCAAGCTCACACCTCCATAGACCGTTTCAAACACAATTTAGCCCAAATGTGTACCGCCCATTGTGCAGGCTTCCTCTCTGCTTCACAATAGCAACCTTAGTATACGACATTTTCAGCCAAAATGCTACAAAGATTTGTCCAAAGGGAATACAACCACACCATAAAGCCACGCGTTTACGGCTCCTTTTGCAGAAATTTTTCCAGCACAAAGCCCTCAATGGCATCGGTTTTTACCTTCACCCAACCCTCCTCAGGGCAACGCTCAAGCACCAGCAGGGTTTGATTTTTATAGAGCTTGCGAACAATCTCCCCGTTGAGCTCGGGTGTAGCGCGAAGGTTCAGCGTGCTGTCATCCTCAATTCCCGTAACCTGCGCCAGCCATTGACCCGGTAAAGCTTCTTGGGTAACGGGCATAAGCGTAGGGCGCGGGGTGAGGGTAGGCGCAGGCCCCGCAAAGTCCATTAACGCATCCTCTGCTACAGGCAATCTTGCTTCATCGGCAGGAAATTGCATTAACTCAAGGCCGGGATAGTAAAAAGCCAAAATATCCAGATAGCTTTTTTGATACTGCGAAGCCATCCATTGCGCCCCTCGCTGGCTCATTCCCAGCCCATGACCAAAGCGCCTTGCTTCCAATGTATAACCCGCATCGTTTTCCGCCACCGACCATATTTCGTTGTCATAATGTCCGCTGATATCCATCGAAAATGCTTTTTCAGCGGTTTTGAAAATGGGCAAATCAAGCGTAAAGCTCTTTTTGATGGGGGTAAAATCGCCATAGCTTGGCACGGGAGTGGCAGCAGGCTGCTCATTGAGTGTTTCATCAGGCGAAAGAATGCTGATGCTGACCGCATCGGTCGGTTTCAGCGTTGGCGATGCGGTGTCTGTGCGGGTACGTCCGCTGATTTGGACTGTGATATGAAGCATCGTCATCAGCTTGGAGCCTTTTTCACCCTTTGCTTTATCTACGCTGAGCGCATCAACGCTATTTACACGCACGCTTTCAGGCGCGGCATCGAACCCCTTGGACAAAAGCTCTTTGGAAAGCTCGCTTGCAAGCAGCTTACGCAATGCATAGGGTGCATCCTCACCCGCTGGATAGGTTTTTTTTACATCAAAGCTTCTCACAACGCTTACAGGGTTTTCCACATCGTAGGGATCTTCGCCAAAAGCATAATAGGGCAGGTTCTTTCCATCCGGCCATACGGTTTGCACGCGTTCGGTTTGTCCGCCATTGCTGGCAGAATAGTAGCATTGTGCAAGCTTTCCCTTATAAAATCCGCATATGCCCCGCGTTTCCAGCACCGCCTGTTCCACCTGCGCCGAGCCCGGTTGATAGCCCTTGAAAACCTGATCGTTGCTGGTATCAACCACATCGTAATCTTGTTTTGGGTCTTGCTTGGCAATGGCATAGGTACGCGCCGCTACAGCTTGCGCTTTGAGTGCTTCCAATGGAAAAGCCTCGCTCATTTCATAAGGCACCACGCCCAGCAAATAGTCTTCTACATCAATGTGTAATATCGGGCGAATTTTGCCATCGGCAATATCCAGCACCAAATTGCCCATATACAGCGCTGGATAGTTGGTAAGCCTGATACCGCTTTCGCCCTCGCCTCCGCTGGCATAGCGCGTAAAGGTCATGCTTTTCCCCGCATTGATGCTCATGCCTTCGTAGTATACGTAAAGGTTATCCCCTTTGAGCATAACGGCAACCTGCGCACCGTCGGTAAAATACAAACGGGATTCATCGTTAAAAGATAGCGTGTAGGGTCCCAAAAAGCTTAAATCCATCCGATCCACAATGTTTAATCGCGTTAAAAATACGCGCACCTGTTGATCTCGTTGCTTTGCCTGCGCTACAACCAAGGCCTCTCCCTCTTTGGCAGCCACATTCAAAATGGGCATACAAAGCACCATCAACAGCATTGTACAACCCACCATCAATCGTAAACGGCGTTTAGAACGAATCATAAAGCGCCTCCTTCCAACATGCAAACGATTCAAACCATGCTTTTATTGCATGTCGAAATTGTAACATAATTCGACTTATGCGTAAAGTGTCAAAGAATTTTGCTAAGGATGGAAACCAAGAAGCACAAAATACAGCCAACCGCTGTTGGCAGTAAAAAAGCCAGAGCCGTCCATTTTGCGCTGTGGGTTTCTTTGTATATGGTCAGAAGCGTTGTGGAGCACGGCCAATGAAAGAGCGAGAAAAGCGTAACACAAGCGGCCGTCCATATGCTCCAGCCATTGCTTACAAGCAATTCTTTAAGCGAGTCAAGCCCTTGCGGTGCTATGAGCGTTCCCTGCGCCATGTAAATCATCAAAATCATGGGCAGTACAATTTCGTTTGCGGGAAAGCCCAGTACAAAGGCAAGCAAAATAGCCCCATCCATACCGATCCATTTACCTACAGGGTTTAAAAAAAGCGCAATATGGCAAAGAAGCGAGCGTTCTCCCACCATCACATTGGCCAGTATCCAAACAATCAACCCCGCAGGCGCAGCCACACATACCGCCCTGCCAAGCACAAACAGCGTTCGGTCAAATATAGAGCGCACAATGACCTGCCCGAATTTTGGTCGGCGAAAGGGCGGCAGTTCAAGCGAAAAAGAAGACGGAACCCCTTTGAGAAAGGTGCAGGACAGGAATTTTGAGCAACCCAAGGTTACCAATACGCTTAAAACAATCACACCCATCAGCAATAGCGCACAAAGGAGCGCGCCCGCCGTACCGCTTACCAGCATAAAAAACATTGTGAAAAGTGCAATCAAGGTGGGAAATCTTCCGTTGCAGGGTACCATGGAATTGGTCAAAATCGCAATCAATCTTTCGCGCGGGCTTTGAATAATGCGGCAACCCATCACCCCCACTGCATTACAGCCAAGCCCCATGCACATGCAAAGCGCCTGCTTGCCGCATGCACAGCAGCGTTGAAAGCATTTGTCCAAATTAAAGGCTACACGCGGCAGGAAGCCCAAATCCTCGAGCAGTGTAAACAATGGAAAGAAAATAGCCATGGGCGGAAGCATCACAGACACAACCCATGCCGCCACACGATAAACGCCTAATATCAAAGCGCCTGTAAGCCATTCAGGCGCACCTGTAGTTTGCATGAAGCCAAGAAGGACCGCTTCAAAGCCCATCAGTTTTTCTGAAAGCCAAGCCGACGGCACATTTGCGCCCGATATGGTGATGTAAAGCACCAGCGCCAGCAGGCAAAGCATGATGGGTATTCCTATCGGTTTACTCGATAACAAACGATCCAAACGAAGCTGCAGCCGTTCAGGCGCGGATTCCGACGGTTTTGTTACCACCAAACGGCAAAGCTCTCCTGCGGAGCGATAACCCTCTGCAATCACAGCGGCTACCAGCGTTTCGTTGTTTAAACCGATGCTTTCAAGCTGTTTCAATTGTTGACGCACAAAAAAAGCAAACGGTTCACGTTTTGCAGGCACAATTTTCTCTTCCAGTCTATGTAAAAATTCTTCCCCGCATACAAGCAGCCGCAATGCCGCAAAACGAAGCACATGCTGTGTGTGGGCAGCCGCAAGCGAATCCGCAAGAACAGGCGTGAGTGCTTGAATGGCTTCTTCTACCGCTTTGGGATAATGAAGCAATTGCGTATTCACATGGAACCCTTGACAGAGCTGCTCGTCATTGTTTTCAAGGGCACAAGCTAAAATGCGCCTTTTAAGCTCTGTAAGCCCCTGCTTTTTTTTGGCCGTTACCCCCACCACAGGCATTTTGAGCAAGGTTTCCAATTTGGCAATATCAATCTGAATCCCTCGGCTTTGAGCTTCATCCATCATATTTACACATAAAACAGTGTGCGGGCAAGCCTGCGCTACCTGCAGTGCCAGGTTTAAGTTGCGCTCTAAGCAAGTGGCATCGCATACCACCACCACAGCATGCGGCTGTGTAAAGTTTAAATAATCGCTTGCAACCACTTCCTCCGGTGAACCGCTTAGCAATGAATAGGCACCGGGCAAATCCACAAGCGTCCAATCCATGCTTTGATCTTTTACCTGACCGCGCGCACTTTCCACCGTTTTTCCCGCCCAATTGCCCGTGTGCTGTCTAAGCCCCGTCAGAGCATTAAACACTGTGCTCTTACCCACATTGGGGTTTCCGCACAGAACCACCGTAAGCGGTCTCATAGTCTTCCTCCTTTGGCGCAATATCGGCAGCAAATACACTCCGCATCATCACAACGCAGTGCAATCACCGTATCCTTTACACAATAGGCGCGTGGTTCGCCAAAAGCGGCGGCAAACAAACAAGTCACCTTGCTGTTTTCCGTAAAGCCCAAATCACACAAACGTGCATGCATCGCCCCTGAACCGCGCACTGCGGTAATTTCAGCGCATTGCCCACCGCACAGCGCATTTAAAGTCATTGTTTGTTCCATGAAGCATGCCCCCCTTTTGATCTGCAAAGATGAAAAGACCCGTTGACAGGCCTCTGCTGCCTTGTTTGTAAGCTATGCTGACCTATTTGCTTATGTGCAAAAAGAAGCACTGTGTTTTTTTGACACAGTGCTTCTTTGAAATGGGGATGCTTGTTGTGGTTACTTTAGCATTTCAGTCATCATTTGATCTGTCATAATCAGCATACGCGGCAAATGGAACGGGCCTTTAAAGGTGCTCCCCTTTGTGGAAGGCATGGTGGGTTTGCCATCGCGGCGGAGATAGCCGTACCACTCCCCATATTGCGGATCGCTAAAGACGCGCTTGCAGTACTCCAATGTTTTGGTATACCATTGGTAGTACTTTTCATCGCCTGTATCACGGTACGCCATCAAGGAGGCAATCAAAATTTCATTGTGCGGCCACCAAAGCTTCATGTCATGCTCATAGGCCTCTGTTGGCAAGCCTTTGCAATCAATAAAGTAGAGCAAACCTTCGTATTCAGAATCCCAACCGGCATCAATGGCATTGTTAAATACTTCACATGCATTTTTCAGCAATTCAGAATCCTTTGAGTATTTTGCATATTCCATCAAGAACCAGCTGCACTCAATGTCATGCCCAGGATTTACAACACGCCCTTCGGTTACATCGTCCATGACCTCGCCATTCATGCCCACGGTTTCAAGCGTGCAATGCATTTCAGGCTTATGATGGTAGCGGAAGATATCGTCAATGCACTGATTGGAGCGTTCATCGTACAGCGCAATGTTTTTAGGATCACAGCGGCGCATAACAGAACAAATATTCAGGTAAATCATCGGGTTGCCAAGCGAACGGCCTTTGCGGGTTTCTGGAATGGTTTTAGGACCCATGCCTACGGGATCTTCCATCAGGCCATGGTTGAGCTTCCAAATCATTTCAAAGGTGTCGCGTGCACGCTGTAGATAGGTGTCGTCGTGAACCAGCGCACCGTATTCAGCGTTGGCAAGCGTATAAAAGCCCTCCGAAAAATTATAGCGGCGTTGACGCAGGGGTTTACCTTCCGCAGTCACGGTAAAATACATGCGATTTCCCTTTTCACGGTTGATGCAATGCGCTTCCATAAAATCCAAACAGCTTTTGGCCATGTCAAGCCATTCCTGTTTTACGCCATAACAATGGCAGAGGTAGGAAAACGTCCATGCGCAACGTCCTTGCATCCAAACGCTCTTATCGGTCGAATAGATTTTTCCCTCTCGATCTAAGCAGGTATACACCCCGCCGTTTTTCTTGTCCCAACCATTTTGAAGCCAAAACTCCACACAGCGTTTGAGTTCAGCTTGAATCCACGCTTGCTGCTGTTTGAGCAATTCCTTATCCATCTTCCGTTCCTCCTTTATTCATTCACGAGCATGATTTGTAGGGCATTGAATCGCTTTATTTTACGCATTTTCATGGTGTTTGTCAATCTGCTTGTGACATATTGCAAAATACGATTGACAGTTTTGTATGTTTGTAGTACATTTTTAATCGGTTTGAGTGATCTTATGGTACGGATGCCAAAAGTTTTAGAATAGAGGTTGTCAAGCATGGAGCTAAAGGGTTCGGTTGTCAATTTTTTGGGCGATAGCATCACCTGTGGTGTGGGTGCTTCCAGTGAAGAAAAGCGTTTTACCGATGTGCTGGCACGTGAGTTCCAACTTCAAAAAGCAAACAATTACGGCATTTCCGGCTCGCGGATAGCACGCCAGCAGATCATTACCGCAGAGGAATACGACCGTGACTACTGCATGCGTTTGGATGAAATGGATCAAAGCGCAGATGCCGTGGTGGTTTTTGGGGGAACAAACGATTTTGGCCACGGCGAAGCACCGCTTGGGGTGTTTGCAGATCGTGATCCAGCCACCTTTTATGGTGCCTGTCACTTTTTAATGTCTGGATTGCTTAACCGTTATGTGGGCAAGCCCGTGGTGATTTTAACGCCCCTGCACCGCTGGAACGAGGATGATCCTCATGGGGACAGAAAGCCATGGAGTGTTGCTCCGCTCAAGGTATACCGCGACATATTGCTCGAGGTAGCGCTGTACTATGGCTTGCCAGTGCTTGATTTGTATGCAACAAGCGGCATACAGCCAAATAACGAGGTTTCCCGTGCGCGGCTTTGCCCCGATGGACTGCACCCAAGCGATGAAGGGCATGCGCTCATTGCGCATCGGATT
Source organism: Clostridia bacterium (assembly GCA_036645955.1). GTDB lineage: Bacteria > Bacillota > Clostridia > Christensenellales > Aristaeellaceae > Limiplasma. The sequence continues at coordinate 1,009 of JAVXND010000003.1, read as the reverse complement.
GGGTTGTTTTTACAAATGCTCTAATGAAAAAAAATCCAAGCGCCCATGACAGGCGCTTGGATTTTTTTGTTTACTTAGCGGCTTCTTCTACAAAGCCGGGGTTTCTGGGTGCATTGTCCAAAATGCCCTGCCACCAATCCGTATAAGGTGCTCTCTTCATGTCAACACGGTTGAACATGTAGGTACCATACAGTTCATCGCCGAATTCCAGCCAGTAGTCATGCCATTCCTGGGCGTTGTTGTACGCATAGGAGGTGATGAATTCAACGGCGGCTTCTTTGTTGCCTGCTTCAATCAAAGCGGCGGCAGTCTTTTGGATTTGGTCAACTATTTCGTACTGTGTTGCCATACGTCCATCGCGTGCTTCGTGGATTTCCTTGATAGCACTGCGATAGTTTTGCGTTGCAGTCTGCTGCACATAGGAAGAAACCCACCAAGCGGAGTCGCGGTCGAACTTGCCATAGCGTGTGCCATTGGTATAAAATTCGGGTAGTCTGGTCATGGAAGCCCACAAAGGCGTAATGAAGGTAGAATCAGCCGCGCCGTGACCGTACCACACGAGGCACTTGACTTCGTCAGGCAGCCAGCCCTTCACGTTGGCAATGGTGTGATAAATTGCACGGTACATGTTGATGGGGCGTTCCTTGTTAAACTCGCTGAGTGGGTTGCCATACGGGCCTGCTTCAGGCGACAGGGACACATCAAATTCGGTGCCCGCATAGTAGTCGCCATTCATCAGGAATACATCCTGCACAGTCAGCTTCTTTTCGGCTGTAACATAGAAGGGATAACGGTCTGCATTGGGGTCAAGCTTCAAGCTGGGCGCAACCAGATCAAAAGCACGCCACTCACGACGCTTGCATTCTATGCTGTTGTCTGGCGCATAGAGGGTAGCGGGTTCAAAGGGCTTGCCGCTGTCTTCGCTCCACATGCCGTTATCAATAGCGAATTGCTTGAGGTTGGGCGACCACATATAGTTTTCGCTGTCTTCAAAGTCAATTTCGTTGAT
>JAVXND010000002.1:0-130925 GCA_036645955.1 Clostridia bacterium | reverse complement strand
CTTTGCGTTCCATGCTTCCAAGACGGGTTTGCAGAAGTCGGGGATGGGTTCGTCCTTTGTTTTTGCCAGCGCCAGCGAGGGAATCAGCATACATATCAATAGCAATAACAATAGGCTTATAGCTTTCTTCATTTGCTTTTCTCGCTTTCTTTTGTTCCGCATGTCTTTCGCCATAGGAAACTTGCCGAGTGAAAGTCCTTATTCACTCGGCGAGCATAGATTCACTTGACCGTGATCTCCGTTTCACCGTCGCTGACGATAAGTGCATCGGGCATCTTTTCAAGAGAAGTCATGGTTTCCGTTTTCACCGTGGGAAGTTCGTTCGTAAACACACCGCTAGACAGGTTCATCCCCATGGGCAAATCGTTTCCTTCACCGTCACAAAGGTACGACCTATGCAGGATATCGCTTGCTTCTTCCTCCGTCATACCGTCTGGCACGGTGAACGTGCATGTCAGATAAATGCCCGTAACGTACTGCTCGGCATGTACCTCTTCCAGCTTCATACCCTCAGCAAACTCGGTATCGCCCTGCGGCAGATACGTCTTTTCAGCCAGCAAGGGAGCCACGGGCAGCGTGATTTCTTTGCGGTCAGTCCATTGGTTTACCTTCACCTCGTCCGTGGCAGGATCATACCGATGAACCGCCATATACAGCGCAATGGGCAAATCATCCGTCACAGCATTTTTGTTAAGCATGGGCATGTGAAAGTACACAATGGAGCCATCTTCATTCCAAAGCGTGCTTTCCATTGCCTGCCCTTCACCGTATTCAGGCGCAATCTCTATCAATGCGCGAATACCATAGAGGGGCAACTCCAACTGCTTGGCGGCATCCACCCAAGTGGTGCCGGGCTTGAGATTATACTTTTTGAGCACCGTATCGCTGATACCATCCATGGTTTCATAAAAATTTGAATCGTCCGCATACAGCACTTCGGTGCCGTCGGTCATATGAACCTCTGCGGAGCTCATCGCAATGCGTTTATCCGTGAGCAGCTGCTTGAAAGTGAATGTCATCGGGCCAACTTCAAAGGTTTGCGGCTGGGTGGCATCCATGGCTTCCTGCGCCGCTGTAGGAACGGTAATATTGTAATTCGTTCCGAAAAAGTCCACCCAACCCAGCTGCTGAGCCGCGATAGCAACCGCCACGGTCGCCAGCACCAGTCCAAGGGCAAGCACCAGTCCAAAAGATAGCTTCTTTTTCACTTTTCTTTCCTGTTCTGCGCCGTTCATAATGCGCTGTGCAAGCCAAGGATCGCCCTTCAAATCCGAAAAGCAAGCATCCACCGCGCTTTGGACAAATTCCTTATCCCGCTGTTCACTCATTGAAATACGCTCCTTTCATGGCAATGCGAAGTTGATCCTTCGCTCTTTTCATTCGGTTGGATACGGAAGAATGGTCAATCCCCAATGCTTCCGCAATCTCATAGACGTTCATGTTTTGATAGTAATACAGCAAAATCACCTCTCGCAGCTTGGGCGGCAGCTTCGTGATTTCAGCCACGATTTCCACCCCGGCTTCTACGGAAACGGTTTGCGGTTCTGACAGTAAATCCGGTGTAATATGCCGATCCATATATCGGAACCAACCCGATCGCTTCATGTCGTGGCAGGTGTTCATGGCAATGCGCATCAGCCACGTTTTCTCGCTGCATTCACCCCGAAAATTCCCCATTGCCTGATAGGCTTTCAGAAAAGTTTCTTGCACGGCATCCTCCGCAAGGGCTCGATCCCGAAGATAGATGCAGCATGTATGCAGCAATGCCAGTTGGTATTGCTCCACCAAATGGCAGAATAATTCGTCTTGGACGATGTCAGAGCTCGTGACAACTTCCATGGACTGCTCACCTCCTTACACCCCTTTGACGTATCAGCGATCAAAATTAGTTGAATCATTTTTAAAATTCTTTGTATGTTTTCATAAGCATAGCACAGTAGCAGTGAAAGCACAATTCGCCCAAAATGAGCTTTTAACATCCGTAACATTCCATTGCATTTTCAAAAGTTCAGTGCTAAAATACATATGTCAAAGATGGTCAACATTCTTCGACGAAAGGAGGGGCATCATGCGATTAAGCGATACCATTGAACAGTTCATCAAAGCCATGCTCACGCAAGAAGACCCCGAGGTTGAGCTTAAGCGCAATGAGCTGGCCGAGTATTTTAATTGTGCGCCCTCCCAAATTAACTATGTGCTCGCCACGCGCTTTACGCCCGATCACGGCTACGTCATTGAAAGCAGACGCGGGGGCGGCGGATACATCCGCATTTTCCGCATTGAGCAGGACACCAGCGAGCAGCTGTTGTATATGCTCCATGAGCGCATTGGGGATTCCATTGATCTGCATAGCGCGGCGCATTTGATTTGTCAGCTGATAGAGCGCGGCTTGGTTACGCCTAGCAAGGGTGCGCTCATGCAGTCTGCCCTATCCACACAAGCCTTGGGCTTGCCCATTCCAGAAACCATGAAAAACGCACTCAGGGCACATATTTTGAAAAGCATGCTTCAAGAAATCGCTAAAGACGGTAAAAGCGAGTAACGATCAAAGGAGGGGGCAACTATGCTTTGTGAGGAATGTAAAAAAAATCAAGCCACAGTGATGATTACCGTAACCTCAGGTGACGAGGTCACCACACGTCATCTCTGCCCCGAATGTATGAAAAGCATGGAGCTCAGCTTTGCGCAAGGCGATATGCAAAGCTTTTTAAGCTCCATTTTGTCCCTGTTGGGAAGCGCACAAACTCCGCAGGCGGAACTGACTTGCTCAAATTGCGGGCTTACCTACTCCGAATTTGAACGCACAGGCAAATTGGGCTGTGCACAATGCTACCGTGACTTTGCCGAACAGCTCAAGCCGCTTCTGCAGCGCATTCACGGACGTACACAGCATGCGGGGCGCGTACCGCCCACCTTTGTAAAGGAAGCTGGGCTGGAGCTTGAACAGCAAATGGAAGATCTCCGTCAAAAAATGGAACAGGCGGTGGCAAGTGAAAACTTTGAAGAAGCGGCAAAATATCGCGATGAGCTTCGCGCACTGACTGTAAGCAAGGAGGCGGATTGTAAATGAGCGACCCTTCAAGCAATGTGGTGGTTTCAGGCCGCGTTCGTTTGGCTCGTAACTACTACGATTTGCCGTTTTCGGCAGTGGATCACCCTGAAAATGCCAAGCTATGCATTACAAGAGCGCTGACCGCCATGGAAAAAGATCGTTCAGGGAGTGATTACACGCTTTTTGCCCTGTCCTCCATGCCAAAGGTCGGCCGCATGGCACTCATGGAGCGCCACCTTATCAGCCGCGATCTCTTACAGCATAGCGATGTCGGCGCGGCTTTGGTTCGTGTGGATCGCCGCGTCAGCATCATGATCAATGAGGAGGATCACCTTCGCATTCAAGCCATTATGGAGGGCTTTGACTTGCAAAAGGCCGCAGAGGAAGCCTTTAGCGCCGAAGGCAGATTGCAGGACGAATGTGCCTTCAGCTTTGATCCGCAGCTTGGCTACCTTACCGCATGCCCCACAAACACAGGCACTGGCATGCGTGCCTCTTTAATGATGCATTTGCCCATGCTCACGCGCTATAAGCAAATGGGCACTGTCAACCAAAGCATTGCAAAGCTCGGGCTTACCATGCGCGGCATTTACGGGGAGGGCAGCGAGGCGCTAGGCGATCTTTACCAAGTAAGCAACCAAGTAACGCTTGGGCGCACGGAGGAGGAAATCATTGAAGCGGTTACAGCAGTTGGCGTACAGCTGATCGACATGGAAACCGCGCTTCGGGAGCGTTGCCTCAATCAGCAAGCAACGGAGCTTAAAGATACCATCTTCCGTAGCTACGGCCTTTTGCGCTATGCCGTAACCATGGATGAAAAGGAGTTTATGCAGCATTGGAGCAATTTGCGCTTGGGTATCACCTGCGGTTTGCTTGACGATCGTCTTTCCATGGTTGACGAGCTTTTAACCACCGCGCAAACCGCGCATGTAACACGCTTCATCCAGCAAAACAACAACAGCCTTTCCACCGAACGCGCACGCTGTGAAATCGTGCATCAAGCCTTGGATTGTAACGGATAGGAGGAATCATCCATGCCAATTTTCGGACGTTTTACCCAACGGGCGCAGCGGGCGGTTGCCGCCGCACAGCAGGCCGCCGTAGCGCTTCACCAGCCCTATGTAGGTACCGAGCATATTTTATTGGGTCTGCTGAAAGAGCCCGGCCCCATGATTGCTGATTTATTGCCCAAAGCAGTCACCTACGATGCGGTTTTTGTACGCATTCGCGAATTGCTGGGCGAGGGTTCAAAGCAAAATGCCGGCATGCTGGAGCTTACGCCGCGCAGTAAGAAAATTTTAGAAAGCAGTATTATGGAAAGCCGCCGCCTGCACCATAGCTTTGTAGGTACAGAGCATTTTTGGCTTGCACTGCTGCATGAGGGGGAAGGCGTTGCGGTCAGCCTGCTTCGTGAAATGGGCGTAGATACCCAAGCGCTCAAGCAGCATATTGAAACAAGCCTTGCAACCAACCAGCCCGATGGCTCTTCCGAGGAGGAAGCCCCCGCTAATGATCCTGACAGCAAAAACGGAAGCGTGCTTGACAAATACAGCCGCGACCTTACCAAGGCCGCACAGGATGGCGAGCTTGATCCCGTGATTGGCAGAAGTACAGAAATTGAACGGATTATGCAAATCATGAGCCGCCGCACCAAAAACAATCCCGTGCTGATCGGCGAACCCGGCGTTGGCAAAAGCGCTGTTGTGGAAGGGCTGGCACAGCTGATTGTGGCTGGCAAGGTACCCGAAACGCTCACAGGCAAGCGCATTGTTTCGCTGGACTTAGGGAGCATGATTGCAGGCAGCAAATACCGCGGAGAGTTTGAGGAGCGCCTCAAGGACACCATTAAGGATGTGCAAAAGCAGGGCAATGTGATTTTGTTCATCGACGAGTTTCACACGCTGGTAGGCGCTGGCAAGGCCGAAGGCAGTTTGGATGCGGCCAATATCCTAAAACCCGCGCTGGCACGCGGCGAGCTTCAATGCATCGGTGCAACCACACTGGACGAATACCGTAAGAACATCGAGAAGGATGCCGCGCTCGAGCGCCGCTTTCAGCCCGTCAAGGTGGGCGAACCCACCGCAGAGCAAGCGCTTCTTATTTTGAAGGGTCTGCGCGACCGTTACGAGGCGCACCACAAGGTAAAAATTACCGATGAAGCGCTAGACGCGGCCGTCAGCCTGTCCGACCGCTATATCAGCGATCGCTTTTTGCCCGACAAGGCCATAGACCTTATGGACGAAGCCGCCTCACGCGTGCGCCTGCATAGCTTTACCGCCCCACCCGATGTCAAGGAGCAGGAGGAGCGCTTAAAGGCGCTTCAAAACGAAAAAAAAGAATCCATAGCGCATCAGGATTTTGAAAAGGCCGCTCAATTGCGGGATGAAGAACGCAAGCTCCGCGAAGAGGTTGCACAAACACGCACCGCTTGGGAACAGCTCAAATCCACCAGCCGCGACGTTGTCACCGAAGAGGATATCGCCCAAATTGTGGCAAGCTGGACAGGTGTGCCCGTGAAAAAAATGACCGAGGACGAAAGCGAACGCTTGCTTCATATGGAAGAATTGCTGCACAAGCGCGTTGTAGGTCAGGATGAAGCCATCAGCGCTGTCAGCCGTGCGCTTCGCCGTGCGCGTGCAGGCTTGCAGGACCCCAAGCGCCCCATTGGCTCGTTTATCTTCCTAGGCCCCACAGGGGTGGGCAAAACCGAGCTGTGCCGTGCGCTTAGCGCCGTCATGTTTGACGATGAAAACGCCGTGGTGCGCATTGACATGAGCGAGTACATGGAAAAGCACAGCGTATCCCGCTTGGTGGGCAGCCCTCCGGGCTATGTGGGCTACGAGGAAGGCGGACAGCTCACCCAAAAGGTGCGCAACAAGCCTTATAGCGTTGTACTGTTTGACGAGGTGGAAAAAGCGCACCCCGACGTCTTTAATATTTTGCTTCAAATTCTGGACGATGGTCGGCTTACCGATAGCACAGGGCGTGTGGTCAACTTCAAAAACACCATCATCGTCATGACCTCCAACGCAGGTGCAAACACCATTGTTTCCAAGCGTTCCCTAGGCTTTGGCGGCAGTGTAGAAGCCGCGCGGGATTATGAAGCCATGAAAGAGCGCGTAATGGTAGAGGTAAAGGACACCTTCCGCCCCGAGTTCATCAACCGCATTGACGACCTGATTGTGTTCCATGCGTTGGAGCCAAATGAAATTCAGCAAATCGCGGGGTTGATGCTGGAAAGCGTATCCAAGCGCTTGCGCGAGCGCGGCATTACGCTCATCTACGATGCTTCCGTTGTGGAGTATTTGGCCAAAGAGGGCTATGATGCTAACTATGGCGCAAGACCGCTCCGCAGAACCATTCAACGTACCGTGGAGGATGCGCTGAGCGAGGAAATTATCGCGGGACATATTGCGCTTGGCAACAGTGTTAAGCTGTTTATCAACGAAGAGCATAAAATCGGGTTTGAAAAAGCCAATGAAGCAAGCCTTCCAGCCATCGCAAACGTATAAAGCAAACCAACGAGGCGGCCGTACGATTTCACAGTGCGGTCGCCTGTCATACCTATCAAAATGGAAATATGGGGAAACCAATATATGTTAATATCGGCAGAACAAATCACCAAGGTCTATGCAACGCGAACGGTTTTGAATCATGCCAATTTTTATTTGGAAAAGGGCGACAGGGTGGGCGTCATTGGGGTCAACGGCACAGGCAAAACCACTTTGCTTCGTATTTTGGCAGGCGGCGAACAGCCCGACACAGGCACCATCACCCGTGAATCCAATGTGCGAATTGAATATTTGCCGCAGGAACCCGCTTTTGACCAAGAACGCACTGTTTTGGAGCAGGTGTTTGCAGGGCTTTCCAAGCAAGCGCGCGAGCTTGCGGAATACGAAGCAAAAACCATTTTGACCAAATTGGGCGTAACACAGTTTGATCAGCCTGTGGGCGAGCTGTCAGGCGGACTGCGCAAGCGGGTAGCCATGGCCTCCGCGTTGGTGCATCCCTGTGATGTGCTCATTTTAGATGAACCCACCAACCATTTGGATAATGAAATGGTCTGCTGGCTGGAAGATTATCTGCGCAAAATCAAAAGCGCCTTGGTCATGGTGACCCACGACAGGTACTTTCTTGAGCGCGTTGTAAACCGAATGGTAGAGGTGGATAACGGCTCGCTGTATACTTATGCGGGTAATTACGAGCAATACTTGAAGCTAAAAGCCGAGCGGGAGGATATGACAGAGGCCAGCGAACGCAAGCGCCAATCCCTTCTCAAGCGCGAATACCAATGGGTAATGCAGGGTGCCACCGCTCGCGGCACCAAAAGCAGGGAGCGGCTGGAGCGCTACGATAACCTCAAAAACCAGTCAGCACCCGCACAAAGGGCAGAGCTTGAGCTTTCGTCTGTTTCTGGCAGGCTTGGGCGCAAAATCATTGAGCTTTCTAAAGTAAGCAAAGCCTTTGCGGGTAAAACCGTGGTAAAGGATTTTAGCTATATTCTTTTAAGGGATGATCGGGTTGGCATCATTGGTCACAACGGCAGCGGCAAATCAACGCTTCTGAATTTGATTGCGGGCGTGCTCACGCCCGATTCGGGAAGCATTGCCGTTGGCGAAACCGTGCGAATCGGCTATTTTAGTCAGGAAAACCCGCCCATTGAGCCAACACAGCGCGTTATTGAGTACATGCAGCAAATTGGCAATAGCATCGAAACGCCGCAGGGAACCCTTACCGCCAGCCAAATGCTTGAAAAGTTTTTATTTGTTGGCGATGCGCAATACAGCCAAATCGGCAAGCTTTCCGGCGGGGAAAAGCGTCGGCTTTTTCTGCTGTCCATTTTGGTTCAAGCGCCCAATGTACTGCTGCTGGATGAGCCTACAAACGATTTGGACATTCAAACCCTTACCATATTGGAGGACTATTTGGAAACCTTTCAAGGTGCGGTGATTGCGGTTTCGCATGACCGTTGGTTTTTGGACAAGGTGGTGCGCCGCGTATTTGCCGTGGAGGATGAGGGTACTGTCACCACCTATCAGGGCGGATATGCCCAATATCTGGAAACAAGGCATTTTGCAGAGCGTGAAACCAAAAAACCAACCGAGCAAAAATCCGAGAAGCAAGCGTTGCAGAAAAAGGCTAAATTTACCTTTGGCGAACAAAGGGACTTTGAAACCATTGACGGCGAGCTTGCCAAGCTGGAAAACGAAATTGCCGCAGTCAAAAAAGAGCAGGCAGAAAAAGCAAGCGACTATATTGCCTTGCAAGCCTTGGAAACGCGTCTTTGTGAGCTGGAAGCCGCATTGGAGCTAAAAATGGAGCGCTGGCTCTATCTAAACAATTTGGCTGAACAAATAGCGGAGCTGAAGGCATAGGTTCAGCCTCCGTTAACTTTCTCTTGCCCCATGAACCAATGCCTGTTATAATAAACTTGCGCACAAGTGTTCGTACAAATGAAAGTGAGGCGACTGCCATGAATCTTGACCAGCTTGTATCCCGTCTTCAAAGCGATTCGTCCTTCATGGACTGTGTTACCGCATGGCGTACCTTGCCTGCCACCCAAGGGCAATACGCCGACCTGCCGCAGGCAATGGACGAACGCATCAAGCAAGTGCTTCATGCCCGCGGTATTCACCGCCTCTACATTCACCAAGCGGAAAGCTTCCGCTTAGCGCGTGACAAAAAGGATTTTGTTGTGGTAACCCCCACAGCCAGCGGGAAAACGCTTTGCTATAACCTGCCCGTTTTGAGCACCATTTTGGAAAACAACGACGCTCGTGCGCTGTACCTCTTCCCCACCAAAGCACTCTCTTCCGATCAAGTCAGCGGCCTGTATGGCATGATTGAGGCGCTGGGCATGGATATCAAGGCTTACACCTACGATGGGGATACACAGGGCGCGGCACGCAAAGCCATCCGTCAGGCAGGGCACATCGTGGTCACCAACCCCGATATGCTCCATTCAAGCATATTGCCGCACCACACCAAATGGGTCAAGCTGTTTGAAAACCTCGAATATATCGTCATTGATGAAATTCACACCTACCGCGGCGTGTTTGGGAGCCATCTCGCAAACGTGCTTCGCCGCCTGCTGCGGCTTTGCGCCTTTTATGGCAGTCATCCGCGCTTCATCCTTTGCAGTGCCACCATTGCCAACCCTGTTGAATTGGCAAGTGCGCTCACAGGCCGTAATATCACCGCCATTACTCAAAACGGCGCGCCCATGGGCGAACGGCATTTTGTTTTCTATAACCCGCCTGTTGTGAACCGCCAGCTGGGCATACGCAAAAGCGTTGTCACCCAAACGCGTCACATTGCGCAGACTTTGCTTCAAAACGGCATTCCCACCATTGTTTTTGCCAAAAGCCGTTTACAGGTTGAAGTGCTTACCAAATACATGAAGGAATGCGTGCGCGATCCCTACGGCTTTTCGGGACGGGTGCGCGGCTACCGCGGCGGTTATTTGCCGTTGGAACGGCGTGAAATTGAGCGCGGCTTGCGGGCGGGCGAAATTGACATGGTCATTTCCACAAACGCGCTGGAGCTTGGTATCGACATCGGCTCCCTATCCTGCTGTGTAATGTGCGGCTATCCTGGCACCATTGCAAGCACATGGCAGCAGGCGGGGCGCGCGGGCAGGCGCAAGGATACGGCGCTTACCATCATGGTTGCCTCCTCTGCCGCCATTGACCAATACATCATATCGCATCCCGAATATTTTCTGCAAGCCTCGCCTGAAAATGCCCTTGTACAGCCCAACAATTTGTATGTTCTGCTTTCCCATATCAAGTGCTCCGCCTACGAGCTGCCCTTTGAGGAGGGCGAAAGCTTCGGCAATGTAGCCGATACAGCACAGTTCTTGGAATACCTGACGGAAAACAACATTCTGCGCCATTTGGATCACAAGTTTTATTGGATGGAGGAGGACTTGCCGTCAGGCGAAATCAGCCTTCGCAGTGCCAAAACAGAAAACTTTGTCATCATCGACATCACCAACCCCGCGCACCATCGCGTCATCGGCGAAATGGATCGCTTCACGGTGCCCATGCTGTTGCACGAAAATGCCATTTATATGCATGAGGCCAAGCAATATCAGGTGGAAAAGCTGGATTATGACGGCTGTAAAGCCTTTATTCGCGCGGTAGACGTGGATTATTATACCGATGCTGATTTGAATGTGAGCCTGCACATTTTAGACGAGCTTGAAGAAAAAGCCCTTTCAAACGGCATAGGGCTTACCCTTGGCGAGCTTCGCGTAAGCAGCATTGTCAAAATGTTTAAAAAAATCAAGCTGGACACCCACGAAAACGTAGGGTTTGGCGAGGTTCGTTTGCCGCAGTCCGACTTGCACACCGTGGGCATGTGGTGGACGCTTCCAGCTTCGCTCACCTCTCGCTACCCAAACGATGTGTTGCAGGGCGCATTGGTCGGCATTTCCAACCTGCTTTCCATCGTTGCGCCCATCTACCTCATGTGCTCCCCGCGCGATGTGAATGTGGTTTATCAGGTCAAAGCCCCCATCACTGACAAACCCACCTTGTTCCTTTACGATGCTTTTCCTGGCGGCGTTGGCTTGAGCGAAAAAGCTTTCCAAATGCAGGAATTGCTGCTTGAGCATGCGCTTTCCATAGCAACGGACTGTGCCTGTGAGGACGGTTGCCCCAGCTGTGTTGGGCCTCTTGCGGAAATCGGCGAAGAGGGTAAGCAAAACGCCTGCGCCGTTTTAAGGGAGATGCTTTCATAATGGCCGATTTGCTCAGCAAGCTGCGCATGCTTGACATTTCACCCACAAAGGGCGTTCCCGCCGCGCCGCTTCAGGCGGGAGAAGCCACAGCAGGCTGTTATCACGCGCAAGCCATTTTCCCGCTTTCCACCTTTACCGATCGCCGTTACGCCACACCCGAGGTGCTTCAAAGCATCTTCGGCTGTTCGTTTCCACGCCAAGTATTGCCTGAGGATATTCTGTTTTTGGATACGGAAACCACAGGCTTATCAGGCGGCGCGGGAACGGTCGCTTTCGAGATTGGCTTGGGCTACTTTACCCCCAGCGGCTTTGTGGTGGAGCAATACTTAATGCATGACTATTCGCAGGAGCCAGAGCTTCTGCACGCGCTTTGTACCCTCATGAAGCGCTTTACCGTGCTATGCACCTTTAACGGACGTGCTTTTGACGTGCCCCTGCTCAAAAGCCGCTTGATCATGAACCGCTTCAAGCAGGTCTGCTTCCCGGATGCCCATGCGGATGTGCTCTTTCCCGCGCGAAGGTTATGGAAGCTTCGGCTCAAGCAATGCACGCTTGCCCATTTGGAGGAACAGCTATTGCATGTGGTGCGCACGGGTGATCTGCCTGGTGCGCTTGTGCCGCAGGCGTATTTTGCATATTTAAAAAGCGGCAATTTTGAACCGCTATTGGATGTGCTAAGCCACAACAAGCAGGATATTGTCAGCCTTGCACAGCTCTTCTATTACCTTTGCTATCAGGTGAGCTGTCCTGAAAAAATGACAGAGGGCGAGGACCTGCTTTCCCTCGCCCGCATGCTTGAAAAAAGCAAGGAGGATCAAAAAGCCACAAAATGCTACCGCCTTTGCTCCAGCGGTGCCCAGCGTGCGGAGGCGTTTGAAGCGATGGCTTTGGCGCAAAAGCGTCAAGGCAAAACAGAAGCCGCCATCAAGCTCTACCACGCCATGGCCATGCGCGGAGACAACGCCGTTAACGCCTACGAAGCCCTTGCCAAGCTCTACGAGCATCAGCTAAAGAACCCCGAGCAAGCGCTTCACTACACGCGCCAAGCACTGCTATTGTTGTCTGAACCAACCCTTTTTGCTTCCGAGGCTGTACAAGAACGTCAAATTGAGTTACAATACCGTTATGCACGTTTACGGCGCAAGCTCTGTACAGCGCCGTCCGCATCCAATTTGTTATAGGGAGGACTTTTCCATGGGCATAATGACATCCTTCAAGGCACGCAGTGCTGCTGCAAAAATATCCAAGGGGGACATTGACGGTGCAATGAAGCTCTACAAAGAAGCGATCGACGAAGGCTTAACCGATGTCCGCTATCTGCTGAGCTATTCGGTATTGCTCATTCGCAATGGCCGCTTTGGGGAAGCGCGCGAGCTGCTGGTAAAGATTCAAAAATACCCCATGTCGGAGGATAACCGCCGCCAGCTCTTTGTGCACTATGCCTCTTGCGTATACAAAATGGGTGAAATGCAAAAGGCTTTGGATATTTTGGAACGTCAGCATCAAAAGGCCGCCAGCGGGCTTGTGTACGAAACCCTTGGCTACCTCTACGTAGAAGCAAACGAGACTGATAAAGCGTTGGCTTTTAACACAGAAGCCTGCGAATACGACGATGAAGACAGCATCTGCCTAGACAACCTTGCACAGACCTATTATCGCCTTTTGAACGATAAAGCAAAAGCAAAAGTATACTTTGATAAAGCAATCGCTGTGAAAGCGGGGCAAATCGACACGCTGTATTTCCTTTCCAAATATGATTTAGAAGCAGGCGATAAGGCCGCCGCTCGCGCAAAGCTGGAAAAAGCGTTGACAGGCCGTTTTTCACCGCTCAATTATGCCACAAAGGACATGGTTGAACAGGAAATCGCAAAACTGTAACCATCGCCTTCCCATCGCATTCTTCCCCCGCCTCTGACGCACACATTCAAGGTGCAAAGCAGATGCGGGCTTTTTTTGACCTTTTCTTGACAGATACGTTTCTTTGCTGTTAGAATAAGATATTCTCCAAATCGTTTCGACGGTTACACATGTTTTAAGAATGAAGGCGTTATGCGTGACTTGGAATATTGTTCCTGAATGGATTGCGGGTATTTTACTGATCATCATCATGGTCTATTCCAGAAAAGCCTTATTTGTTCATACCGTTCGCGACCGTATGTTTCGTAACGCCTGCTATTCCGTTCTTTTTTCCATTTTCTTCAACCTCTTATCTACCTATATGATTTACTCCTACCAAAGCTTGCCCCACATGCTTGTGATGGGTGTAACCACCATTTACTACATTATTACGCCGCTTATGCCGCTTATTTATTTTTATTACGCCATTTGCATTTTGTATTATGACTATTCCTTTGAACGTATGCATCCGCTTTGGCGGTTATGGGCCATCCCCTATTTGCTGTATTTCATTGTCATTCTGCTCAATCCTTTTGTACACAATATTTTTTGCGTTCTACCAGACCGCGGATATGTACAGCAAGCTTGGGTCAACCTGCCCTATGTCATTTTTTATTTCTATTCAGCCGCAACAGTCCTTTTTGCCTTCATCAACCGCAAAAGGGTGGAAAAAAGGATCATCTACGTTATTTTGCTGTTTCCGTTCTTAGCGCTTGGCTTGGTCGTTACCCAAAATTTCATGCCCGACGTTATCCTTACAGGAACCGCTGGCTTCACCACCATTTTTGTGCTTTACCTATATTTGCAGAATCAACGGATGGTTGCCGACGAGCTCACAGGCTTGCTGAATCGAAGAACGTTCTTAAAATCTCTGGAGCTTGCGGCAAAAATCGAAAAGCCCTTCACGGTGATTCTTCTGGGCATTCGAAATTTCAAGCACATCAACAGCCGCTTTGGTGCGCAAGCCGGTGACGCTCTGCTTTGCAGTATCGGGCAGTACCTATCCACCTTGGCGGCTTCAAGCTTTCTCTACCGTTTGGATGGTGATCAGTTTGCGCTGATCCTGCACGACACGCAAAGCTCGCAGGTTCAAAGCACGATTGAATCCATTCAAAAACGCTTTGAACAAAGCTGGACATTAAAGGGTATTGAATGCGTGCTGGGTATTCGCATTGCTACGCTCACTTACCCCGAGGCGGGAAAAACCGCACGCGAATTGCAATCCGTACTGGCTTACCTTGTTTCCACCGCCAAAAAATCACAAAGCAATGTTGTTTTGCATTATGACGCAACCATTTATCAAGACATCCTTCGCCGCCAAAGCATACAGGACGCGCTTGAAACAGCGCTTCAAAACCACGGCTTCGAGGTTTTTTATCAACCCATCTGGGAAGCTTCAAGCGGCACTTTTACGCAGGCAGAAGCTTTGCTTCGCATGAAGCCGCTGGACATAGGCTCTGTTTATCCCGACGAATTCATTCCCATTGCGGAGGAAAGCGGGTTCATTGTTGATATTACTTATTGGGTGCTGGACCAAGCCTGCAAAACGCTCAAAAAGCTCGACAGCCTAAACCTCCCCCAAGCACAGCTCTCCTGTATCTCTGTTAACTTTTCATTTTTACAGTTTCTGCAACCCGACATAACCGAACGAGTGCTGGAAATCATTCATCAAAATGGCATTTCCCCCAATCGCATCAAAATCGAAATTACCGAACGCTTGCTGATAGATGACGGCGAAACAGTCAGTCAATTGATGGAGAAAATGCACACCTTGGGCATGCGTTTTGCGTTGGATGATTTTGGCGTTGGCTTTTCAAACGTCGCAGGCATGCTAAACCTTCCCTTTGATGATATCAAGATTGATAAAAGCATTGTATGGTCTACCCTTGAGTCCCAAGTGGATTCCCACTTTTTGCGCCATTTGGTGCATGCGTTTTCCGCACTCGAGCGCACCATCATTGCAGAGGGCATTGAAACACAAGCTCAGCTTGATTATGTGCTGGCCTGCGGCTGTCAAGAAATACAGGGCTACTTTTTTGCAAAGCCTATGTCTGAAGCTTTGCTCATTCCCTTCCTATCAAAATCTTAATATTTACATTTCAAACGTTTTTGTCATGATTCTGCTCGAATTGTGAAATTTATGTTTCATTAGGACTTGCTTTTTTTCATATTTGGTTTTACAATGTAACCATTGCATGAAATAATTGTGTTTACATTGATGTGAACACCTTGCGCAAGAAAGGAAGAATCTGATGTCGAAGCGCATTCTTTTAGTGGACGATGAACCGTTGATCGTAAAAGGTTTGAAATATACGCTTGAGCAGGAAGGTTTTGAAACCGATTCCGCCGCTGATGGTGAAGAGGCTCTTGCTAAGTTTTTTATCGGTCATTATGATTTTATCCTGTTGGATGTAATGTTGCCAAAGGTTGACGGCATCACTGTTTGTCAACGCATTCGTGAGCATAGCAATGTGCCCATCATCATGTTAACGGCAAAGGGTGAACAGATCGACAAAATTCTGGGGCTTGAATACGGCGCGGATGATTACATGACCAAGCCGTTTAACATTTTGGAGGTCAAGGCACGCATTAAAACCATTATGCGCCGCGCTACGGGCAGTTCCCAAAGCGAGGCTCGCAAGGTGATCCGCGTTCATGATATGGAAATCAACTCAATCAACCGCTCTGTATCCTTAGGGGGCAAAGAGGTTCGCCTCACCGCAAAGGAATTTGACCTGCTGCAGGTTTTTATCAACAACCGCGGCAAGGTATTCAGCCGTGAATCACTTTTGGAAACCGTATGGAAATACGATTACACAGGTGACGCACGCACAGTAGACGTTCACATTCGCCGACTTCGCGAGAAAATTGAGCGCAATCCCGCACAGCCGGAGTTTATCTTCACCAAGTGGGGAGTGGGCTACTATTTCACCGATAAGGATTAAGAATCCGTTTAGCTCTATTCGTTGGAAAATACTACTCGCCTTCCTGCTCATTGTAGGGGTGAGCTACTATGCTGTAGCCACCTCTCTCATTGGTCTGGTAGGCGATTATTTGTTCAACGATCGCATGCAGCAGGATCGTGCCGCTACGGAGCAGCTCTCAGTGGAGCTTGCCCCGCTTCTTTCGTCTGCTGAAATGAGCGCGCTTAACCAGCGCCTTTCTTCCGCCAGCGGCGAATTAGGCGGCAGGCTCATGGTGCTTGACCCAAGCGGCAAGGTGCAGGCAGACAGCTATTCCGAGCTCAACGGCTCCCGTTTGGAGCTGCCCGAAGTGGCTTCCATACTCACCATGGGTAAAACCGTGGATTATGGCGTTCATCGCCTAAAGGGTGAGGCGGGCTCTTACGAAACCTTTTCCTTTCTTCGCCCCTATGATCAAAATTCACAGTGGGTGGGCTATTGCAGCTCCGCACTCACTCGCAACAGCAAGCTCATTGGGGTGCTGCTCTTTTCCTCGCCCATTCAGGATATGATGCACCGCATTTTCACATTGCAGGATCAAATGGTGTTTTACTTTTTAATTGCCGCCGCCGCCGCGATGGTCATTGCGTTGGTTTTTTCGCGTTTGATTACGCGTCCCATTTTTTCCCTTACTCGGAGCATTCAGCGCATGGGGCGCGGTGATTTTTCTGTACGCGTACCAGAGCGCGGCAGCGGTGAAATGCGCAAGCTTTCCGAAACCTTCAATGCCATGTCTGAAAAGCTCGAAATGTTGGACAAGAGCCGCAATCAATTTGTTTCAAATGCCAGCCACGAGCTAAAAACGCCGCTGTCCACCATGAAAATACTCCTTGAAAGCATTATCTACCAGCCAGATATGGACGAAGAAATCCGAACCGATTTTTTAACCGATATCAACAAGGAAATCGACCGTTTAAATTTGATTATCAGCGATTTGCTCACCTTGGTCAGCATGGATTCCAAAACCATGCGCTTAAACCGCACCACCTTTAGCCTTGCACAGCTGGTAACCGATACGGCACACCGTTTAGGCCTTGTTGCCGCCAAGCGCAAGCAAGATATGAAGCTCCAATTAAACGACCGCTGTGATATGTATGCCGACTGTGCGAAGCTCACGCAGGTGGTTTACAACCTCATGGAAAACGCCCTGAAATATACGCAGGATGGCGGCCAAATCCGCGTCAGGCTCATCCGCTCTGGCCGTGATGCCATTCTCACCATCGCCGATAACGGCCCTGGTATACCCAAGGAGGATCAATCTCACATATTCGATCGTTTTTATCGTGTGGACAAGGCACGCAGCCGCGATACAGGCGGTACAGGCCTTGGGTTAAGCATTGTGCATCAAATGGTGCTGATGCATGGCGGCACGGTGTCTGTGGACAGCGAGGAAGGCCACGGCACCACCTTCACGGTTGAATTGCCCATTCATCAAGGATGATCCGCTGGGATGCCAAAAGCATGTGAGGAGGTAGCCAATGAAAAGGCTCAAGTTGACCCTGTTGCTTTCAGTGCTCATGCTTAGCTTGTGCGCATGCAGTACCATGCACAGCAATCCGTTAATCAAGGCAGAAGCCACAGCCGTACCGGGGCTTTCCATGGATTTGCACGCCGCCTCTGCCTCCGATACCAATACCGATGAATTTGTGGCTACGCTTTATTTCCGCTACCTTAATCAGCCCATGCTTGCCAAGGAAAGCCGCACGCTCACCGTTAAAAGGGATGAAAGCAACGAGCTTGCCTTGCTCAATGCCCTTTTGCAGGGGCCAAGCGCGGGTCATATGGAATTGCGCAGGCTTTTTCCAGAGAACATCCAAGTTGAAAATGTTACTTCCAAAAATCAAGTCTTGTTTGTCACCCTGAGCAACACCTTGCTCAGCAATGCGGATTTGCCTGCCGATTGGCAAGGTCAGGCAGATTGGGCAACGGAAGCGCCGCTTTTGCGCGAGCTTCAAATGCAAAGCATTGTCGCCTCTGTTACGGAGTGCTTTGCATACACGGGTGTACAAATCATGATTGGCCATAACAACCCCAAAGAAAGCCTGCGTCTGGATAACAGCTACTTTCTAAACGAGTTATCAGGGCTAAGCGATCCACTCATCCGCAATGAAGCACTTTTGCTTACACCGCAAAATACGGCTGCTTGTATTTTGGATGCATGGCAGAAAATGGACTTGGAAACGCTTTACGCCTATGTTGCGCCATTTGGCAACGGCGTACACCGCCCAACCATGGAAGCCTTTTTACACATGGCGGAGGCTTATCCCGCCATTGGGGATTTCACCTGTACCGGCGGCAGTATTTCACAAGATGGCTCACGCGCAGTGGTTTGTGCAAGCCTTTCCCTGCACCAAAATGGCGTGACCCGTACCATCACCGCCTATCCCGTCCATCTCATGCTGGATAACGGCATCTGGAAAATTTCCTACGACTCGCTTCTTTCCCTGATGTCCATCCAATAGCCGAAAGGAGGCGCTTGCCTATGAGCCTAAAACGAATCATGCTTTGCTTTCTGCTGTGTCTAATAGCTCCCTTGCTATGTGCATGCACAAGCGCTGGCATACCCATTGCCAAGGATAAGCCTACCCTGACCCTGCCGCCCGCCGCTGTTGATTTGATTGCCCCCATAGGCGATGCCGCGCTTGAATACACTGTAGATGCAACCCTTTATCTGCCGCGTCACGATGGCGCTCATTTAACGGCTATCCCTTCAACCGTTATTTTTGCACCTACGCGCCCCCATGCGGAAAGCCTCACACGCGCCTTGCTCGCTTACCCGGGCGATGGGGTTGTATCTGCATTGGGGGGGCAGGTCAAGCTTGCGCTATATGGCATTAACCCCGTAGAAGTGAGCGGAAACGTTGCCACCATTAACCTTTCCGCCTCCGCACTGCAAATGGATCGAAAGCAGTTTTTCATAGCCTGTCAGGCAATGACCAACACCTTAACAGAGCTTACCGATATCCACTATGTGAATGTTTTGGTAGCAGACCGCCCCGTTGGGCTGGATGTTGCGGGCACGCTCCCCATGGGCACGCTCAGCCGCAATGTGGAGCAGGATATTGGTGCGCTGTATGATCAGTTGGTATCCAGACGTGCCACCGCAGAGGACAGTGCCGCCGCAAAGCCATTTTCCTCTAACGTAACACTTTATTTTCCCATTAGCGGCACTTCCGGCATGTTAAGCGAGGTACGCGCTTGTTCCTTTCAAAACCAGCTTTTCCCCGATATGGTCACAACCATTTTGCGCCAGCTTGGCGATGGCCCTCAGCAAGCCTTGGGTTCCCCAGCGCTTCCGCTCCTAAGCGACTTGCTTAGCGATCCGCCTGCCTTGGTAGACTTTGAAAAGCAGGGCGGGCAGATTGCAACCCTTCACTTTGCCTATAATCTGGATGCGATGCTTGAAACCTATGGCCTTACGCGTGCCCAAAGCATGGCTTCACTATGCTATACGCTATGCACCTATTTTCCAAACATTGCGGGAATCCATGTCACCATCGGCGAAGCACCTGTGGATACACTGCTTCTTACCACCGATTTTCAAAGCTCTGTCATTTTTCCCGAAAATGTTCAAAAGCGCGCCGATTTTGCAACGCTTCTGTATAACCAATGCACGCTCTATTTTGCCGATTCGCATGGAAAAACCGTTGTCAAAACCGAACGTCCCATTTCCTATTACCAATGCCAAAACCCCCGCACATTGCTTGTGGAGCTTGCCAAAGGCCCTCAAAGCTATGATAGCGTTACCAATCTAGCCCCCATTATGCCAAAGGATGCCATTCGGGATGCCGATCTGTTGGGCATAGCCTTATCAGAGCATACCTTGGTCGTCAACTTTGCACAGCCCTTTGCGAGCATTGGCAAGGGCATGGACGCACAAGCGGAACGCCTTTTCACCTACGCCATGGTAAACACGCTTTGCAGTAACGAGCGCATCAAAAGCGTTTGCTTCTTTCTTTCAGGCAAACAATTTGATGGCTTTTCCGGTGAAATTTACTGGCGGGGGCTCTTTTATCCCATGCTATGATTCAGCTGTCAAAAGCAATTTTCACGCTTCGCATTTCAGACTGCATATCGTATGTTTGAGCCAAACATAGGGTATGATTGAAACAGAAAGGGTTCCCCTTTCTGTTTCTTTATGCTATCTTTACACGGTGGAAACAATTCTCAACACATTTGGGAAACCGAAAGGATGATGGACATGGATTGGTTCAAGCAAAGCGTAAGCGAAACGGCTACGGCGCTTGGCACAGATACGCAAAATGGCTTGAGCGCACAGGAAGCGGCCAAAAGGATGGAGCAGTACGGTAAAAACGAACTGAAGCAAGGCAAGAAGAAAAGCCTTTGGCGCATGTATTTTGAACAATTTAAGGATGTAATGGTCATCGTTTTGCTCGTAGCTGCACTTATTTCTGGTGTGCTGCTGGGCGAATGGGTTGATGCGGCCATCATCCTATTTGTGGTCCTTTTAAATGCGTTGCTTGGCGTTATTCAAGAAAATCGCGCAGAAAAATCCTTGGAGGCACTGAAAAAAATGTCGTCCCCGCACGCAAAGGTACGTCGTGATGGCGCAATCATTACCATCCCTGGTGCAGAGCTGGTACCGGGCGATGTGGTGCTGCTGGATGCGGGCGATTATGTATCCGCAGATATGCGCGTTTCCTTTTCTGCTAACCTGCAGGTAAACGAGAGCGCACTCACAGGGGAAAGCGAGCCCGTTAACAAGCAAATCGAAGCCATTGAAGGTAAAGAAGGCGAGGATTTACCGCTGGGCGACCGCCACAACCTTGTGTTTTCTGGCAGTTTGATTACCTATGGCCGCGGTGAAGGCATTGTGGTTGAAACAGGCATGAACACGCAGATCGGTGCAATTGCGGGCATGCTAAGCAACGAAGAAGGCGTTGAAACGCCGCTTCAGCGCCGCATGGCAGACCTTGGCAAGAAGCTGGCCATTTTGTGCGTCGGCGTATGCGCATTGGTATTTTTGGTTGGTGTGCTGTATGGAAACGACGCGGGTGAAATGTTCATGACCGCCATTAGCTTGGCCGTTGCCGCCATTCCAGAAGGGCTGTTAGCCATTGTGACCATTGTGCTCGCCATTGGTGTTCAGCAGATGATAGCGCAAAACGCCATTATCCGCCGTTTGCCCGCTGTGGAAACCCTCGGCAGTGCAACCGTTATCTGCTCCGATAAAACAGGCACGCTCACCATGAACCGCATGACCGTGGTGGCAACCGCCGCCCCCTTTGCCGTTGGTGATGCCAAATACGATCAGCTCGGCACAGAATTTGCCCACGCGCTTGCGCTTTGCAACGATGGGCAACCCAGCATAGACGAAAACGGTGAGGAGATTTTTACAGGCGATCCCACTGAAACCGCATTGCTGGACTATGCTAAGCTCAAAGGCTTTCACAAAACAGATTTGCAAAAGCAATTCCCGCGCCTTGATGAACTGCCCTTTGACAGCGAAGTCAAGCGCATGACCACCATTCACAGCATTGACGGCAAGCTCGTTACCTACACCAAGGGCGGGTTAGATGAAGTGCTTGTGCTTTGCACGCGCATATTGGAAGATGGTAAGGTTCGCCCCATTACAGAAGCAGATTTGGAAAAGCTTCAAAACTCTGCCAATGAAATGGCTGTATCAGCCCTGCGTGTGCTGGCCTTTGCCATGGGTTCGGTGCCCGAGCTTGCAAAGGGCGGCGACCGTACAGGCTACGAGAGCGAGCTCATACTGATTGGCCTTGTGGGCATGATTGATCCGCCGCGCCCCACCGCCCGTGTTGCAGTGGAAAAATGCAAACGCGCCGGCATTAAGCCTGTGATGATTACAGGGGATCACAAAGTAACCGCTAGCGCCATTGCCAAAGAGCTGGGCATTTTGGAAAAGGGCGATCGCGTGCTCACTGGTGTGGAGCTTGAGCGCATGGATGATGACCGCCTGCGCGAAGAGGTTCGCAACGTTGCCGTTTATGCCCGCGTATCTCCCGAGCACAAGGTACGAATTGTCAAAGCATGGCAGAGCTACGGCGATGTCGTTGCCATGACTGGTGACGGCGTAAACGACGCGCCTGCCCTGAAGCGTGCCGATATCGGCGTTGCCATGGGCATCACAGGTACAGAGGTAAGCAAGGAAGCCGCCGCCATGATTTTGACGGACGATAACTTTGCCACCATTGTAGAAGCGGTGGCACAGGGGCGCACCATCTACGCCAACATACTCAAAGCCATTCAATTCTTGCTTAGCTCCAACCTAGGTGAAATTCTGGTGATCTTCTTGGCCACGCTCTTTAACTGGGGTACGCCGCTGTTGCCCATTCACATTCTATGGGTCAACCTCATTACCGATACCTTGCCCGCGCTCGCGCTTGGCATGGAGCCCGCCGAGCCCGATGTGATGGACTATCCCCCACGCGATCCCAAAAGCCCCATCTTCACAAAGCCGCTGCTGTTCCGCGTATGCTACCAAGGAATCATGGTTGCCATGCTCGCGCTGTGCGCCTTCCTTGCCGGCAATACGGTAAGCCCCGAAGCAGGTCACACCATGGCTTTTGCGGTGCTATCGTTCTCGCAGCTGATTCATTCCTTTAACCTGCGCAGTAACATCCATTCTGCTTTCTCCCGTTCAAAGCTCAACAAGTGGATGTTCCCCGCGCTCTTTGCCGGTTTGACTTTGCAATTCTGCGTGCTGTTTGTACCCTTCCTGCAAGGGCTGTTCCAGGTAGCTGTGCTTACAGGTGCCCAATGGCTGTTGGTTGCTGGGCTGAGCATTGCGCCGCTGGTCATTGTAGAGCTGTTCAAAGCCTTTGGCTGGACGGGCGAAAGCCGTTGCAAACGGAGCTAAATATCATCTCATTCAGGCTAGGGCTTATGCCCTAGCCTTTTCTCATTCATTTCTCATTTGACAGCGTTCCTGAATCCATGGTATGATACAAAAAATCATGTCATGAATGGTAAGGAGTGTAGAAAACCACCGTGAAGCACATGCTCGAAACCTATAAGCAGCTCAAAAACGAACGCAATTTTTGGTTTTACCTTCTTTCCTGCATTTTTTCGCGCATCGGTGATTCCATCGATGTCATCGCTTATAGCTGGATTGCCTATGAGCTCACAGGCTCTGCGGTATGGCTCACCCTGATCATTGGCGTAAACGCATTGCCAACCATTTTCATCACTCCCTTTATAGCCCCGCTGATTGAAAGGTTCAATAAAAAGCGCGTGATGGTGATCACATGCCTGTTTCGTGCGGCCATTGTGCTCATCACGGGTACGTTGATGCTCTTGGGCGTGTTAACCGCGCCAATGCTGCTGATGGCTACGTTGGTCATCTCCATTAGCGAATCCTGTGCCGATCCCGCTTATATGGCTTCCATACCCCAAATCATCCCAGCAGAAAAGCTGGATGCGGGCATTGCTTTGCGCACCATGGTTTCCCAAATTTCGCAATTGATTGGTTCGGGCTTAGGCGGCATTTGCATTGGTCTTTGGGGCGGCGGCGGCGCATTGCTCACAGACGGCACCCTGTTCGCGTTGGCTTCGCTTGCGTTGGCAACGCTCAAAATCAAATCAAAAGCCGTTCTTGCTTCGCAAGACAAGCCAAAAGAAAGCTATTTGGAGACGCTCAAGGCAGGTTTTCGTTATTTTACAAAACGTCCCCCGTTGGTTTTGCTTTGTTTGATCGGCGTAGGGTATAACCTGCTGTTATCCCCTCAAAATCAACTGCAAACCGCCTACGTTGTAGATACCTTGCACTTGGACGCTTATGCCTTATCTGTAATCGGCGTTGCAAGCTCCATTGGTATGCTGATTGGCTCTATGCTCTATCCGCTCCTCAAGGCCCGCTTCAACCTGTCCAAAACCATTGTGCTATGCGGCGTATGCCTGACCTTTCATTATGTGACCTTTGTGCTTCTAAGCCTGCTTGCGGGCATGGAATGGTTCAAATATGGTGTTTTGTTCCTCGCAGGCTGTGTCATGCCCATGTCCATCTCGTTTTTCAACCTCATGACAAACGTGCTCTTTTTCCGTGTGATTGATGAAGGTTATCTCTCGCGCATGGCTTCCATTTTTAATGCACTTGGCATGGTGGGAATTCCGCTCTCCTCTTTGTATTGCGGCACGCTGGTTAGCCTCATGCCCATCACCTCCGTATATCTCGTAAGCGCCGCTTTGGTGCTTGTTTCTTCACTTCTCGTGCCAAAATTAAAGGCCATGAACGCTTTGGAAGCGCTCATGGTCTTGAAGCAGCCGGAAACCCCGGAAACAGCCGAGGCATTGCTGACAGATAGCGATGCACCCGAGCTTTAAGCAAAAGTTCCTATTTTCCGTTTACGGCAGGGTGTGCTTTGCTCGCCTTGCCTTTACCATCGCATTCACTTCATCGCCCACAATCAGCGCCGCACCAAAGAGCAGGTTGGAATAGTAGGTGAACAGCCGCCACATCAGCATTGCGCTATACAGCAGGCTTTTGGGAAACACCATGGCAAAAAAAAGATAGAACCCGCCCTCCGTTGCGCCAATAGCGCCTGGTGTGGGTGCAAAAGCCACCGCAAGGTATAGGAATATTTGCATGGAAAACAGTTCAAAATATCCCGCTTGCGATAAACCCAATGCGCGGTACACCAGATAGGCAATGGAAAACTGACAGCCCACCGATAAAAGCGATTGCAGCAGCACCCAAAAGCAGTGGTACGGATGCGCTTTGATGCATTCCCCCGCCGCTCCAAACTCCACAACCCCTTTTTCGTATTTTTCGCTCCAGCTTTCCCGGCGAGCGTTTAAACGTTTGATTTTGGTAACTAGCTGAATCAGCCACAGCCCAAAGCGCCTGACCAATGCAGGACGCACCAATATCATAACCACCATTACAAGGGAGGTAAAGTTGATCACAAAACCGAGCGTTGTAAGCCAAAACACCAACGGGTAATTGCGCAGTATTTGTTCGCCCGCCACAATGGCCGCGCATAGGTAGCACAGGCTGATGGAACCCACAAAGCAAATATAGCGCACCGATAAAATAGAAGAGGCTTTTGCCGCACCAACCCCATAACGCTTGTAGTAGCCAAGCTGCATAGGCTGCCCGCCTGAAGCAAAGGGGGTGATGGCGCTGTAGTATTCCCCAAACATGGTAATGCGCAGGTTGCACCAAAAAGAGATTTTTGCGCCTACAATGCTGGCGGCGCTTGCATATACACAGGCCTGCAACAGCCAAAAGCCCAGCATGGCTATGCCGCATAGAATCAGCCAAGAGCTATTCACCGGTTGCTTGCCTGAAAAAAAGTTGATAAAATCAGGGTCGCCCAAGCCAAGCAGCGACATAAGCAGCAAGGTTCCGAAAATATAGACAATCTGCCAAATCAGCTTCAGTCGGCCGCTTTGTTTTCCGCTTTCAGTTTTCTTTTCACACATTCCATCATCGCCCTTTCTGCATCAGGTGTTTTTCATCACTGTGTTTTCAATCACATCAGCGGCATGCTCGCACAAATCACAGCAGGATTCCAAGCACTCATAAACTTCCCTCTGCCCAAGAATATGAAGGGGATCTGCACCTGATGTAAACAGCGAGCGCATTGCCTCCGTATACACGGTATCCGCTTCGCTTTCAATGGTGTTGACTTCAATCAGCAATTCTGCAAGCGGCTCTGTTTTCTTGAAATGCCGCAGCTGTGCCACAGCGGCTTCCAGCGCATGCACGCAACGCAATACCAGTGCAGAAAGCTTGAGTGTATCTGCGCTGAGCGTGCGAATATTGAACATATACAGGTTGATCACCACTTCATCCAGCGCATCGGTCACATCATCTATGATTTGTACCAGCTGTAAAATATCATCACGCTCAAGGGGTGTGATAAATTCACGGGAAAGCTTTGTGAGTATTTCATGCCGCGCACCATCCGCCGCATGCTCAATGGCATGAATGTCCTTACGGTTTTGATCAATTTGTTCAGGGTTAAAGCTCCTCAAAATGTTCTCAAGCATTTCAGCCGCTTCCGCGCTATAGCTTACAAGGCGTTCCATCATTTCAAAATAATCATTGGCTTTTTTCATGATCCTTCATCTCCTATGCAAAAAAGTACAGAAATAGTTTTGCCATTAAATACCCAATCAATCCGCAACCTGGAAAGGTTAATACCCATGTAAGGATTAAGTCCTTGACCATGCTCCAATTCACGCTTCGAAGCCTGCGGGACGCGCCGACGCCCATGATTGCCGTTGTTTTTGTGTGAGTTGTGCTTACGGGAATGCCAAGCACAGAGGAGCCAAGCAGGCACAGCGCCGCCGCGGTATCAGCCGCAAAGCCTTGATAGGTGCTCAGCTTTACCATGTCCATACCCACAGATTTGATAATTCGATAACCGCCGATGGAGGTTCCAAGCGCCATGACCATCGAGCATAACAGCATTAACCAAATGGGAACCACAAAGGTCGTTGCGCCGCTTTGCCCGTTGGCCAACGCCGAGCCCAGCAAGAATACAGCAATAAACTTCTGCCCGTCCTGCGCACCATGCATAAAGGCCATGGCCGCGCCTCCCCCAATTTGCGCATATGAGAAGAAGCGATTGGTTTTTCGGCGATTCATTCGTTTGCAAATCAGCTCCGTCAGCCGCGTTGTGAGAAAGCCCATGCCAAAGCCCAAAACAGTGGAAAGCAGCAGTCCCCAAAGCACCTTCACCCATTCGCTGCCATTGATGCCGCCCAAGCCGTTTTGAATGGCAATGGCCGCACCAGAGAGGCCTGCAATCAACGCATGGCTTTCGCTGGTTGGAATGCCAAAATACCAAGCAACCGTAGCCCATATAACAATGGCCGCCATGGCCGCGCAAAGCGCAATCAGCGCTGTTTTGGCATCGCCGCCAAAATCAACCATGTTGTATATGGTCATGGCAACTGCGGCATTGATGCTTGTCATCACCAAAACACCTAGGAAGTTAAAAACCGCCGCCATTAATATAGCAGAGCGAACGCCCATAGCGCGCGTGGACACGCAGGTCGCAATGGCATTAGGCGCATCCGTCCAGCCGTTTACCAAAATAACCCCGAGGGTTAACAGTGTGGAAACAAGCAGGGTCGGGTTTTCAAAAAGCCGTTGTATAAAGTCGGGTAATGACAAGATAAGGACACCTCCTGCATTTTCTTAAGTGATTCAAGCCAAATAGGCCTCAAACCTTGCAATGTTTTCCTTGCGCCCCACCACCGCTATCACATCGCCTTCCTGAAGCGGTTCATCAGGATTGATTTCAATAATGGTCTGTGCGGCGCGTACAATCGCGATCACATTCAAGCTAAAGCGTCCGCGAAAGTCCAGCGTGCGGATGGTCTTGCCATTCATGCGGGCGCTCAAAAGAATTTCGGAAATATCCGCTTCCTCGCTTAAAGAAATTTTGTCCAATACGCTGGTGGAAGCGAGCTTGCCAGCCAAACGCACTGCCATATCGCGTTCGGGATAAACAATAGACGCGCCTAAGCTGGTAAGGATTGTGCCTTGATCATCCGTGGTTGCCTTTGCAATGATGTTGGGCACGCCCATTTGCTTTACATGCAGTGTAGCCAAAATGCTGGCGTCGATTTTTTCACCTATGCAAATGATGACCGTATCGCAGTTTTGCATACCAGTTTCGCGCAGTGTTTCTAGGGACAAATCATTTACAACAAAAGCGTGCTCGGTGCATGCGCGAAGCGCCTTTACCTTGCTTTCGTCGCAATCAATCACAAGCACCTCTGCATTTGATTTTGAAAGCTCCGTCGCAAGTGCCGATCCAAAACGTCCTAAACCAATAATGCCATAGGACTTCGTGTTTTTTTGCATGACAATTTCCTTTCTATCCTACCGTGACAGCTTCTTCTGAGTAGCGCGCGCCAGGCTCGTTATTTCCCGCGCCCAGCAACACTATGGTAAGGGGTCCCAAGCGTCCAATAAACATCACCAAAACCAAGACAAGCTTGGCCGCATCACTTAGCGCAGGCGTAATGCCAGTGGAAAGCCCCACCGTGCCAAAAGCGGATACCACTTCAAATAGCACCTGTTGGAAGGTGCAGGACGGCTCCAGCACGCATAGCGCAAATGTTGCGATGCACACCACAAAGGCACTGAGCAGTAGGATGGTAAAAGCCTTTTCAACCACCTCATGCGCAATGGTGCGTTTGAAAGCGCCTGGGCGGCGGTTGCTGATGATTCCGCGAACCGACATG
Organism: Clostridia bacterium; assembly: GCA_036645955.1. GTDB lineage: Bacteria > Bacillota > Clostridia > Christensenellales > Aristaeellaceae > Limiplasma. Next base: position 103,081 of record JAVXND010000002.1, on the reverse strand, counting down.
AGCAGGGTGAACATCGTGCTGGTTTTGATACCGCCGCCTGTTGACCCAGGCGACGCACCAATGAACATGAGAATGGTCAGCGTAAAAAGACCCGCCCCTGTAAAGGAGCCAATGGCATAGGTGGAGAAACCCGCAGTACGTGCAGATACGCTTTGAAAAAGCGCACCCAGCCACGTAATGTTCTCCGTAAGCTTGAGCAGCAGCGTGCCTAGTACAATCAAGACAACCGATGTGGTAATGACAATTTTAGAATGCAATGTCAGCGTGCGAAAGCGTCGTTTTTTCATTACATCCAAAATAACCAAGAAACCAATACCGCCAAAGAAGATGAGTCCGCAGGTGGTTAGGTTCAGCAATACATCCCCTTGGTAGGGAATCAGGTTGGTTAAGCCGCCCAGTATGTCAAAGCCAGAGTTGTTAAAGGCAGCGATGGAATGAAACAAGCTAATGCCCAGCGCATCCAGCGGCGCATAATACTTGCTAAACGATAGGTAGGATAGTGCCGTACCCAGCGTTTCAAAGCACAGCGTCATTATCAAGATGGCACGCACAAGCACCACCGCACCGCGGAAGGATTCCAGATTGAGCGCTTCCTTCACCAGCATACGGCTTTTGAGGCCGATTCTTTTTCTAGCCAGCAAAATAAGGCCCACACCTACGGAGGTTACACCCAAGCCCCCAATTTGAATGAGCAACGCCACAATGGTGCGGCCTGCTACGGAAAAGGTATCAGCGGTATCAACCGCAATCAAGCCCGTAACGCAAACGGCACTTGTGGATGTAAACAGCGAATTAACAAAGGAAACATCCGTATTTGGATTTTGCATCGCGGGCAATAACAGCAGCACCGCGCCAAGAAAAATCACAAATGCAAAACCGAAAACCAGCAAAACGCCTGGTGGTAACCGCTTAAATCTAGACCAAAACTTCGTACTTTTCATGATGCTTCAAACGCTTCATGCGCTTCTCTCTTTATGTATTTGCAAACGCGCTGTTTGCTTATTGAATTGTTTTATGTTAAAACAGGCGGCGCAAGCTTGGGATGGTTAATATAAAAATCAAAGCACTTCATAACCTGATGAAACTTTTGAATGGATTTTTGACGGGTTTTGCTAATCAGCAATAAAGGATATAGCACGATAAAGAAAAAGAGCAGGCGGGCGGCATGCAGCTTTGCGCTTTCAAAGCTGTACCTAAGCAGTAAATGAGTCAAGGCTGCCGGCATAGCAGAAGGGTATTTCCATTGCATAAAACGATTTGCAACAAAACAAAGCTCTGTCTGTTGCTCAGTCAATAATTGTTGATATGAAGCCTCGGCACTTTGCGAAAAAGGGGATGCGCAAAGTAAAAAAAGCAACAGAACCACAGCCAAAAGCATGCGACCCGCTCTGTGCATCATCAAAGTCATCCTCTCGAGCCAAAGGCACAAACTTGCATTTGCATCCCATCCATCAAGGCAGGCTCACGGCATAAAATATAGCACAAAGAGCTACTTGTGTCAATCTCGTGAACATTTCGGGCTTTGATAAATCGGGCGGCACAAAAACGCCGCATTTCATAATCCCGCTGGCTCCTATGCAGGAACCCCTTCGTTCCCCCCGTAGGGACACCATACATGGTGTCCGCCCAGTTGGCGTTCACGTATGTTCTCCAACGGCACAGTTTTCGTCCTTGTTTGTACCAATTGCCGCACCAATATATGGATTGGCATTACCAGATAAAATAGATATCACCAACAAAAAATCCGCCGCTTTTCAGCAACGGATTTTTGTTCACCATGTGGATTAAGGTGGAGGTGCCACCCGGATTTGAACCGGGGAATAAAGGTTTTGCAGACCTTCGCCTTACCACTTGGCTATGGCACCGTGTGTGGAGCGGTAGACGAGATTCGGACTCGCGACATCCACCTTGGCAAGGTGGCACTCTACCACTGAGCTACTACCGCACACTTGGTGCCTTGGGGCGGAATCGAACCACCGACACGTAGATTTTCAGTCTACTGCTCTACCGACTGAGCTACCAAGGCATGTTGGCGACCCGGAAGGGGCTCGAACCCTCGACCTCCAGCGTGACAGGCTGGCATTCTAACCAACTGAACTACCGGGCCATTTGGTTTGGTGGGAACAACAGGGCTCGAACCTGTGACCCTCTGCTTGTAAGGCAGATGCTCTCCCAGCTGAGCTATGCTCCCAAACTGTGCATTCCGCTCTTCGCGGCGACGTGTTATATCATAACCGTAAACGATTCATTTGTCAATATGAAAATTGAAAAAAATGAAGAAAAAACATCATAGTTTTCATTTGGGGCAAGAGTGCCTAAATTTCTCGAATATTATGGGCTGTTTGCCCAGTTTTCAAACAGCCGTATGTAGCTCTTGACATGATAATACGCGAGTGATATACTTTTCACAAGATGTATTACGTATGAAGCGTGGTGCATCATGCACTTTCTAAAACACGTATTCAAATGCAACAGGGAGGCTTTTCTATGCAGATTCATCTTTTTGACACCGCCGAGCAAGTCGGCAAAGCAGCCGCTACACTCATTGCCGCGCAAGTCATGCGCAAACCCAGCTCCGTGCTTGGCCTAGCCACGGGCTCCACCCCCATCCCCACCTATCAAGAATTGGCTCGCCTTTGCAAGGGCGGCGTTCTTGACTTTTCACTCACCCACTCTTTCAATTTGGATGAATACTGTGCTTTGCCCATTACGCACGAGTGCAGCTACCATAGCTTTATGAACGAAGAGCTCTTCAAGCACATTAACATCGATCCCGCCAATACGCGTGTACCCGATGGCAACGCCGCCAACCTTCAAGAAGAATGCACTCGTTATGATACTGCCATTAGCCATGCGGGCGGCATTGATCTTCAAATCTTGGGCATTGGCCGCAATGGTCACATCGGCTTTAACGAGCCTGCGGATACCTTTGTCTATGGCTGCCACATAGTCAACCTCACACAGAGCACCATCGAAGCCAATCGCCGCTTTTTCGATGACGAAAAAGACGTTCCGCGCCAAGCCATCAGCTTGGGCGTGGGCAGCATCATGAATGCCCGTCAAGTGCTGTTGCTTGCCACAGGCGCTGATAAAGCGGATGCCATTCATAAAGCCATCTGCGAGGACATCAACCCCAAAACACAGGCCAGCATTCTTCGCACGCACCCCGATGTCATCTTCCTGCTTGACAAAGCGGCGGCTGGTTTGCTGTAAACACCCTCTTGCTTTTTTAGGCGCAGCGCAATTCTTTTGCGTTGCGCTTTTTATTTTCGAAATTATTATTAGGATTCATTCCTAATAGTATTGACATCTTATGACACTGGTGCTACAATTTTTATATGCTCAGGAGATCAAAATACAAAAGGAGGATATAAATAATGGATGATTTTAAAAAGCTCACCAATGAAGTTGGCGCTCCCGTTGCTGACAATGAAAACGCAATTACCGCTGGTCCTCGCGGTCCGGTTGTCATGCAGGATGTTTGGCTTCTTGAAAAAATGGCGCACTTTAACCGCGAGGTCATTCCCGAACGCCGTATGCATGCCAAAGGCTGGGGCGCTTATGGCAAGCTGACCATTACCAAGGACATTTCTAAGTACACCCGTGCCAAGGTGCTCCAGCTTGGTAAGGAAACAGAGCTCTTTCTGCGTTTTTCAACCGTTGCCGGCGAGCGCGGCGCGGCAGATTGCGAACGCGATATTCGCGGCGTTGCCGTCAAGTTCTATACCGAAGAAGGCAACTGGGATCTGGTTGGCAACAACACCCCCACCTTTTTTATCCGCGATGTGCATAACTTCTCCGACCTAAACCGCGCCGTGAAACGCGACCCCAAAACAGGCCGCCGCTCCTCCCAAAACAACTGGGATTTTTGGACCATGCTGCCTGAGTGCTTTCACCAAATTACGGTGGTCATGAGCGATCGCGGCATACCCGCCACCTTCCGCAACATGCATTTTTTCGGCGAGCACACTTTTTCCTTCTATAATGAAAAGAACGAGCGCGTATGGTGCAAGTTCCATTTCAAAACCCAGCAGGGCATTAAGAACTTAACCAACGATGAAGCCATGAAAATCAACGGCATGGATCGCGAGCATCACGGGAAAGATCTCTACGAAGCCATTGAACGCGGCGAGTTTCCCAAGTGGACCATGTATGTGCAGATCATGACGGAGGAGCAAGCCAAAAACCATTACGAAAACCCCTTCGATATCACAAAAATATGGAAGCACAAGGAATTCCCCCTCATTGAGGTAGGTGTGTTGGAGCTCAATCGCAACCCCGAAAATTATTTTGCAGAGGTTGAGCAGTCCGCCTTCACCCCCGCGCATGTGGTGCCTGGCATTGGTTTTTCTCCCGACCGCTTTTTGCAAGGCCGCCTCTTTGCCTATGGTGATGCACAGCGCTATCGCCTAGGTGTCAACCATAACCTCATTCCCGTCAACCGCGCGCATTGCGAGGTGAACGATTATCACCGTGATGGTGCCATGCGTGTGGACGGCAATTATGGTGCCGCTCCTGCCTATTCCCCCAACAGCTACGGCGCATGGACCGCACAGCCCGAGGTCATGGAGCCGCCGCTTGATTTGGAAGGCGCTATGTACCGTTACGATCCCAAGGATGACCCCACCGACGATTGCTTCCGTGCAGGCGGCGATCTATGGCGTGTGCTCACAGAGGAGCAAAAAGCCGTGCTCATCAGCAACACCGCAGGCGACATTGCCCCCTGCACCGAAAACATCAAGCTTCGTCATGCCGCCCATTGCTATTTAGCCGATCCTGAATATGGCACTCGCTTTGTGAAAGCCGCAGGGCTTGACATGGAAAAGGTCAAAGCGCTTTCTACGCTCAGCCATCAGGAATTGATCAACGCAACCATATGAAGCAGCTCCGCAGCACGCCGCAACGCAGGCTGGTGTTAAGCCTTGTTGAAGGCAATTACAGCCATCCAACAGCTGATGAGGTCTACGAAATGGCACGTGTGAAGGATCCGCGCATCAGCCGCGCAACCGTGTACCGCAACCTGAATCTATTGGCCGACAATGATGAAATCGGACGAATTCCCATGCCGAGCGGCCCCGTCCATTTTGATTGCGATGCCAAGCACCATTACCATTTTCTATGCAGAAAATGCTTGAAGGTGGTCGATACAGAGCTGCCGTATTACGAAGCGCTCAACAATGCTTCCGCAAGCCTTCCGGGCTATACCACGGAGTGGCATTCCATTGTGCTTGTAGGGCTTTGCCCTGAATGCGAACCTTAACGAAATGGTTAAAGCGCCCAAGGCTCTTCGCACTTGGGCGCTTTCTTTTCGCTTTTTTGGTTATATCCATTACTATATATCACTATATAAAGTTCATCATTTACAACGTGCCACAATTATGTTAAACTTTTAACGAACAGAAAGGGGATGGGAAACCATGATTGACACCCGCAGCACTGTAGACACCGTGGAACGCCTTGAGGAAGAAATCACACGCGTGCGTGCAGCACAAAGGAAATTCTCCGAATACACTCAAGAGCAAGTAGATCATATTTTCTTTGCAGCCGCCATGGCTGCCAATAAGATGCGCTTGCCCTTAGCAAAGCTCGCCGTTGAGGAAACGGGTATGGGCATTGTAGAGGACAAAGTCATCAAAAATCATTTTGCCTCCGAATATATTTATAACGCCTACCGCGACACCAAAACTTGTGGTATCATAGAAGAAGACAAAGCCTACGGCATTACCAAAATTGCTGATCCCATTGGGGTCATTGCCGCAGTCATTCCCACCACAAACCCCACCTCCACCGCCATTTTTAAGACGCTGATTGCGCTGAAAACGCGTAACGGCATCATCATTTCCCCCCACCCGCGTGCAAAGCGCTCCACCATTGCTGCCGCAAAGGTAGTGCTGGATGCGGCCGTTGCGGCAGGCGCACCTGAAAGCATTATCAGCTGGGTGGATGTGCCCAGCCTTGAAATGACCAACATGGTCATGCGGGATTGTGATTTAACCCTTGCCACAGGCGGCCCCGGCATGGTTCGCGCCGCTTATTCCAGCGGCAAGCCTGCCCTAGGCGTAGGCGCTGGCAACGTACCCGCCATCATTGATGAAAGCGCGGATATTCTGCTTGCCGTCAACTCCATCATCCATTCCAAAACCTTCGATAACGGCATGATTTGCGCCTCCGAGCAGAGCGTGATTGTACCCGCAAGCATTTACAAGGAAGTGCGCAAGGAGTTTGCCGCTCGCGGCTGTTTCTTCCTTGAAGGGGAGGATCTGGACAAGGTTCGCCGCACCATCATCATCAACGGCTCCCTCAATGCCAAAATCGTGGGCCAATCCGCCTTCAAAATTGCCGCCATTGCAGGCGTTGCCGTGCCTGAAAGCACAAAGATTTTGATCGGTGAAGTGGAAAGTGTGGAGCTAAGCGAAGAGTTTGCTCACGAAAAGCTCTCCCCCGTGCTTGCCATGTATAAAGCCAAGGATTTTGAAGATGCGGCAAAGAAAGCCGAACGCCTCATTGAGGATGGCGGCCATGGTCACACCGCTTCTATTTACCTAAACCCCAACACCCAGCGCGAAAAGCTCATGAAGTTTGCCCAAATGGTTGAAACCTGCCGTATCGTGGTTAACACGCCCTCCTCGCAGGGCGGCATTGGAGATCTGTACAACTTCAAGTTTGCCCCCTCCCTCACGCTTGGCTGTGGCTCTTGGGGCGGCAACTCCGTGAGCGAAAACGTTGGCGTAAAGCACTTGCTCAACATCAAAACCGTTGCCGAGAGGAGAGAGAATATGCTGTGGTTCCGTGCGCCCGAAAAGGTCTATATCAAGAAGGGTTGCCTGCCCGTAGCGCTTCAAGAGCTCAAGAACGTGATGAATAAGAAGAAGGTCTTTATCGTCACCGACCAGTTCCTCTTCCAAAACGGCTACACCAAAGCGGTTACAGACCGTTTGGATGAAATGGGCATTACCCACGCTACTTTCTTTAATGTTGCGCCCGACCCGACCTTGGCCTCTGCCCGTGAAGGCTGCGCCGCCATGACCGCCTTTGCGCCTGATTGCATTATCGCCATCGGCGGCGGCAGTGCCATGGATGCCGCAAAAATCATGTGGGTGCTCTACGAGCATCCCGAAGCGGATTTCCTCGATATGGCCATGCGTTTCAGCGATATTCGCAAACGTATCTATCAATTCCCCAAGATGGGCGAAAAGGCTTACTTTATCGCCGTGCCTACCACCGCAGGTACAGGCAGTGAGGTTACCCCCTTCGCCGTGATTACGGACGAGCAAACGGGTGTCAAATACCCATTGGCAGATTATGAGCTTATGCCCAAAATGGCCATTGTGGATGCGGACCTCATGATGAACGCACCCAAGGGTCTTACCTCCGCAAGCGGTATTGACGCTGTTACCCACGACCTTGAAGCCATTGCCAGCATGCTCGCAACCGACTACACCGACGGTCTTGCACTGCAAAGCCTCAAGATGATTTTTGCTTACCTGCCCCGCGCCTATAACGATGGCCTCAGCGATGCCATTGCCCGCGAGAAAATGGCCAACGCGGCCACCATGGCTGGTATGGCATTTGCAAATGCTTTCCTAGGGGTTTGCCACTCCATGGCGCATAAGCTGGGCGCTTTCCACCACCTGCCCCACGGCGTAGCCAATGCGCTCATGATTAACGAGGTCATCCGCTTTAACGCCGCCGAGGTTCCCACCAAAATGGGTACCTTCCCGCAGTACGACCACCCTCACACCATGGCAAGATACGCAATGGTTGCGGACGCACTTGGATTGGGCGGAAAAACAGACGACCAAAAGGTAGCAAGCCTGATTGCGGCCATTGATGACCTCAAAGGCAAAATCGGGATCAAGCCCACAATCAAAGCCTACGGAATTGACGAAACCGATTTCCTTGCCCGTTTGGACGACATGGTTGAGCAAGCGTTTGATGACCAATGCACCGGCGCAAACCCCCGCTACCCGCTCATGAAGGAAATCAAGCAAATGTACTTGAACGCCTACTATGGCGATGAAAATAAGTAAAGGAAGCAAGGAGGCGATCTTATGAAGCCAGAAAAGGTAATTGCAGTGCGCACCAACAAGACCGTTTACCGCGACGGCGAATATGTCATCAAGGTATTCGACAGTGATTACAGCAAGGCTGATGTGCTCAACGAGGCTCTCAACCAAGCCCGCGTAGAGGAAACAGCACTCAACGTACCCACGCTTGAGGAAGTCACAAAATACAACGGCAAATGGTCCATTGTAAGTGAATTCATCGAAGGCAAGACGCTCGCTGCCCTCATGGAGGAAAACCCCGCCCAGTACGATCAGTACATGGAGCAATTTGTGGATTTGCAGTTGAGCGTTCACAAGCAAACCTGCCCTCTGCTTAACAAGCTGCGCGACAAAATGAACCGCAAAATCAGCATGAGCGGGTTAGATGCCACCACGCGTTACGAGCTGCATACCCGTTTGGAGGGCATGCCCATTCACAACAAGCTCTGCCACGGCGATTTTGATCCCAAGAATATCATCATCCGCAAAAGCGACAATGCGCCCTACATTTTGGACTGGTCGCATGCCACGCAGGGAAATGCCAGCGCAGACGCGGCACGCACCTACTTGTTGTTTTGGCTGGCAGGCGATATTGACGGTGCCGAAAAGTATCTGGATCTGTTCTGCAAAAAGAGCGATACCGCAAAGCAATACGTGCAAAAATGGATTCCCATTGTAGCGGCAAGCCAAAGCGTCAAGGGCAAGGCAGAGGAGCGCGAATTCCTATTGCACTGGGTTAACGTAGTCGATTACGAATAATGCATTGGTTGTCCACGTCCTACAGTTTCAGCCTGAGGGCTAAGCCCTCAGGCCTCTCCTTCAACGCCGACCATCAAGCAAAGGAGCATAGCACTCATTATGAAAATTACCATTTGTATCGGTTCGAGCTGTCACCTGAAGGGTTCACGCCAAATCGTAGAGGAAATGCAGCGCTTGGTCGCTGAAAGCGAGCTTAAAGATAAAATTGAGCTGGCTGGGAAGTTTTGCATGGGCAATTGCCAAAACGGTGTTTGCGTAACCATCGACGATGAAAATTTTTCATTGAAACCCGAAGATACCAAAAACTTCTTTGAAAACGAAGTCCTGACCCGTCTCAAATAAGAGGCAAAGCAGGGGGCCGATGCGCTATGCAGCAGCCCCCTTTCTTTCATATTAAAGGAGCGCTTAGCATGCTTGAAGTTCTGAATCTTAATAAAAACAATTGTGTGGATTGCTATAAATGCATCCGTACTTGTTCCGTCAAAGCCATCACCTTTGCCAACGACACCGCCGAAATTGTGCATGATGAGTGTATTTTATGCGGAAGCTGCTTTGTGGTCTGCCCTCAAAAAGCAAAGCAAGTTCGAAGCGATCTTGGGCGCGTAAAGGCCGCCATTGCTTCTGGCAAGCATGTTGTTTGCAGTCTTGCGCCTTCCTTTATTGCCGATTTCCGCATTTCATCCCTTGCGGTAATGGAAAAGGCTTTAAAAGCGCTTGGCTTTTCCCGCGTGGAGGAAACCGCAATCGGCGCCCAAATGGTCAGCGATGAATATGCTCACATCATGCGGAGCAAAAAACAAGGCGTGCTGATTTCCAGCTGCTGCCCTTCCATTAATCAGCTGATTCAAAAGTACCATCCCTCCATGCTCCCCTACCTTGCAAAAGTTCTGTCGCCTATGCAGGCGCATTGCAAATATATCAAAGAACAGGACCCCGATGCATTCGCCGTTTTTATCGGCCCCTGCATTGCCAAAAAAGCCGAAGCGGACGATAGCCCCTATACCGATGTAGCGCTCACCTACGACGAGCTTCGGGATTGGTTTGCACAAGAAAACATTGATTTACCTGCCGAACGCACACTTTCAGGCAATGGAATGCAAGCGCGCTTTTATCCTGCCACAGGCGGCATTTTAAAGGCCACTGAAAAAGTAGAGGGCTATCGCCGCGTAGCCATTGATGGTGTGGACAACTGCCGCGCTGTGTTTGAAGAGCTTGAAAACGGCACCATGAGCGATGTTTTTATCGAAATGAGCGCCTGTGAAGGCAGCTGTATCAACGGCCCCTGCATTCGCGAGCATCACGAGCGCCGCTTGAAGGGCACGCTGCGCGTTGATACCTATGCAGGCGATCTTCGCTATCAAGTGGAATCGCCGCGTGATTTGGGGCATTCCTTTGCCTTTTTGGGCGGCAAGCCTGTGCAGTTCGGCTCTGAAACCATTTCTGCCATGCTCTTCAAAATGGGCAAAACCTCGCCCGACAAAGAACTCAACTGCGCAAGCTGTGGTTACCCCACCTGCCGCGAAAAAGCCATTGCCATTTTAGAAGGAAAAGCCAAAATTGAAATGTGCCTGCCCTTTTTAAAAGAAAAGGCGGAAAGCTTCTCCGATACCATTATCAACAACACCCCCAACGCCATTCTTGTTATGGACGAGGACTTGGTTGTACAGCAAATCAACCGCGCCGCTGTGCGCATGTTTAAGCTGACCGCCGCCTCCGATATTTTGCATGAACATGTGGTGCGCATCCTAAACCCCGCAAACTATCAAAACATTATCAACTCTGCGCTCAGCTCCTCTACCATTGAGCATTATTTAGCTGAATATCAGTGCTTTGTAGAAGAAACCATACTGTACGATCATCAATACCACATTGTTATTTCCCTGCTGCGCGATGTGACCGAACGCGAAAACCTGCGCGGGCAGGACGCGGCGCTTCGCCGAAGCACCGTTGAAACCGCCGACAAGGTCATCGATAAGCAAATGCGCGTGGTGCAAGAAATAGCTTCTCTTCTAGGTGAAACCACCGCGGAAACCAAGATTGCCCTCACCAAGCTAAAGGATGCGATGAGCCATGAATGATCTATGGACCGAAACTGGCTATATCAGCCTGAACAAATCAGGTGAATCCCTCTGCGGCGATCGTGTGGAAATGAGCGGCGGCGGAGATGAAAATCTAACCCTCGTACTAGCCGATGGTTTGGGAAGCGGCGTAAAAGCCAACATTCTTTCCACACTCACCAGCAAAATTTTGTGCACCATGATTTCGGGCGGCATTCCCATTGAGGACTGCGTCAGCACCATTGCCAGCACCCTGCCTGTATGCAGTGTGCGCCAAGTGGCATATTCAACCTTCACCATTATCAGCATCAAGGAAAACCGAACCGCGCAAATTATTCAGTTTGACAACCCCGCCACCATTGTACTGCGCAAAGGCGAAATGTTTGATTACCCAAAGGAAACGCGCGTGATTGCCGGCAAAACCATTTGGGAAAGCACTTTCCCAATTGAAGTGGACGATGTTTTGATTGCCATGAGCGATGGCGCTGAATTTGCGGGAGTGGGTCAAACCTTCAACTTTGGCTGGACACGCGACAGCATTGCTGATTATGTGATGTGCAACTATCTCGCCGAAAACAGCGCCAAATCCACAGCGGGTTTAATCACCGACGAATGCAACCGCCTCTATGGCGGCAAGCCCGGGGATGATACCACCATCGCCGTGGTAAGGGTACGAAGCCGCCATCCTGTGAACCTGGTGGTGGGTCCCCCTGAAAACAAGGATCAAGATACCCGCATGTTGAACTTGTTTTTTGCCAAGGAAGGGACTAGAATAGTATGCGGCGGCACCACAAGCAGTTTGGTGGCACGCTATCTCAAAAAGCCGCTGATTGCCTCTCTTAGCTATCCCGACCCCGAGGTTCCGCCCATCAGCGAAATCGAGGGCGTTGAATTGGTCACGGAGGGCGTTGTCACCCTTTCCAAGGTGCTTGCTTACGCAGAGGATTTTTTGGATAGTGCCAAGCTCGTGCCTCAATGGATTACACAAAAGGATGGTGCGAGCCTCATTGCCAAGGAGCTTTTTGAAAACGCCACGGATATCAACTTCTTTGTTGGCCGTGCCATCAACCCCGCGCACCAAAACCCAAATCTCCCCATTACCTTCGGCATTAAACAGCAGCTCATTCAAAGCCTTGCGGATTGCTTAAAGCGCATGGGCAAGCACATACGGCTATCCTACTTCTAAAGCTACACTGGAGGGCATTATGCATTTATTTGATACCTACGTACAAAAGCTGAAATACAATGTGCTCAAGGAGGTTGCCAAGCACGCCTACGACAATACCTTGAGGGATTGTTATTTGGACATTCCCAAGGTTATTTCCCCTGGCCCCAATAGCACCATGCGTTGCTGTGTTTATAAGGAACGCGCCATCGTAGCGGAACGCGTAAAGCTTGCCATGGGCGGCGACCCAAGCAACGCAAATATTGTTGAGGTTATTGGCATTGCCTGTGACGAATGCCCAACCAGCGGCTACAAAGTAAGCAGTGATTGCCGTGGATGCCTTGCGCACCGTTGCAGTAGTGTATGCCCTAGAAAAGCCATCACCTTCGATCAGAACCACCACGCGCATATTGATCCCGACAAATGTGTCAACTGCGGCAAATGCGCCGCCGTCTGCCCTTACAGCGCCATTCAAAACCATGTGCGCCCCTGCGAACGCGCCTGCAAGGTCAAGGCCATCACCTCTGGCGAAAACCACGTCGCCGTGATTGACGACAACAAATGCACCGCTTGCGGCGCATGCGTATACCAATGTCCCTTTGGTGCCATCCAAGAAAAATCCTTCCTGTTGAATGCGATTTCCATGATTCGGGAAAGCCAAAACAACCAACAGTACAAGGTATATGCCGTGGTGGCCCCCTCCATCTCCAGCCAATTTGTATATGCAAAGCTTGGGCAGGTTATTACAGCGCTCAAGGTGCTGGGCTTTTACAGCACCGTTGAAGCCGCTTTAGGCGCAGACATGGTAGCTCACCGCGAGGCGGGCGAGTTAACAGAAAAAGGGTTGCTTACCTCCTCCTGCTGCCCTGCCTTTGTCACCTACATCGAAAAAACATACCCTGCGCTTAAAAAATATGTCAGCAGTAACCTCTCCCCCATGGCCGAGGTTGCGCGCTTTATCAAAAAAACCGATCCGACTGCAAAAATCATCTTTATCGGCCCCTGTACCGCCAAGAAACACGAAGCACAGCTGGAACGCGTCAAGCCCTACATCGATTGTGTGCTGACCTTTTCAGAGCTGCAAGCATGGATTGACAGCCGCGATATTGACATGTCCGCGCTTGAGGAGGGTGTTTTGGACAACGCCAGCTTCTATGGCCGTATCTTTGCCAGAAGCGGCGGCTTAACGGACGCGGTTGCAGAGGCGCTCAAGGAGCGCGGCAACACCGATTTTATTCTGAACCCCGTTGCATGCGATGGCATTGAGGCCTGCCGCATTGCGCTTCTCAAGCTTCAAAAGGGTGTGCTGAAGGAGAACTTTATCGAGGGTATGGCCTGTGTGGGCGGCTGTATCGGCGGTGCGGGCTGTCTCACGCATGGCGAAAAGGATAAAAACGAGGTGGACAAGTACGGGCGCGAGGCCTACGAAAAAACCATCAGTGATGCGCTATCGCAGTGCAGTTATCAAGAATAAACAAGCACCAAAACAAACGGCTGAGGCATTTTGCCCCAGCCGTTTGTTTTGGTAGCATGAATACTGCATTCCTTGTAGGGGCACCATATATAGTGTTCTCCCAGTTTGCGTTCACCAACCCAGCGATCCAGCCAGAAAACCTTTCGGCACACGTATCATCATATGCATATTTTTTACTTTATTTTCATTTTATATTTACTTCATGCTTTCTGTATGATACACTATAATTATTGACAGTTAAGGCTGTTATGTCCATATTTCAGAGCTGCCTGTGCCTTGAACACAGTGAAAGGAATTGTTTAAAATGAAACGTTCCATCCTAATACTCACATTCATCATCATGATGATGATATGCAGCATTATCCCAGGCATTTCAATGGCATCGGAGGGTCAGGTCACCAATGGATCACCCACCGCCCTGATAATTGACAAAAGCAACGTTCCGTGTGTGGGTGCCGTAAATGCTCCATACAGCCATACATTAACTGCAACAGGTAACGCCCCCATTACATGGCTCATAGAAAGCGGCAGTCTGCCCGATGGTTTGATCCTATCCGGTGCAGGTGTGCTAAGCGGCAACCCCACCAAAGTACAAACAGCCAATTTTACGGTCAAAGCCAGCGATGGGGCAGGTCAAACCGATACCGCTGCGTTTTCCATTACCATCGACGCCAAAGCCACGGTAAGTATCTCACCCCCATTAACCATTAATGCAAGCAATGACAATGAAGTACCCATATTCCTTGTTTCAAATATTCCAGGTTTCTATGTGAATAATTTTTCATATTTTATGATGGATGGGGTCAAAATTTCAGCCAGTTTAGATACCTATGTTTATTGGCATTATCCAGATATCAACTCCATTATTATTAAGTTGCAACCAAAATACTTGAAAGCATTAAGCCTTGGGAAGCACACCATAACCATAGGCTTGAGATTGGCTCCTTACGAAGGCATGATACTTTCAACAACCATCACCATCTTAGAAGCACCTTCCGTCAGCTGCTCGCCTTCCTCCGTAATTACAATGGGTAAAGCGGATGTGATGAACATAACCATAGGTTCAGAGCTTGCGCGTTTCAATTCAAATAATTTTTCATATTTGCTGATGGACGGAAACAAAGTTCTGCCGGGCACAAATACATACACCGTTCATGATGGCAGTATTGTGATTCGGATGAATCCGCTCTACTTAAACACACTAAGCGCAGGGAAGCATATTGTAACCATAGGCTTGAGGGGCGATTATTATAAAAACAACTCGGTTTCAACAACCATCACCGTGACAGATGGCACAGCCGTAACCCCTCCTCCTAGCACTGGTGATCATACCCCCATAGGTTTGCTTGTCATTGCGCTTCTGTGTGCAATGTGTGGGCTTGGCATAGCCGTCAGCATCCATATGCGAAAACGGCACTCCTAACCAAAATACAACCCAAACAAAAGGCTCCAGCAACATTTGAATTGATGCTGGAGCCTTTTCTTACCCCTTGACAGCGTTCAAAACCGCCTGTCCCTGTTCATCTTGAAACTGCCCTGTATACAAATCGTAGTAATAGCCCTTTTGAACAATCAATTGGTCGTGCGTGCCTTGCTCGATGATCTTACCGCCCGAAATAACCAAAATGCGGTCAGCTTGGCGCACGGTGGATAATCTGTGCGCAATCATAAAGCTTGTGCGTCCCTTTAAAATGCCCGTAATGGCTTGCTGAATCAGCGCTTCGCTGTGCGTATCCACCGATGAGGTTGCCTCGTCCAAAATAAACAGCGCGGGATCTACCAATATAGCGCGTGCGAAGGAAATCAATTGCTTTTCGCCAGAGCTAAGCAAGCTTCCGCCCTCGCCCACCTGCGTATCGTAGCCCTTGGGCAGTGCTGAAATAAAGGTATGCGCATTCGCAAGCTTTGCCGCATGTTCCACCTCTTCCTCACACGCGCAAGGCTTGCCATAGCAGATGTTATCGCGTATGGTGCCGCTAAACATATGAGGCTGCTGAAGCACATAGCCTAAGTTGCTTTGAAGCCATAGCAGGCTCCTTGTTTGATAATCGTCCCCATCAATCAGAATTCTGCCCTCTGTGGGTTCATAAAAACGGCACAGGAGGTTCACAATGGTGCTCTTGCCGCTGCCCGTTTCACCTACAAGGGCAATGCTCTCCCCCGCTTTTACGTGCAGGTTGAAATGGCTCAAAACCTGCTCGCCGTCCTGATAGCGAAAGCTGACATCTTCAAAGGTAATGTCGCCATGCAGCTGCGGCCAGTTTTCCCTCAGCGGGTGGAAGTTATCGCCATACTTGGCAACCACCTCGTCGCTGTCCTTGATGTCTGGTTCCGTTGCCAGCAGGCTTAACACGCGCTCCGCCGCCGCCTGCGAGCTTTGAAGCTCCGCAAAGATACGGGCAATATCGCGCACAGGCTGGAAGAATTGCAGTGAATAGCTGATAAACACCTGCAAGGTACCCAATGTAAGCGTTGCGGGCAAAGCCATCACTTCCAAACCGCCCTCATACAGTGCATAAGCTGTTGCAAGCGAGCCAAGCGATACCACAATGGGTAAAAACAAGGCGCTAAGCGTGGCGGCTCTCACAGCGGAATGCTTCATTTTGGAGGTAAGCTCCGCAAATTCCTCCATGTTTTTTTCTTCCCGAACCAGTGTTTTGGTGGTTTTAGCTCCCATGATGCCTTCATTAAAGGCACCTGTGATTTTTGAATTGGTTTTGCGTACCTCGCGATACGCTTTGAGGATATGCTTTTGGAATTTCATGCTGATAATGGCCAGAGGCGGCAGCACAAGCACAATCACAGCCGCAAGCTTTGCATTTAGTATGAACATTTGAATGGAGCACATGATTAAGAAAATGAAACCCCAAACCAAATCCAGCAAGGACCAGCCAATGGTGTCCGCCAAGCGCTGCGTATCGGTGGTCATGCGGCTGAGCAAATAGCCCACAGGCATGCGGTCATAATAGGAAAACGGCAGCTCCTGAAGCTTGTGAAAGCCCTGTTTGCGAATTAAATAGCATACCCCCACCTCAATTTTACCCGAGGTGTACAAAAAGGTATAGATGCATGCAACCTGCACTGCCAGCACAGCCATGTACAGCGCAACAAAGCCGCCCATGCCCTCCATGGTGCGTTTGGCAATGAAATGGTCTATGGCATACCCCGTAAGCTGTGGGAAAATCACATCCCCTATAGCGCATAACCCCATGGAAAAGATGACGAGGTATAGATGCTTATGGAAAGGCTTTGCAATGTGCAGCAGTCGCTTCCATAAGGATAAATCCAGCTTTTTTGAATAATCAATTTCTTCATGCGCTTGCATTAGACTTCCTCCCTTGCAACAGCGTCCCGACTCTTTTGAAGATCGTCCTCCAACGCGGATTGGATGGCGAATATTTGTTGATATAGACCCTTGCAATGGGTAAGCTCTTCATGTGTACCCTCTTGGGAAAGCTTTCCGTTTTCCAGTACGAAAATGCGATCCGCTTCGCAAAGTGTATTGATGCGGTGACTGATGATGATTGTGGTTACGCCGCTGCGTTTTTTACGCAATTCTTCTCGAATGGCGCGGTCCGTTTGCATGTCCACAGCGGAAAGGCTATCATCAAAAATGAGCACAGCGTTGTCTTTGAGCAAGGTGCGGGCAATGGCCACACGCTGGCGCTGTCCGCCTGAAAGCGTTACGCCACGCTCGCCAATAATGGTGTCATACCCATTGTCAAACTCCCGAATAAAACCATCCACATGGGCAATTCGGCTCATTTCCAGCACCGTGCTTTCAGGCGCATCAGGCACAGCAATGGAAAGGTTGCCCATCACCGTTCTGCCGTAAAGAAAGGGCTCCTGCAGCATCAAGCCAACATGGGCGCGCAAATACTGACGGTCTATTTTTTGAATATCCACACCGCCGATGGTAATGGTTCCCGAATCCGGCGCAATCAAGCGCTGCAGCAGATGTACGATGGTGCTCTTGCCGCTGCCTGTATTGCCCAGCAAAGCCACCGTTTTCCCTGCAGGTATGGTAAAGCTCAAGTCGCTGATGACTTCGTTGCCCTCTTCATAGCGAAAGAAAACGTGATCAAAAACAATGTCGCCGTCAAGCGGCGGCTTGAGCGCATCGGGTTCCTCACCCTCCGCTTTTTCCTCCAAAACCTCACAAATACGGCCGAGCGAAACAATGCTCTTGCCCGCATCGCTTAAAATACGGCCAAGCTGGCGAATGGGATACAGCAGCATGGAAATGTAGCTCGTAAACACAATCAATGTGCCCACGCTGATTTCACCCGCTATGGCCTTTACCACACAAATCAGCAATGTGACCATGATTTGAAGCATGGTCACACAATCCATACTGCCCCAATAAATGGCCAAATATTTGGAGAGCTTGAAGGTTTTTTTGCGAAAATCCTCGCTTGCAACATCGAATTTTTCCACCTCACGCTGTTGCATGCCAAAGGCGCGAACCACGCGCACGCCCGTCAGGTTTTCTTGGAGCACCGCGCTCATTTTGCCTTCGCTTTCGTCCATCAAAAGAAAGTTTTTGGTAATTTTACGAAAAAACACATAGGATGCAATAAACATCGCTGGCACCAAAATCAAGCTGTAGAACGCAATTTCCGCATTGCGTGTAAACAAAACGGCAAAAGCAATGCCCATCATTAAAATGGCACGCACTGCCTCCACCAGCTGTACGGACAAAAAGCGCCTTACCGTTTCCACATCGCTTGTGGAGCGCTGAATCAAATCGCCCGTTTCGGCGCGTACATGGTAGCTAAAGGATAAATAGCTTAACTGGCGATAGAGCTTTTCGCGCAGGTTTTTTGCGATGTTCTCACCCGCAATGGCTGTGTTGCGCTCCTTGTAGTAGGAAAACACACCGTTGATTAAGTTGAGCACGATCAAGCCAACCGCAATTACCCAAAAGGAATCTCTTAAGAAAGCGCGTCCGCCCAATGCGCGAATGGGTGCCTTGATCCACTCTGGCATAAAGCTTGCGCCGCCAGACAGCACCACGTCGATGGTTTCAGAAAAAACCAGCGGCGTTACAAAGCCGATGATCACCGTCATGAGCGTGCAAAAAACCGCACTGATATACATGGTGCTGTTTTCCTTCACGAGCGCCCACAGCGCCCGCATTGTATGTTTCATATGGAAAGTCCTCCATTGTAGTTTCAGAAAAAGAAGAAATGTTTTTTTGTCAGAAAAGGCGGCTTACGATAGTGCAAACCTACGAATGCATACCGCTACGCCATTTTCATCGTTGGTAAGGGTCACATGCTTTGCAACGCGCTTCACGCTTTCCATGGCGTTGCCCATTGCTACCCCTAAGCCCGCATAGGCAATCATGCTTTCATCGTTATCATAATCGCCAAAGGTCATGACCTGTGATGCGTTTAAACCGAGCCGCTCCGCCATTTCACGCACTGCACCGCCTTTATTGACCCCTTTGGGCATGATTTCAAGGTTTTGCGCCCACGAGCTTGTTACCTCAATGCCGTCAATTGCTTCCAAGCACACGCGCATGCTTCTCAGCTTTTCAGGCTCTGCTTCGTAATACACGATTTTATTAACGCCCTCATCCCGCCGCTGATTGAGCGCTTCCATCCCATGCGCAATCATGGGTGCGCCTTCGCCATGCATGCGGGAGGCCCATGCGGAATCATCCAGCTGTTCAAGCGGATCGATGATGACGATTCGGTTTTGCAAAAAACAGCCAAAGCAGGTTTGCTGTTGCCCAAGCAGTGTAAGGCTATGCTCCAAGGCAAGAGGCGTTAAGCAATGGTTTGCATAAGCCTTCCCCAAGGGCTTTTCAATGCAATAAGCGCCGTTGAGCGATAGGATGGCGCATTCCTTTAACCCTGCCTCCAGCATAAACCGCCCGCTGTCCCCGGGTAAACGTCCGCTGCAAATGGCTATGGCAATCCCAGCCTTTTGTGCATCCTTGAGCGCGGATAGGTTTTCTGTGCTGATTTCTTGTTTTGAATTGAGCAACGTGCCATCCATATCCATGGCAATCAAACGAATATCATAAGGTATCATTTGTATTCTCCCATTAAAATTCAGGCGGATAGGTAAAGGTATGCGCATTTAGGTATTGCAGTGCGCCTTCCAGCTCAAAGTGTAATTCCGTTGCAGTGAGCATGAGTCGGCTTGCTTTATGGTTTTTGTTGAATGCATAATCCCCGTATTTATCATCGCCAAGCAGTGGATGGCCTATAAACGCCATATGAGCGCGTATTTGATGGGTACGCCCCGTATGCAGGTCAATGTGCAGGCGTGCGCATTCCCCCGCCTCTAGCACCGTGTATTCGGTCACAATGGGCATTGCATTGGCACGGGCGTTCGGCGTGATATACACACGCGCCTCGCTTGCATTTTTGCTTAAAAAGGCCCGAAGCACTTCATGGCTGGGGCTAGGCGTTCCACGCACCAAGCAGGTATAGCTCTTGTGAACCTGCCGTTGGCGGAACGCGTCCATCAGGGCTGTTTGAACGTCCTCATTCTTTGCTAAGAGCAATAAGCCGTCTGTTGGGTTATCCAGCCTATGGCAAAGCAATGGCTCTTTGGCCAGCGGATTGCCCTGCAGCATTTGTTCATATGCCAGCTGTACAACGGTTTTTCCGCCTTTTTCATCTGCCTCACAGCTCACGCCTGCGGGCTTTCCCACCACAAGCAGGTTTTCATCCTCGTACACAAAGCGAAGCAGGGCTCTTTTTGCAAGCTCTCGCGTATAGATCTTTACTTCGGCACCCGCAAGCATGGTTTCATCCCTGCCCACACGCCTCCCGTTTACCTTTACATCGCGCTTGTCAAACGCCTCGCGAATGGCATAGTCGGGCAATTCGGGCAGCATGCGTTTCACATAAGGCAGCAGTTTGCCTTCCCTTGCATCCCAAGGAATGGTAAAGCTATATAATTTCATCAATGCTCCAATGTTGATTTCATTCCCATCCAATGTGGGGTGCGCAGATAAAGCTCCAATAGCGCGTTTTTCATGTTCTCCGTTGGCAATACCGCCAGCATGGAGGTCATCACGCTTTCCATTTCTTCGTAGCTCACGCCTTGCTTAGCAAGCATACGCAAATCCTCTGCCGAATCGCCCAGCTCATATTCAGGTCTTAATGCGCCTAGCAACGCGCCGCACATAGCCTCGTGAAGGCTAAGCTCCTCTGGCAAAATACCGTTCATGCCGCCCGCAATCATTTCTTGCGAAATTTCAAGGGTAAAAATGCTGTCATTTTCACGCCGACTCACCAAATGGTAAGGGTCGGCCAACCCTGGATGCAGCAAAATCAAATCCCCGCTTGCATCGGTCACATACTCAAAGGTTGCTTGTAAATATCTACGCGCAATTTGATGGGCTTCCAGATCCTCACGATGCATCACATCGCGCAAAAAAAAGCTGATCGGCTGTGCGCAATGGAGCAATCCAGCAATGTAGAGCAACCCATGGATGGTTGCGTCATAGCGAAAAAGAAGCTCACGTGCCATATTGGCTTCGGATGTATTCATCGCGTTTAGGAGCGGCTCCACCAAGGCTTGAGGCAATAGGAGCGTCCAATTGTCCCCATCTGCACGAAAACTGCACCATAGGCGGCTAATCAACGCTTCTGCCGCGCCTATGTCATCCCAATCGCCTAGTAACAGGCTTCCGTCGTTGATCATCAGCTTTTCAAGAAGCTGTATTTCACCCTCGCTTAAATAGAGTGCCTCCACAGGCAGCCTTGCCATCACACGTTCGCGAAGCTGTGCTAAGGTCATCAGCTCCTGCCCGCCCTGCGCCGTAGCGTCGAACGAGTGGTCATACAACGCTTGCGCTTCGGCCTCCGTTGCTTCCTCTGCAAACAAAGCCACATTGGGATGAGCAAAAAGTCGCCGTTCACACGCTTCAAATTGTTTTTCTCTCATCATGCTCATGGTCATTTCGCACCAATCCACATGCGCACTTACTTCCCGTAACACACGGCGGCCTCCTTTCGCTCGAATGTTTATTGATTTATTGTACCTTTACAATCCAGTTCAGGGGATCTTCACTCTTGCCAAATTGAATCCCTGTAAGGGTGTTGTAAAGCTGCATGGTGGTTTTGCCGATACCGCCGTCCCCAATGCCAACCTCCTCACCCTTGAAGCAAATCTTGTTCACAGGGGATACAACCGCCGCGGTGCCGGTGCCGAATGCTTCGGTGATTTTTCCCGCTTTGATGTCTTCAATAACCGCATGAATATCCATCTTGGTTTCTTCCGTGCGGTAACCAAGCTTTTGGCTAAGCTTGAGAACGCTGTCGCGCGTAATGCCCGGCAAGATACTGCCGTTTAGCGAGGGGGTCACAATGCGCTCATCGCCATAAACGAACATCATGTTCATTGCGCCCACTTCTTCAATATAGCGCTGTTCCACACCGTCCAGCCACAGCACCTGAGCATAGCCGCTCTGTTTGGCATTCACGCTTGCTAAAATACTGGCCGCATAGTTGCCGCCTGTTTTTGCAAAGCCAATGCCGCCGCGCACCGCACGCACAAAAGAATCCTCCACATAAATGCCAACGGGTGCAAGCCCTGCGGCATAATACGCGCCCGAAGGCGAAAGAATGACATAATACAAATAGGTTTTTGATGCGGAAACGCCTAAATGCGCATCCAGCGCAATCATGGTGGGGCGAATGTACAGGGAGGTGCCTTCTTGGTGCGGCGTCCATTCCTTTTCTACATTCAACAGCGCCAATAGGCTCTCCATACCCTCCTCCACAGGCAGCTTCGCCATGCCCATGCGCTCAGAGGAACGCGCCATACGCTCAAAATTCGCAGTCGGGCGGAAAAGGTTGAAGCCGTTCTCGGGCGTGCGGTAGCACTTCATGCCCTCAAAAATCTCCTGCCCATAATGAAGCACCTGGCAAGCGGGGTCCAGTGACAGATTGCCATAGGGTTCAATGCGCGCATCATGCCAGCCTTTTCCCTCTGTATAGTTAATCATCAGCATATGATCGCTGAAATAATTCCCAAATCCCAGCTTGCTTTCATCTGTCGGCTTTGCTTTGAGGTGCTTGGATAAATTCATTTGTATTTTCATAGTGGTTTTCCTCCTCATAATCATGCATTCATTTGAAAGCAGTGTCCAGCGCAAAGCGCTTTTCTTATTATAACGCCAATGTGCAGTCTGTCAAGGCTTTGTGCAGGCTACAACACAAGAACTGCCATCTTTTCACGTCGCGTGGTTTATTAATTTGTGATAAAATCAATAGAAGGGCTTGCACTGTCACTGAAAAGGGTCCACCAATTGGCAGCAAACCGAAGCAAGATGCGGAAAAAGCGCTCGTTATTCAGCATTTGTTACAGGCAATGTAACCGTGATGCGCTTATTGGCTTCATCCACCAAAAACTGCACACCCGTCAAGCTCTCCATGCTCGCCATTGGGAAATAATACAGCTCTTGCGCCAAACGAACGTCGCGAAGAGGCAAAATTTGAGGTTCGTTGTCGCGGAAGGCTTCTAAATTGATGGGCAATCCCGCTTGATCCTCCGTAAAGGAAATGCGGAAAAGGCTTTCGCCTAGTGCAAAGCCATATTCGTCCTTTTCAAGGGTATCAGAGGTGATGATATTCATAGAAGCCTCTTGCAAAATGCGCAAAAACGGGACATATACCACATCTCCGTAGGTATACGGCACAAGCGCGGCTGGTGCTTCGCCATCCTTTGCAAGCTTTTGAAGCGGTTTTTCAGAGCCTGCAAGCACCATCGAATAGCCTTCCATGGCTAAAAATTCGGGAACGGGGGTGGTTGTAGGCATTTCACTTAGAAGCGGCTCTGTATTTTTCACAGCCTCAGGGGATGCCGAAGCCGTGGGAACGGTTGTTTCGATGGGCACAAAAGCCAGCGTAGAGGTTGGCTTGCTTTTTTCATCCGTCATTGCAGGTGCAAGCACAGTGGTTGTGGTTGGCTTGGCGCTGGGTGCTGTTGTGTCTACTGGTGCAGGCGTTTCTTTTTGCGGTGCCTTGCGAATTTCGTTGCTTTCATACAGCACGGTTAAAGTGCGCTTGCCAGCGATACCATCTGAATCCAAGCCATGCTGGTATTGAAACTGTTCAACAGCACGACGGGTTTGGTTTCCAAAGCGCCCGTCCACATCGCCCTTATAATAGCCGTATTCCAGCAATTTTTGCTGCAGGCTCCGCACATTGTCACCCCGATCGCCCACCCGAACGGTTTTATATTCAGGGTTTGGCGTTATGTTGATGGTGGGCACAGGCGTTGGGCTAGGCGTTGGCAAGGGTGTGGGGGTTCTCGCCATTTCCACATAGGGGGTGGTGGTTGGTTTGTTTAAATCAGGGAAAGCCGCAGGATCAGGCGCGGTTTGCACAGAAGTTACAAAGATCATAGACATATAAATCAGAATGGTTTTCAGCAAGTCCATTTCGTTTTCCTCCTTTATTTGGCCACATCAAGCTTCGTAATCACCTAGGTACAATTTACAGCATCTATCCTGATGCGGGAAAAGTGCAGCGGCGTTTGAGCACCGTGCTTTGACACCCTTGTAAGCACAATTCCACACAAACGGTTCACCATCGTCGATAAGCTCCCCGCAAATGCATTGACTTCATCAGCGCTATATCGCCCATCGGATGCAATCAGCAGCGTTGACCCCGAAATTGCGCCGAGCATGGCCGCAGAAGAACCGCTGCTCAAGGCTTCCGCATTTAAAAGGACGAAATCATAATGCTTTGACGCACTTTGCAAAAAATCCACAAAATCGCCTGTGGCTGCCACCTGCGGCACCTCTTGCGTTGTCGGGTGTTGGTAGTCGATGAATGACAAATTGGGCAGTGAGGTGCGTATCACCGTTTCGTGAAGCTCCGCCTCACCTGAGAGATAATCAATCAAATCTGCACGCCCGTGAGCCGCAAGCATTTGATTGAGCTTGTCGCCGCCTTCCATGTCAATCAGCAGTGTCCGAAAGCCCTGCCATGCCAGCTCACAGGAAAGCAACGCCGCGAGCATGGTTTTGCCGTCATCCTCTCCAATGCTGGTGAGCACCACAGAGTGCGCGGCTTTACCCCGCTCCGCAGTGCGAAGCCCCAAAACGGCTGTGCGAACATTGTCACTTACCAAACGTTTCACATATGCATAAAGCATGCCAAAATCTCTGCTTTTTTTGCCTTTTTTGAAAAAGCGCTTCCCATCCGCGCGTTCGTCCGCAATAGCGCCCAGCAACGGGAAGGGAATGCCGCTTTGGGCGTATTCGCGAGCGTAAAGCGGCTTGCGATCACTGCCAAGCAAAAACACGCATAGGGAACCTGCCATGAACGCCAAAAGAAAGGAAAGAAGCACATTTTGCCATAGATTGGTTGCCATGGGTGCAGTGGGCAGCTGCGCTCGTGAAATTTCAGAGCATTCTGTCACAAGCCCCTCGCTTTTCAACAGTGCTAACAATTCTTCACCCGCAGTGTTTGCAAGAAGCTGTGCGGTATCCGCTTGCGCAGTCAGTGCTTCCACGTGAACCAAATGGGTTCCATCCTCACCGCGCACAGTCACCGAATGATCTTCTTTTTCATTGAGGCGCAATGTATAAAATCGTTCGGATTGCATGAGTGCGGCCATATCGCGTATCAGCATGCGCGATGCTTCCAGCGGCGCGGTGCCTTCATTGGCAGGCACCGCAAGCAAGGTATAGGCCGCTTTGTAATAAGCTTTTTTGTAATATAAGGTGTAAGCCGCCACGGATGCGCTTGTTACAAGGCAAAACAGAAGAATCCACACCCAAGCATTCTTCCACTTTTGTGCCATTCGCCTCATCACGCTCACCCCATTCGCGTCAATCTACCGCCTATAGAATATCACAGCATGCAACGAATGACAAGAGTGCTTTATCGTTCCCACCGTATTGACAACCGATAGAAATGCGTTACGATAGAAGCCGTTCTTTACGCATCACAAAGGAGGTTTCTTTCATGATCACAGGCAGCGCATCCTTTTCGGTAAAGCCCCTTCACACATTACCCAATGAAAACAGCCTTTTTCTCTGTTTTTGTGATCTTTGTATTTTGCTGTCACAAGACAGTGAAAAGCTTCGTTTGCCTACGTGGCACGAGGTAAAAAGCTTGCTTCCTCCCGCCTATGTGCCATTCCAGCTGGCAAATTCAGCAGATACCATTCTTTTTTGTCCCAATCCATTTGAGCCAATCAAAATTGAGGAAGGGAATGGGCTGCAGTACCACCCCATCAGCGTTTTCCACCACATGGACGTTCAAAACGCCTCTTTGCTTGCGTCTGCGTACCATTTATGGAGCTGGTACACCCTTCACCGCCACTGCGGACGTTGCGGACAGCCATTATCCCCCGATGGTGAGGAAAGAGCTTTGCGCTGTGCGAATTGCGGCTTGCTCCTTTTCCCCACCATTTCCCCCGCCATTATTGTGGCCATTACAGATGGTGACAAAATCCTGCTTGCCAAAAATGTACGCAGTGAGCTCAACCATTATGCGCTGATTGCCGGTTATGTGGAGGTTGGGGAAACCTTAGAGCATGCTGTATACCGTGAGGCGCTTGAAGAAGTGGGTTTGCCGCTTCACAGCCTGCGCTACCTCGGCAATCAGCCATGGGGCATCAGCGGTTCCCAAATGTTTGGCTTTCATGCCCATGCGGACAGCTCCCAGCCCATCCTGCTGCAGCAAAGCGAGCTTTCAGATGCAAAATGGTTTGACCGTCAAGCGCTTGAGCCGCATAGCGACGGAATGAGCATTGCCTTTACCTTGATCGAGCGTTTTCGTACAGGAAGGCTATGAGCAAACGGCACGCAACTCTTGGTTGCGTGCCGTTTGCTTAGCGAAACATTCGTTCCAGCTCTTCATATTTTTCATGTGTAATCAACGCATCATGCTTTGTTCCCTCAAGCTGAACCACATAAGTCCATCGCCCATAGGGAGTAATATCCTTCATTGCATTCAAGTTAATAATGTAACTTTTGTGGCAACGGAAAAACGCATCGCTATGCAGGCGCTCTTCCATATCAGCGAGCGAATCGCCTGTTACAAAACGCCCCTCGTTCACCGTATAAATCACGGTTGCGCGATCCTCTCGCTGTACAAGCAAAATATCCTTTAAGTCAATAAAGCTAACCCCTTCGCGGTGCCGAAGCATTAAGCGGCCATCTGTGGAGCGCTTTTCATTGGCTGGCAAGTGGGTGTCAAGCGGCTTTACATCCTTGAGCAGCAAGCGGTCACGCGCACGCTCCAGGGTTTGAATCACGCGATCCACCTTAAAGGGCTTCACCAAATAATCAAAGGCATATACCTCAAAAGCATCGCCCATATAAGCATCATGTGCTGTTGCAAAAATAATAATGGTAGCAGGATTTAAATCTTGAATCACATGCGCACATTCAACGCCTGTCATTTCAGGCATTTCCACATCCAAAAACACCACATGCGGCTTGATTTTTTCAATCAATTCAAGCGCGGTTTTTCCGTCGCCTGCTTCAGCCGCTAATGTGAAGCCCTCCACCTTGCCGATCATTTTCCGCATCACGCTACGCATGCCGCTGTCATCATCCGCAATCAGTACGCGCAAATCCTCCATAAGTTAGATTTTCCCCCACTTTCTTTGCGCGGGGCGCTGTAAAATCTCACTCATAATAACCCCTTGAAGTATGGCGTGCGCGCGCAGATCAATCAAGGGCGTACTGGTAATTTGCTCATCGTATATATTGGCTGTGCCGTCTAAACTGCGTTGCGCACGCGAATGCGCAAGGGATGGATCACATAAGTCCGTACCCTCGGTGGACACATAATCCATGCTTCCTTGGCGAAAATCCGATGGCTTCACATCCTCCATACGGTGCTTCATTGGGGTGTATTCCGTACCAAAGGTACTGCATTCCATTTCCGTTCTGGCCATTGTTTTTTGAGCCGCCGCGGCGATCGCCTCCTTATGCTGAGGCTTGATTTTTACTTTTTTGAATTCCGAATTTGCCGTTGCCTGCGAGCTGCTCGGAGCCGTGGCATGATCGGTCGGCGCGGCATTTATCTCCGTTGAATGCTTTGCATCCTCAGCTGATTTCTTTGCTTTTTCCCAAAAGGACATGATCAGCCAACCCACAAGCCCAATCACCAACAGTACTTCCATGTGAACACCTCCTTTAGCGAAAGCGGAGCCGCCGCTGTTTGGCGGCTCCGCCGTGCTTTATTTCTTAATATCTTCGTTGCCCGCGATGGGTGCGCTCGCCTTTGAAATGCTATCGCGCATGCTGGTATCCGCCATTACATTTTGCATTTGATAGTATTCCATCACCCCTAGCTTGCCTTCGCGAAGCGCGGCCGCAATCGCACGCGGTACCTCTGCTTCGGCTTCCACAACACGTGCGCGCATTTCCTGCACAGCCGCCTTCATTTCTTGCTCAAGCGCAACAGCCATGGCGCGGCGTTCCTCTGCACGCGCTTGTGCAATGCGGCGATCCGCTTCTGCTTGATCCATTTGCAGCTGTGCGCCTACGTTGCGGCCTACATCCACATCCGCAATATCAATGGACAAAATTTCATATGCCGTACCTGCATCCAGGCCTTTGTTGAGTACGGTGCGGCTAATCATATCAGGATTTTCCAGCACAAGCTTATGTGTTTCGCTGGAACCAACCGTGGTTACAATGCCCTCGCCTACACGTGCAATGATGGTTTCTTCCCCAGCGCCGCCCACCAAGCGTTC
Organism: Clostridia bacterium; assembly: GCA_036645955.1. Classification (GTDB taxonomy): domain Bacteria; phylum Bacillota; class Clostridia; order Christensenellales; family Aristaeellaceae; genus Limiplasma. The sequence goes on along the minus strand of JAVXND010000002.1, from coordinate 74,887 downwards.
AATATTGGTGCGCACGGTCACACGCGCTTTTGCACGCAGTTCAATACCGTCCTTGGCAATAGCGGCTACCACAGGGGTTTCAATCACCTTTGGGGTTACGCTCATTTGCACAGCTTGCAGCACATCGCGGCCTGCCAGATCAATGGCGGAAGCTTTCTCAAAAGACATTTCAATGTTGGAACGTTGCGCGGCAATCAGCGCGTTAATAACGCGATCCACATTGCCGCCTGCCAAAAAGTGCGTTTCAAGATTGGTCAAGGTAAGATCCAGACCTGCTTTTCGGGCTTTGATCAGCGGATCCACCAAACGCTTTGGTTGAATGCGGCGCAAACGCATACCCACCAAAGAAACAATGCTCACATGAACGCCCGCGGATAACGAGGTAATCCACAGACCAAGCGGTACAAAGCGTAGAAACACCACCACCACAATGATCGCTACCACAAGCGCCACCACAATCCAAACAATGGACGCGATGCCATTGTCTTTGATTATGTTGCTGCTTGCTAGCATGGACGTAAGCATAGATTGTGCAAACATAAAATTCCACCCTCATTTCATTGGGGCAATTGCCCCTCTCATATGCATTTCCCTGCTTGCCTACCCGCAAGCTCGGGTGAATACCTGTTTCATGGCGCTATTTTGCTTCTTTCAGCAATCTCACAACCACGCGAGCGCCTTCTACGTGGTCTATCTTTACGCGCACATTTTGGGGAATATACTCCCCGTCTGCCACCACGTTTAATTTCACGCCGTCAAATTCCGCCATGCCCGAGGGACGCAAAACGGTGGTGGTGATGCCTTCTTTGCCAAGGAACACTTCCATGTCCTTTGTGGCGCTGAACCCTTCCGCCGCGCTTTCAGAGGCGTTTAGGATGATGGGTGACTTGGAGAGCTTCCCTTTATTCACAGAGCGCAGTGCAAGGGATATCACCAGCGCTATCACAGCCAAAATAATCAGCGTAACCCCTAGCGCCGCCAAACCGCCATGCCAAAGGTACGTCATTACAATGGCGGCAATCTCCAGCAAAACCCCTGAAATACCGGGAAGTCCAAAGCCTGGCATAAACACTTCAATAATCAGCAGTACAATGCCCAGCACAAAACATAACAAAATCGGTAAATTTGCCAAAATCATTTCCATAACCGAAAAACCTCCTGTTGCCCAACTCGTCAGGCCTTTATTCACAGCTTCATCCTATCACATGCTGGGCGGCTTGTCTTGCCAATGGACTTCTAACCTTCATTTCAGGCATTCAAATGTCACTGGGAATGTTTGATTTTACACGGAGAGAGTCTGCCAGCGTGAACAGGTCTGCAAGATATGTATCGCGCAAGGCACGGTTATAAATGACTGAGGCGGGGTGATATAGCGCAAACAAGGGCAGTGTAAATGCCGCATCGCTTGGCGGCGCAATCACCGCACGGTTCCACGTTCCGTGCACATGCCCGATGCTATCCTTGATAAAGGCCTGCAGGGCAACATTTCCCAGCGTTACCAAAGCGGCTGGCTTAACCGTTGCAATTTCGCGCATCAGCCACGGCGTAAACAGCGTTTTTTCCTCAAGCGACGGCGGGCGATTGACCGTGCGCCCTGCGGCGCTTACTTTGGTGGGGCGCAGCTTCACAACATTGGAAATATATATTTCCTCACGCCGCAAATGCAAGGCTTCTAAAAACTCGTCTAGGTTCTTGCCCGCCTTGCCTACAAAAGGCTTGCCTTGCAAGGTTTCCTGCTCACCAGGCGCTTCGCCGATCAGCATCAAAACAGGGCTTTGTGCAAGTCCGTCACCGAACACAAGCGGTTTTTGACCGCCCGTGCTCAATTTTTCAAAAAAAGCGGAGCATTCCATAGAAAAGTGTTCAATTGCCTGCATCAAGGAGCCTCCTTCATAAACTCGGGGTAAAGATTGTTTTGAATGAGCTTTTGCTTCACAAGCTTTAAATCATGCCAAGCATCGCGCTTCTTGCTCTCATCTCTGAGCAATGCGGAAGGGTGGTATGTGGCGATCAGATCGCATTGCTTCCGTTCAAACCACTGCCCATGGCAGCGTGTAATGCGATATTCCGCTCCTAACACTGCCGAAACCGCCGTTGCGCCCAGGAGCAAAATCACGCGCGGCTTCACAAGCGCCACCTGTGCCCGCAAATGCGGCAAGCAAGCCGCCATCTCCTCAGGCAGCGGCTGGCGATTATGCGGCGGTCTGCATTTGACAACATTGCAAATGTATACAGCCTCGCGCGGCAGGTCAATGGCGGTAAGCATTTTGGTCAACAGCTGCCCTGCTGGGCCTACAAAGGCCAGCCCTTGCTTGTCCTCCTGCTCACCCGGACCTTCGCCAATCAGCATGAGCGGCGCATGCAAATCACCCTGACCCGCCACCTTCTGCGTGCATCCTGCACACAGGCCGCATCGCTCACAGCACTCTATATCATGTGTAAGCTGTGCCCATGAAATACGCATCTGCTTTTTCGCCCCCTTTGCTGCCTTTCGTTTTATTGCAAGCCTGTTTGGATGAGCAAAACCGAATGCATGATGTCGGAACGCAGCCAGTTGAGCAAGCTTAAAAGCAATGCAACCAGCGCAAAAATCACCAGAACGCCCACAAGTATGCTCACAGTATCAAACACACCCATGGCCACCTTAAAGCGGCCATTCACCTCAAACGCCTCGTGTGCATCGGAATATTCCTCGCCGATATAGCCTTCATCGTAATCCTCTTGGGCATATTCGCCATATGCCAGCGGAGCATTCAAATCGTTTGTATCATAGGGTTCCAGCGCCTCATTGAGCTGTATTGGTTCGTTTTCCTCTTGCTCTGGCAGTTGATAACGTTGTGTTTGCTGTTGATTCAAGCTTTATCATCCCTTTCACAAAGCTAACGGCACATCAGACATAATCCATCCATGGGGAGGCTTCATCTTCTCGGCCTGTAAGGCTTCCCATGGCGCACATATCAGGAAAATCAAGCGTGCGCAAGGCTTCGTACAGCACAATGGCCACAGAATTGCTCAAATTCAGGCTTCTTGCACCCGCGACCATGGGAATGCGCAAACAGCGGTCATAAACCCTTTGAAGCAAGCTTTCTGGCAAGCCCTTGGTTTCGCATCCAAAAACCAAAAAATCATCCTTTTGATAGCTTGCTTCCGTATAGCTATGGGGTGCTTTGGTGGATAAAAAATGCATATGCGCTTGCGGATAAAGCGCAAGCAGCTCCTCTACACTGTCGTACACATGATACTGCATCATGTTCCAATAATCCAAGCCCGCTCTTTTTAAGTATTTATCCTCCAATGAAAAGCCCAAGGGCTTGATCAAATGAAGCGTGCTGCCCGTAGCGGCGCAGGTTCTTGCAATATTGCCCGTATTTTGCGGAATTTCCGGCTGATAAAGCACAATGTGCATCGTTTTTGCCTCCTTATTAGCGTCCTTATTATTGTAGCGCTTTGCATCACATTTTTCAATGGTTTGATACGGATGTCAACAGCACATTTTCGTGCATCCAAGCCACACGCCCATTAACTAATGGAAATGCGATCGCTCATGGTATGCACAAGCTCGCTTGCCAAAAGCTTCACCTGCTCCCATTCGCCTGCGAGAGCGGGCTCCTGCTGTAGGTTTTCCGCACACTGCGCCGCTTCATACAAAAGCGGCATGCTTCCAAAGGCCGCGCCGCCGCCAAGCGCCTGCTCCTGCCCATGCTGGCGCGTTCCCAACAGCTCTCCTGGGCCGCGCAGGTCTAAATCCGCCTTGGCCACCTCAAAGCCATCGTTGGTGGAAACAAGGGTGCGCAGTCTTTCGTTGGGCTGTGAAAGTAAAAAGCACCAGCTTTGTGCCGTTCCTCGCCCAACGCGCCCGCGAAGCTGGTGAAGCTGTGCCAATCCAAAACGATCCGCATCTTCAATCACCATCAAGGAGACGTTGGGCACATTCACGCCCACCTCAATCACCGTGGTTGCCACAAGCACTTGAAGCTCCCCTGCCATAAAGGCATGAAGCGTTTCCTGTTTTTCAGCGGTGGGCTGACCTCCGTAGGTTAAGCCAACAGTAAAGCTCTTGAGCGGCCCCTCTCCCAGCAGCTTTGCATGTGCCTTGGCGGCTTTGAGGCTGTCCCCTTCTTCGCTTTCCTCCACAAGCGGGCAGACAAAATAGGCCTGTCTTCCTGCTAAAAGCTCTTTGCGAACAAAACCATACATGCCCTCGCGCTTTTCTTCGCTTACAATGCGCGTAGAAACAGGCAAGCGCCCAGGCGGCAGTTCATCCACCAAGGACAAATCCAAATCGCCGAATAAAATCAATGCAAGCGACCGCGGTATGGGTGTGGCAGACATTACCAGCAAATGCGGCGCACATGGCCCTTGGCCGCTTTCCATTGTGCCTTTGTTGGTAAGCGCCGCCCGTTGTGCCACACCAAAGCGATGCTGTTCATCGGTTACGCAAAGGCCAAGGCGCAGATAATTCACTTTTTTACTAATCAAGGCATGTGTGCCAATCACAACCTGCCAAGCTCCGCTTGCTATGCTTTGCAAGGCTTCTCGCCTTTCCTTCGCAGGCATGCCCCCCACCAACAAGCCGCAAGCAAAGCCTTGCTTTTCAAAATACCCTTTCATTCCCTCATAATGCTGACGCGCCAATATTTCAGTAGGCGCCATGAGTGCGCTTTGAAAACCAGCCATTGCACACAGGAGCATTGCGCCCATTGCAATGGCGGTTTTTCCGCTTCCCACATCGCCTTGCACCATACGCGCCATCGCAATGGGTTTGTTCATGTCCCGCGCAATTTCCAAAAGGGTGCGGCGCTGTGCGGCAGTCGGTGCAAAGGGCAGCGTTTGCCAATAGGCTTCCAAGGTTTCCGCCTGATAATGAAATGGGTGGCTTTGCTTTCGAAGGTCTTTCATCATGCGCACAGAGGCTTGGTACAAAAGCATTTGTTCAAAAGCAAAGCGCCTTTGCGCACAAGCGACCTCCTCCATGCTTTGAGGCGCATGCAAGGCGGAAATGGCGCGTGCGCAAGGCCATAGCTGATGCCGCTCGCAAAGCCCGGAAGGCAAGCGCTCCGCACATAGGTTTTCCACCTCTGCAAGGGCTTGCAAAGCCATGCTTCTATGTGTTTTTTGAGGCAAGCCCTCAATGGGTGCGTACAGCGGCACAATGCGCTGTTCTGTTTCAATGCTTGGGTTATTGAGTTTTTTTTGATTGGCATATTGCTCTACCGTACCAAAAAGGGTTACGCGTGTCCGCTGATTCAGGTTTTCACGCATCCACGGTTGATTGAACCAGCAAGCCAAAATCTGTCCCGTAGCGTCTGTAAAGGTGCAGGTGACTCTTGCGTTTTTGCCAAATCGCGCAAGCTTTGCTTCCCCTTGCCTTAGCAAGCAAAGACCCACGCGCTGCCCCACCGTTGCCTGCGCAATGGTGGTGGTGGTGCTTACATCCTTATATTTACATGGAACGGTATATAAAAGATCACGCAACGAGTAAATTCCCGCTGCGTGTAAGGCTTCCAATCTTTTTTTGCCAACACCTGTCAGTTCTGAAAGCTGCATTTTCTAGTCATCCTCTTGGAAGCACAAGTTTATTCCACAGACACCAAGTAATAGTATAGCGGTTGGCCGCCCATTTGCATTTCAACATCACAGTCGCCATACATGCCTGTCAGCTCATCTGTTAACGCTTGGGCGTCTGCCTCGTGAATATCCTTGCCATAATACACGGTAATGAGTTCGTCGTCGCTTGTGACAATGTCTTTCATGAGGTCGCGCGTTACATCGTGAATGCTGCTGCCAACGGTTTGGATTTTGCCATTGTAAAGGCCGATGATATCGCCCTCTTTGATATGCAGAGAATCCATGTCTGTATCGCGAACCGCATAGGTTACGGAGCCAGTGCGCACGCGTTGCGCCGCTTCGTCCATATGCGCGGCAATGTCCTGCGCGCTCTGATCGGGTTGAAAGGCTACAGCCGCCGCAATTCCCATGGCAACATTTTTGGTGGGAATGACAAAGACCTTTTTGTCCTCACAAATTTCAGCCGCTTGCTGTGCGGCCAAAATCACATTGCCGTTGTTTGGCAATACAAAAACCGTTTTTGCATGGGTTTTTTGAATGGCCTCAAACAAGTCCTCAATGCTGGGGTTCATGGTTTGTCCACCTTCCACAACCTGATCAACTGTCAGGTCTGCAAAGATGTGGTTAAAGCCCTCGCCTAGTGAAACAGCCACCATCCCAAATTCCTTTTCGGGAGTAATGGCGGCGGCTTTTTCAGCCGCTTCGGATTGATGGTCGCGGCGCTGCTGCACCATGTTTTCAATCTTCAAATTCACCAGCTCGCCCAAGCTTAAACCATATTCCAATGCCTTGCTTGGCTCGTTTGTGTGTACGTGAACCTTGACAAGGCTCAGGTCGCCCACCACCAGCACGCAATCGCCAATGCGGTTCAAGCGGCGGCGGAAGGAATCAACGTCCTCTTCCAGAATATCGGGAAACAAATTTTGAATCAAGAACTCCGTGCAATAGGCAAATTCAATTTCACCAATTGAATCGTGATCATCATCAAAGGTTACTTCTCCGTCTGCTGAAAAGTCCATTTTTTCGGTGGGAACCTCTTCTCCGCGAAGGCAAGCCGCATAGCCCATGTAAATGAGCAAAAGACCGCGTCCACCGGCATCCACTACCCCTGCTTGCGTAAGCGCGGGCAGCATCTGCTGTGTTTTTTTAAGGATCGCATCGCCTGTGGTAAGAATGTTTTGAAAAAATGCGTCATAATCATCAGGCGCACGCTCCGCTTGCTTCACAGCTTCTTCCGCAATCACACGAGCCACGGTAAGGATGGTACCCTCTTTGGGCTTCATGACTGCTTTGTATGCAGTTTCAGCACCGCTTTTCAGCGCCGCCGCAAACTGCTGCGGGGTAATGCGGTCAATGCCCTCCAATGAGCGCGCAAAGCCGCGATACAGCTGAGACGTAATAACGCCGCTGTTACCGCGAGCGCCCTTGAGTGCGCCCTTGGCTACAGCGTCAGCCGTTTCGCCTGCGCTTAAAAACTCCTTGGCAGTGACTTCTTTTGTAGCCGACATCATGGTTAGGCTCATATTGGTTCCAGTATCACCATCTGGCACGGGGAAAACATTCAGTGCATCAACCGCTTCACGGTTCTTTTCAAGCATGGCTGCGCCCGTAACCACCATGTCGCGCAGCAGCACACCATCGATTGTCTTGGTCTGAATCAAAGGTTTCTTCCTCCCGACACGCTAGTATTAGACGCGAACGCCCTCAACGGAGATGTTTACGCGACGAACCTTGACACCCGTCATGCTTTCAAGCTTGTAGCGCACCGTTTCCACGATGGTCTTGCAAACCTCTGCAATAGAGATCCCGTATTCAACGATGATGAATAGCTCAACGTCCAGCATATCATCCACCAATCGAAGCTGTACGCCCTTGGATAGGTTTTCGCGGCCAAGCCACTGCACCAAGCCATCCTTGGCGCGCTTGCTGGACATAGCAACAATGCCGTAGCATTCCAGTGCGGCATAGCCTACCACTTTGAGCATCACATCTTCTGTGATGTAGATTGTGCCTATGTCGTTCTTGATTTTGCATTCCATGTTGTTCTTTGCCTCCTTGCGCGGCGGAAAACCGCCCACAATGCTGACCCGCAATACGCATGTATAACAGGTCACGGTAATTATACATGATTGCACTCAATTGCGCAACTCATTCATCAAAGGTTTTCCATTTTTGTTTTTCTTTCTTTTGGCTTTTGCGGCAAAGGTCTTAAATGTTTACAAAAGCTCATTATGTGTTATAATAGAAAAGAGTTTGCGCACGGCGCATTCTTTTAGCACCGCACTTATGGTCACGCAAGGAGATGTAGCATGAACGCAAACCGCATGAAATATGCCTCCACTCCCACTTATGGCATGCAAAAGCGTGGATTTTTAAAAAAACCAGCCAATCAATCAAAAGCTCCGGAATCGCCTGATTTTTCTCAAGCACCGGACCCCTTTTCTTCGTTGCCTCCCCAATCGCTTTTTTCCGTTGCGCAGGGGACAAATTTTCAGCCAATGCCGTTTTCCATCCCAACCAATCCTTATCCCGCTCCGCCGTATTTTTCATCCAATACAGCCATGCCGCCCATGCAGCAAACCACCCCCATGTCTTTTACCCCTCCTCAATTCATGAATTTTCAACAGCCGCCTGTTTCCATGCCCTTTCAAAATGGCATGCCTCCTCCTTTTCAAATGCAGCCAAACGGCCTGTCAAACCCCTTAGGCAACAGCGCACCGCCTATCAATCCTGCAAGCGACGGGTTTTCTCCGCGTTCGCAGGGCTATGTACCTCCCATGGCACAGCAACCCATACAGCAAAATTCACAGCCAGCACGCCCCAACGTGCAAGCCGCCGCATTTTCAGGCGGTACAAACCATGCGCCTGTTTTCTTTCCAAACATGCAATCCCCGCAGGGTCAGCCGCAGGCCATGCCCATCAACCCGCAGGGAATGGGTTTGCAAGCTTCTCAACCATCGGCTCCGCTTTTTCAACCCATGCCTCAAATGAACGGAATGCAGCAGCAGCCCCTGTATAATGTTCGCACCCCCGTTCAGCCAAGGGAACGTCCTCCCATGGATGCAAACAAGCTTTGGACTGTTTTTCTATTTGGATTGCTTCCCTTGCTGTTCATACCCTGCCTGTTTGTGCCCAATAGCTTGGATTTTCTTAGATATGCTTTTATGGTGCTTACCGTATGCGGCCTAGGCGGCATGTGGGTTCGCCAAATGTTTACGCCGATCACGCGTTTGATTGTGAGCGGTGTTTACGTAGCGCTTTGCATTGTCACCATCGCCATGATGCTTCAGGGCGCTCAGGATGCAAAGCATTTGGGCGGTAGAAACGATCAGCCCGCTTATGCGCAGGCTACGCAAAACCCCCAATCGGAGCTAGGCGGCATGGTTCCCGAAACCCAAGCACCGGCAGAACCCACGCCAGGCCCCATGAACCTCGGCCCTTCTGCCGCAGAACAGCGTTTAACCGAGTTTATGACGCTGTGGCAGGGAAACAACACCCCTGAAATGGTCAGCTATGTTCAGCCAAGTTGGGCAAGCGCACAAGATTCGCCATCCTCCCAGCTCTTTATTGTACTGGCAAACCGTACCCCTGAGGACTTTACCATAGAGGACATTTCAGGCACCGACGATGATAGCAGCCGTACCGTTACCATGAGTGCAACCATCAATAAAAACAACGGCAAAGATCCTACCGTTTACCGTTTCATGGTACTGATGGTGAAAGAAGGCGGGGATTGGTATGTAGATCCCAATTCACTTGCCACAAACGACGAGCTTCCTCAAAATGATGAAAACGTTGTAAACAACGTCAATGCAGGCGGGTTAATGACCCCCGCGCCTCGTACCACCGTAACCCCAGTACCGCCTGGAAGCACCATTCTCTACTACAACGCGGACGGCGGTACCTTCTACCATGTTGATCCCGAATGCTCCAGCATTAAAAAAGAGTTTTTGCCGCTTACAGGTAGCTTCACCTACGATGAGCTTGCCGAATTTAACAAGGAGCACCACCTCAAGCCATGCTTAAAGTGCGGTGCGCCCACAAAAGCCATACCGTCTGATGCACCTGCGGCAACCGACGAGCCCGCCCAAAACTAACCATTCATTTCATAAAGAAGGCCTTTGCTTGGATGATAAAACCAACGTAATGCGTGTTTTGGAGCTTAAAAAGCTACCCTATCACGCCTACCACTATCCATCCCCCACAGCGCTTAGCGGCACCGAGGTAGCCGCGCTTATACAACACGACCCTGCCCATGTGTTTAAAACCTTGGTCACCCTGGGCGCATCAAAGCATGTCTACGTATTTGTCATTCCTGTTGCACAAGAGCTGTCTCTTAAAAAAGCCGCCGCCGCTGTGCACGAAAAAAGCATTGAAATGCTCAAGAGCAAGGAGCTGCTCCCTCTCACTGGCTATATTCACGGCGGCTGTTCCCCCATCGGTATGAAAAAAGCCTTTCCAACCGTGATTGATGAAACGGCCGAGCTGTTTGATACCATCGTTTTCAGCGCAGGCAAATTGGGTTGTCAGGTAGAAATGAGCCTAACGCATCTAGTGCAAGTTGTTCCTTTTACCCTTGCGGATTTAACGGTATAGTCCTCATTGCCGCTCCCATCAAAACGAGGCACGCTTTCCATAAGGAAGCGTGCCTCGTTTTGATGGGCTGCGTTGTTTAGTTGTAAGAATACGCCATCACGATGCCGCCCATGTTGTCCATGCTCGCCTGATAATCATTGGCTGGATTGGGCACAGGCAGTGAAAAGCTGGCGGTGTCCTCAGTCATGCGAATGCGCACAATTTCATATTTCAGCGCATCATCCTCATAGATGCAAATATGCGGATGGTCAATCAGAAATTCAACATATTCCTCCAGGCAATAATCCAGCACGCTCATGGCGGCGGCATGCGCTTTGCCCACATAGCGGTATAGATTCATTGCGGTGGTAATCCCCGTTTTATAGCTCTTATCCTCCCATGCGGGACTGGGAAAATTTTCGGTTGGGAAGCGGAAAATGATGCCATATTTCCAGCAGTTTTCAGTAAACCATTTTCCTTGTTCAGATATGGAGTATTTAGGCAAGTCTACCTTTTCTTTGGTATACAAATCCAAACGGAACGCCATGCCTGATTGGTACTCGCTGGTTCCCGGATAATTGACAAACTTTTTGGTCTGTTCAATTAAAATATCGCCGCTGTATTTTTTGCTCTCTTTTTCCATGCGGTTGTTAAAATACTCTGACTGCACTTCGTTGGTGCGGTAGGCTTCGCGCAGAATGTAAGTGTTTTTAATGCCAGCGGCTTCCGCTGCGTCTATGCACTCCGAAAGGGCTTTGAACGCATTGGGGAAAAGCTTGATACTGCTGTCCTGCACCTGAATTTTATAGCTGCTCGCAGAGCCTACGCTCACCACCTCCGCATCGGAAAAATCGAAAGGCAGTGCATGCCATGCATTGACCAACAGCAAGCCGCCCGTAATAAGAGAAGAGCGTTCAAGCGTGATGGTGCCAGTGTTTTCAAGGCCTGCTACCCCTTCATCCTCAATACGCCAGGTATTTCCGCCCAGTGTTTTTTCCCAAACAGGCAAATCCGCCACTGTAACCTCGCCCGTTTCAGGGTTCACAGCCGCGTTTTGGTTGTTGCGGAGTTCATTCATTTTGGTGTTGAACGCCACCTCAGCCTCTGCATTTTGCTTTTCTATTTGGTTGCGGCGAGTGACATAATCGTTTGTAACCGCTAAGGAGCACAGGTAAAAAACACCGATTCCTACCACCACGATAATCGCCAAAATACCCGATACACGAAGTAGTGTCTTGTACGGATCTCGCTTCATACGATGAACCTTTTTATTGGAGTTGATACGCATACAATACCCCCTTTTCTGTGTGTTTGCTTGGTTTGCAGTTAAACTAGCAAGCGCCCGATAACCTCGTAGAGGTGTTCCAATTCCGCCGCGCTATGATAGCTTAGCGTAATCTTGCCCTTCTTTTCAGTCCCAACCAATAGGGTCTTTAGGCCAAGCGCTTCTCTCATAGCGTTTTGAAGTGCTCCAAGCTCAGGCGCTATAGGTGTGGGCGCAGGTGCTTTTTTAGGTTCAGGCACTGCGCTTTGCTTGGCTAACTCTTCCAGTTTGCGCACACTGTAGTCATGTAATACGCATTGATGCGCCAATTCTTTTTGGCGCTCCTCGCTTTCCAACCCTGCAAGCACACGCGCATGACCAGCAGACAAATCTCCCGCCGAAACCAAATCAATAATGGACTTAGGCAAGTTCAGCAAGCGAAGCATATTGGCAATGGCAGAGCGGCTCTTGCCCAGCTTCTGAGCCGCTTGCTCTTGGGTATAGCCGCATTCCTGCATCAAACTGCGAATGGCGTTGGCTTCCTCAATGGCGTTTAAATCTTCACGCTGAAGGTTTTCAATCAGCGCCGCTTCCATTTGCTGCTCGTTTGTTAGGTTGCGCACAATGCAGGGAACATTTTCAATCCCCGCCAAGCGGCAAGCACGATAACGCCGTTCACCTGCAACAATGCGGTAACGCATGCCATTTTCCACCACCAAAATAGGGGATAGCACGCCCGCTTCACGAATGCTCTGCGCCAGCTGTTCCAACGCTTCTTTATCAAATTCTCGTCTGGGTTGAGCAGTGTTGGGATCGATATCGTCAATTGCAATATCGCGCACCACTGTTTCCAAAAGTTCGTCACTTTGAGGCAGTAGCACATCCAAGCCCCTACCCAATCCGCCGCGCTTCATCTTTCATAGCTCCTTCATTTTTACTGACTGCCTTATTTGTTGCGTTTCATAAACTCTTGCGCCAATTGACGGTAGCTTTCCGCACCAAGGCTCTTTGGGTCATACAGGTGAATAGGCACCCCATGGCTGGGTGCTTCACCCAAGCGAACATTTCTGGGAATGGCAGTAGCAAAAACCTTGTTCTTAAAGTGCTTTTTCACAGAATCCACCACTTGCAGGCTCAAGTTGGTTCGCCCATCCAGCATGGTGAGCAAAACGCCTTCAATGTCTAGCCCGGGATTAAAGGTGTGCTTGACGCGGTTAATGGTGTTCATGAGGCTTGTAACGCCTTCAAGCGCATAATACTCACACTGTATGGGGATAAAAACGCGTTGGGCGGCTGTAAGCGCGTTGAGTGTAAGCAAGCCCAGCGAAGGAGGACAATCAATAAAAAGGTAGTCAAATTTGCTTTCAATGGCTTTCAGCACATGCTTTAGACGAAACTCGCGCTCTTCCAACTCCACAAGCTCAAGTTCAGCGCCTGCTAAGCGGATATCTGCGGTTATGATGCTTAATGCATCCACGCAGGTCTGCTGTACGCAGCTTTCTACAGCCGTGCGCCCCATAATTGCTTCATAAATTGAGTTTGCTCCCGCGCGCATGCCAAGGCCGCTTGTGCTGTTGCCCTGCGGATCTAAATCAATCAACAATACGCGTTGACCCGCTTCAGCAAGGCACGCCGTTAAGTTAATGGCAGTGGTGGTTTTTCCCACACCGCCCTTTTGATTGGTAATGGCGATCGTCTTGCCCATCTTCAGCCCTCATCATCTTCCATTTGTACGGCAATTATGCCATGAACATTGTACCTTTTTCAAATGCAAATGTAAAGCACCCCGCACATAGTTTGGTTACTAAAACACCAGTGAAACCTCCGCGTCGCCATCCTCGCCATGTTCATCCAAAATAACGCTCTCGGGCGGCGCGTTGAGCCGCTCTAGTTCATAGGCAAGCTGTGCTTCCGCATCGCCGCCGCCGCCAACAAATTCAGCAGATGCAAATTGCCATTCATCTGTAAATTCTTCTAACACCATGCCTTTTTGCATGATGTATCCAGCGGCTTCCTTGCCTACATAGCGAAAATGCCACGGTTCAAAATGAATGCCCGTTTCTTCTTCTTTGTCTTCCAGAAAACGCAGAATAAACCCAAATTCTGCGCAATGCTCTTTCATCCATTGTGCTTCGGGTGTCCATTTAAAATCCTGTGTCATGCGTGGACGAGTGGCATAATCTGCATTTAAAATATCTGCGCAGTAGCCCGTTTGGTGCTCGCTCTCCCCGGGCTTGGCCACAAAACCGTTGTCTACATTGTTGTTGCTTGCCAAACGGTTGGTGTACGTAGTTTTTTGTGTGCCGTAGCTGCGGTAGCCGCTCTTTAAAAACAGCACCATGCCTTTATCGCCGTATTCGGCAACCATTTCACATTCCTCGCCCTTGCTGTTTACGCTCACATAGTTGTATTCTCTTACCAGCTTTGCGGCTTCAAACATGCTTTCAAGCGCCTGTGCTGTTTTTTCTTCCAAGTATACATCAGCAGAGGTGGCACGCTTTACACTCTTTACCTTCACAAGCGGTTCGGGAACATGGGTTTTATCAAGCGGCATTTCTTTGTTCACAAGCAGCAGATACGGCGAGCGTAAAGTCGTCAGGGAAATAGGGTAAGACCATCGTACATCGCTTGTGCTCTTCTGTGTTTCTATGTCAGGAACCGTTTCAGCCATGGCCGAAAAGCCATACAGGCACAGCATTATCATAAGCATTCCACAAATCAGCTTTTTCATGGGAGCACCTCATTCGTCGCTTGATGGATCAAAAAGTCATATACATTCAGCTTGTGTGCAGACATGTAGATTTCCATGGGCACACCAGACTCAAAAATGGCTTTGGCATGTTCTTTTCCAACATAACGAATATGCCACGGTTCATAATTATAGCCTGTAATTTCCTCACTGCCTAGCTGATAGCGCACAATGAAGCCAAATCTATGTGCGTTTGCGTTCACCCATTGACCTTCTTGTGTTTTTCCAAAGCCGCCGTTTAATTGCGAGCTGCCTTTTTTGGCAATATCCATTGCCATGCCAAGCTGATGCTCGCTTGTGCCCGGCAAAGCAACCAAACGGTCCGCTTTTTCCGCACTGCCTGTGTTGGCTTTTTTTCTGGCGTAGATGGTAGCCTGTTTTGAATAACTGCGGTAACCAGACACCGTAGCAAGCGAAAAACCCGCTTCGCTTTTTGCTGCTGCAAACAGCTCTTCAAGCGCGGTAGCCGCATCGCCGCGCATTCTTTGCGACATACCATACAGCTCCGTTTTACGCACTTGGGGCACATAGTCACCGCTGATAACATGCTGGCGGTTGACCAAAAACGCTGTGCCCTCCATGTTTTTATCCGGCATGCTCGCGTTCATACTGCCACCTAGCAGGGTCACGGATATCGCCACAAGAGAAACCACCTTTTCAAGCAACAAGCTACATCACGACCTTTTGGTTATTGTATCATTTTTGTAATACTTTAGCAACCGCTTTTTCGCCGTCAAGCAAGGTTGCGCCTTCTTGACACGCATAATTTACAATTGCTTGCTTTGTAAGCATCACAAGTGTTACGCCTTTTTCCCCATGCTCCTGAGAAAGCACACCGCCCATATCGTGCAGCTTGCTCACAAGCGCATAATGCTCAAAGGGTATAAACAGCTTGATTTCCTGCGTTCCTGCATCCAGCTCGCTTTCAATGCGGGTAAGCAAGGCTTCTATGCCTTCGCCCGTTTTTGCGCTCACGCGCACCGCGCCAGGCAGTAAATCAGCATTTTCCGCAAACAAATCGCATTTGTTGAGTACATCCACTCGAGGGGCTTCTGTGGCGCCAAGGCTGTCCAGCACCTCCAGCACTGTTTGATGGCGTGATGCAAGCTCCGCATCCGCACCATCGCATAGCACGACCAACACATCGGCTAATTTTGCCTCTTCAAGTGTCGCCCGAAACGCTTTCACCAGCTCATGGGGCAATTTGCGAATAAAGCCAACGGTATCCACCATCAGCACCTTATTCCCATGAGGCAAAACAGCAGGACGGCTCACACTATCCAGCGTTGCAAAAAGCTGATCCATTACATAGACGTTTGCGCCCGTCAAAAGGTTGAATAAAGTTGATTTTCCTGCGTTTGTGTATCCAACCAGCGCCACAATGGGCACATTGTTGCGCTCACGGTTCTGTCTGCGCAGGCTTCTTTGCTTCTCGATCTGTTCAAGCTCACGGCTTAAATCGGTTAAACGTTCACGAATGCGGCGGCGGTTTACCTCCAGCTTGCTCTCACCGGGGCCGCGCGTGCCAATGCCGCCCGCAAGCCTGCTCAGCACCAAGCCTTGCCCAAGCAAACGCTGGCTTCGGTAACGAAGCTGCGCAATTTCAACCTGCAGCTTGCCCTCCCGCGTGCTGGCACGCGATGCAAAAATGTCCAGAATCAATGCTGTGCGGTCAATCACCTTTACGCGAAGCACTTCTTCCAGGTTCTTTTGCATCACCCCCGAAAGCTCTTCATCAAAAATCACAAGATCAGCTTGCACCGCCTGACAGCGCAGTGATAATTCTTCCGCCTTGCCTTTTCCGATGCAAAAAACAGTGTCGGGCTTGGAGCGCTTTTGAAACAAGGTAAGGACGGTTTCCGCTCCGGCCGTTTTTGCCAGTTCACGAAGCTCCGACAGCGCTTCTTCGCTTTCAATGCCAACCAAAACAGCACGCTCTATGGCATGCTCCGTTGTGGGTTCAGCTGTTAAAAAATAGCTTTCTGTCTCCTCTATTTCACGAAGCCAAGCCTCTTGCGGTAATTTGCGAGCGTTTAACAGCTCTGTTTTGCACACAAGTCCATCGTGCGCAGTATCCAAAAAGGCGCACTGCACGCTGGTAGGGTGTCCATCCTTGGCTACGCCTATGGCGCACATCGCGTCAAAACGCATGTTGAGAAGCGCGCTCACATCCACATCGCTTAGCTCGCCAGAGCCATTGGGATGGGTATGTACACAGCGCATTCTGCTTAGCTTTCGCTCGCTTCTGCGCGAGCGCAGGTCGGGCAGCTCAATGCTGTCCGAACGCCCCACCATCACATCTGCAATTTCACCAAAGCGTGTAATATACAGTGCAATTTCACGATTCAGGGACGCAGAATAGCCGCAAAGGCTTATCATTAAGTCTTGCGGCATAAAATCATCGGACTGGAGCTGAATATCATAAATGGCACTCAGTTCCTCCAGTACACTTTTGCGAATTCCTTCTATATTGCCATGAATATCGGGCATAGGCCTTCCTTTCAAGCATTCCCTGAGGCATGCTTTTTTTGATAATCCTCCACTGCCGCATGGATTGCCTCCTCGGCAAGCAATGAGCAGTGCATTTTAACAGGGGGCAGACCATCCAGCGCTTCCGCAACGGCTTTGTTGGTAAGCTCAAGCGCTTCGTCAACGCTTTTCCCCATAACCATTTCAGTAGCCATGCTGCTGGTGGCAATAGCGGCACAGCAACCGAAGGTCTTAAACTTCACATCCGTAATGATGTTATTCTCCACCTTGATATCCATTTTCATAATATCGCCGCACTTGGCATTGCCAACCGTGCCTGTACCCGATGCATTTGGAATTTCGCCCACATTGCGGGGATGTTCAAAGTGTTCCATTACTTTTTCGCTGTACATAAAATGTTATCCTCCTTAAAAGCGGCTGTTTTGTTATTTAGGCATTCACAGGGTTGAGCGGGCTCATTGCGCGTAGGTTTTCAACAATTTTGGGCAGCTCCGCAAGCACCTTGTCCACATCCTCATCCGTGTTTTCGGTGCCAAGGGATAGCCTTAAACTGCCATGGGCTATTTCGTGAGGCAGACCAATGGCCAACAGCACATGAGACGGGTCCAAGCTCCCGCTGGTGCAAGCCGAACCGCTGGAGCCTTCTATGCCAGCCAAATCAAGGCGCATCAGCAATGCTTCGCCCTCCACATAGCGCACCGATACATTCACATTGGCAGGCAAACGAAGGGTACGGTGCCCGTTGAGGCGTACATTGGGGATTTCAGCCAATATACCATCAATCAAGCGATCCCGCAGATGCGTCATTTTCTGTGTATATTCAGGCAATTCTGAAACGGCAAGCTCAATTGCTTTGCCCAGTCCCACAATTCCGGGAACATTTTCTGTGCCTGCGCGAAGGCCGCGTTCCTGCGCGCCTCCGTAAATCAAATTTTTGATTTTTACGCCCTTGCGGATGTATAGTGCTCCAACGCCCTTTGGTGCATGAAACTTATGACCAGAAAGGCTGAGCATGTCCACCTGCAAAGCGTTCACATCAATGGGAACCGCTCCCACGGCCTGCACTGCGTCTGTATGGAAAAGAATACCCGCCGCCTTGGCAATTTTGCCAATTTCAGCAATGGGCTGTAGGGTACCAATTTCATTGTTCGCCGCCATGATGGTAATGAGTACGGTATCATCGCAAAGGGCGTTTCGAACATCCTGCGGCTTAACAAGCCCCTCCCCATCTACAGGCAGATAGGTTATGCGATAGCCTTGCTTTTCAAGCATCGCACAGGTATGTAAAACCGCATGGTGCTCAACGGCGCTGGTGATAATATGCTTGCCCTTGTTTGCAAGGGCGGCGGTAGCACAGCGAATGGCCCAGTTATCGCTTTCACTGCCGCCTGCGGTAAAGTAAATTTCGCGTGCATCCGCACCAATGGCCAAAGCCACTTGCCGACGTGCATTTTCCACTGCTCGGCGTGCATCCCGCCCTACGCTGTGTATAGAGCTTGGGTTGCCATAATACTGTGTAAAATATGGCATCATGGTTTCAAGCACCTCGGGGCGTACAGCGGTTGTGGCCGCATTATCCATGTAAATGATCTTTTTCATGGGTCCTTTCCTCGCTTTCGCATGGTTGAATCAGCATATCGGAGAGCTTGATTTTGTCAAGCTCGGCATTGATGGAATCGGTTACCTGCTGCCACACCCAACGAACGGGACAGCCGCATGAGCGCTCGCAGGTATGCTCGTCGGAGGTACATTCGCTCAGTTCAATGGGGCCTTCTACCGCATCGATAATGTTGAGCAGAGAAATTTCATTCGTGGGTCTGGTAATGAGGTACCCGCCTTGTGCACCGCGCACAGTGCTCACCAAACCCGCACGGCGCAGGTTGCCCAAAAGTTGTTCCAAATATTGCTTTGGAACGCCCGTTGCGGCAATGCTTTGCAATGCGCGAGGCCCTTCCCCTGCGTGCTTGGCAAGATCGAACATGGCGTAAAGCCCATATTTACCGCGTGTTGATAGCTTCATGCAGGCTCCCTTCATTCGATACCCGAGTGTTTTCATCGGGTATCGAATGAAGAATATCACTTTTCTGTTAAGGTGTCAATGGGTTTCAGAAATATTACGGCATTATTTTCGAAAATTCAGGAATCCCAGCGAATCAAATCCGCTTTGATCACACCGCTGTCATCCACGCGAATATCCGCATAGGCTACCGCATCCGCTGCAAAATTGCAAACTGTGCCTGGATTAATCATATAAAGCCCATTTTGCATATCCAAATGGCTCACATGCGTATGCCCATAGAGCACAACCTGTGCGCCTTGCTCCCGCGCGGCATAGCAAAGCGTGTTCAGCTCATATTTTACATGCCATTCATGGCCATGGCAGGCGTAAATGGTTACGCCGTTCACGGTCAGTAGCTGCGAATTTGGCACCGAAAAGCTAAGGTCGCAATTGCCGCGCACCGCAAGCATCTGTATATTGGGGTTTTGCATTTGTGCATCAAGCTTGATCGCTTCAAAATCAGAAATGCCATCACCTAAAAAAACAAACGTATCTATTTTTCCTCTCTGCTG
The DNA here is from genome assembly GCA_036645955.1 of Clostridia bacterium. Lineage (GTDB taxonomy): Bacteria > Bacillota > Clostridia > Christensenellales > Aristaeellaceae > Limiplasma. The sequence continues at coordinate 55,670 of JAVXND010000002.1, read as the reverse complement.
TGCAAGGTTCAATGCCGAACGTAGGCGGCTTTCAAACCCATGGGAATCAGAGCAAGCAATGATGCGCTTTGTACTCATAAGACCTCCGCAAGCAGCCGTTTCATTTTTTCAGCCGCACGGGCGCGGTGGCTCACGGCATTTTTTTGTTTTTCACTCATTTCCCCAAAGGTTTTTCCATTTTCATAGCGAAACAGCGGGTCATATCCAAAACCGCTTTCACCTGCGTGCTCATAGAGCAATTCACCTGGACACTCCCCCGCCACTGTGCGCGTTTCTTCTCCCGGCAGCGCCAAAGCCATGGCGCACACAAAACGGCAGGCGCGGTTTTTGATCTCCGCCATATTTTGAAGCAGCAAAAGATTGTTTGCTTGATCATTTCCATGATCCCCTGCATACCTTGCGCTTCGCACGCCAGGCGCGCCGTCAAGCGCATCTACGCTAAGCCCGCTGTCATCCGCAAGGGTGGGCAAGCCCGTTTGTTTCATCACCGCTTCGGCTTTCAATACGGCGTTTTCGCTGAAGGTAGCGCCCGTTTCGTCAACCTCATCCTCAAAGCCCGCTTCCTTCATGGAAATCAGCTCATAGGTGCCGCCAAAAATTTCCGAAAGCTCCTTGAGCTTGTGTGCGTTTCCGCTGGCCACAACCAAGCGCTGGGGCGGCAACAGCCAATCGCCGCGCCCCGATAATGCGTTGCGTTGCCGCCGCATGAGCTCCCGCACACCAAGGCGGCCTTGGTTTAGCAAGGTGGCAAGCTCGCGGTTGGTAAAGGCGCGCCCTTCGCCAGTGCCCTGCAATTCAATAAATTCGCCGCGTTGGTTCATTACAAAGTTCATATCAGCTTGAGCGTTGCTGTCTTCCACGTAGCACAAATCAAGCATGGGGGTGTCCCCTACAATCCCCGCGCTGATTGCCGCTATTTGAGAAACAATCGGGTTTTCTTCGATTCGGCCATTTTTCATAAGCTTGTCCACCGCAAGCACCAGCGCTACAAAAGCCCCTGTGATGGATGCTGTGCGCGTGCCGCCGTCGGCTTCAAGCACATCACAATCCAGCGTGATGGTTCGCTCGCCCAATTTTTGCATGTCCACCGCTTGGCGCAGGGCACGGCCGATCAGGCGTTGAATTTCCACACTTCGTCCATCCTTTTTGATGCCGTCCCTCGCCTTGCGCTTACCTGTAGAGGCGGGCAGCATAGCATATTCTGCCGTAACCCAGCCTTTGCCCGCACCGCGTAAAAAAGGCGGAACGCCTTCCTCAACACTCGCAGTACAAATCACGCGTGTTTTGCCAGTTGCAATCAAGCAGCTGCCATCTGCGGTTCCCACAAAATCAATCTGTATTTGGCATGGGCGCGGCATGGTAGGCTTTCGGTTATCTTGACGCTGCATATCTGTTGTTCCTCGCTTCTGTTTCAATCAAAATATGGCAAAGGGGCATGGCAGTTTTACTTGCACGCCCCTTTGCCATTGTGTTGATTATACAGTGATTGTTAACCATTGTCCAGTTTTGATTGTTAATCCATTTCCACCACACCGGGGTATTGCGCAATCACTTCTTCTTCAACGTTTACAAAAGTGGAAGCCGTTTCAGGCTCTGCCGAAAGCTTTGTGCCATCCACCAGCACCTCTACCTTTTTCACGCCTGGAAACTGCGAACAGGTAAAGAGAATCGCACGCACCGCTTGCTTTCCGCCATCCGTTGCCTCAAGGGTCTGCTTAAACTCCTTTGAAAAGTTCACGGTAACCACGCCGTTTTTCATGCTGACATCCTTGATGCCGCAGTTTTCAGGCAATGCCCGCTCTAGCCCGCTATCCCCCCTTGGCCCTTTCGCAAGCTCCAGCATGGCTGTGCTGGGGTCCGCATTGCTAAACACAGAACGGGTGATGGGCACAAGCATCCTGCCCGTTTGGGAGGGGAAATACAGCTGAACCAGATTGCTGTCAGCTGAAAATGTTTCCACACTTTCAAGGTTTAAGTTTCCGCCCGCAAACGCGCCGCTCACATCGGTGCCATAGGTAAGCTTGCTTCGCTTTTGCCCATCAAATTCAAGGGTGACTTCCTCTACTGTGCTAAAGCAGGTCATGGCATTGGTGATGGCATCCACCATCAGCGTTTCCTGCTCCGCGGTTGCGCAATCCAGCGCTTCTTTGCTTACGTTGACATTGGCGCGTCCATCCTTTATGGCAATGTCGAATTTGGTGCCCTCAGGAATGACTGTACGCAGGCCTAAACGCGCGGCTTGCATATCATTTTCACTGTTTTTGACCATCAAAGCTAAGGTTGCCTTGGCAATGCCGTCCGTTTTTGCCACTTGACGCGTCACAGGTACTAAGTAACCATCTCCATCCTGATAAAACACCACTGTAGGCACCGTTTCCCCCTGCTCCTTTGCCATGGTTTGTTCCGTGGGCACCTCGCCCTGCTCCACCAGCACCTGCGAGGTGGTTTGCTCATTGCCTTGTAGCGCAAGCACCACCACGAGCACCGCCGCGCACAAAATGAGAATTCGTTCGATATCGGCTCGTTTGATTTTCATTGTATCCTCTCCTCAGCTGTCGATTGCATTCTCAATGTATGATGGAAGCTTGCGTTCCATGCCGATTCAGCGGCTTCATTGCGCTTTTTTCTTTCTTGTGCTATGATTAACGCCATCAAACGCCTGTGAGCAACGCGAGGCAAAGCCGCGCGTAGGGAGGAAATGCATTATGCCTATGGATGGCTTTACCCTCTCATTTTTGAGCAAAGAGCTGCACGATACATTGCTGGGTGGGCGGGTTGATAAGATCAATCAACCAGAACGTGACGCTCTGCTGATCCTTGTTCGCAGCGGCGGCAATCATAAGCTGCTTTTGAGCGCAAACGCGGGTCAAGCGCGTGTGCAGCTTACCGCCCAAAGCTACGAAAACCCCTCTGAACCGCCCATGTTTTGCATGCTGATGCGCAAGCATTTGCTGGGCGCACGCATTGTGGATCTTTATCAAGTGAACGGCGACCGTATTTTAGCCATTGTTTTTGACTGCATCGGCGATTTAAGTGATCATGTGCAAAAAACGCTCTATCTTGAGCTGATGGGACGCTATAGCAACCTCATTTTAACAAATGAGCAGGGCATTGTTTTGGATTCCATCAGGCATGTAAACAGTGAAATGAGCCGCGTTCGCACCGTTTTGCCGGGGGTTGAATACTGCTTGCCGCCCCAGCACGATAAGCTCACGCCCAAGGAGCTGTGCGAAGCTTCCCTTTTCACACGCCTCACCGCACTGCCCGCTTCACTTTCAAAAGGTCTGGCTGAATGTGTGGCTGGCATGGCAAGCCTATGTGCAAAGGAAGTTTGTGCTCAAATAGGCATCGCTTCTGCCACGCCCATCAATGAGCTGAGCATGGCACCTGTGGCCGCAAAATTGGCAGATTTTTTCAAAGGTTTAAATAACAAAGCCGCCCCTGTTACGCTTTTTGACGACACGGGTTTAGCCATCGATTTTTTTCCTTTTCCCTACCTTACTTTTCAAGCGCAAAAGCAACAACCCATGCCCAGCCTGAGCGCCGCCATGGACGAGTTTTATTTGGGTCGTGATTTGCGCCTGCGCATGCAGCAAAAGAATGCCGGACTTCAAAAGCATATCAAAAGCGCTTTGGAGCGCACCGAAAAGAAAAAAGGCATTATGATGGATGCACTGCTGCAAGGCGAAAAGGCTGATCAGGATCGCATTTTTGGCGATCTGCTTACCGCCAGCCTCCACACCATCCGCAAGGGGCAAGACAGTGTTTCTGTGCAAAACTATTATGTTGACGATTGCCCCATGGTGCAAATCCCCATTTCCACCCTTAAAACGCCCGCCCAAAACGCGCAAAGCTATTATAAAAAATATCGCAAGGCCAAAACCGCCGAGCAATACGCCCGCGAACAGCTGCAAACCATCGAAAGCGACCTGCTGTTGCTTGAAAACGCTCTGGAGGATTTGGACAAGTGCGAAACCACAACCGATATGGCTGAAATTCGTTATGTGCTGACCGAAGGCGGTTTTCTGCGTCCCGATCCCACTTTGCGCAAAAAAAAGAAGCTGTTGGAGGGCAAGCCCTATCGCTTTTTGGCTCCCGATGGCACAGAAATTGAAGTGGGTAAAAACGCCCTCCAAAACGACCGGCTCACCTTGCACGCAAGGGGCAACGAAACATGGCTGCACGCGCAGGGCATTCCAGGCTCGCATGTCATTATCCGCACCGAGACTGAACCAACGGATGACGCTTTGCTTTACGCCGCCAAGCTCGCGGCCTATTACAGCAAGGGTCGAAATCATCCGTCACAGCCAGTGGATTATACCAAGCGCAAATACGTCAAAAAAGCCGCCAGCGCTGTGGCGGGCTTTGTAACCTATACCAATTTTCAAACCCTGTTGATTGGGCTGTCCCCTGAGGATATTTCAAGCATTAGCAACGACGCAAGCCGTTAAGCCTCTACGGGGCAATCACAATGCCCAGCAAACCGCTCAATTGCACCGCCTGTACCGCCGTTACAGTAAGGCCTCTTAAATCAAACAAATCAATGGTCCAGCCCTCTATTTCACAGCTTGTCATGTCAAGACCCGCAAGGCTTGTCCGCATCCACTGTGTTTGAATCAAATCCGCGTTTTGAAAGGTTGCTTTTTGAAGCTTGACGCTTGACCAAAGGCTTTGCCGCATGCGGCAATCGGAAAAGCTCACGCGATCCAGCTTGGTTTCAGCTACAGACAAATAGTCCAGCATGCACTCCACAAAAGCAACGTTCATCATGGTGCCGCGGGTAAACTCTACGCCCGTCATGCGGCAATTGTCAAAATAAGTGCGCTGAAAAGTAGCATTGTCAAATTTAGCGTTGCTAAGCTCACATTTTTGAAATACACAATCTACAAAGCTGATGCGCTTCACGCTCTGCGGCTCAAAAATACAATGTTCAAACACACAGCCCGAAAATTCGAGCAAGGTTCCGGTAAGCTCTTCCAGTTGATCCTGTGAAAAACGGAAACCAAATACGTCCCCATCCGCTTCCAATGCGGCTTGTGCTACAGCTTGCAGTTCCTCGCCCGCTTGGAGCGTTTCAGACAGCACAGGTGCAGATATTCCCTTTAAAGCACGAATGGCAATCCTCTCCCTTACGTCATATCCTAGCCATCATAACCTTCTGCTTTGCTATCGTCAAGCTTTTCATTGTCAAGTATTCCATCACGTGCTATAATCAGTTGACAGAATATTCAAAGATTGAAAAGGAGCGGATTCATTATGAAGCGTAGAATCGGCATTTTAACCAGCGGCGGTGATTGTCCTGGTCTAAACGCGGCCATTCGAGGGGTGGCGCGTGCGGCTTACGAGCTTTTTGACGCTGAAATCATCGGCATCCGCAACGGTTACGGCGGATTGATCGAGGGCGAATATCAAGAGATGACCAAAAAGCAGTTTTCAGGCATTTTAACGTTGGGCGGCACCATTTTAGGCACCAGCCGCCAACCGTTTCGCAACATGCGCGTCATTGATGAAACAGGCGTTGACAAAGTTGCCGCCATGAAAAAAACCTACCGTGATTTAAAGCTGGATTGCCTTGTCACCCTAGGCGGAAACGGCACGCACAAAACAGCCAACCTGTTAAGCGAGGAGGGCTTGAATGTCATTGGTCTGCCAAAGACAATTGATAACGATATTTTTGGCACCGACTTCACCTTTGGCTTCCACACCGCAGTGGATATTGCCACAGAAGTCATTGACCGCATTCATACCACCGCCACCAGTCACGGCCGTTGCATGGTAATCGAAATCATGGGCAACAAAGCAGGCTGGCTCACGCTGTACGCAGGCCTTGCAGGTGGTGCGGATGTCATATTGCTGCCCGAAATTCCTTACGACATTGAAAAGGTTGCCCAAACGGTAGAAGCCCGCGCCAAGAGCAAAAAGCCTTTTTCCATCCTAGCGGTTGCCGAAGGTGCCATGAGCGCCGAGGAAGCCAAAATGAAGAAAAAAGACCGCGAGGCCTATCGCGCGTCCCTGCCGTATGACTGCATCAGCAAGCGCATCGCGGCCGAGCTGGAAACCATGGTGGGCGTAGAAGCCAGAAGTGTGGTGCCTGGTCATATTCAGCGCGGAGGCAGCCCCAGCGCATACGATCGCGTGCTTTCCACACAATTTGGCGCTCATGCCGCCGAATTGATTCGCGACGAGCACTATGGGGTAACCGTTGCGCTAAGCGGCAGTAAAATCATACATAACGATTTGAAGGATATCGCAAGCGTTCCCAAGCCCGTACCCAAGGACGATATTATGGTGATAACCGCGCGTAATATGGGCATTGCCCTAGGCGATTGATTCATTGCAGTAAAACGGAGCCAATGCGGATTGCATTGGCTCCGTTTTCGTATTTGGTTAAAATGCATTGTCCTCCGTGCTATTGCTTCAGGTTCACAAACAGCAGCAATTCAAAGCAAGGATAGCTTTCCGCAGGCGTTCCCTCCGCTTGCCCTTCCTCTGCGTTACCAAGGGACATGCCCACACAGGTACCATACATCATGACACGCTCACCCACGGCATAGCTTGGTTTTTCTTTACAAGTAACCAAAATCATACCGCTGTATGTATCGCCCTTTTTGGTAAGCGCCATTTGTGCAATCCACTCATCCCCGCTTTGAGTGATGTTGACAAAGTAGGCACGGTAGCCCATGACACGCCCTTCGTAGCCCTTCATTTTTTTAACCAGATTGCCATAGCCGGGTTTAATGGCTTGATTTTTCAGCTCCTTGAGCATATCCGTTTCCATCCACTTGCGCGAAAATTTTAATGTAATACGGCGGTCAGCAAGCTGTTTTTTAGAAAAGGCCAAAACAACTTCATAGGGTCCTTCGGCGGAAGTATCCAGCTCTAATTTGAAACGGCCTGCGGCAGTCACCTTTTTTGTGAAAGCGGCCTCGCCGTTCACAAAAACTTGAATGGTTGCACCAGGTTCAGAGGTGCCTAGCAGGGTGAGGTCGGATGTGGTTATGATTTCAGGAATTTTTGTGGTCAGGTTCACAGTGAGCAGGGTGCTTTGATAGGTTACGGGATAGGCAAACTCTACCACATCCTCGCCTTGATACTCACCTGTGATGGTAATCAGGAACACGCCTTCCTTGGGCAGCTTAATCGGCAGCTTAAATTTGCCGTTTGCGCCTACCATCACCTCGGAAATAAGCGGTTCCGGATGGCTCAGCCCCATGACCACTGCTGTAAGCTTCACGCCTTCGGCCGCTGTACCATCGATTGAAAAGCTCTGATCGTTGGTTTCGGTTGGCGGCACCTCATCAATGATGATTTTTGCACTTGCGGAGGGCGGCAAGGGCTTCACTTCAATAAACTGAAAGGAATCCCAAATTCTATTGAGGTTGGAATTGTCTTTGTTGGTAACCGCACGGTCGTGAATTTGCATGTCAAAGGTAATTTCATGACCATTGCATATGGTTCTGCGCATCAAACCGCTATAGGCAGTTTCACTGCCGTCGCGTTTTTGATAGCGCATCACCAAAAAACGTCCGCTTGGTGTGTTTTTCCAATCAGCGGCTGAAAACTCATAGCCCTCTTGCTCAAATTCGTTATCTGGATAGTGGCTTAAGCGATAAGAGCCGCGCACCTCCGTGCTTTGCTCATTCACATTAAAAATCGTTTTGGCGCGTTCGTTTTCTACGGCCGTCAGCTCAAAGCACACATCATACTCTGCCGTCCATGCTTGCAGCAACACGCCGCGCTTAATAAAATCGTTGGCAACCTCCTCCGTGCTCGTGCCGCGGGATTCCAACCAATCAGCGTAGGTATTCAAATTTGCGTCGTTAAGCACAATGTAGCTATCTGGTACCTCAACACTTGCAAAAATATTGTCAAACACATAAGTTTCGGCGCAAGCGAGCGGGCTTAAAAATAGCAACAGCAATAAAAGCAAGCAGGGGATGAGTTTACGCATGGTATCACCTTCCTATGTTCATTGCGTTTTGAGGCGAATGCTACAAGCGCTTTCAGCTCTTGTACCGGCTCCGCCCCCGCAGGTTCACTTCGTTATATAAGCTCCGAACCTAATCCTTATTCTATCACAGTGTACAGCAATTTAGCAACCGCAGGGGACAACAATTTCGTAGGAAATCCGCATTGCGTAAAAATGAGGCTGTATATACCTCGTTATGCTACAGATAAATGGGGGGTGAATGCCAGCTCGGCGGAACGTTCAAGACCGTTCCCCCTACAAGTATAGCGTCACCCTATAAACATTTGACGCACCGTTATGCATGGTGTATGATAAGCATCTTATGATAGGTTTATTGCGAAAGGATGGTCTGATATGCAAGCTTCCCAAATCAAAAAACTGGGCTTTGGCCTGATGCGTCTGCCTATGTGCGGCGAAGAAGTGGATATTGAGCAAACCAAGCAGATGGTGGATTTGTTCATGGAAAAGGGCTTTACGTATTTTGATACTGCCTATGGCTATTTGGGCGGCAAGTCCGAAGAAGCGGCTAAAACAGCTTTGGTCGATCGCTACCCGCGGGAAAGCTTCCTTCTGGCCACCAAGCTGCCCGCATGGGCAAGTGTCAAAACCGCCGAGGAAGCCAAAGAAATGTTTTGGACAAGCCTCAAGCGCACAGGCGCAGGCTATTTTGATTACTATCTCTTCCATAACTGCGGCGGTGAACGCACGAAGGTATTTGACGATTTCGGCATTTGGGATTTTTTAGCCGCACGCAAGCGCGAAGGGCTTATCAAGCGCCTCGGCTTTTCCTTCCATGACAATGCCGCAACGCTTGAAAGCCTATTGCAAGCCCATCCCGATATGGATTTTGTACAGCTCCAAATCAACTATGCGGATTGGGAAAGCAGTAGTATTGAGTCCCGCAAGTGCTTTGAGGTAGCTCGCGCACATGGCAAACCCGTTATTGTAATGGAGCCTGTGAAGGGCGGTTCGCTTGCGAATTTGCCGGAGCAGGTCAGCGCGCCTATGCGTCAATTTGCACCAGAAGCGTCCCTTTCCTCTTGGGCCATCCGCTATGCGGCTTCCTTGGAAGGGGTCATCACTGTATTAAGCGGCATGTCCACCCTCTCGCAAATGCGTGATAACCTGAGCACCATGGAGCATTTTACCCCCCTTAGCGCGCAGGAGCAGCAGGTCATTGCTGAAGTGCAAAATCGTTTGGCAAGCGTAGAGCGTATTCCTTGCACGGATTGCCGTTATTGTGTGAAGGATTGCCCGCAAGGGATTCAAATTCCCGGCATTTTCAGCATGGTAAACCACTATAAAGCCTTCGGCAATCTTCAAGGCGCCAAAGACAATTACGCCGCCCAAGTGCGCAAGAGCGGCAAAGCAAGCGCCTGCATTGCATGCGGCCAATGTGAAATGGCTTGTCCTCAGCACATTGCCATCATTGAGGAATTAAAAAAAGCGGCGCAAAGCTTGGAGGATTGACCTCCGCAAAGCTTGCGCCAGCCTCCTGTTTATGCGCCCATCGTACTTAGCAAAAACCTTTGCGCCGCATCTACCCAACCAGCGTTATCGGGCAAAACCAATGTCGGATTTTTCACGCCTGCGGTTTGCTCGTTGCAAAGGGAAGCGCCATGTCCGCCATGTGCATAAATATGAAGCTCTGTCAAAATACCATGGTCAGCTAAAGCCTCTGCCATCAGCAAGCTGTTTTGCACTGGCACTGCATCATCGTCAAACGTGTGCCAAAGAAAAGTCGGCGGACAGTACTCTGTGACCCAACCGTTCACAGAGTATTTTTCATGTTCACGTTCATCCGTCGTTCCGCTCAAGCTTTCAAAAGAACCGCGATGCGCATATTTTCCGCCCGTAATGACGGGATAGCACAGCACCATGGCATTGGGGCGCACCTGCTCTGGCAAAAGCCCTATATCCTGCCATAGCTCCGCCTTGTGCCAAAGCGTTCCAATGCTTCCCGCCAAATGTCCGCCTGCCGAAAAGCCTAAAATGGCAATGCGGTTAGGGTCGGTATGCCATTCCTGTGCATGCGCCCGCACAAAAGCCATTGCCGCCGCCGCATCCTGCTGTGGCAGCGGGAAGCAATGAGGTGCTACGCGGTTCCATACCACAAATGCGTTAAAGCCAGCCGCCGCAAACGCAAGCGCCACTGGTTCACTCTCCCGCTTGCTTAAAAAGCAATAACCGCCGCCAGGACAAATGACCACCGACGGTCTTTGAATATGCTCATCAATTTCATCCGTAACCTCTGGAATGTATAAATCCAATGGGATTTGCGTGTTGCCCGATGTTTGAATCATCATACGCTTGCCGATCATTTTCATACTCCTTCTTTTTTGCTTGCCAAATGAAGCTTATCATACCATAAACGCAAGATGAAATCACGCATTTTTCATCATTAAATCCATCACAAAGCAAACGAACAAACGATGCGATACATGCATTGCGCCACATCTGCACACACTACCCAACGTACAGAATAGCGGAGGTTTGCGCGATGCAGTGGATTATCTCGGTGGTCGGTCTCGTGATTTTATTCATTTTGGCATGGAGCGTGCGCCGCTTGCCCATGGTCTCTTACCGTGACGCGTCGCTGGAGGATGAATTACTGCCCCACCTTGCCGCATTGTCCGCACGTGCGGAGGGGCGAGGTCGGTCACGCATCCACATGCCTCGGCACATGCTAAGAACACTGGAAAAAACGGTGGGCTTTCTCAATCGTTTGCCCACAGCAGAGCTTCTGCCTGCCGCTCAATGGCTGAGTGATAACGGCCGTTTTCTGCAAGAGGAAACTGCGGCGCTCAAGCTTGCTTTGCATAGTGCACCCAAGCTTTGCAAAGCATCAACTGGGGGTGCGCGCATCAGCATGTTTGCGCGCGAGCTTCTTGGGCACACAACGGCTGATTTGCGTGCGCCTCGGCTTCTGAGTGCGCTTGAAGCTTGGCAAAGCGTATCGCCCTTTAGCGTAGACGAAACCAACGGTTTGCCCTTGGCACTTCGTGCCGCACTGCTTCACATTGTGTATGAAATGGCAGAGCTGTGCGTTCACGAGCAAAAATTTCAGCTTGCCGCAGAGCATATGGCGCGGCTCTTGCGCCACAAACGTGAAAATGCGGCTTTGCGCCTTTTTAAGCGTCATGAGCACAGCCCTGTTTTTTTGGAACACCTGTTAACGGAGCTTCGAGCTTACGAGGATAAAAACGGCGCTGTTTGGCTGGATCGTTACTTTAACGAGCATGAACTATCTGTTGAAAAGCTTGCAAAGAGCGAGCACGAGCATCAAACCGAGGCTTGCCTGTGGGTAAGCAACGCCATTACCTCTTTGCGCACAGTTGGGCGCATGCCTTGGTACCGCATGCTCGAAGACATCAGCCCCATTCACGCCGCGCTTTTAGCCGATTCCATTTACTCAAAAATGGACTTGGAAAGCCGCGCATATTACCGCGGGCGCGTTGCCGCATTAAGCCGCATGAGCAAAAAGCCCGAATTATCGGTTTGCGCGGCCGCAAATACGCTATGCCAAAGCGCTGAAATAGACGATGTACGCGCGCATGTTGGCTATTACCTTCTGGATGATGGCATCTCCATATTGCTCCATTACCTGCAAGCCATGCATTTTGTAAACAGATTGCGCCGTTTTGCTTCCACGCATGCATGCGGATTGTTTCGCACAGGCGCTTGGCTCGTGTTTTTGCTATTGCTTTTGCTTGCTGTAGCACTGCGCGTATTTCCCGTGTTTTGGCTGGCGTTTGCGGTTGTGTTTTTGCACGCGGCAGAGCAGCTTGCCTTGTGGGTTTTACGCCGCACCCTTCACCCGCGCTTGGTTCCGCGCATGCAAGTAGAGCGGCTTTCGGACGGGATTCAAACCCTCGTGGTCTGCCCTACCCTGCTCATGACACCCGAGCACGCACTCGGTATGGTCAAGCATTTGTCCGTGCTTTACCGCGCCAACCCAGACCCGAAGCTTCACTTTTTATTGTTGGGCGATTTTCAGGATAGTCTAACCGGTTCCTTGAGCAGTGACAACGAAATCATCACCACGGCCGCCTCCGCCATCCGCGCGTTGTGTGCGGACACAGGGCATACCTTTCTTTACATGCAGCGCGAGCGGGTTTTTCACGTGCACGATCATCTTTTCATGAGCCGCGAACGCAAGCGCGGAAGCCTTGAAACGCTTTTAAACCTTGTGGTTGGCCGCCCTGTTTCGGAGGGCTTTGCCTACTGCTCCGTCCCGCCCGAATCCTTTAGGGAGCGTTACCGCTATGTAATCACCTTGGATAGCGATACCATTCTGCCGCCTGGAAGCGCTCTGCGCATGATAGGTGCCATGCTCCACCCGCTCCAGCGGCGGCATGAAAGCCATGGTGAAATGCGCGGCGTAAGCATTATACAACCGCGCATGGAAATTGCGGCGCACACCATCGGCAGTAAGCTTTCCCTGTTGCTAGGCGGGCGCGGCGGTACGGACCCCTATAACGCGCTCATCGCCGATTTTTTTGAAGACGGCTGCAAAAGGGGCTCCTTCGTTGGCAAGGGCATTATTGACCCAGTGGGATTTTTAAACGCTACCGAAGGCAAAATGCTGGAGGGCTCTATTTTGAGCCACGATTTGCTTGAAGGTGAATTGGCTGGCTGTGAGTCAGCGTCTGATATGATGCTTTTTGATGGTCATCCGCTTCATTTGAAAGGCTTTTGCTACCGTTTGCACCGCTGGACGCGCGGCGATTGGCAGCTGCTGCCCTATGTGCTCCCCATTTTTCCCATGAACAGCCGTGCGCCGTCAGGCATACTGGATGCCACCGCAAAGCATAAAATTTGGCAGAACCTTTTTCGCAGTATGGTCGATCCCCTGCGCTTACTGTTGTTAGGTTATGCGGTGGTGGCTCACAGGCCTTGGATTTTCTGGCTTGCCTTGCTCCTTTGTGAATTGCCCGCGCTCATTCAGCCAAGCGTGCATGCCTTTTTTTCGTTGCTCTGCCGTTTGGCGGCTTTGCCTTGTTTTGCGGCCATGCAAGCAGACGCGATTGTTCGAACGCTTTTCCGTTTGTTTTTCTCGCGGCGATATCTTTTGCAGTGGACAACCGCCGCACAGCTTTCAAAGCCCGCCGAAAAGCCCGTCATGCTCTTTTTTTACCTGAGCATCCTTTCGGGTGCTGTAATGATTTCGCTGTCCCTCATACCAATGGCTCTTGTTTTTTCAGGGCTTCTATTGGGAGCCGCTTGGATTCTCTTCCCGTTTGTGTTGCCGTTTTTGGAACAAGCCTATCAAAAGCCAAGCCGCATGACTGATTATATGCGCGAAGTGCTGGAACGCTTGGCCAAAAACACCTTGCTATTCTTCGAAACCGCCATAACGGAGGAGGATCACGCCCTTCCCCCCGACAATGTGCAAATCGAGCCGAACAAAGGCATTTCGCACCGCACTTCCCCAACCAACATGGGTTTGTATCTGACAAGCCTGATCGCATCAGAGCATATGCACATTTTGTCTACAGAAGAAATGGCCGAACGCATAGACGCTGCGCTTCAAGCCCTCGAAAAGCTGCCCAAATGGGAGGGGCAGTTCTACAACTGGTATGATACGCGCACGCTTCTGCCCATGAACCCGCCCTTCATTTCCTCCGTGGATAGCGGCAATTTAGCGGTCTGTCTGCTCACCTGCGCACAGGGTCTGCGCGCGCTGATGAACGAGCTGCCCGCCCGATATCGCGGCTTAGCCGCACGTTTGGACGCGCTTGTAAACAATATGCGCTTTGCCCCGCTCTTTGACCCCGATGCGGAGCTGTTTTACATCGGTCTATCACCCGATGAAGCAAGCAACGGACATGGGCATTACGATTTGCTTGCCAGTGAAGCAAGGCTTTTAAGCTTTGTAAGCATTATGCTCGGACAAATTCCCGTGCGGCATTGGTACAGGTTAAGCCGTGCAAGAGCACACACCGCCCATGGGCAAACGCTGCTAAGCTATAGCGGCACAATGTTTGAATACATGATGCCCCTGCTGTTTCAGCCGCTCACCCGTGGAACCCTGCTCTATAACGCCTGTCGGGGCGCTTTTCGCGAGCAGTGCGCAGTCACCTACAGCGGTGTTTTTGGCGTAAGCGAAAGCGGCTATTATGCCTTTGATCCCAACCTGTTTTACCAGTACAAAGCCTTTGGCATAGCATCCCTTGCGCTGGATTCCGGCAAGAATCAAAATGTAATTGCACCTTACGCCTCCATGCTGTGCTTGTCCCTTCACCCAAAGCACGCGTTTGCAAACCTGCTGAAGCTCCAAAATCTAGGCATGGAAGGGCCGTTGGGCTTGTTTGAGGCGGCAGATTTTGCACTCGAGCGCATTGGCGAAAAGCAAGCCTTCAAAGCGGTTCGCAGTCATATGGCACACCATCAGGGCATGATCCTTTGCGCCATTTGCAATGCGCTTTGTGATCAGTATATGGTCAAATTGTTTTCAGAGCTGCCCAAGGCACAAGCCTATCGCCTGTTGCTTGAGGAAAAACCTCTGCACGGCCGCGGCATCATCAAGCACCCATTAAAGCGAAACGCAAAGGAACCCGCTCAATCCCCCTTGCATTTTTCACGCCTTGCTCAACCGCTGCACTTTCCCATGGACGCTCATTTACTGCACGGCGCGGGTACCACTTTGCTCATTGATGCGCAGGGCGGCGGTTATGCATCGCGCAACGGCATCATGATGACCCGCTTTTTGGAAAGCTGTCGTTTTCCCTCTGGTCTGCGGCTTTACTTACGGGATTCGCAAAGCGGCTCCTACTGGTCTGTGACCGATCCCACACTCACCCGCTCCGTATCTTTTGAAAGCGCACAAGCCGTTTTCACAAACGAACGGTTTCATGCAGAGTGTACCCTCCGCATTTTCATCAATCCGCTGGATGGCACGGTTTTGCATCACCTCACGCTTCAAAACACCAGCGCTTCGGAGCATATGATGGAGGTTTGCAGTTATTTAGAACCCTCGCTCGCTTCTCAAAGGGACGATTCTGCGCATCCCACCTTTCAAAACCTGTTTATTCATACAGAAAGGCTGGAAAAATACGGTGTATGCGCCACGCGAAAGCCAAGGCACGAAAACGAACCTCAGCGAAGCCTGTGGCATATGCTTTCCACCAATGCAAGCCTGAACATGCTGCGCATACAAACAGATCGCACAGCCTTCTTGGGGCGCGGCCGTACCGTGTACGCACCCCATGCTTTGGATTTACCCATTACCACCACAGCGGACACCTTAGGTGCCATGATCGAGCCATGCTTGAGCTTGCGCGGGCAATTTGTGTTGCCTGCGAGCGGGTGCGTGCAATTTGTTTTTGCTACCCTGCTGCCAAGCGAGCAAGATACGCGGGCGGCCTTTGCACAGCGTTATGCCCAGCCAGATAGCGCCCTGCGCTGTTATGAACCCGCGCTTACGCAGGAATTGGTTACCGCGCGTTATTTAGGGCTTACTCCTTCCATGCAAACATCCATCTCACGCCTATGCGGAAGCCTATGCTACACCGAGCAGCCCATGCAAGCGCAATATGCAGTACAAAACACACTTCCCGTGCGCGAGCTATGGGGGCTAGGCTTGAGCGGCGATTTGCCTTTGTTGCTTGTAGAATGTGAAAGCGATAAGGATTTATCCCTTGTAAAGCTGTTGCTCAAAGCGCATGCGGCCTATCGCATGTGCGGTTTATGGGTGGATTTGATTGTTTTGTGTATGCAGCCCTCTGGTTACGAGCATCCGCTCCGCGATGCGTTAGGCGAGTTGGCGCAAACCTCCCACAGCCATGAGCTGATTGGCAAGGAGGGCGGAATTCACCTTTTGGACCGTGACGGCCTTTCTGCTGAGCTTTACGGGTTGCTCAAAGCGGCGGCACGCATTGTGCTGTTGGGTGAACACGGCAATTTAAGCGAGCAGTTGAAGCGCCTCACCACCAGCGTCAAAGCACGTCCGCTTTATGCCTGCAAGCCATCTGCCGCATGGAAGGCCGCCTTGCCCGCCATAGATGAATTGCTGTTGGATAACGGCTATGGCGGCTTTGGCAAAGCAGACGGCAGCTACATCATCACCCTGCCTCCAGGCAGACAAACCCCCGCGCCGTGGAGCAATCCGCTCTGCTCCCGCGAGCTCGGCACGCTCGCCTGTGAAAGCGGGCTGGTGTTCAGCTACGTTGGAAACAGTCATTCAGGGCGGTTAACGCGCTGGCCAAACGATACCATCACCCCCCGCGGTGATGAAAATTTCTTTTTACGGGATTCAGAGCATAAGCTCATATGGTCGGTAACGCGTTATCCATTGGGTTACGGGCTTCCTGCGCGCATTACCCATGCGCCGGGTGAAACCGCCTATGAAATTTCTGGTTATGGCATTTCCTGCCGTTTGCAGTGCTTTACCGATGAGGAAGCGCCTCTTTGCGTGCGCGTACTGCATTTGAAAAACGAGGATACCCTTGATCGCGAGCTCACTTATTTCCACACCTGTGCCTTTACCTTGGGCGCATCCCCCGCCAGTGCACAGCTCACCGTAACGCATCACATGGACGGTGTTGTATATGTCGAAAATCCAGAGCTAGAAGGTACCGCCTGCTTATGCGGCGTAGATCCCGAAGCTACGCTTATTACCGCCATGAGCGCAGGTGAATTTGACGGACTTTGGAGCGTTGCACCCGTGGCGCTTGTGAGCGGCGATGCCCTTCCCTGTGATGCGGGCAATGTGGCTGTGCTTGCTTTTACGGTTTTGCTGAAGGCTGGCGAAACCAAAACCATTACCAGCGCCATCGGCTTTGGTCAAACCCGTGAAGCGCTCGCGCACGCATTGGAAATGCTGCGCACAGATGGGGCAAGCTTGCATTTGCATCAGGTAAAGCAGCTCTGGGAACAGCGCTTGGGCGGCCTGCATTTTGACCTGCCCGACACAGCTTTGGCTTTGATGCTCAACCGCTGGTTACCCTACCAAGTAATTGCGGCAAGGCTCATGATGCGCGCGGGTTTCTATCAGGCAGGGGGTGCCTATGGTTTTCGGGATCAGCTGCAGGACATGCTTTCGCAGGTACACACTGCGCCGCAAGCCGTGCGCGAGCACCTTCTGCTTTGCGCCGCGCATCAGTTTGAAGAAGGCGATGTACAGCATTGGTGGCACCCTGCACGCTACGGCGTGCGCACCCGCATCAGCGATGATTTGCTGTTTCTGCCCTTTGTGGCGGCTGTTTATATACAGGTCAGCGGAGATACAAGCCTCTTGAGCGAGGTCGTCCCCTATTTGCACGATGCGCCCCTTGCGCCCGAGGAGCACGAGCGTTTGAGCACTCCCGAAATATCAAGCGTTTCCGAACCCTTTTGGCAGCACTGCGTTCGCGCAATTGACCATGTAAGCTACGGCACACATGGTTTGCCCTTGATGGGCGGAGGCGATTGGAACGATGGCATGAACCGCGTAGGCGGTGAAAATGGTGAAAGCGTATGGTTGGGCATGTTTTTATGCGAAACACTGCGTCGCTTTTCCGCACTCTGTGAGCCTGTTACCGCAAGGCGCTTTTTGGACAAACGCCTCGTTGTTTTGCAAATGCTGGATCGCTTTGCATGGGATGGCGCTTGGTATCTGCGCGCATGGTATGACAGCGGCGACAAGCTAGGCTCTATCAGCTCTTCGGAATGCCGATTGGATGTGCTTTCCCAAAGCTGGGGCGTGCTTGCGGGCGTATCCCGCGAGCGCTGCACCATGGCAATGGATCATGTCTGGCGCATGCTTTATGAGCCAGATATCGGCATTCTCAAGCTTTTTACGCCGCCCTTTCGCGGTGTGGAAAAGCCCGGTTACATTGCAAGCTATTTGCCTGGCATACGTGAAAACGGCGGGCAGTATACCCATGCCGTACCATGGGCGATTTCTGCCTTTCATCAGCTAGGGCAGGATGATCGCGCGTGGGAGCTGGTCACGGCCATGCTGCCTTTGACCCATGCGGCAAACAAACAGCTGAGCAACCGCTACCGTGTGGAGCCCTATGTACTGGCCGCCGATATTTACTCAAATCCGCAACAGCGCGGGCGCGGCGGATGGACATGGTACACAGGCAGTGCAAGCTGGTTTTTGTATGTTATGCTGGAGCAGCTGTTTGGTTTTCAAAAGCAAGGCAACACCCTCAGGTTTCGCCCCGTAGCGCCCGCAAGCTGGGATGCGTTCCGAATTACCTATCACTTTGGAACCGCCACCTACCATTTGCACGCACGAAGGGATTGTCCTTTCCCGGTTGCGGATGGCGAACAGCTTCGTGATGGGCGGCTGTTACTGCTGGATGACGGCAAGATCCATGAAGCTACGTTTCCGCTCCGAGGGTGATTCGGCTCTGCACAAGCAATCTTCCGACCTCTTTATAGTATTTTCAAAAGATACGTCTCAAAAGAATGCAAGCTTTCCAAAATCAAATTCTTCAACGCTGTTGGCTGTATAGAGCGTATGTTTTCTCCATAAGCAATAAAGTAGTTTGCAATAAATTTCTCCTCACCCTGATGATAAAATCCACGAATAACCGACCTTCCTTGTTCTTGATAAAGCTTCATGGATGGATAATGCTCTTTATCAAACAAATCAACGCCTTTTTGCGATATTTCCACTTCAAAATCGATAGCGTTCGGTAATTTATACAATGCCTCCGCAGATTTTATAAATTCATCAAGAGGTCTAGGCTGATATTGATGGCTTTCCCTCACCCCTGAAATTTTATCACAACGAAACACTTGAGTGCGCTCTGTTTCAAAGCTGTAGCCTGTGGCATACCATTGCCCATAGGCTGACGAAACACGAAAAAACTGTATGACATATTCTTTGTCAGCTGACTCTTTTCGATAGGTTACAATGCAGACCTTTTCTTCAATGGCGAATTGTAAAATATCGTTTAGAAATCGGCAATGATTGTTGTGCTGTATGGAAGCCAAGCTAAACACTTTTTCAACACTGCGAAGCTTATTGACATTTTCTGCGGACAAACAGTTTTCAAACTTTTTCTTTAGGTTTTCCACACACAAATGAAAGGGCGTTGTTTCATAGGCGCGTAAGGTGAGCATTGAAAAATACAAAGCAAAAACTTCATCCACATTAAAAACAATCGGCGAAAGCAGTTTGTTCCGTAGTACGCCATAATAACCATTTCTACCATGCTCTGAATAGAGCGTCATACCCAATTGCTCCAGTGCTTCTATGTCTCTTAACGCTGTGCTTTTGGATATATGGTATTCCTGCATTAAGTCCTTCAAATGAAAGGATTTTTTATCATAGAGAAACAGCATCATATGATTGATTCGCTCAGACTTATTCATGCTTCACCTCTTTACTCACAAATCACCCGAAAGTTGCAGCAGTGAAAAGGTATCATCATTTGACACCTTTTTATATTATACTTGAATTGGCCAATAAAAAGAAGGAAGGTAACAAGACAAATGAAAAAAATATTTTTAGCTTCATCATTCAAAGAGGTATGCCCTGTTTTTGCAGATTTTGAAAAGAACGCAAAAGGAAAAACCGTCACTTTTATTCCTACTGCCAGCACAGTTGAAAAGGTTGTTTTTTATGTGGATGCAGGGAAAAAGGCACTTGAAAAATTAGGCGTTATTGTTGACGAGCTCGACGTATCAACCGCAGCCGCCTATGAGATCAGCACCAAGCTAAGGCGCAATGATTTTATCTATGTAAGCGGAGGAAACACTTTTTTTCTCTTGCAAGAATTAAAAAGAACAGGTGCCGATCAAATCATTATTGAAGAGGTCAATGCTGGGAAATTGTATATCGGCGAATCCGCTGGCGCGATCATTACAGCCGCAAGCGTTGAATACGCTCAAGCCATGGACAGCTGCAAAAAAGCGCCAGACTTACATGATTTTGGGGCTTTGCATTTGGTTGATTTTTACACAGTGCCTCACTGCACAAATTTCCCTTTCAAAAAAGCCGCGCAAAAAATCATGGATCACTATTCCGACACCTTAAATTTATCTCCAATCAGCAATCACGAAGCCATTTTGATTGTTGGCGATGAAATCAGAGTTGAAAAAAGCTGAAATGCAAAAGCAACGATGTTCGGCAGAATTTTAATGAAGCAGGCCATTATTCGGCAAGCATTTACAGCACATTTCCATAATGCATCACCGTTGTTCATGACAATTTCAGACTGCAAAGCTTGAACGGGCTTAACAAAGCGGTCAAGCTGCTCTTTCCGCATTGTTGGTCTGCGTTCCGACAGGTTCAACAATCTGTTCAAGGGTATACTGCGAAGATGGAAAAGTAGAATTGATCTATAATCGAAAGGTTAATTCCATTTTCTTTACAGAAAACATATGCCTCGTTTCGATCAAAATCGTAAAATCCAGGCGTATTCATAATCTGTACAGCATCCCATTCTCCAGGAAATACATCATCAAAATTAATGATGGCACCATCGCTAACACAGTCATATGGATCGTGTACCACGCGATCATCGTAATATCAATTACACCATCGCTCCCACCACCATGAGCTTTAACATCCGCAGCGCTATATGTCATGTTCAAAATTTCCAAATCTTCCGGGTGAAAAACCTGTATATTTCTTGAATACCTTGATAAAATACTTGTAATCCAAAAAACCAACCTGCTCCGCAATTTCATAAATTTTCAATCTGTTTTCACGGATCATTTCCGTTGCGCGCAAAATGCGGTATCGGTTCAAATAATCATTAAAGGGATAGCCTGTTTCCAGTTTGAATTTTGCATTCAGATATGCACAGGATACATCCTGCTCAAGGCTTACATCCGTGAGTGAAATGCGCTGTCCATAATGATTTTCAATATAATCAAGCATAAAGCGCACATGCTTGTTCTCAGCCTGTTGTGCAATATTCAGCAGTTCGCCAGACGAACGAAACTGATCATTTTCCAGAAGCGCACGCACCTTACGATCGGCACTCTTTTCTTTTGCCACCTTTCGTAAAGCCGCATAGAGCATGTCAAAATCAATCGGCTTCAGCAAATATTCCGTAACCCCCAGGCTCACGGCTTTTTGCGCATAAGCAAATTCATCATACCCAGAAATAATAATGGCTTTGCAATCGGCGAGCGATGCGCCGGCACGGAGCATTTCCAGCCCATCAAGCCCCGGCATTTTTACATCCGTTACCACAATATCGGGTTGAAGCTTTTTGATCAGACTCAAGCCCTCTTCGCCGTTTTCAGCCTCGCCTACCACAACGCAATCCACGCTTTGCCAATCAATCGCGTAGCGTAAGCCCTTACGAATCAAGTCCTCATCCTCCACCAACAGCACTTTATACATGCGCTTCCTCCCAAGGAATGGTCAATTCCACCCGTGTTCCCTTGCTTTGTTCACTGTGGATTTTTAGCCCGCAGGGTGCGCCAAACATGAGCTGTAGCGCACGATGCGTATTATATAGTCCAATATGGGTTGTAACGGCATTTTCATCCGCCAGCATTTGCTGAATGGAAGCAAGCTGCCGCGCGTTCATCCCAACGCCATCATCATCGATACGGATGTGCAGATAGCTGCCTTCTTGCCTCGCACTTATGAGTAGCTCAATACCCGTCGTTCGATTGGCACCATATTTAATGCTATTTTCCACAATTGGCTGAATCAGCAGTTTGGGAACCATACACTCCAACAGCGCTTCCTCTATTTCAATATGATAATCCAATCGTTTCCCATAGCGTATTTTTTGCAGCAGCAGATAATCGTTTAAGTATTCCATGTCTGTGCCCAATGGCACACGGGTAACCACTTCGTCAATCTCATAGCGCATCAGGCTTGAAAACGCCACCACCATATCAGCCGCTTTCGCGGGATCAGATGCTATTTCATAGCGCAAATTTTCCATGAGGTTAAACACAAAATGCGGGTTGAACTGCTCCTTTAAGTGCTTGACCTCCATAACGCGCTTACGTTCTGCTAGCTCTGTATTGTGTTCAATCAACTCCCGCATGCGCTTCATCATGTCGTTAAACTCGTTGTATAACGGCTGAAATTCATCAAATGTTTTTTCATCAATATAGCCATTCAAATCCGCGCTTTTGATGGTTTGTATCATCTTTTCAATGGGTCGCAAATTTCGTTTTGATACTTTCCCTGCTAACAAGGGAACCCAAAGCAGTAAAATAACCGCTATAAGGCCAATGAGCACCGCGCCATACCAAAGCATTTGCCTGTGAAGCACCACGGAGCTAAATGTTAAAATGCGCACGCCATCTTCCCCTACATTACGAACGGTTGCAAAGTACGCCTTACCCCCAAGGTTCACAAAACCACCTTGACGCAGAGGTACGGGCAGCTTTCCCATGCGGTCGGTCGTTTGCTGATTGTCTGCATAAATCACATTGTCAAAACGGTCTGCAATCACGGTCATATCCACCTGCTGATTGTTGAGTTTTTCGCGCAATCCGCTTTGGGTCATATCTAGAAACAACGTGCCCAGCCGTTGCTCCGCCTCATCATAAACGCTGTTTGCAAACATCCAATCCGTATCCTGATCATAGGCATATGCAATGTGGCTGTAGCTCTCATACAGCTCATGCGGATGCGCCAAAAGCCATTGCTGAGCCGCTTCAACCTGCCTATTTTGAAGAAACAGCGCTTGGTTGCCCTTGTTTAAATTGGTAGCCACAATTTCACCCTTACCATCCTGCAGTACAAAAATACAACGGATGGCAAAAGCATTGATATTTTCATATAGCAAGCTGTTGGCATCGGTAACTGTTTTCATCGTTCGGTTTTGGAGCGCCTGCAGCAATTGCGGCTGTGAAACGAGAAAGCTTGACATATGCTTCATTTCCCATTGTCTTTGGTTCATGTATTCAGCCAGCTCGCGGTTTGCGGTCGCATTTACGCGCACGGTTGTAAGGCGCAGGTTTAGTGACATAAACAAAGCAAAGAGCACGAACGTCGCCAAGATAAGTCCCACAGCATACCGTACCAAGGAACGGCGCAAGTAGTTTTTAAAGCTGTTTCGCTTTTTCATTTCATGCCCTCCGCTCCTTTGTCTCCGAAATGGATGTTCTTTGTTAGTCATTCATCTCTTTCAGTATAGCACTGAAAGACAGCCTTGGTAAACAGTGAGATTCCCCGCCATTTACCAAGGTTGCGATATTGTGTGCGGTTTTTTTAAATGCTGATGTCCTGTTTGCCCGTAAGCTTAAAGAATAGCAGCAGCGAAAGAATGGATGTAACCGTGAGCACGGTTGAATACGCGGCCGCATTTCCATAGCTAGACCGGATGACCTCACTGTAAATGGCAACGGTTAAGGTAGCCGTTTTGCTTGTATATAAAATCACAGAAGAGCTCAATTCGCTAATGACTGTGACCCAGCTCATAATGGCTCCCGCCAACACCCCAGGCATCATCATGGGCACAGTAATTTGTAAAAAGGATTTGGCTTCGGATGCGCCAAGACTGATGGCCGCTTCCTCCACGCTTGGACTGATTTGACCGACAATGGCCGTGCTGGAACGGATGGTGTAAGGCAGACGGCGAATGCAGAGAGAGATAATAATGATTGCCGCCGTTCCGCTGAGAACCAAGGGCTGCGTATTAAAGGCATATAAAAACGATATGCCCAGTACCGAGCCTGGAATAATGTAGGGCAGCATTGTTAAGGTATCCAGTGTTGAGGTAAGTGCTGAACGTTTACGCACTGCAAGGTAGGAAATCAATATGCCAAGAATCACCACAAACACAATCGCGATTACGCCGTAGGTATAGGTATTCCAAATCACATCGCTGTTTTTGGTTAACAATGTGTTTCTAAAATTTTCCAACGTAAATTTTCCTGTGAACACCTGGCCCCCGCTTACCTCCATAAAAGAGGTTACAATCACTGTAATCTGCGGCAGAATAGCGAAAAAAACCACTCCATATACAAATACATGCCTTAGTATATTGCCAATGCCCTTGCGTACAATTGGCTGCATGGGTTTAAGCGCCGTCATGGAATAAGTTGTTTTTTGCGCAACCCAGCGCTGTATAAAAAAGAAGATCAGCGTAATGATCATAATAATCATGCACAGCGCCGCCGCAAAATTATCATCGTTCATTACTTCGCCCATAAACTGGCTATACAGCACAACTGGAAAGGTTCGATACCCTTCGCCAATGAGCATTGGCGTACCAAAATCGGAAAACACCCGCATAAATACAAGCAGTCCGCTAGCCAGCACGGTGGGCAGTATCAATGGCAAAATCACGCGTCTGATTCTTTGAAAAGCTGTGCTTCCAAGGCTTTCCGCCGCTTCGTTTAAAGAGTTGTCTAGGTTTTTAAGCGCACCTGCCGCATACATGTACACCAGTGGAAAAGATTGCAGTGAAAACACAAGCACAATCCCCGCAAACCCATAAATGCCTTCAAACTGCATACCAAACCATTGATTCATCAAGCGTGTCAAGAACCCATTACGCCCCAACAGCTGTATCCATGCATATGCGCCGATAAACGGCGGGGACAGATAGGAGATAACGATGAGGATGTTAAGCCATTTGTTTCCGCGGATACGTGAGCTTCTGGTGATGTAAGCAATCAGCAAACCAAGCACAGATGCTACAAAGGTAGAGCAAATCGTTACCTTGAAGGAGTTGATGAGTGTATTGGTATAGTATTTGCGGCTGAAAAATTTCGTGAAGTACTCAAGCGTCAGCTTCCCCGATATGGGGTCTATCACACTGCGATACAATACCAATATCAGCGGATATACCACAAATATAATAAAAATTGCAAGTATGCCAAGGGTTAAAAACAGCCATAGGCTTCCATGCTTTTTTTGTGTACCTCGCCGCATGTTCATACCCCCTCTCGCATCACACTTTTTTTCGTTTCAGCGCTGAAAAAGTTGCTCTTTTGCATGTTGACTGTCAAGTACACATTTGTACCGTCTTCAATAATATCCGACAGTTCAGAGCTTTGCAGTACTTCAATATCCACACCATTCTTTCCCTGTAAGAAATAGTGTGTGTTCACTCCTAAGAACACGCTGGAGCAAACCGTTGCTGGAATGCCCTCGCATGGCTCCAATGAAATGTAAAACTCTTCGGGTCTAACAGCGGCTAACAGCGCTTCCCCATCCTGTAATTGGGGGCATAAGTCGACAGCCTGCACACGGTACCCACTGCCAAAATCCACCCACATATTGTCCCCTTCTCTTTCAAGCTTTGCGTTAAGTACGTTCGTAAGCCCGATAAAGCTAGCAACAAAAAGATTGGCTGGCCGTTGATAAATTCGTTTGGGTTTGTCGATCTGCTGAACCACCCCGCCATTCATAACCGCAATACGGTCGGAAATGGCCAATGCCTCTTCCTGATCATGCGTTACATACACTGTGGTAATGCCCACTTGCCTTTGAATGTGTTTAATAGCATTGCGCATTTCCACCCTAAGCTTTGCATCCAAATTCGAAAGCGGTTCATCCATGAGCAGCACCTCCGGATGAATAACAATCGCGCGTGCCAGCGCCACGCGCTGTTGCTGACCGCCAGACAATTCCGTTGGTTTACGATCCTTCAACGTTTCAATTTTTACGGTGTGTAAAATATCATCGACTGCTTTTTCCAAGGCGGTTTTGGGTACTTTGCGATTTTTGAGCCCATAAGCCACGTTTTCTTTTACAGACATATGCGGAAAGATTGCATAATTTTGAAACACCATGCCCATGTTGCGCTTATTGGTTGGCACATTGTTGATGGGCTTGTCATCCACCAAAATATCGCCGCCCTCAATGGTATTAAAGCCGATAATCATGCGCAAAAGCGTGGTTTTTCCACAGCCAGACGGGCCAAGCAGGGTAAAAAACTCCCCTTGGTGAATATCCAGTGAAAGGCCGTTGATCACGGTTTCCTTGCCATATCGTTTCACAACATTGCGAATGCTGATCGCTACGCTCATACTGCATTCCTACCTTTTTCATTCTTTTCTAAATTTGAAAAAAAAGAACGCCCTGCTCCCACAAGCGCAGGCACAGGGCGTTCTCGTAGGGGTTCCTTACTCCATGGACATTTCCAAATGATCGGTAAACATCTTCACAATGGTGGGCTTGTTTTCAGAAACCCAAGATTCAGAATAGTTTTTAAACAGCTTGATATCTTCCGTAGGAGTCATATAATCTGCCAATCCTGCGCCTTCACGAAGTGGGCGTACAGTCATTGTGGTGCCTACAAGGTTTTGAATTTTTTCAGACAGCATGTAATCCACAAATTTTTTGGCGGCCTCTTCGTTCTTACAGCCCTTGATAATTTGCACGGATTCGCCAGGGAAGATGGCGCCTTCCACAGGGAATACCACACGCACAGGTGCGCCGTTAATGGCCTGCGTAACCGCAGGATCCTCCCATGTCATGCCTACGACATATTCGCCGCCAGCTACCCCCTTGTATACTTGGCTGGAGCTATTGCACAGCTTGCCATCCAAATTTGCAATCAGTGCATCCACATACGCCCAAGCTTCATCCGACAAAGGATCGTTATCCTTGCCCATGGCATACAGCATGGCCATTAAGGATTGAAAAGCAGAAGAGGAGTTCACAGGGTCACCAAAGGCAATTTTTCCTTTCAGAGCAGGATTCAGAAGGGATTCAAAGCCTTCGATTTTTAATTCGCCTTCTAGATTGGTGTTTACAATCATCACCGTCGGGTCTGCAAACGCCGGCGAAAAAACGCCCGTCTGATTGCGAAACGCTTCTTGCATCGCTTCGTTTTCGCTGGATACATACTCCATGAACAAATCTTTGGAGGAGGAAAGCATTGTTTCATCCGCTACCCAAAAGATATCGCCCAACGGATTGGCGGTTTCGGAGGTAACGCGTTTGAGCAGCTCGCCCGTTCCGCCTGTTACAACCTCCACTTTTATGCCGGTATCCTGTTCAAAGTTCAAAATAACCGCATTGTTCAAGCTTTCACTGCGTGAAGTATAAACCACCAGCGTACCTTCCTCAGCCAGCGAACCCACACAACTCAAAACCATTGCCATTGTTAGAAATACCGCAAGAATTTTTTTCATTTGACCTTCCTCCATACTTTTTCGTTGTCTTGAGCTTCTTGCTCTATGAGCTTATTGTACCTGACTGGTATGCTTTCGTCTATCCGTCAATCGAACAGGAAAGGTGGAAAATTCGCAATAGCGATACGCATATCCAAACAACGCGGATTGATGTTTCCATCAACCCGCGTTGTTTGGATATGCTCCGTTTTATTCCACCGTTACGCTCTTTGCCAAGTTCCTTGGCTTATCCACATCACAGCCTCGAGCCACCGCCATGCAGTAGGCAAGCAATTGCAGCGGTATCACCGCTAACAGCGGGCATAGCAGGTCATCCGCATCGGGTATGGGAATCAGCTCATCTGCCACGCTTGCTGCCCTTGCGCACATGCTTTGGCGGCATACAGCCACCACGCTTGCGCCTCGTGCGGCGGCCTCGCGCAAATTGCTCAGTGTTTTTTCAATCAATGCGGGCTGCGTGATGGTTGCCACCACCAGCCTTCCCTCCTTCAGCAATGCAATGGGTCCATGCTTTAATTCTCCCGCCGCATAAGCCTCGCTGAAAATGTAGCTGACCTCTTTTAGCTTGAGTGCCGCTTCCATGGAAAGTGCATAATCAAGCCCCCGCCCCACAAAAAACACATGCTTTTTTTGACTGGCGGTGCTGGTAAAACGTTGCAATTGCGCCTGCGTTTGAAGGGCGCTCTCCGCTTTTTGCGGTAGCTCGCCTATTTCAAACAGCAAAGCCTTTGCGCGTTCCGCTGAAATTTTTCCGCGCATATGCCCTAGCGCTATGGCCATTAGCACCAGCATTTCCGCCTGCGTCATATAAGCCTTGGTACTGGCAACGGCAATTTCGGGGCCTGCATAGGTATAGAGCGTATTCCTGTCCCCCGCCTCGCGCGCAATGGTAGAACCAACCGCATTGCAAATGGCAAGGACATGTGCGCCGCTTTGCTTGGCTTGCCGAAGTGCCGCAAGCGTATCCGCCGTTTCGCCGCTCTGCGAAACCGCAATAAACAGCTCGTTTTCACCAATCACAGGATCGCGATAGCGGTATTCGCTCGCAATATCCGCCTCAACAGGCACCCGCGCAAGTTTTTCAAGCGCATATTTACCAATCACCCCCGCATGAAAGGCCGTGCCGCAACCCACAATGGTTATTTTGCGAAGCGTTGCGGCTTCTTCAAGCGTTATGGGCAGCCATCCGTAATCGCCTGCTTCGCCCGTGTAGCGCGGTGTAAAGGTGTTTTTAAGCGCGGTGGGCTGTTCGTGAATTTCCTTGAGCATGTAATGTGCATAGCCGCCCTTTTCCGCGCTTGAAAGGTCCCAATCCACATGAAAAACGGCATGCTCCTTGCTTTTCCCATATGCGTCAAACACGCTAACGCCCCTTGCGTCCAGCATGCCGATTTCCTTGTCCTGTAAAAAAATCACGTCACGGGTATGGCTGAGCAGTGCAGGAATATCAGAGGCAATGTAGCCCTCACCCTCCGAAATGCCAATCACAAGGGGGCTTTCATTTCTTGCGCAATAAAGCACGTGAGGCTCCTTGTCACATATCACCCCCAGCGCATAGCTTCCCTCCAGCATTCCCATGGCACGCGTCAAAGCGCGCTTCATATCGCCGTCGTACAGCAGGTTTAAAAGATGCGCAATCACCTCTGTATCGGTTTGGCTCACAAAGCGTGCGCCCGTGCTTTCCAAATGGCGGCGAAGCATTTCATGGTTTTCGATGATCCCGTTATGCACCACGGCTATGCCGCCCTTGACATCGGTATGCGGATGCGCATTCAAATCGCTGGGTTCGCCATGGGTTGCCCAGCGCGTATGCCCTATGCCTACACAGCCTGAAAGCGGATTTGTTTCAAGCGAGGCTTCCAAGTTTTCCAGCCGTCCTGTTGCTTTGCATACATTGATTTTTCCTTGCGCATCAATCATGGCAATGCCTGCACTGTCATACCCACGGTACGAAAGCCGCTCCAGCCCCTCCATTAATATCGTGGATGCTTGCTTTTGACCAATATAGCCAACGATTCCACACATACCTCCGCCTCCAAACAATAATGTTTTATAACGGGCTGTAATGTATCATATCGTATTTTAATTGTCAACACCCAAAAAGACGCTCATTGGATCTACAGGGCGTCCATTTCGCCAAATTTCCAAATGCAAATGCGGCTTTGCATTGCTCTCCGCCAGCACGCCATTGCCCACATGACCAAGGCATTGACCTTGCATGACGGAATCGCCTTTTTTGACATAGCCCGCATTGCTAAGCCCAGCGTACAAGCTTTCATACCCATTGGCATGCGAAACACGCACGCATAAGCCCAGCTCGTTATCCTCCCATACACCTAGCACTGTTCCAGATGCGCATGCCAAAACGGCTGTGCCAAAATCCGTTTGCAAATCAATGCCGGGATGAACCTGCCATGTGTTGCTTTGCGAAAAAAATTGCGGTTTTGTATCGCTATAACCGCGCTCTGTAAAGCCGCTCACAGGTTGAGTAAAAACAAAAGGCGCTTGGGTTGGCACGCTGAGCGCTTCCTTGGCGCCTTGGCTTGTGACAAGTGCCTCCGCCTCCGCCAAGGTTTGCGCATCCTGTGCGCCGCCCACGCTTTGCGCTTCCTCCTGCCTGGCGCTTAGCGAAGGCTCCTCCGCCTCATCGCGCAAGCGAAAGGTATAAAAAGCGCTCAATACAATCACCAGCACACACACGCTCAAAACCACGTAAAATCCTTGTTTCTCCATCATGTGGTCATAGCGGACATATGCGCGCTTGACCCCTTGCCAAAAACGATTATTCTGCATGGGCATCCCTCCGATGCTAGGTTTGCCGCTTGAGAGAAATCTTATTCAGCTTGTGTGCCGCTATTTTGTATTTGCGTATTTGGATAATAATGCGCCAATATCGCACGATAGTCAAAACCATCTGCGGCCATGCTGTTTGCCCCTACTTGGCTCATGCCCACCCCATGCCCATAGCCGCGCTGATGAAAGGTAAGCCCCTGCGCATTCGCTGAAAACGTAAACCATGTGCTCCGCAGTCCCAGTGCTTTTCGAAAATCCGTTGCTTTCACCTCGCGGCCGTTCAGCCTCAGGCTTTCCACACGCCCCGTTTCCGTGTATTCATCAATGGTCAACGAGCGGCGCACATCCTCCGCCGCTACGGAAAAGCCTAAATTTGCGCTGTTGAGCATTTGAGTGGTTTCTTCAAAGCTTAAAATCGTATCCGTATAAAACCCGCTTGCGCTTTCCTCGCCCTCACTATCTACACTCACAAGGTAGGGTACGCTTTGAGAAAAAACCGCTTGCGCGGCCTCGGTTTTTCCGCCGCTCATGGCGTGATACATCACCGTAATCGGCTTGCCCTCATAGGTGAGCAGCTCGTCCGCCGTTTCCTTCGCCGCCTTCATCATGCGCTCACGGTATGCATCATATTCATTTCCCCATTTTTCTTTACAGCTTCCCAAGGTTGCATAGCCTTGGCAATGTGCGCTATCCGTGCAAATATCCGCGCCTTCATGAAGCGCACAGCCGCCATGCTCGCTTTGATAAATGGCGCGGGTACGCGCCGCAACCATTTGCGCCTTGAGTGCCTCCATATGGTATGCCGCTGGCATTTCCGCCGCCGCCGCACCGCATACATAGCCCTCTAGCGGCATTTGCACAGTCCTGTTTTCTTCTGTCATATACACATTGATCATCCTTGCATTGGGTTGCTGAATGCGAGCCATTTCGCGGTCATCAAAATTCATGCCATCCTCTGGAAGCGTTTGGGCGTTAGGCGCAGCCGTGTTTGCAGGCAGCCAAAGCAATAGCACACGCGCAACGCGTGCAGGAAGCAACACCCGCGCTTGCCAAAACGGTGTTTCAAGCGCGCCAAATTGCTCTGCCGTAAGCGGCGCACCCAGCATTTTCCACAATAGTAACAGCGTAAGCAACGCGGCGGCCAACCACACAGGCGGATATCGTTTTTTCATGTGCATCCCTCCAAAGCAAGGTATGCAATTTTATATAAAGGAAGAACCATACAGGATTTGCAAGAAAATGACGAATTGTATCGTTTGTATCAAAAGACCCACCTGATTTGCTGGAAGGAGCTAAACAAAGCATGAAACGCATTTTTGTTGTGATGATCATGATCTTCAGCCTCATCGGCACGCCAACTTTTGCTCAAGCAACGCAAGACGAGCCGTCCGCTCACTATAAAAGCCTTTCCGCCGGCTCTAAAGGCAAGGCGGTAACCGCTCTTCAGGAGCAGTTGGTTGAGCTTGGCCTTACAAATGCCAAGGCGGATGGCATTTATGGCAAGCAAACCACCGCCGCCGTTTCACAAGCGCAGTTTTTGTTAAATGCGGCTGGCTATCAGGTGGCAAGCGACGGCTCCGCTGATGCCAAAACCCAAGCCTTGCTTTTTGATGACAGCGCAAGAGACGCGCTCACCACCTTGCGGGCAGGCTGTAAGAGCGAACGCGTGAAACAGCTTCAATTGCGGTTGATCGATTTAAACCTGCTAGACGACAATGCGGACGGAGCCTATGGTTCAAACACCGCAAAGGCTGTGCAAACCTTTCAAGAAACCATGAGCCGCCTGCAAGGATCTGCCATTCCCGCCAACGGCATTGCGGATGCGGCAACCCAAGCGCTGCTCAACGAGGATTTATCCGCCTATGGCTTTAAAGCGCCCATTTACTTTGATTCCGCCGATCCGCTTTCACTCACAGCCGATTACCTTTATGCCAACAGCAGCATTTTAATCGACGCTCCAACAGGAACGGTGTTGTTTGAGGACAACGCGGATGCGCAGTCCTTTCCTGCCAGCACCACCAAGCTCATGACGCTTCTATTGGCGGTGGAGCAAGGAAATTTGGACAAGCTGGTCACCATCCCTGCCAGCGCCGCAGATGTGCCCAAGGATAGTTCGCTTGTACCCGTGTTTCAAGGCGAGCAAATGCCAATGATCGATCTGCTGTATGGCATGATGATACGCTCTGGAAACGATGCGGCCAATGCGGTCGCCGAGCTGTATGCGGGAAGTGTGGACGCGTTTGTTTCGCGCATGAATGAAAGAGCCGCTCAGCTGGGCATGCAAGGCACCCATTTTGTAAACCCGCATGGGTACCACGATGACAGCCACTACTCCACCGCGCGTGATTTGGCCATATTGGCACGCGAAGGCTTGACCAAAGAAGCCTTTGGCCGCGTGATTACCTGCTTGAGCTATACGCTCCCGCCCACCTCCTTGCGCAATCCCTTGCAGGTGGAAAACAAGTATGAAATTTTCGATTCGGCTTCGCCCTATTACATTCAAGGCATTTCAGGCGGAAAAAGCGGCTACACCTCGCTGGCTGGCTTTTGCTACGTTGGCGTAGCACAGCAGCAGGACAAAACCTTGATTGCTGTGGTGCTTGGCGCTCCCAGCCGCAGCCGCGCTTGGCTTGACCTGCAAAAGCTATTCGCCTATGGCTTTGCACGGTAGGGGCTGTGCCTTCAAGGGTTGATCAAGCTCCCGCCGTAAGCGCTTCATTGCGTAAATGTAGGCGGGAAATAGAAAAGCATCCGCCGCAAGCCATGCCGCTGGGCTTGCAATGCACACAGCCGTAAAGCCCAATAGGGGTACCAATGAAAACCCTACAACCGCACGCGCAACCATTTCGCAAACACCTGCCAGCATCGCTTTTTTGGAAAAGCCTAAGCCCTGAATCAAAAAGCGAAGAATGTTAACAAAGGCAAGCGGAATATAAAAAGCAGCATTGAATTTAATAAAGAGGTGAGCGTTGGCAATAACCTCGGTTTCCTTTGCAGATACAAAGATTTGCGCAAAAGCACCGCCGAAGAAAAACAAAATACAAAAGGCAAGCACTGCATAGGCAATCCCCATCAACGAACAGCTTACAAGTCCTTTCTGAATTCGATCCAGCTTTTTTGCGCCCACATTCTGCCCGCCATAGGTAATCATGGTACTGCCCAATGCATCAAATGGGCAGCAAAACAACTGCGCCACCTTATTGCCCGTAGCCACGGACGCTACAAAAACAGAGCCCAATGTGTTAACAGAGCTTTGCAGTATAATAGCGCCCACAGCCGTAATGGAGTATTGAAGCCCTGTTGGAATGCCCATGGCAAAGAGCTTTTTTACGCTTTCCCCGTGAAAATGCCAATCCTCCTTGGTAAAAATCAGCATATCACAGTGCCTGATATAGTTCACACAAAGCAATGAGCTTATGGCTTGTGATATAACCGTTGCCCACGCCGCGCCGCCCACCCCCATGCCAAAGCCCACCACAAACAAAAGATCAAGCACCACATTGAGCAACGAGCAAATCACCAAATAAATCACAGGAGTTCGCGAATCCCCCAGTGAACGAATAATGCCAAACAGCACATTGTAAACAAAAATCACTGGAATGCCCAGAAAAACAACAAATATGTAGTTGTACGCATCCTCCAGAATGTCCGCAGGGGTGTTCATCCAAAGCAAAAAGTCTTTGCAAAACACGCATACTACAAGCATCAGCACAACGGAGCACAGTACCGCAAGCATAATGGCGTTCACGGCAAAGAGTTTAAGCCCCCGAAAATCCCGCTCGCCAAATTTTTGTGCTACAGGAATTACAAAGCCATTGCAAATGCCCACACAAAAGCCAAGCACCAAAAAGTTGAGCGAGCCCGTTGAGCCTACGCCCGCCAGCGCCTGCACGCCCAAAAATCTACCCACCACAATGGTATCCACCATGTTGTACACCTGCTGAAAGAGCAAGCCAAAAAGAAGCGGAAAGAAAAAGCCGAAGATGAGCTTCGGTGGTGAGCCGTTTGTCATGTCCCGCGTAAGATTTTTTGCCATTCTGGGAACCTCCTGTGCTATTTCGTGTTATACTGCAAGCGGTAAAATAACGGAAAAAGTGGTGCCAGAGCCTACTTTACTGCGTACCTTTAGCTTCCCGCCATGTGCAATCACAATAATCCGCGCAATGGATAAACCCAAGCCATGACCGCTGTTGGCGGATTTTCGCGCATCGTCACAGCGGTAGAAGCGCTCAAACACCTTGGGCAAATCCTCCGCTGAAATACCCGCGCCTGTGTCGCTCACCGTAAGGATGCAATTTTGCGCATCGCAACGAACCCCTAGCGTAATGGCCCCATCGGCGGGTGTATACTTAATGGCGTTATCCACCAAAATGCGCATGAGCTGTTTAATCATGCCCTTATCTCCGTTGATGCGCGCGTTTTGTGCGGGTGAAAGCTCAAACTTGTGCCCTGCGGACAAAATTTTGGCCTCGCGATGCACCTCGCTCAAGGTTTCAAGCGGATTGAAGGCCTCCATTTCAAGCATCAAGGTTTTCTTATCGTGCCGCGCAAGAAACAGCAGGCGTTCCACAAGCTCCTTCATGCTCGCGGCCTCCTGCGCAATGGCGCTGATGCCTTCGTCCAGCACTTCCTTGTCGGTTTTTCCCCAGCGCTCAAGCATGCTTGTATAGCCCTGAATCACAGCGATAGGCGTGCGCAATTCATGCGAAGCATCGCTGACAAATTGCTTTTGACTGTTGTAGCTCAGTTCAATGCGGTCTAGCATGCCATTGATCACCATGGCCAAATCCTTCAGCTCGTTTTTGGTGCCCTCAACGCTGATGCGGTCGCTTAAATTGTTTGCGCTGAGCGTTGCGGCTGTTTCCGCCATGTCGGTAATGGGCTTGAGCACCTTGCGATTCAGGCGGTTGCGGTGGCGCATAAAATAGCCCACGCGAAACAAATCACAGCAAAGCAAGCTCCAAAAAAGAATGTTACCCACATAAATGAGCTGCTGCAAAGGAAAGGCCACCACCAGCCCGCCTTGAAGGGTATCGGCATAAAACAGCAGGTTGTGCTCCGCATTGTCGGCAAGCTCTGAAAACATCAACGTAATCTTGCGCATAAATCCGCTGATGCTATCATCAATCGGTTCATTCGCCATATAGGCTTTGCTTACCGGCAGACCTTTGATTTGTTCAGCTGTAAAATTCTGTCCGTTTTGCGGCTGTACCTGTGAAAGCTCGTGAAGCACTTTGTTTACTGTGGGGATTTGAGCCGCGTACAGCGCGGCCATCGCCACAAACAAAGTCAAAAGCATTGTTCGGAGCAGCTGCCCTGCATAGTGCATGGAAATGCGCAGTGTAAGCGACAGGCGCAGGTTGCTCATAAGCTTTACCAAAAATACATAGGGCGAAAAAAGCCAATGCTTCTTTGACGTCTGCTTTTTTCTTTTGGCTTTTGGCGGCGTATGCTCTGCCTTAGGCCATGGCTCCTCAATATCAATCACAGGCGGCACACGCTTTTCCCGTTCCACTGTGACCGTCACTTTTTTTGCTTTACTCATAGCGGAACATATAACCCACCGCACGGATGGTATGAATTGTCTTGATGCCGAATTTATCATCGATTTTTTGCCGCAGGTAGCGGATATACACATCCACAATATTGGTGTCGCCTGTAAACTCATAGCCCCAAACGTTGGTCAGCAGCTCATCCCGTGTAACGGCGCTATGCTCGTGCTGCCACAGGTAATGAAGCAGGTCAAATTCCTTCTTGGTAAGCATAATCGGTTCATTGTCATAGCTTGCGCTGTAGCTTGCCGGTTCAATACAAAGCTTGCCAGCCACACGCGTGCCCGTGTCCGTTGCGGTATCTATGCGGTGCTTTTTGAGGCATACGCGTATGCGTGCCAATAGCTCCTCAATGGCAAAGGGCTTGGTCATGTAATCATCCGCGCCCATATCCAGCCCCATGACCTTATCGCTCACATCGTCCTTTGCTGTTAGCATGATGATGGGAATATCGTTGCTTTGGCGCAAGCGGCGGCATACTTCAATGCCGCTTAGCTCGGGCAGCATCAAATCCAAAATCAGCAAATCTGGCTGCCAGCTTTCACATAGCTGAAGACCCGAGCGGCCATCGTGCGCGGATTGCACTTCATAGCCCTCGTGCTGTAGCTCCAATGTCACAAAGCGGGCGATTTTGATCTCGTCCTCCACAATTAAAATCTTATTCATCATACGCTCCTTTGACCCTGATCATTGTTGAAAAACATAGCAGAAACACCCATCCCAACACAAAAGCGTTCGGATGGGTGAAAGCCGTTATTCGATATCCGCCTCATGATAGCCATCGCCGTCATCGCGCACATTCACGTTTCCGCCGCCTGGAAACTGAACGTTTACGGGCTTTGTGCCGCTAGGCGCGCTTTGCGCACGAGGCTGCTCGCTCTCTTGCGGCTCTGGCTTTGCTTTGGTCTGTTCCTTTTCACCGGTAAACTGTTTGGAAAAACTGCTGACCGTATTTTGCACGTTATGCTTGGCATTGTTCACAATGGAATCAAACGAATCTTCTTCAAATTCGCGGCAATCCCGTTCCACGCGAAAGCGGTATCCAAGCAATAGCGCCACAATCAAACCAACAATACACACATGCGGCGCGGTAATTAAAACAAACAGCATAAACAAAGAGCTAAGGTTGATTACGGTTACATCGCTTTTCTTCACTTTCAGGCGCAGGCGATACAGCAAATCAAAAATGCCCTTTGCACCTTTATTGGCAGTGGACTCAGCCTTTTGCTTGTGAAGGCGGCCGTTCTTTTCCAAATCAACCAAGGCTCTGGCAAGGCTGCCGTTGTGATACTCCAACAAATTCACAGCCTCTTCATACGAAATGCCGCTTTTCTGGCGCAAAATTTCAATGTCCTCAATGGTGTATTGTGCCATGGTTTCGTTCCTCCTTTGGATGTGCTCCGTTTTCCTGTTGACGTTATGAGCTTACCACAGCCTTGCGCTTTCTGCTTGAGGATTTGTTAACACTTTCATGAGAATTTCATTAATGATGAGGGTGACTAAGGCATCCTGCTTATGCTTTGGGATCTGCAAAAACGCGGTACTGCTCCCCGCCCTTGCGCAGGTAGGGCAAGGGTTCTTCCTCTAGCTCCGCAATTTTCACAAGCTCGCCATTTAAATAGCGCTTGAGCTCATCAGCCGCATCCTCCAGGCGTGCCATAGCGCCGCCGTAGCGCAAGCAAAGCGTTTCCCAGCCGTTGCGCTTGTAATGCGCCTCCCAGCGTGTGCGATGCAGCTGCATCAGCCGTTTGTAGAGGGAAACAAGGTGCGGAAGCGTTTCTTTTGCCGTTTGTTCCAAATAGGCGCGATCCTGTTTTAGGTAGCGATCTCTTAATGTGGAAAGCAATTTCATTTTTGCCAAAACAATTTCAAATAGCAAGTCTGCAAACGCGCAATCCGCCTGATCCAAATGCGCTTGAAGCAGCTCGCGCGCCGCCGTCAGGCTCGCGCCATAGGCGGGCATATCACATATGCCATAGGCCAAATTGTACAGCGGATCGCAATACAAGTATCCCTTGCCGGGGCGAATATCCTCCGCCGTGGGAAAAAGCTCGCCCATTGCATGATAAACCGCGCGAGGCAGGTTGGTAAGCCATTCACCCATTTTTTCAATATCCTTACGGGTGCATGCCTCTCCAAGCCAGCAGTATTCCGAGAAGATGGGCAAGTCACTCAATGCAGATAAATGATCCGTTTCACAGCCATCATCTTCCCACATGGTGGCAAGCACCATGCCCACATTGTTTTTAAGGCAGGCGCGCATGGCGGGTTCCATGGTCGCAAGGCTCCGCTTTTCATGCGGCAGTTGGCCTGCCCATGTCCATATACCGCCCGCAAACACAAGCTCTTTGCCCATGGCCATATGGCGGCGAATCATTTCATCGTAAAACGCTTCCTCCTGATGATAATAATCCCAATAGCACAGCGCCACATCCGGAATGCGCGCAATGGCTTCATCGGGCACGATCGCAGTCACATCGTAATAATCATTGGTTTTGCTGCCCAAGCGGAAAAACATGTCGCTCCACATAATCGGCTTAAAATCATACTTTTGGCAAAGCTCCACCACGCGCGTTAAGTGACGATTCAGCAATTCAAAGCGGTCTTGAATCCCATGCTTTTCCAAATAGCGCCCAAGACCCACGCCATGCGCCTCGTCCATGCCGATATGCGCCCGTTTACTGCGGAAGCATGCGCGAATGGCTTTGATTTCCGCCTCAATAAAACGGTAGGTTTCAGCATCGTCAATCATCAAGCACTCGTTGGTATCTCTCAGCTCTGCCGCGACCTGCCACTGCAAAAACTGTTCCAAATGCGCCAAGGTTTGTATGCAGGGCACCAGCTCCACACCCATTTCATCCGCATAATCGTCCAGCTCCCGAAGCTCTGCTTGCGTATAACGGCCGCGCAGATAGCCCATGTACGGATATTCTGGCACCTCATAGGTATCCTCCGTATAGAGCATCAGCAGATTCAGCCCCAGCGCCGCCATTGCATCGATGGTTTTTTTAACGGAGGCAACCGTCATCACACCGCCGCGCGACATATCCAGCATTGGGCCGCAAGCTTCAAAATGTCTTGTTTGATGTAGG
This sequence comes from Clostridia bacterium, assembly GCA_036645955.1. GTDB lineage: Bacteria > Bacillota > Clostridia > Christensenellales > Aristaeellaceae > Limiplasma. Next base: position 17,256 of record JAVXND010000002.1, on the reverse strand, counting down.
GACAGTTCATTCTTTCCGTGCTTCACCGCTTGAGCCGCCAAAAACACGCCGCGTGCAAAGGCGGATTTGCTATCACAGCAAATTTCCGCATGACCGTCTTTCATTTGTACGTTTAGCCCGTCCCCCTGTGTGCAGGTAAACGCCAGCTGCTGTCCTTGTGGTATTCCCGCCAATATTCTTTGGGCAATCCGTTGCTGGGCTTGATTTAACATTGTTATTTCTCCTTTGTTGCTAATAAGTTGAGGTCTAATACAATGGGTTCTGTGTTGAGCGCGGAAATTTTCAGGCAACGATCCCGCAGCATATCAGCGTTTAACGCCGCAGTCAACGTGACGGAGGTGTTCGCATCCATGCAAAAGCCATTGTCGCTAAATTGCACGTCTACATCCAATATGGAAAGCACCACGTCCTGCGCATAATGATCAGTATGAAGCGTTACGCTTAACACATCTTCCCGTACGCTTGCCCGCTCACAAGCAAGCTGTGCCCTCGTAGGTATGAGCCCCACATAAGCACCAATATCTTTGGGGAAAAAGCGGTTTTCCAAGTGTATTTTGCCAGTAAAATCCGCCTTGATGTAACCGTCTGCACGCTCGCGCCACTCCCCCGTTTCAATCACACATAGCTCAGCCGCCGCATCTGCGGCGATCACTGCCGCATGCGCATAAAGCGGTAAGCAACGTCCGTCATAAGTGCGAAAATCCACCCGAAGCTCGCCGCAATATGCCTGCAGAGTTTCATTGCAACCCACGAGCCTCACGCCGCCTTCTTTGGTTTCCCGAAAGGCAATGATCACATCCTCATAAGCACGGCGCGAGTATTCATAAGCCAGCTTTGGCTTTCCATAAAAGTCAATAGCAGACATCATGGAGGGGAAAAGCATATTCTCGCGATTGGGTGCAATGGGGTCGTTGTACTTCCAGTAGAGGCTTCCACCGCAAATGCCTTTGTAGGAGCGCATGTACTCAATCCAGTATTTCAGACCTTGCGCATGGGTAAATTGGGTAAAATAGATGAGCCGTTGTGTATCTCCGCTTTTCCTCAGTTCCTCAAAAGCAGGCAGCTCCCCTAACCATGGATTGGCTTGCATGTCCAAAGCCTTGTCAAAAAAGTTGAACTTGCGATAGCTGTCTGTGCTAGGCAGACTGCTAAAGCCGTACTCGCTCATAAAGCGTGGCACAAATTCCATCAATTTGCGATAGTAATAGGGGCTGTCCTTGCTAAATCGGGTCAGATACACATGCATATCGCCTTGCAAGGAGGAATTGGGATCCTCTTGACCGGGTTCATCCTCAAAGGGACTGCATGGAGAGCTTACCAGAAAAGGACGATAAGGGTCAAGCTGTTCCACTGCACGCCGAACCGCAAAACGGTTCACGCGATTGGTTTTGAAAATGGCTTCAAGCCCATACCACCAATAGGCTTGATCTAGTTCATTGTCTGCCGACCACAAAACCAAGCTGGTGCGGTTGCGATATTTGCGCACAACGAATGCCACCTCGGTTGATACCTTTTCCAAAAATGCATCATCTTGAGGCAGAATTCCACATGCAAGCATAAAGTCCTGCATGACCATGATCCCTTTTTCATCACAAAGGTCAAAAAATAAGTCGCTTTCATAAATACCCCCACCCCACACGCGCAGCATAGAAAGGTTGGCATGCTCCGCATGGTCTAAATAGTAACGCACCTGTGCATCGGTAATTTCACCATAGACTGCATTACAGGGTACCCAGTTCGCACCGCGCATAAAAAGGCGGCGGCCATTGACCTCAAACACAAAGCTTCGCCCGCCCTGCACAAGTGGTTCCTGTATTAATGTAACCGTGCGAACCCCAAAACGGAAGCAATGCGTATCTAGGCAACACCCACCGCTTAACAGTTCAACCTTTGCCTCGTATAAATGCGCCTCACCATAGGGGCGCGGCCACCACAGCTTGGGATTTTCCAACGTGAGCGGTTCCTCTAAAATTGGCAGTGTCCCAAGCTCCCGCGTAAGCACAACCCTTTCTCCATCGAAAAAGCTCACGCGCGCTTGTAGCTCGTGAGCGCTATCACCAATCGCATTTACGCTGAGGCGTAATTGTGCAAAGCCAGCTTCCAACGTTTCTGTTCTTAAATACACATCACCAAGCGTAGCATTTTCTTGCCCGTCCAAATATACGCCCTTCCAAAGTCCACCTGTGAGGCAGTGTCCGCAAAAATCCCAGCCGTAGTTCATTTGTGATTTACGAAGCAGTAAACGCCCCGTATCTTCCTGTGGATAAAGTCCTTCACGGCTTACGGTTTCAATGCTCTTTACAGGGGAGAGAATGCGCACAACCAGCACATTGGTACCCTCACGATTCAAATAGGCTGAAATGTCAAAGCAATGCGACATAAACATGTTTTCGCACATGCCAAGCCGCACCCCGTTCAATTCAATTTCGCAAAGCGTATCAATTCCCTCAAAACGCAAAAAAACGCGTTCCTCCTTTGGTACGGCACTAAAGCGACGATAATACAGCCAATCCGATTCCTCAATCCAACGCTCCGAATCCAAATCCTTGCCAAGATAATAGCCGCTGATGTAACCCGCGCGGCGCAAAACCGTTCGGATATCTTCAGGTACAAAGGTATCCAACCAGCCTTCAGGGACAAAGTCGTCCCGAAAGACAAAAGCATGCGACTCCCCATGCGCAATGCGTGTCAGCTTGTAGCAACCATTTAACGCCAACGTTGTCATAGTACCGCCCTCGCTTAATAAAAGAATGGGGGATAGCAGAGCCATACGTGACCCAGCCATCCCCCTTTGTCTAGTGATTTGAATGATTTGATTAGCATGTCAAAAGCTCGTTTTCAGCTTATTGTGTACCGCTTGCTGTACCAGCTTTCCTCTTCATTGTACAGTAGGCAGTACTTAGCTCGCTCATCGTATGCTTTTTGCATGCGTGTCCTTATTTGCCTAAATACTTGTTTAACTGGCTTTGGTATTCTTCAATGACCTTGTCAATTCCTGCTGCTTTAAGCTGTTCCAACACATTTTGGTTGCCGTCCTCATAGCGCACAATACCTAGCTTCACAGGATAAATATCACTGCTGACCAAGGCAAGGCAGTTGGCATATTCCGTAGAAACATTGGTGGGATCAAAGTTGAAGTTCATGACGACGCTGTTAACTGCATCCTTCTTTTCGGTATACATAATATCGATAAAAGTCGGGTACGTGCCCACTTCCGTGCGCAGGAAAGACATGTTACCCATCATCCAATCATCATTGAACACTTCGCCATTTGCGGTAAGCTTGGTATAGAGACGCTCACCCTCGTTCTTCCAATCCGTGCCTTCTACACCATAGATCACAGCGTCATAGTTGTCCTGCTCGCTGTAGAGCCAGTTCATGAAACGCACCGCATCGGCGGGATGCTCCGAAGTAGCGGACACCGCAGTATCATTACGGAATGCCGCAGGACGGAAGGAAGTAGCTTCTGGCGCAACATACAGGCTATCCAGTTCACAGCCGGGAATCAAGCCCGTAAAGTATTCTTCACTGCCCCACATTTGGCAGCCATCACACCACATGAAGTTACCCGAGCAAAGCTGTTTCCAAGAAGACCAAGCGGTAGAAAGGATATCGGGGGAAACATAGCCCTTTTCATACAAAGTAGCAAAGAAATCAGCACAAGTTTTGAATTCGTCGGTTGCAAACCAATTCTTTACTTCCCCCTCTTGGGATACATACAGCAGTTCATCAACCACGGTGAAGGGATAGCTTTCCAGCGTACGGAACAGCCAAGTAAAAGGTTCCTTGTACATTGGAATTACGTAGGGCTTGTCCGCGCCTTCCCACTTTGCGGCATAGGCATCGCAAAGAGCCAGCAAATCCTCACGGGTTTTGGGATCCTCTGTCACGCCATATTTTTTCATGTTGGCGCGGTCAACGGTAATGCAGCTGGCTTGATCCGCCAAATCCGTCCAAAAGGCGGGAATGGTGTATATTTTACCATCCACGGTAGCGCTGTCCCACATGGCCTGTGGGATATTGGCTTTGAGCGCCTCGCCATACTGGTCCAAATATTCGTTAATAGGCAGTAAGCTTTCCATACCAACAAAAGCAGTATAAGCTTTTTGATCTTCCATAATGGAAAGCAAATCAAATGTATCTCCCGTTGAAAGCATCATGGAAACCTTGTCCTGAAAAACATCGCTGGCAATGTAGTTGATTTCCAGCTTCATATTCATGCTATCCTCGGCAAGTTTTTGATTTACGTTTTCGATCATCGCATCATAGCGTTCGGGTTTGTTGCCAGGGCGAACAAAGGTAATGGTCACGGGTTCACCCTCCGCAAGTGCCGCCAGCGGTAGGGCGGAAATAAGCAAGCATGCGCACAGCAGTGCGGTCAACAGGGTACGAAGATGTTTCATGGTTTTTCCTCCTTTAAAATTTGAAAATTTATCCATCGTTTTGGAGCACCGCCCCTTTGGAAACAAGCACATTGGTCAACCCTTGACCGAACCAATAACCAAGCCCTTGACAATGTATTTTTGCAGGAAGGGATAAAACAGTAAAATCGGTCCAATGGTAATGATCACCGTTGCCATTTGAAGCGATTCGGTGGGTTTGAGCGCTCCCCCGCCTGCAAAACCTGAAGATTGCATACTTTTCATCATGTTGATGTCGCTTTTCAGCTTCATCAGCAAATATTGCACAGGGTAAAGGTTCACATCTGACACCAGCATAATGGAGTTCCACCAGTCATTCCAATAACCAATGGCCGCAAACAATGCGATTGTTGCCAAAATGGGTTTGCTAAGCGGAAAATAAATACGGAAGGCGACCACAAAATCGTTAGCACCATCCAGCCTGGCAGATTCAACCAGCGCCACCGGAATATCACGCATATAGTTACGAACCAAGAACAGGTTAAATGGACTGAAAATCAAGTTTGGTATCAGCAATGCCCATATGTTTTCCACCAAGCCAAATTGTTTGCAAATCATATACCATGGCACCATGCCGCCATTAAAAACCATGGTAATAAAGAAGAACATAGACAATTGATAACGATAGCGCACCGATGGGTTAGCCAGTGCATAACCTGCCATGCCTGTAATGATCACCGCACCCATCGTGCCCATAACTGTAACAAAAACCGACACACCATAGCTTTTCACCAATTGCTGTCCGCCTGCAAATATGGTACGGTAGGCATCCAGCGACCATTGTGAAGGTATGAGGGAATAGCCATTTTTGATGATGGCTTCTTCTTCAGTGAGTGAAATGCTAAGCACCAGCAATATGGGCAGCACGCAAGTCAGACCGAGTAAGGTGAGAAAGATGGTGCTCACCCATCGGGATTTCCCTAGTTTGTTCATCTCAAGCCCTCCTAAAACAGCGCGCCGTCGCTGAACTTTTTGCGAGCAAACCAATTGGCAGTAAACACCGCTAAAAAGCCCAGCACGGATTGGAACAAGCTAATGGCCATTGCTTGAGAGGGGTTTCCCGTTGTGCGTAATGTACGGAACACATAGGTGTCAATAACATCGGTGGTTTTTTGCAACAAGCCATTATCCCCCACCAATGCGTAAATCATGCCGAAATCACCGTAAAATATCTTACCGACCGACATAATGGTTAGCATGCTCACGGTGGGCAGCAATAGGCGAAGCGTGATGCTAATGCATGCCCTGAACCGCCCTGCACCATCAATCATAGCGGCCTCATAAATCTGTGGATCAAAGCCTGTGATTACCGCCAAATAGATAACGATGTTCATCCCCATGTCCTTCCACACCTTGGCAATCACCAAAATTGTTGGCCATGCACTGCCATCGGTATAAAAATTAAGGGGCGGCAGATTCAAAAGCTCTCTTGCAGTATTGATGATACCGTAATTGGTGGAAGTTAGGGTATAGACCACATAATTGATGACCACCCAAGACAGGAAATAAGGTACCAAATAGGTTGACTGAATCATTTTTTTGAAACGCTTGCCGCGCAATTCGTTTAGCAAAATGGCCACCAGTACCGATAAAGCCAGTGTACAAACGATAAAGCAAAGATTCAGCCGCACAGTATTCCAGATGACCCTGCTCGCGGCATTTGACTTGAAGAAAAATTCAAAATTAGCCAGCCCAATCCATTCGCTTCCAAACAAACCTTTACGATAGTTAAATTTCTGAAAAGCCGAAAGCATGTAGGGGATGGTCAAGTATCCAAAAATCACCGTATAGAGGGCCGCAGGCAGCAGCAGTAGGTAGGACAGAGGATTTTTACGAATGTCTGTCCAAAAACCATAGCGTTTTTTTACCCCAAGGTCTATTCTTCCATTCACTCCACTCACCTCACTCGTGCTTACTTACTATAATCACTATAGTTCATTTTTCATCCTCAGTCAATAGCATTTATATCTTTTGAATCTTTTTATACCCTTTATATCATATTTTTGTGATTCCTGCCGTTTTCACAACTGTAAGCACCTCCGCCAGCATCCCCCGTTCATAAAGCCCATAGAGCATTTCACCAAACATGGAATTTGCCCAAGCAAACCACGGGCGCGTAAACAGCGTCGGATCATCCTTGTTAAAGCCTTCATGCATACAAGCCGTGCCGACGCTAGACTGTAGCAGCGTGATCACCAGCGTTGCTATTTCGTTCACATCCTCAGTCGTCATTGCTTGCACACAAAGTGAAATCGGCCAAATATAACCTTCCGGCGTATGCGGACTGCCAATGCCCTTGCCAGCTTTTCCACTAAAAAAATAAGGATTTTCCGCGCTCAGCGCAAAGGCTCTTGTATGCACATACAATGGTTCATTGTTTGCACACACGCCCAAATACGGCAAAGACAGCAAGCTCGGTACATTCGCGTCATCCATAAGCAGATGGTTTCCCATCCCATCCACCTCATAGGCGTACATGGTGCCAAAGCGAGGGTGTTCCACCATCGCAAAGCGCTCAATGCCTTTGCGTATTTCTCGGCAAAGCCTGCTTGCACGCTGTGCAAGCTCTGGCTTACAGCAAGCGCTTGCCATGCTTTCAATGTCGTCCAAAGTTTTCACCGCAAAGAGATTCGCCGGAATCAAATAACCATAGGTACACGCATCATCGCTGGGTCGAAAGCCACACCAAGTCATGCCTGTATAGCTCGTTTGAGCGCCGCGTCCCCCGCGTATCAGCGTGTCGCTCGGCGGACAGCTCGTGCGAGTAAACGAGTAGCTGCTCTGATTTTCATGATGCTGTTCCACGGTAAAAACCTTTACAATCGTATTCATCGCCGCCCAAAAATCACCCGTAAAAATAGCGTCTGAACCCGTAACCGCATAATAGCGTTCCGCTAATAACACGGCATGGCAAAGGCTATCCACTTCATATTTCCGCTCCCATACCTCCGGACCAGGCACGGGCAAATCGTTATAGATGTGGTTTTGGTTGCTTTCTTGATTAAAGGCATTGGCGTAAGGATCTGTTAATATGCAACGCACTTGACGGGCAATCAAGCTTTCAATCAGCTGTGCAACGCTTTTTTCCTGTGCGGCAAAGCGCACATAATGCAACATTTGCTCCGTAGAATCCCTTAGCCACATAGCTGGAATATCACCCGTGATCACAAACGCACCCCCTGTTTCAGGCAACGAAACCGTTGTTTCCAGCGTGTTGAGAAAACAGTTCGAAAATATTTCCGGCAACCCTTCAATCTCTTTGAGCATTTGCATCGGTTCTCTCAAGCGCTCTTTCACTCTTTCCAAGCACTCCATATTCATCCTCCTATTGCTTTTTTGCTTCTGTGCGCACAAAAAACACACCCTTCATAAAAACATTTGTGAGGGAATGGCTTTTATGAAATTATTCCAAGCGTGCCGCTATTGATCCGCCGTCTACCCATTGACCTTCTAAAAGGCATTGCGTTGTTTCCGCCGGCGAACCGTTTACGATATCGCACAATATTTGAACAGCCTTTTGCCCCATTTCAGTTTGAGGCTGTTTGATATAGCTCATGGTGTGAGAACCCACATAACTTGAATCCATGTCGAAGCTCACCAAAGAAATGTCTTTAGGCACTTGTTTTCCAATTCTACGCACCGCATCCCACGCAGCTTTGGAAATTCGATATTCAGTGCCAAAAATCGCTGTGATTTGCGGATGCTTTCGCAGGTGTTCTACAATCTGCTCCACATAGCATTCGTAAGTATAAGCAGAACTCAGCAATTCGGGCGCTTCCCCGAACACCCCGCTCATGTTGACCAGCCAAAGATCCTTGTCAACAGCTATGCGGTTGTTTACATATGCCGCCATATAGCCATCCATTCGTTCACGAATGGAGCTGCTGCGTTCATCCGCCACCGCAAGCAACGCAATATCCGTATGTCCCTCATCCAGTAGCTTTTGCACCGCCATGCAACTTAGCGCGCAGTTATCCACCCCTACAAAGGGAGCGTCGATGCCCTGCATTGCGCGATCAAGCATCACCACAGGATAGCCCGAATAAATGGCATTCAGAATTTGCTTGCTATACAATTCGCCATGCGCAGGCTGTACAATCAGGCCTTCCACGCCGTCCTTAATCAGCGACTCTACAATTCGGCTCTCATAGGCTTGATCATTATTGGTGGTATCTACCACGAGATGGCAAGATCGCTGCTGTGCTTCATTCAGTGCGCCATTGAGCACATCCAAGCCAAAGGACGAGGTATAGCCGCCCATCACAAGCGCAATGCAATGACGCTGCGGACGAACAGGTGATAGCATTTTACCATGCGGGCTTTCAGCCCTCACAAAGGAGCCCTTGCCTTGAATGCGCACAATCAGTCCTTCCTCCGCAAGCTTTGTCAGCGCGTTTTTGGAGGTAATGCGGCTCACAAAAAACTGCTTGGCCAGCTCAACCTCGGTGGGAAGCCTGCCCTCTGGAAATGCACCATTTCGAATTTGTTCCTTTAGGTATTCGTAAATCTGTCCAGATAGCGTTTCATTGTTCTTCATTGTGTACATCACCCAATGCTCATGCTCCAACCCGCAGGTCAGGCGTTTTGGACGTTCTCAGAGAGTATACCATACTCATTATCAAGAGTCAATCTATTTGTTCTATATGTTCTATTTGATATATCGTTATTGTTCGCACATGCCATTGCGGTATTCCGTAGGCGAAACCTCCTCCATTCGTTTAAGCACCTTGCCTATTCGTAAATAGAAAGCACCGCTTTGTTGTATTCTGTATAAAGCTGTTGCATGGGCTTCATTAATATTTCTCCAAATCATACAATGTATTTTGTGGGTTTAAACATACACGTATTTCGCCAAAAATGCAAGTATATACAAAAATCTTCTCTGTTTTCATCATCTTATTATGAAAATTTTTAAAAAGCAAGAAAAGAACTTGACGAACATACCATGTTGCGAATACAATAGAGCTATAGTTATGATACGGATGCCAAAAGCACATTTTGGTAGATTGAAGTACCACCCATTGTGTAATAAAGAGGAAACCATTTCAATGGGTGGTGCACAAGAGGGCAAGGTGGATGGAAATGTGCTTCTGTCATCCCAATCAGTTATCTAAATGCACAGAATTTGTGATTCACTCAAAGAAGCTAGGAGGACGATCCGATGCTATATCATGCGCCAACGGCTGAAATCCGTGATATTTTTCATCAAGGTTCAAACAGGCGTGCTTATGAAATGCTAGGCGCTCACCCCTGCGAAGAAGGCAGCGTACGGAAATGGCATTTCTGCGTATGGGCGCCAAACGCAAAGCATGTGGCACTTGTAGGTTCTTTCAACAATTGGGACAAAAGCACGCACCCCATGCAAAAGCAATACGATGGTACATGGGAATTGCGGCTCACACAGGACGAGCTTTGGCAAAACGTGCCCGAGGATGGTTTCCCTATCTATAAGTATGCAGTTTGGGGGCAGGATGATCTTTGGCGCCTAAAAGCCGATCCCTATGCGTTTTACAGCGAATTGCGGCCAGGCACTGCCAGCCGCTTGTACGATATGGACGGTTACCAATGGCAGGACGCGGCATGGCTTGAAAAGCGTGCCAGCTTTGACCCCTACCATAGCCCAGTGAATATTTACGAGGTGCATATCGGCTCTTGGCGCAAGCACCCCGACGGCGAATATCTCACCTATATTGAATTTGCAGATCAGATCATCCCCTACATACAGGAAATGGGTTACACGCACATTGAACTGCTGCCCGTGATGGAGCATCCCCTGGATATGAGCTGGGGTTATCAGGTGACAGGATTTTATTCCGCAACTGGGCGCTATGGCACGCCAAAGCAGCTGATGGAGCTGATTGACCGCTGCCACAGAGCAGGCATCGGCGTTATTTTAGACTGGGTTCCCGCCCATTTCCCGCGCGACGAAATGGGCTTATACAAGTTTGACGGCACCCATCTCTATAACCATCCTGACCCGCGCAGGGGCGAAATTCCGCAATGGGGTACCATGCTCTTCGATTTTGGCCGCGGCGAGATATGCAGCTATTTGCTTAGCAACTGCTGTTATTGGCTTGAGTATTTCCATGCCGATGGCATCCGCGTAGATGCCGTAAGCGGTATCATCTACTATGATTTTTGCAAAGAACAGGGAAGCTTCCTGCCAAACCCCTACGGCGGGCATGAAAACATTGATGGCATTAACTTTCTGCGCATGATGAACCAAACCGTTTATCACGATTTTCAAGGTTTGATGATGATCGCTGAGGAAAGCACCGCCTTCCCCATGGTCACCGCACCTACCTATCTTGGCGGTTTGGGCTTTGGGTTTAAGTGGAACATGGGCTGGATGAACGATGTTCTTTCCTACATTAAGCTAGATCCCATCTATCGCAAATACCATCACGGCGAGCTCATATTCAGCTTGTGTTATGCTTTTAGCGAAAACTATATTTTGCCCTTCTCCCACGACGAGGTGGTTCACGGCAAGCATAGCATGCTGGACAAAAACCCCGGGGACCTGTGGCAAAAGTTTGCGGGGCTTCGTGCGCTCTATGGCTACACCATGGCGCATCCGGGCAAAAAGCTGCTGTTCATGGGCAGTGAGTTCGCCCATTTCATTGAGTGGAGATACGACGATCAATTGGATTGGTTCTTGCTGATTTACGAGCGTCACGCGCCGCTGCAAAATTGCGTCAAGCGTTTAAACAGCTTGTATCAAAACACCCCCGCGCTCTACGAGGTGGATGACTCTTGGGACGGTTTTCAGTGGATAACCTCTAATGACAGCGACAACAGCGTGATCGCCTTCCTTCGCACCGATAAACATGCCCGTGCCATCCTCTGCGTAGCCAATTTCACCCCCGTATTTCACCCCATATACCGCATTGGCCTCCCTTGCGGCGGCAAGCTCAACGAAATGTTTAACACCGACCGTGAAGAGTTTGGCGGAAGCAACCAGTACAACGCTTTCGAATTAAATGCTCAGCCCGGCGATTTTAATGGTTTCCCATTCTGGGCGGATATTTGCGTTCCTCCGCTCAGCTGTGTATATTTCACATTCGAAAAAATCTAAAAAAAGGAGTGGATTTCTCCATGATGAACAAGAAACAATGTGTGGCGATGCTATTGGCAGGCGGGCAGGGAAGCCGTCTGGGTATTCTGACAGAGCAGATGGCTAAGCCCGCAATCCCCTATGGCGGTAAATATCGCATCATTGATTTTCCGCTGAGCAACTGCACCAACAGCGCAATCGACGTAGTAGGTGTGCTCACCCAGTACCAGCCGCTCAAGCTCAACGCCTATATCGGCAGCGGTTCGCCTTGGGATCTTGACCTTGCGCACGGCGGCGTATATGTGTTGCCCCCCTATGTGAAGGGCAAAATCGGCGAATGGTACAGCGGCACAGCCAACGCCATTTACCAAAACCTACAATTTATAGAGCAATTCAATACGGATTATGTGCTCATTTTGAGCGGCGACCACATCTATAAAATGGATTACAACGACATGCTTCAATTCCACATTCAAAACAATGCGGACTGCACCATTGCCGTTCGTGAGGTTCCGTGGGAAGAAACCAGCCGTTTCGGCATCATGAACACGGATAAAGACAACGCCATTGAAGAATTTGAAGAAAAACCCGCCAAAGCAAAGAGCAACAAGGCCAGCATGGGCGTGTATATCTTTACTTGGGAAAAGCTTCGCAAATACCTTATGGAGGATGCAGCCGATCCAAACAGCTCCAACGATTTTGGCAAGAATATCATTCCCAACATGCTAGGCGACAAACAGCGTATGTATGCCTATGACTTTGAAGGCTATTGGAAGGATGTCGGCACCATCGAAAGCCTTTGGGAGGCCAATATGGACTTGCTCTCTACGCCGATGCCCATTGACCTATACGATAAAAAATGGCGTATCTACGGCCGCAATCCAGGCGTTGCGCCGCACTTTGTTGCCGCAGGCGCAAGCGTTAAAAACTGCATGATTACCGAGGGTTGTGAAATCTATGGCAACGTAGATCACAGCGTGCTTTTTGCGGGCGTTATTATCAAAGAAGGCGCAAGCGTTGTGGATAGCGTGCTCATGCCAGGCGCAGTGGTGGAGCGGGGTGCGCAGGTTCGCCGCGCCATTGTTGCAGAAGAAGCCATTATTGGTGCAGGTGCCGTTGTTGGCGAAGCTACGGGCGATATCGCCGTTGTAGGTCAACAGGTTTCTTTACCCGCAGGCGCTACAGTCAAAGCCGGCGAACAGCGCGCGCAATGATGAACGAAAGGAAGGTATTCCCATGAAAAATGTAATGGGTGTTATTTATACAGGTGAAAAAGATAGCTTTCTGCGCGAACTGACACTGCTTCGCGCCATTGCCGCCATGCCCATCGCGGGACGCTACCGTGTGATTGACTTTCTCGTAAGCGGCATGGTCAACAGCGGCATACGCAATGTAGGCGTTATCATGCAAAAAAATTACCATAGCTTGATGGATCATTTAGGAAGCGGAAAAGAATGGGATCTTCACGGCAAAAACGATGGGCTTTACATCCTTCCGCCCTTCCTCACGCGTGAAAACGTAGGCGTTTACAACGGTTCGTTGGATGCGCTTCATTCCAACATGGGCTATTTGCGCCGCAGCCGTCAAGAATATGTGCTGATTTGCAACAGCCTCATCGTTTTCAATCCCAATTTCACCGATATGTTTGATCAATATACCAAAAGCGGCGCAGATGTAATGATGATGTACACCACCAAGCCCGACATGCAGCGCCCGGAATACGGCACCTATTTTAACCTAAGCCCAGACGGCACCATTACCGACATTGAAATCGACCCCACCAAGCCGCGTTATGCTAACACGAGCATGGAAGTCATTTTAATGCGTAAAGACCTGCTGCTGGATTTGGTGGATCGCGGCGCGGCGCATGGCTACCATGATCTTACGCGCGATGTTTTTCAACGCATGGCACGCGACGCAGGCATGCGTATGTGCGGCTACGAGTTTAAGGACATTTGCTTCCGTTTGGATAGCGTGCAAAGCTACTTCAAGTTTAACTTAGCAACGCTGGACACCAACGTCCGTCACCAGCTCTTTCCTGACAACAGACCCGTATATACCAAGGTGCGTGATGAAATGCCCGCTCGCTATTCAGATAGCGCAAAGGTCATCAACTCCATGGTTGCGGATGGCTGCATGGTCAATGGCGAGGTGGAGCACAGCGTTCTCTTCCGTGGTGTGCGCATTGACAAGGGCGCGCACGTAAAGAATTGCATCATCATGCAGGATGGTCATATTGAAGAAGGGGTACAGCTGGAAAACTGCATTTTAGATAAGCAAGCCGTTATCAAACGCGGCGGTCGGCTCATTGGTCCCAGCGCCTACCCCATTGTTATTTCCAAAAACATGGTGATCTAATTTTGTTTGTATAGGAGGGGGTTTAGTTATGAAGATCCTATTCACTGCCAGCGAATGTGTTCCGTTTATCAAAACGGGTGGTTTGGCTGATGTGGTGGGCGCTCTTGCGCCCGTTCTTGCAAAGCAAGGCCACGATGTGCGCGTTATTTTGCCCATGTACACGGTGATTGGTCAAAAATGGCAGGAACAAATGCAGTACCTTTTGCATTTCGATGTGCAATTGGGCTGGCGCAGACAATATTGCGGCGTGCAAATGCTCAAAAAAGACGGTGTTATTTACTATTTTCTGGATAACAAATACTATTTTGGACGCCCCTATGTCTATGGTCTTGGCGGGGACGAATACGAGCGCTATGGCTTCTTCTGCCGTGCGGCGCTCAACGCGCTGCCCCTGCTGGATTTTCAGCCCGACATTGTGCATGCTCACGACTGGCAAAGCGGCATGATTCCCGCATTGCTCAAAATCCAATATGCGCACACGCCCTTCTTCGCCCAAATCCGCACCATGTTCACCATTCACAACCTGCAATATCAAGGAATTTTCGGCATTAAAGAAGTGCAGGATGTTTTGGGCTTGGGTGATGGGCTTTGGAGTGCAGACAAGCTTGAGTGCTTTGGCTGTGCCAACTTCATGAAGGCAGGCATTGTGTACAGCGATGCCGTGTCCACTGTAAGCCCGAGCTATGCGGAGGAAATCACAACCGCCTATTATGGGGAGCGTTTGGATGGTCTCATTCGCTCACGCAGAAATTCCCTCTACGGGGTGCTCAACGGCATTGACGTAAACGAATACAACCCAGAAACAGATCCGCTCATCTACAAAAATTACAGCCTTGCGGATATGAGCGGCAAAGCTGAAAACAAAGCCAATCTACAGCGCGATTTGGGCTTGGAGGTAAATCCGGACACGCCCCTCATTGCCATGGTCGGCCGCCTTACCAACCAAAAGGGCTTGGATTTGGTGGATTGCGTGCTAAGCGATATGATGAACGACAACATGCAATTGGCCGTGCTCGGCATGGGCGACTCGCGCTACACCAACCTCTTTAGCTGGGCAGAACAGCAGTATCACGGCAAAATGGCTGTGCGCTTTGCCATGGATCACGAGCTGGCGCACAAGCTGTATGCAGGCGCTGATTTCTTCCTCATGCCCTCCCTGTTTGAGCCATGCGGTTTAAGCCAGCTCATTTCACTGCGCTATGGTACCATTCCCATTGTGCGTGAAACAGGCGGCTTGCGCGATACGGTGCTTAGCTACAACGAAGTTACCGATGAAGGCAATGGCTTTACCTTCCTCAACTACAACGCACACGACATGCTAAGCGTCATCCGCCGCGCTTTGAGCCTCTACGAATCCCCCAATGGGATTATCAAAACCCTGCGTGCTCGCGGCATGAAGGGCGATTATAGCTGGACGCACAGCGCGGGTGAGTACATGAAGATTTACCAAAAGCTGACCAATAAAGAAGCGTAAATTTGGTAAGTCCCTTCGCTCTCTTTTTTCCAACCAAAAGGCGATATGGGGTGAGCGCAGCCCATATCGCCTTTTCATGTATTATTTTTTCTCAAAGAGCCTACTTGAGCACTTGTGTCGCCACACGATAAGCCTCAGCCGTTGCAAAGGCAATGTTGCCCACCTTTTTTGCATCTCCAATCAGATATACATTCTTTAAGCTTCCCTTGAGCTTTTCATAAAGCTGATTTTCCGAACGAGAACCAAGGGATAGCACCACCGAATCACAGCTGTGAACCGTCTTTTTGCCTGTTGCCACATCCTCAAGCGTAATGCTGTCTTTACCAATGGTGCAGAGCTTTGCCGATGTGATCAATTTTGTGTCGGCGGCTACCAGCTTCGGCAAAATATCAATCTTGTGCTGGAACCATGCCGTGGGGGCAATTTCCTTTGCCATTTCAACCACAGTAAGGCGGTTGTTTTGTTTTATCAGCAATTCCGCTGTTTCTATGCCCGTCAGTCCGCTTCCAATGACCGCGATTTTTTGCCCCGACAGCATTACCTTGCCAGACAGAATATCAGTTGAGGTGAACACATTGCTGCCGTTAACGCCCTCAATGGACTTGGGTTTGACCGCCGATGCACCCGTCGCAACAATAACCGCATAGGGCTGATAAGAAGCAATCACCGTTTCATCGGCAGCCACCCCTGTTACAATTTCCGCACCATATTTTTTTGCGTTTGTAGCCAAATCCTCTGCACACCAGCCAAGCTTTTCCTTCTTGGGTGGTTTGTTCGCAAGCTGAATTTGACCGCCAAGCTCCTGTTCCTTTTCCAGCACGATGGGCTTAAAACCACGTCTGCCCAACATTTCAGCCGCAGTCAGCCCTGCCACGCCAGCGCCAACAATCACAACCGTTCTGCCGTTTCCATCCTTGGGCAGCGCATTGAATTCTTTTTCCCGTCCCACAGTAGGGTTGATGGCACAATGGGCATTTTCGCCCAAAAACGCACCTTCCAGCATGGACTCCATGCAGTAGAGGCAGCAAATACAGCGTTTCACTTCATCCTGATTGCCGACAGCCACTTTGTTTGCCCAGTGTGGGTCTGCAATCTGCGGACGGCCAAGTGCCACAAAATCCTGTATGCCATCGTTAAGCTGTTTTTCCGCCTGCTCTGGACTTCTGATGAGGTTGGCGGCAATCACAGGAACAGAAACCTCTTTCTTTACCGCCTCTGCCATGTAGGCTCGCCAACCGCAGTCAAAGCTGGTTGGCTCCAGCCAGTAGTTGTAGGTGTCATAGGTAGCAGAGGAAACGTCCAGCGCGTCAACCCCCATCGCTTCGATTGCTTTGGCGTACTGTATGCCCATATCCAGCCCGTACCCCTTATGAGGCTGCCCGATTTTATCGTAGCACTCGTCCACGGAAAGCCTTACAATCAGAGGGTAATCCTTGCCGCACTCCAGCCGAATCCCCTCAATAATCTCCCTGATAAAGCGCAGACGATTTTCAAAGCTGCCGCCGTATTCA
Source organism: Clostridia bacterium (assembly GCA_036645955.1). Taxonomy (GTDB): domain Bacteria; phylum Bacillota; class Clostridia; order Christensenellales; family Aristaeellaceae; genus Limiplasma. The sequence goes on along the minus strand of JAVXND010000002.1, from coordinate 438 downwards.
TCTGTTCTATGGTTGGTATTGGGGCTTAAAAACTGGTGCATCAGGTAGCCATGTGCATTGTGCAGCTCCACACCGTCCACACCTGCTTTTTTACAGCGCACCGCGGCTTCTATAAACTGGCGGATCAGTTTTTTGATTTCTTTTTTGCTCAGTGCTCTCACATGGCTATTGGCAACAGCACTTGGCTCACATTTGGAGGGCGCAACCGAGCGGAAGGTCAGATGCTTATCATCCATCTTTTTTCCAACCACGGGCGCAACCTTAAACAGCAGCTTTTCAAACGAGGGAACCATTCTTGTACAGCCAATGCTCAGGGGAACCGTATTGACCATAATGCCCAAATTCTGCCGACCGGGGTGATGAAGCTGTACAAACAGCTTTGCCCCATGCTTGTGAATGCGATTTACAAATTCCCTCATCGGCTCAATATGGTAATCA
>JAVXND010000001.1:0-161810 GCA_036645955.1 Clostridia bacterium | reverse complement strand
AGTGTATTTAATGCATCTGTGCGTACCTGCGATGCTTTTGCAAATGGAAGAACTTCCATAAAAACTTTGCAGCCACAATCTGGATTTTCACAATCATATTTATAAACATTAGCGTGCAGATACGTACGTTTACAGTGGATAGGAGTATCCTGGAACTTTCTTCTGTAAGTAGCGTGAAGTTTCGTACTCATCTTCCCGCATTCAGGACAAGCACAGCCATGTTCTCTTGATTTAATGTAAATATGCAAACTATCTCCATCTTCAACATGATCATAAACGTAGTGGTTTTCATCTAACAAAAACGAATAATCTTGTGTTGGAAAATATCTCAATCGAATCATCTTCTTTCGTCTTTTGATACCTCTATTGTACCACATTTACCCTAACTTGAGAAGCCATAAAGTGAAGAAAAAGCAGATATTTTCATATCTGCTTTTTTTAAATACCCAAAGGTTAGAAAGAACCCAAGAGCAGGGACGGCGCTTTTTTTGTTTAGCGATACAGGGCATAAAGCTGTTGGATATCCTTGAGCAGCTCCGGATGGTCAAAATCGTCTTGACAGATGATATTGATTTCGCGGATCATTTTCATGCCTTCAATGGGTACGGCTACAAGCTGGCCTGCGGCTGTTTCCTCGCGGCAGGCGCTGTGCGCAATGACCGTGACCCCTAAATTGGAGGCAACAAGCTCCTTGATGGTGTTGATGTTATCCATTTCCAGCCGAACATCAAAATTGCGGATGTTTTCGCGCTGACCTGCTAAGCTGCTTTCAAACAAACGGCGTGTGCCTGCTTCCCCGCGGCGGAGAATCAGACTTTCTGCCTTGAGCTCCTCAAGGGTTACGGCACTGCGCTTTGCAAGCCTATGCTCAGGCGACATGACCAAACACAGATAATCCAAATCCAAGAGCATTGCGCGGCAATGCTTGAGCGAAACACTGCCTTCCACAATGGCAAAATCCAGCTCATAGCCCGTTAGTTTGTCGCAGAGCTGTTCCAAGGTGCCTGTGACAAGGCTGATTTTGGTATGCGGATGCTCGTTGCAATAACCCGTGAACATGCGCCCCACCAAGGCTTCTCCGCAAGTGGGGGTTATGCCTACAGTAAAGTGATGCAGATGCTGTTTGGTATCAAGCAGAGCACGATAGGCGGTTTCACTCAGACCTTCAAGGCGTTTGGCATATTTGACAAGCACCTCGCCTTCGGGCGTAAGCGTAAGCTTTTTGAGGTTGCGATAAAAAATTTTGATGGAAAGCTCTTCCTCCAGCTGTTTTATGTGATAGCTCACCGCAGGCTGGGATAGGGAGAGGCATTCGGCGGCTTTGGTATAGCCGCCTTCTTTGATAACGCATAAGAGCGTTTTTAGCTTTTGATCAATCATGGGCGCACCTCCGTTTTGCGTTGATGAAAGAGCGAACAATCAAAAATATTGATTGTGATAGAAAAAATCATCATTTGATTTTATCATAATCGGCTGATAAAATCAAGAAACGTTCAAAACGGAAAGGAGCTCGTGAATATGGCGGAAATGTTTTCATCGTTAACCCATGCCGCAGGGGTGCTTCTGGCGGTGGCTATTCTGTGGCTATCAGGCTTTTTAATGACGCGCGTAACAAAGATATTCAAATTACCCAATGTAACAGGCTATTTACTTGCGGGAATGGTCATTGGCCCCTATGTGCTGCATCTGATTCCCAATGAAATCATTGCGGGAATGGATTTTGTCACGGACATTGCGCTCTCCTTTATTGCGTTTGGCGTAGGAAAATATTTACGTCTGGATCGCCTAAAGCAGCAGGGCGGGAGGATCATCATGCTTACGCTGATGGAAGCGCTGATTGCCGCCGCTATGGTAACGCTGTGCATGCTGTATGTTTTTCATCTTTCCCTTTCTTTTTCACTGCTGCTGGGGGCCATTGCGTCGGCAACTGCGCCTGCCTCTAGCTTGATGACCATCAGGCAATACCGTGCGAAGGGGGATTTTGTGAACACCCTGGTGCAGGTGGTGGCATTGGATGATGCGGTGGCGCTGCTGGCCTTCAGTTTGTGTGCCGCGGTGGCGGCGAATGCGGAGCGTGCGGTACAAATGGATTGGCGCATGATGCTTGCCCCTCTTTGGTTAAACCTGGCGGTGCTGTTGGTTTCCTTTTTGCTAGGCAGACTGCTCTGCGCCATGCTCCATGGGCGTTCGTCGGACCATAGGCTGGTATTGCTTTGCACATTTGTTTTTTTGCTTGCGGCAGGGTGCTCGGCGCTGGAGGTATCACCGCTGATGGGGTGTATGATGCTAGGGGCGACGGTATCCAATGTGAGCGGTGACACATCGTTGTTTAAGCAGGCCAATCACATTACACCGCCTATCAATGTGCTTTTCTTTGTGCTTTCGGGCATGAGCCTGAATTTGCCTGCACTGCAAACCGTGGGTGTCATTGGCGTTGGCTATTTCTTTGTGCGCATATTGGGAAAATATCTGGGGGCGTATTTGGGGGCGGTGTGCATCAAGGCTTCGCGGGAGGTGCGGCGCTACCTTGGGCTTGCGCTCATTCCGCAAGCAGGGGTCAGCATTGGTCTTGCGGTATTGGCACAGAGGATTTTGCCCGAAGGCGCAGGCGCATTGCTGAGCACCATTATCCTATCATCATCGGTATTGTATGAAATGATCGGCCCGGTTTGCGCACGCAAGGCAATGATGCTTTCGGGAGCCATTTCAGCAGACGCATTGCTCATGAAAAAGGAGGCAAGCAAAAATCCGCCCGAGAAGGAGAAAAAGGTCGTCAGGCACGAAAAGAAAGAGGACGCAAGGGAACAAAAAAAGATCGGCGATTCCAAACGGAAAGCCGATCCCAAAGTCACACAAGCCCCAATGCCGTTGGCGGCTACTCAAAGGGAAGGCGCACATTGGGCTACAACGAGCGCACGCATGTGGCCTATACGCCGCGAAAAAAGATAGCCGCTGACTGATTAAATACGGACGATTTCCGCGCCAAAGGGCATGAGCGCGAGCCGAGCAAGCTTGAAGCATTGCAACCCAAAGGGAATGCCCACAATGGTTAAGCACAGAAAAAACCCCGTGACACAAGACGTAAATGCGATCCAGATGCCGCTTACAACGAGCCAAACGAGGTTGAACAGCGTGGAAAACGCGCCGCCGCCTAAGCGCACATCTTGCCCAAAGGGGTGCAGGGAGAGCGCCGCGAACTTGAAGCACTGCCGTCCGACGGGAATGCCCACGATGGTGAGGCACCACAGCAACCCTGCCAGCATCCAACTGATGCCTTGCCAAAAGCCTGCGAACAGGAACCATAGGATGTTACCCAAAAAACTCAAAACAATCACCTCGGATGCAGTATAGCATGAATGCATTCGAAGAAAAAGCGGATTAGCATATTCTAATCTAATCTAATCAAAGCCTCATGCGGTTATCAGGTTGAACGTATCCGCAATCGCATCCAAAAAGCCGTTGCTGCTTAGCGAAATGGCTTTGCCCTCGAACAGCGGAACCAAATCCTTGGTCATTTTTCCGTTTTCGATGGTTTGAAGGGTGGCTTGCTCCAGCTGATCCGCAAAGGCTTGCAGGTCCTTGAGGTGATCCAGCTCGCCGCGCTTGCGCAGGGCACCCGTCCATGCAAAAATGGTTGCGACGGGATTGGTGCTGGTTTCTTCCCCCTGCAAGTGCTTGTAGTAGTGGCGGGTGACGGTGCCGTGCGCGGCCTCGTATTCGAACTGTCCCCCTGGAGAAACAAGCACGCTGGTCATCATGGCCAAGCTTCCAAAGGCGGTGGCAACCATGTCGCTCATGACATCGCCGTCGTAATTTTTGAGCGCCCAGATGAAACCGCCCTCACTGCGAATCACCCGCGCGACGGCATCGTCAATCAAGGTGTAAAAGTATTCAATGCCCGCAGCTTGGAACGCTTGGCGGTATTCTGTGCTGTAGAGCGCTTCAAAAATATCCTTGAAGCGGTGATCGTAAATTTTGGAAATGGTATCCTTGGTGGAAAACCACAAATCCTCCTTTACGGAAAGGGCGTAAGCGAAGCAGGAGCGAGCAAAGGAGGTGATGCTTTTGTCTGTGTTATGCAAGCCTTGCAAAACGCCGCTCCCTTCAAAATTGTGAATGGGCAGCCGTGTTTCAGCTCCGTCTTGGCTGGTAAAGCAAAGCTCGGCTTTGCCAGCTGAGGGTACGCGAAACTCGGTGTTTTTATAGACATCGCCATAAGCGTGACGCGCGATGGTGATCGGCTTTTTCCAATGAGGCACGCAGGGCGTGATGCCTTTTAACACGATGGGCGCGCGAAAAACCGTACCGTCTAAAATGGCGCGGATGGTGCCGTTGGGGCTTTTCCACATTTGCTTCAGGTGATATTCATCCATGCGCTGTGCGTTGGGTGTGATGGTGGCGCATTTGACAGCTACGCCGTAGCGGAGGGTGGCTTGCGCACTTTCCACGGTGATGGCATCGTCGGTTTCATCGCGCTTTGCAAGTCCCAGATCAAAATATTCGCTGCGCAAATCCACATAGGGTAAAATCAGCTTATCCTTGATTTTTTGCCATAGGATGCGCGTCATTTCGTCGCCATCCATTTCCACAAGGGGCGTTGTCATTTGAATTTTAGGCATATTCATCATCCTTTTAATATACAATAGGGGTTAGGGCGACATGGGTTTTGCTGATGCGCCCGATAAACCCCGCGCTTGGTATCCGTACCATTGTAACGGCTTTGTGCGGTGATTGCAAGGCGCATACAGGAAAAGTACAGCTATGGAAACAGGAGCGCACTTGATGAAAAACGGATATATGCTGAAAAAGCTCTCAAATGATGGGATATGCAACCGTCTATGTAACCACTTTTGTGTATACTAAAGCTGTCGGCATAGAACCGACGTTTATTGATGCGAAAAAGCCTATGATTATGGAGGATTTTGAATATGAAGAAGCAGTTGATGGGAGCCGTTGCTCTGTGTCTCACATTGATGATGATGTTTACGGGCGTATTTGCCGAGGAAGGTGCGGCTGAGAAACCAGCGGCTGCGGCTGAAACCCCTGCGGCTGCGGCCGTTGAGGTTTCCGAAGCGATGAAGGCACCCGAGGTGACAAAGGTGACCGAAGCGCCTAAGGCGGCTACCGCGCCCACGGCGAATGCAGGCTCCGAAGCGACCCAAGCGCCTGCGGTGCCTGAAAGCTCCGAAGCAAACCAAGCGCCCACAGCGACTGAGAATTCCGAAGCCACCCAAGCGCCTGTGACGACTGAGAATTCCGAAGCCACCCAAGCGCCTGTGACGACTGAGAATTCCGAAGCCACCCAAGCGCCTGCGGCGACCGAGAATGCCGAAGCGACCCAAGCGCCTGCGGCGACCGAGAATGCCGAAGCGACCCAAGCGCCTGCGGCGACCGAGAATGCCGAAGCAACCCAAGCGCCTGCGGCGACCGAGAATGCCGAAGCGACCCAAGCACCTACGCCGACCGTAAGCACCGAAGCGACCCAAGCGCCTACGCCGACCGTAAGCACCGAAGCGACCCAAGCGCCTGCCGCGACTGAAATTCCTGCTCGCATTTATGAAGTTACCTTCATGGATTTCAATGGTGCGGTTCTTGAAAGTGTGACCCTTTCTGAAGGTGAAATACTGAAAGCACCCCAAACCAACCCCACCCGCGAGGGGTATGAATTCATTGGTTGGAATTTGGTGATGGACGATGAAAAGCATACAGAAGAGCCTTATCAATTGGGCGTGATGGGCGGCGAAAAGCTGAGTATTAACTTGAAAGCCAATTATCGTAAGCTGAAAGCTACCCCGCAGCCAGAGCAGACCGCAGCCCTGCCAACAGAAACGCCGGTGCCCGAAGTGCTGCCGACAGAAGCCGCGCCCGAAGTGTTGCCAACGGAAGCGCTGCCGACAGAAGCTGTGCCCGAAGTGTTACCGACGGAAGCGCTGCCGACGGAAGCTGCGCCCGAAGCTACGCTAGCGCCGATTGCGGAAGCGGAAGCGCCGCTGAACAGCCGTTCCATTGAAATTACAGCCAGCTGGGAAACGGAACAGCTCACATTGGGCGATCATGTGACACTGACGGCTGTACTTCATGGCTATGAAAGCGTTGAACACCTACAATGGCAGATGAGCAGTGACAACGTCAATTGGAGCGATATAGAGGGCGCGAATGAAGCGAGCTACTCCTACCAATTGAATGAAGAAAATTGTACGAATTATTGGCGCATATCGGTAACCGTACCAGATGCGAGCCTGTAAATAGAAGACTCATTGCAAAAAGAGCCGACTGCATAGTTTGGCTCTTTTTGTTATTTGCGTTGGCGCATGGAGGCTTCACGAATGCGGGCTGTTCATGCGCTTGACCGCCATTGTGCAAACAAGTATAATGGTTTTGCCATCCGTACCGTAGCATGTGAGCAGGTTAAAGCGATGCAAACAATAGGGAGGATTTCACCATGCAACCAACCCGTGAGGAACGCTTGAGCAGAACAGCGCTGTTGCTTTGCGACGAACAGCTTGAAAAGCTTCGCAATGCCCATGTGATGCTCTTTGGCTTAGGCGGCGTGGGCAGTTATGCGGCAGAGGCGCTTGCACGCGGGGGCATTGGACATTTGACCCTTGTGGATAGTGATACGGTTGCCGTTTCCAACCTCAATCGGCAGCTTCCTGCACTTTCAAGCACCATTGGCAGGCTCAAAACAGAGGTGGTACTTCAGCGCTTACAGGACATAGCGCCCGATGCAGAAATCGACGCGATCAACGCGTTTTATCTTCCGCAAAGCCCTGTGGAAATACCGGCGGATTGTTCCTATGTGGCCGATGCCATCGATACGGTTTCGGCTAAGCTGGATTTGGCTGAAACCTGTCAAGCACGGGGCATACCCCTGCTTTCCTGCATGGGCATGGGCAATCGCTTGAACCCCACCTTGATTTGCATTGGGGATTTGTTTGATACCGCTGGCTGTCCGCTGTGCCGTGTGATGCGCCGCGAGCTGCGCAAACGCGGCTTGACTGCCTTGCGCTGCGTGTATTCAACGGAGCCGGCGATCACGCCTCTACCCCGCGAAAAGACGGAGCTAGCGGAAACAATGCGCAATGCCCCCGGGTCTGTGAGCTTTGTGCCAGCGGTTGCGGGGCTGTACATGGCGTATGAGATCATCCGCGAGCTTGCGCAGGTACAAGAGATTTCGTGAAAACGTTGTCAAACGGATGGTCATTTTGCTGAAATCATGCTAAAATAGTAGTCCAAGGCGCATAAGCGCCACAACGGCTATGGAGGGTTCGGATTGAAGAAGGATATTTTGATCATTGGTGGCGGTGTAGTCGGCTGCGCGGTCGCAAGGCTTTTATCGCGTTTGAACGCGAGCGTCGCAGTGCTGGAGGCGGGTGCTGATGTGGCAGAGGGCGCTAGCAAGGCCAACAGCGGCATTGTGCATGCGGGTTACGATGCAAAGCCCGGTTCCCTGAAAGCAAAGCTGAACGTAGAAGGCGCAAAGGCTTATCCTGCCTTATGCGCGGAGGTAGATGCGCCCTATGGCAGGCCTGGTGCGCTTGTGCTTGGTTTTTCTGAGCAGGATCGTGCAACCATTGGTCAGCTGTATGAGCAAGGCATTCAAAATGGCGTGGAAGAGCTGCGCATTTTGGAGCACGATGAAATTCTGGCGTTGGAACCCAACGTAAGCCCTGCGGTACTGTGCGCATTGCATATACCCACCAGCGGCCTTGTCAGCCCCTATGAGCTCACCTGCGCCCTTGCTGATCACGCGGCGGTCAATGGGGTGCAGTTCAGCTTGAATACAGTGGTTTCAGAAATTCGCAAGGAGGAGGACGGCTTTATTCTTTCCACCTCTCAGGGCGAAATGCAAGCGAAAATTGTGGTGAATTGCGCGGGGGTCAACTCTGCAAAGCTACACAACATGCTAAGCGAGCATCGGTTGAATGTCATCCCGCGCAAGGGTGAATATTATTTGCTGGATCATCAAAAGCCAATGCTTTTTGGCATGACATTGTTTCAAACCCCATCCAAAATGGGCAAGGGCGTGCTGGTCAGCCCAACGGTACATGGCAACCTATTGCTAGGCCCCTCCGCCATTGATGTGGAGGACGGAAGCGACGTTTCCACCACGGCGGAGGCGCTCAAGCTGGTGAGCAATGCGGTCAAGCTCACTTGGCCTCGAGAAAACCTGCGCGGTGTGGTTACCACCTTTGCGGGCATGCGTGCGCATGAGGAAAACGGCGATTTTATCATTGGTGCAACAGAGGGCGTAAAAGGAGCCTATGAAACCGTTGGCATTGAAAGCCCCGGCTTGTCTGCCGCGCCAGCCATTGCAAAAATGCTGGTTGCGCAAATTGCAGAGGAAAACGGCTTAACGGAGAAGGCAGAATGGCTGCCTGCGCCCAAACGTGAAAAGCCCTTTTGCGGCATGAGCACCGAAGAACGCGCCGAGGCGGTTGCACGCGACCCTGAATACGGGGCGCTGGTATGCCGCTGTGAGCAGGTGACGGAGGCGGAAATCCGCGCGGCCATTCGCCGCCCCGTGGGAGCCAAAACCATTGATGCGGTCAAGCGGCGCACCCGTGCAGGCATGGGGCGTTGTCAGGGCGGGTTTTGCAGTCCGCGCGTATTGGAAATTTTGTCCGAGGAGCTGGGCATCGACCCCACAGAGGTAACCAAATGCGGCGGCGAAAGCCAACTGCTGGTAGGCACCATCGCCCAAGCCGCCCATAAGGGGGAGCGATAATATGTTGAGCAACGAATTAAGAGGACAGGTTCAATATGTGGATGTGCTGATTATTGGCGCAGGCCCCGCTGGTTTGGCGGCGGCGACTGCGGCACGTGAAGCGGGCGTTGAAAACCTGCTGGTGCTGGAGCGCGAGCAAAACATGGGGGGGATACTCCGACAGTGCATTCATAACGGGTTTGGCTTGCACCGCTTTAAGGAAGAGCTGACAGGCCCCGAGTATGCCCAGCGTGATATTGACCGTGTGAAGGAATTGGGCATTGATGTGCGTTGCGGCACTACGGTGCTTAGCGTGGATGAAGAGCGTTTTGTAACCGCCATCAGCAAGGAACGCGGCTTACAGCTTTTTGAGGCGGGCGCGATTGTGCTGGCCATGGGCTGCCGCGAACGCCCGCGCGGCGCATTGGCTACGCCCGGCACGCGCTGTGCGGGCATTTACTCCGCAGGCACTGCGCAAAAGTTTGTGAATTTGGAAGGCTATATGCCCGGTACCCGCGTGGTCATTTTGGGCAGCGGCGATATTGGGCTGATTATGGCGCGGCGCATGACCTTGCAAGGCGCGAAGGTGCTGGCTTGCGTGGAATTAATGCCATATTCAGGCGGCTTGAACCGCAACATTGTGCAGTGCTTGCAGGATTATGACATTCCGTTGCTGCTCAGCCATACCGTGACGGACATTGAAGGCCGCGAGCGCTTGTCGGGGGTAACGGTGGCACAGGTGGATGAAAACCGCATGCCCATAGCAGGCACGGAAAAACATTTTGATTGCGATACTTTGCTTTTATCTGTTGGGCTGATTCCGGAAAACGAATTAAGCCAGCAAGCCAATGTGGAGCTGTCCCCGCTTACGCAGGGTGCGTTGGTGGATGACAGCCTTCAAACCAGCCAGCCGGGCATTTTTGCTTGCGGAAATGTACTGCATGTACATGATTTGGTTGACTTTGTGAGTGCGGAAAGCTTCAAGGCGGGCAAAGCCGCCGCCGATTATGTTCAGGGCAAAAAGCGCGAGGGCAAGCAAGTGAACCTGATTGATGGCAATGGCGTGCGCGGCGTGGTGCCTCAGCGTTTATTGGTGCCAAACGGCGAAGCACAGCCCGTACAGGTGATGTTCCGCCCTGCCGCCGTGTATGAAAATGCGACCGTGCGCGTGCTGGATGGGGAACGCGAAGTGCTCAAGCAGAAAAAACGGATTTTAACGCCGGGTGAAATGGCGGAGCTGACGCTAGGACCCGAGCAGGTGAAAGCGTTGAGCGGTGAAAATGTGACTGTTTGCATTGAAAAGTAAGAGGAGGAACTATGGAACATTTGATCACATGTATCAACTGCCCCGTTGGCTGCCGTATGCAGGTTGCGGTGGAAAATGGGGAAGTGCAAAGCGTTGCGGGCAATAGCTGTAACCGCGGCTTGACCTATGCCAAACAGGAATGCGTAGCGCCGCTTCGCATGGTGACGGCGGTGGTTGCGCTGGTGAATCGCAAAATCCCAGTGAGTGCAAAAACGCGCACACCCATTCCCAAGAATCAAATTTTTAATTGTATGAAAAAGCTTGGGGAGCTAAACGTACAAGCACCCGTTCAAATGGGGCAGGTGCTTTGCGCGGATGTTTGCGGCACGGGCGTAGACGTGATTGCTACCAAGAGCGTGGAGTAAACGTAACTGAAAAAAATGAATTTGGCCGCCTCGTTTGAAAAAAACGGGGCGGCTTTTTGGATGCGTAAATAGGGGAGGATGGCAGTGTTTTGGATGGGGACGAATGAAGGGGAGCGCAGTATTGTGGGCAAAGAGTGATGGGCAAAATCCTGCCGCTATCGCATGCTTGCATACTTTCCCCTCACTGCGGTTACGCTATGCTCAAAGCAAGCCATGGCGTGCAATGGCGCGGTAACCGCTGTGAAGGGGGGGTGCCCATGAACAATTCCGGTGTGATGACCGAACGTGAATGGCGAAAGCATAGCATCAAAATGGAAAAAGAAGCCAAGAGCTCCTCCCACTGCTGGGGCGCACAATGCATGCTTGTGCAGGCACGCCGAAAAACCCTTGTACAGGACCGTTCCTTTCACGCCTTTTTGCTGTTGCTGTCCTTCACGGTGGCGTTGTTTATGCCTGTGCTGGTGCCTGCGGCGGAAGCGCCTCTCGCCTATCCTGAGGCACATACGCATACAGATTTGCCCGCAAAGCCAGTGCGCAGTGTCAATGCCATCAGCTACGCGGTTCCGTTTGAATGCAGCTACCGTTCTCAAACCTATACGCGGGAGCAGCTTTTGCGCGGAAAGCTTCTTGTAATGAATGAGGCGCACCCTATGCCTCGCGGGGTGCCCGCGCCCAACACCTTGAGCATTGCCACTTACGGCAAGGGCATGGTGCCTGTGGGGGATTTGAGCTTGAAAAGCGGGCGCGAAACCATCACGGCGCTTCAAACCCTGTTTTCTGCACTGCGCGGGCGCGGCATTGGGGGGCTGGCAATTTGGAGGGGTACCCAAAGCCCTGCGGAGCAATGCGAGGCACAGCTGGAGCAGTTTCGCGCCTTTGCAAAGCGCATGCCCCTCAAAGAGGCAATGGTTCAAACACGGCTTCTTACCGATGCGCCCAGCATGGGTGAAATGCAGCAGGAGTACACGGTTGAAATCCTGCTTAGCACAAACGGAGCGACAGCGCCTGATGAACGCGCCTTGGGGGACACGCCGCAAGGCCGCGCACTGCTTCAAACGGCTTGGCGCTACGGTTTTATCCGTCCGCATCCCAATGCCGCAGGCTCGCGGGCGTATCGCTTTCGCCTGATTGGTGCGGCGCATGCAACCGCCATGACCTACCTTGATTTGGACTTTGAAAGCTATTTGGCGCTCCTGCATCAAAAGCGCAAGCTAAGCATCAAGCTGGATGGGAAGCTGCGCTACATCATCCTTTGCGAACCTATGAAGGAAACGCATGTGGAGTTTATGGTGCCTGAAAACGCAATTTTGGATGCCAGCCTGGACAACCTCGGCTATGCGGTGGTGGCATGCACGCTGAAATAAAAACGGAACAGCCGCGTCCCTGAGGGATGCGGCTGTTCCAGTTGCAATGATTTATGGGTTATTGCGCGGCAGGAACTTCAAAGGTGGGCGCAAAGCCAGCGTTTACAATCAAGTCATAGACCTTTTGCGTGTAAATGACCTTTTCCAAGGCTTTTACAAAGTCGGCTTCTGCATTTTCGGGTTTCACAACCACGATGTTGACATAGGCAGAGGCGGCTTCACTGTCCGCACCTTCGGTGTAGAGGCCGTCCACATAGGGAATCAGCTTTACCAAAGTGGCGTTGTTGCCATTGATGACTGCATAGGCTACATCCTCGCGCACGCCAGGAATGAGCTCTGCATTGACTTCGAAAAGCTCCAAATTGTGGGTGTTTTCAACGATGTCGGCGGGGGTGCAGGTGCTTTCAAGCGTGGTGCCTTCGGGTAGCTTGATCAAACCAGCGGATTGCAGAAGCAACAGCGCGCGGTTTTCGTTTACGGGGTCGTTGGGAATGGCAATGCGGTCGCCATCAGCGATTGCGTCCAGGCTGGTTTTGGTGCCCGCATAAATAGCCATTGGCTCAAAGTGAGTGAAGATAACGGGTATAAGCTTTTCTGCTTCGGAAACCTCGGCATTGTAGCCCGCCAAATAGGGGATGTGTTGGAAGAAGTTCGCGTCCACTTCACCCGCAGAGGTGGCGGGGTTTTCCACCACATAGTCGGTTACCACGGTAAGCTCGAGATCGTAGCCCAAAGCGGCCAGATCATCCTTCACCAGCTCCAGAATTTCGGCATGGGGGTTCATGGTGGCAATCACGGAAACTTTTTCACCGGCAAGCGCAGAACCAAGGGACAGGGATAGCACCAGAACCAAGAGGATAGCAAGTAGTTTTTTCATGGGTAGGCTCCTTTCAAATTTAGCGTCTTTTATGGTCTAGGCCGCGCGTAGCGCGCGTGCCGAAGACGGTAATGAACTGTACCAGCAACACAAGCAACAGGCTGGCGCTGTACATGATATCGAACTTGCGAACGTTCAGCCCTTTGACAATGGCTATGGAGCCAAGGCCGCCGCCGCCTGCCGCACTGGCCATGGCCGTGTAGGCCAAAATGGTGGTCATGCATATGGCGGCACCGTTGACAAGCGAGGGAATGGCTTCGGGCAAAAGCACCTTAAAAACAATTTGCGTGTTGGTACTGCCCATGGACTGCGCGGCCTCCAAAATGCCGCGGTCTACTTCCTCCAAGGAGTTTTCAACCATTCGCGCCACATAGGGGAAGGCGCTGATGATGAGGGGAAAAATGACCGCTTCGGTTCCGATCGCCTTGCCCATGACCACCCGTGTAACGGGGAAGAGGATGGCCAGCATGATAATGAAGGGAATGGAGCGCAGAAAGTTGATGACCAAGCCTAGCACGGAATTGAAGGTGGGCATGGGCATAATGCTGCCGCGCTTGGTAATGGTGAGCAGCACGCCTAGGGGCAAACCAATCAGGTAAGAAAGAACGCTGGCCCAAATGGTCATAAACAGCGTATCCAACAGCCCTTCCCAGAGCATGGGCGCTAATTGGCTCCAAGTCATCCTGCATGCACCTCCTCCACGGTCAAGCCCGCTTGTGTGAGATAATCCACGGCTCGCTTGCGCTCGTGCAAATCCGTCGGCAGGGCAATCATCATCTGCCCGTATACCTTGTGGTTGAGCTGATGGATATCTGCGGAGAGGATGTTGATATCCATATCGCAATCCTTTACCAAACGGCTGATAATGGGCTGTTCTGCTGTTTCACCGTCGAACACAATCCGAAGCGCTGGCTCGGTGGGCGTGGTTTCTTCCTGAGGCAGAATGCCGAACAGCCGCCGCCCCGCCGCTGATTTGGTGTGGAGAAAAACATCGTCCACACTGCCTTTTTCGGCAAGGCTTCCGCCATCCAAAATGGCGACCTTGTTGCAGATTTGGCGAATGACCGCCATTTCGTGGGTGATGAGCACCACGGTAATGCCAAGCTTTTGGTTGATTTCTTGAAGCAAATCAAGAATGCTTTGCGTGGTCATGGGGTCTAGTGCGCTGGTGGCTTCGTCACAAAGCAGCATTTCGGGATTGCTTGCCAGCGCACGTGCAATGGCTACGCGTTGCTTTTGTCCGCCGCTCAATTGGCTTGGGTAGGCGCTTGCTTTTTCTTCAAGCCCTACAATTTTGAGCAGCTCCGTGACCCGCTCGTTGGCTTGCTTCTTGGGCACGCCTGCTATTTCCAGCGGGTAGCGCACGTTGCGTGCGACCGTTTTTTGCATGAGCAGGTTAAATTGCTGAAAAATCATTGCCATGCGGCGGCGTGTGAGGCGAAGCTCTTGCTTGTTCATGGCCAGTATGTTTTGACCATCGATGAAAATCTGCCCCTCTGTGGGGGTGTCCAAACGGTTCAGACAGCGGATGAGCGTGCTTTTGCCCGCGCCGCTCATGCCAATAATGCCGTAAATATCGCCCTTCTCAATGCTGAGGTGAATGTCCTGCAACGCTTGCACCTCGCCGCCAGGAATGGGGTAAATCTTGCTTAAGCCGCGAATTTCAATTTGCGGCGTGAGCTGTTCCGACATGATACGCACACCTTTCAGGAATAATAATGGGTATGAAAAAACCCACTTCGCGCATATGCGAAGCGGGCTTCAACAGCAAAAAAACTATCAAGCAACGCAACACAAAAAGCACGGGCAAAAATCGCACGTACGCATCATGTTCATTCGCATGGCACATTGGTTCGTCATAGCGACTCCTCCTTGCTTAGGGTGCGGTGCACCTTGATAATGGTGGAATGGTACCATAGATTAAACGGCTTGTCAACAGCAAATCTAAGGAATATGCAAACAAGTACAATGCAAAAACAATGGCACGGAGTTTCTGTGGGTTCAAAAGCAGCTTTACAGCAGGTACGCGGTTTGCTGAGATGTGAGGGTATCGATGGAAATATCCAGCGCTTCAAGCTTGCGAAGTGCTACGTTTTGGTCAATATCCGCAGGCACTGCATACAGGTCAGGCGGGAGCGAACGCCCTGTTTGAGAGAGGCGGAGTACGCACAGCGCTTGCAGTGCAAAGCTCATGTCCATGATTTCCACGGGATGACCATCGCCTGCGGCCAAGTTGACCAGCCGCCCCTGTGCGAGCAGGTAGAGCGTTTGATCGTTGGGCAGGGTAAAGCCCTCGATGTTTGCACGCGTTTCTTCACAGCTCTTTGCCATTTTGCGAAGACCAGACACATCCACCTCCACATCAAAATGACCCGCATTGCAAAGAATGGCGCCATTCTTCATGCTAAGCATGTGTTCGGTGGTAATCACCTGATTACAGCCTGTAACCGTAATGAACAAATCGCCTAGCTTTGCGGCTTCAAGCATGGGTAGCACCGTAAAGCCATCCATAACGGCTTCAATGGCGCGAACGCTGTTTACCTCGGTTACAATTACCTTTGCGCCCAAACCCTTTGCACGCATGCTTACGCCCTTGCCGCACCAGCCATAGCCTGCTACCACAACGGTTTTGCCTGCAACGCTTAAATTGGTTGTGCGCATAATGCCGTCCCAAACGCTTTGACCTGTGCCGTAGCGGTTGTCAAAGAGATGCTTACAGTCCGCATCGTTGATGTTAAACATGGGAAAACGGAGCATGCCCGTTTTGGCACGCTTGCGCAGGCGCAGTACGCCCGTGGTGGTTTCCTCACAGCCGCCGCGAAGGTTTACGGCCCATTCAGGACGATCTTCATGCAAAATCTGCACCATGTCCCCGCCATCGTCAATGAGGATGTCGGGCTTTACGGAGAGCGCGCGGCAAAGGTAATCGTGGTATTCCTCCGAGGTGCAGCCGTGGGTGGCAAAAACCATCACACCGCTTTTGCTAAGCGCCGCGCAAACATCGTCCTGCGTGGAAAGCGGGTTGCTGCCTGTGGCGTACACTTCGGCACCGCCTTGGTGAAGCACCTGCGCCAAATAGGCGGTTTTGGCTTCAAGGTGGATGGAAAGCGCGATTTTCAGTCCGCGAAAGGGAAGGGTACGGCGAAATTCTTCTGCGATGCCGCCGAGAACCTTCATATGGCGGCGCGCCCATTCAATTTTTTGCGCTCCCTGCGGCGCGAGCTGTTCGTTTTTTACAACAGATGGCATAAATTTACCTCACAATCCATTGGTAGAGGGGGTAATAAAGAAACGGGATGATGATGGCGGGCAGCAGATTGGCTACCTTGATGTCTTTATCCAACAGCATGTTGATTCCGATGCCCACAATGAGCAAGCCGCCGACCGCGCTCATTTCCGCTATGACGGCGTTGCTTAAAAGCGGCGCAACAGCCGTGCCCAACAGCGCAATGCCGCCTTGGTAGATAAAAACGGGCAGGGCCGCAAGCATAACGCCAGCCCCCATTGAGCTTGAAAATACAATGGCCGCAACGCCATCCAGCGCGGCTTTTGCAATGAGCGTGGAATGGTCGCCGCGAATGCCGCTGTCAAGCGCACCCACCACAGCCATAGCGCCTACGCAAAACACGAGGGAAGCCGTTACAAAGCCTTTGGCAAAGGTACTGCCCTCCGCCGCGCCCTTGCAAAGCTTGCGCTGAGCAAAGGCACCCAGCTTGTTCATTTTAGCGTCTAAATCAAGCAGGGTACCCAGCACGCCGCCTAGCACCATGGACAGGATGACCAGCAGTGTGTTTTGCGTTTTGATTGCACCCATCAGGCCAATCAGAATCACACTCAGCCCAATGCCCTGCATGACCGTTTGTGCCATGCTTTGCTTGATGCCCTTGCGAAGCAGCAGCCCTAGCGCGGAGCCTACCAGAATGGCCGCGCAGTTAATCAGTGTTCCAATCATTGATCCATCAGCTTCCAATGCAATGTCATGATACGGATGCCAAAAGCACATTTTAGTAGAATTTAGTACCACCCATTGTACAATAAAAAGGAAACTAGCACAATGGGTGGTACACAACAAGGTGAAAATGTGCTTTTTTCACCCTACTCATGTCATACGAATCTTGCGTTTTAGCGCAAGATTCGTATCAAATAAAAAAAGAAATTGCCTCGCTTTGGAAACGCGACAACTTCTTTTTCAACCGTTGAAAATTATTGTGCGGCAGCAGCGTCTACGGGATACACGCTGACTTGCTTTTTATCACGGCCTAAGCGCTCAAAGCGCACAATGCCATCTACCTTGGCAAAGAGGGTGTCGTCACTGCCGATGCCCACGTTAATGCCGGGGTGGATGTGGGTGCCGCGCTGGCGAACCAGAATGTTACCTGCCAGAGAGAATTGACCGTCGGCACGCTTGGGTCCTAGGCGCTTGCTTTCGCTGTCACGGCCGTTACGGGTGGAGCCCATACCTTTTTTGTGGGCGAAAAATTGAAGATTTAGCTTCAACATGATGATGTCCTCCCATCATTAATTTGAATAAACTTAGGGTATTGAACCGCAAGATCAGAAAAACCTTGCAACGTCGCGCTCAAAATGACGCGAGCGTCGTGCTCATTTTGAGCGGGAAGGCTACGGGGAAGTGCTACCGCAAACTCCGCACGTGCTTCGTTTACCGAAACAAGGGGGGAGATGGCCGCGACGCTTTCCAATGCGTTTGCGCAGGTGGTTATGAGCACGCTTGCCGCCGCGCAAACAATATCGCGCCCGCTGGCAGCATAGCCTGAATGTCCGCTTACTTGAAGCTTACATACGCCATGCTGATCCCGCGCTACAAACACGGTTGTCATTAGCCGATGGCGGTGATTTCCACCTTGGTGTAAAGTTGACGGTGACCAGCCTTGCGGTGGTAATTCTTCTTGCTTTTGTACTTGTAAATGATGATTTTTTCGCCCTTGACCTGCGCCACAACCTTGCCCTCCACCTTCGCGCCTGCGAGGGTAGGGGTTCCGATTTCAACGCCTTCGTCAGAGCCTAGCATCAACACGTCGAAGTTTAGCTTGCTGTCTACATCCTGTTCGAGTTTTTCCACATAGATGACATCCCCCTGGGATACGCGATATTGCTTGCCACCGGATACGATCACTGCGTACATGGCAAAGCACCTCCTGAAACAATACTCGCCAAACGTGATGGGTGGCGCACATGCGCACTTAAAAACCCCGCTTGAGCGGCTTACCGAGTAAAGTTACCACAAAAGCACGTTGATGTCAAGAAAAAATGCAAACAAAGGAGGTTTTATGGCGAGCCACACCCGCCGCATATCCATCACTCACGGCGCATAACGTTTGAAGACCACGACGGGAAGGGTGCGTGATGCCAACATGCGAGCGGGAAGAATGCGGCTATGGGCGCTGCTGCTGCTTTGTGCGCTGTTAACCATGGCTTGCTTGTCAAACCCTGCTGCCATACCTCACCGTTCAACTGCCGCGCAAGAGGAAGCCTCCCGCACAACCGCCGCCATCAAAGCGAAGCGCGCCAATGTGCCCATGAATGAGTGGATATTGATTAATATCCGCCAAAAATCCTTGACGCTGTACTTGGGCACGGAGGTACAAAAGCGCTATGCCATAGCCACAGGCACGGGTGATACCCCAACGCCCATTGGCACGTTTCGCATATCCAACCGCTTTGCGGGTGATTTGGGCGGCTTTGGCACACGTTTTTTGGGGCTGAATGTACCTTGGGGGCAGTTTGGCATCCATGGCACCAACAAACCAGGGAGCATTGGAAGCAATGCATCGCACGGGTGCATCCGCATGTTTATCAGGGATGCGGAGGAGCTGTATGGCAGGGTGGCAGACGGCGCAAAGGTGCTCATTGAGGGCGGGGATTATGGGGCGCTTGACGGGGCACTGCGCACATTGTATGCGGGGGACCGCAACAGCCATGTGGCGGCGGTACAGCGCAAGCTATGCGTGCTGGGCTATTATGAGGGCGAAGCGGACGGCATCTTTGGCCGCGGCACCCTAGGCGCGGTCAAAAGGGCGCGAGAGGCTTTGCGCCTGCCTGCGGGGGATTTTGTAGACACGGCTTTTTATCGAGCTATTGGCTTGATTTTATTTGATTGAGATATACGGAGGGGCAACCATGACTTGGCAGGACACCATTGGTTTTTTAGTCAACTGCATGCCAAAATCGGTTGGAAAAGTGCTGCTGCATCAACCGCAGGGCAGTGTACGGGAGCTGCGCGTGCGCACGGGCGGAAAGGTGCGCTTGTTAACAGATCAGGGCGAATTGACGGTGGCGTGCGTCCCAACCCAACAGCAGGTGACGCAAATGGCGGAAGCGCTTTGCGAGCATGCGCTCTACGCCCGTGCGGAGGAACAGCGGCAGGGCTTTGTGACCCTGCGCGGCGGTCACCGCATGGGGCTTTGCGGCCGCGTGATTGCGCAGGGGCAAAGCGTGCGCGCGCTTCGGGAAATCAGCTCGTTTTGTGTACGCATAGCAGGACAGTGGCGGGGCGCGGCAGATGCGCTGTTGCCTTGCATTGTTACCCCAGAGGGTATGGTCAAAAGCGTGCTGATTATGGGCATGCCTGGCATGGGCAAAACCACCATGCTTCGCGATGCATGCAGAAGCCTGTCAGAAAAGGGCTTTCACATGTGCGTGGTGGACGAGCGCAGTGAGCTTGCGGCCATGTGCGGCGGCATGCCGCAGCTGGATGTGGGACCCAATACGGATGTGCTGGACGGCTGTGGCAAGGAAGCTGGCTTGCGTTGGATGCTAAGGGGCATGTCGCCCGATGTGCTTGTGACGGACGAGCTTGGCAACATGAGCGATGCGCAGGCGGTGCTGGAGGCGGCCAGAAGCGGTGTAAGCGTGCTGGCTACCCTTCATGGGCGAAATTTGGAAACAGCCGTATCGGGCGGGGCTTTATACCATTTGGCGCAAAACAAAGTGTTTTCGTGCTACGCGCTCTTAAGCGAGCACGAGGTGGGGAAGCTGGCGGCCTTGTACGATGAACAGCTTCACTTGATTGGGTTTGGGAGCGGTACCACATGCTAGGTGCGGCAGGGGCGCTGTTGTGTATGGCGGCAGGTACCGCGATGGGTATTTTTTTGCGCGACATGCGGCAAGCAAGGCTTCGATTTTTGCAATGCGAGGCGGATGTGCTGGCGGGCATGCGGCTATTGCTTGCGCAGGAACGGCTGGGAATGGGGGATTTGCTGGTTGAAAGCATGGGCTTTGCACCTCAAAATGCGGATGCGATGCGCGTGCGGGAGCGGCTTGCCCAAACAGCGGAGGCGCTTGGGAGGAATCCGCTGTCGGGCGTGGGAGAGGCGTATCAAAAAGCGTGCATCCAGGTGAAGGTTCCATGGGAGCAGCCGCAGGAGCGCGACGCGCTGTCGGCGCTGTTTATTCAGCTTGGAAGCGGTACGGCGGCCATGCGCGAGCAGGCGGTGGCAACCTGCCTGCGGCGGCTGAAGCCCATTGCGGAGCAGGCACAGCACAAGGCGGAAACAGGCGGAAAGCTATGCATGCAGCTTGGCATGCTGTTTGGGCTGATGGCGGGCATTGCGCTTTGGTAATGGGAAATAGAGCAAGGAGGAGCCTTAGATGGTTCAAATAGATCTTTTGTTTAAACTGGCGGGGCTAGGCGTGGTGGTGGCAGTCATCAGCCAGCTTTTGAACCGCACGGGCCGCGAGGAGCTAGGCACGCTGGTAACAGTCGTAGGGCTGGTGATTGCGCTGTTTATGGTGGTGAATTTAATCTCGGAATTGTTTACTGGGCTCAAGAGCATTTTCTCCCTGTATTAAGAAGATGGCATTTTGGCAGTGGCTTGGTTTGGCAGTGGCGGCGGCGGTGCTGTGCATGGTGGTGCGCACACAACAGCCGCAGATGGCGGGGCTTTGCGCGCTTGCGGCGGGGCTGATGCTGCTTTGCTCCGCGCTTGAAAGCGCGGCAGAGGTACAGAAGGTTTTTGCGCGTTTGGCGGTGCTTGGCGGCTTGCGGGAGGGCTATCTGTCTACGCTCATCAAGGTGCTGGGCATGAGCTATGCGTCTGAACTGGCGGCACAAACCTGTGAGGATTTGGGCGAGGGCGGGCTTGCGCTCAAGGTTGCACTGCTTGGGAAGCTCTGCGTGTTTTCGCTTACGGCACCTATGCTGCTAAGCTTGCTTGAAATGATTTTGGAGTTGGTGCCATGAAACGCTTTGCGGCGCTTCTTTTTCTGGGCGCATGCCTGCTTGCGCCTTTGCCCGTGCTGGCGGAAGCACTGCCTCAAGCCGTTTCAGAGGCCATCAGCTCGCTGGATTTAGACATGCTGAGCAAAGCGGTGAGTGAAAACGAATGGCTGGACGGCGATGCGGGCTCGTTGCTTACGGCGCTTGCAAGCGGCAAGGCGGTGCTTACGGGTCAGCAGGTGCTTGCGTGGCTGTGGGCACAGCTTGCGGGCGTATTTACGCAAAGCCTGTGGCGCATGACGCGGCTCATGGCTCCTGCCTTGCTTGTGGCGGCGGCGGAACAGCTCCATGCCCCCAAAAACGCAAGCGGCAAAGCGGCGCGGTATGCAGGCCTGCTGATGACCATGGGCTTTTTGGTGGCAGACATGCATGAACATGTGGCGCTTTCCAACCAAGCCATATCGGAAATGTCGGGGCTGATGCAAGGAATTTTTCCGCTGATGGTGACTTTGCTGGCGGCGGTGGGCGGTACGGCAAGCTCCGCTTTTTATCAACCTGCCGTTATGGCGGCGGCGGGCACCATGACCACGCTTGTACAGCATGTGACCATGCCCTTTGCCATCAGCGTTGCCACGCTTACCATGGTGGGGGGCATGAGCGAAAGCCTGCGCGTATCCAAGCTATGCCGTTTGTTTCGGCAAGTGGCAAACTGGACCTTAGGGCTGGGCTTAACGGTGTTTATTGGCGTGATGACCGTGCAGGGCATGGGTGCGGCGGCGGTGGACGGCGTGAGCATTCGCACGGCGAAATACGCGATGGATAACTTTATTCCCATTGTGGGAGGCATGTTTGCCGATACGGTGGATACGCTTGTGGGCTGTTCCTTGCTGATTCAAAATGCGGTGGGCGTGCTGGGACTGCTGTTACTGCTGGGCAAGCTGATGATGCCTCTGCTTCGCACGGTGGCAACCCTGTTTCTGTATAGAGCAACCGCCGCGTTGCTTGAGCCTATGTCCGACAATTCGCTTTGCCGCTGTATTGGGGATTATGCGGATGTGTTTTCCCTCCTGCTCATTATCCAAATGAGCGTGGGCGCAATGTTTATTCTGCTGGTGGCACAGCTGTTGACGGTGGGGAACCTGACGGTGATGCTCAGATAAAGGGGTGCGGGGGATGAACGCTTTTGTCAGACAGCTGGCGGTGCTTTCCATGCTTTGGTCCTTTTGCGAACTGCTGCTGCCCGATGGGAAACAGCAAAAAATGGTGCGCATGACGGTGAGCGTGCTGGTGATGGCCGCTTTGCTCACCGCGCTTCACGGATTGATTCAAACGGGAACGGCCGCTTTGCCAACCTTGGCGGCTGAAACCCAAACGGTGAGTACGCTTAGCTATGCGCAACACGCGTTAACGGCACTTGCAAACAATGCGGAGAGCTTTTGTGTACGCTTGGCCAAAAAGGCGGGCTATGCGGCGACTGCGGCGGTTTATCTGCGGGAAAATGGGGCGCTGGATCATGTGGAGCTGTGCTTGAACGCGCCGCAGGGAAGCGCTCCGCCTCCGCTTCTTACGCGGGAGGAGGTGGCGGAGGTAATTGCCGAGCAGCTGAAAGCAAACCTTTCAGAGGTGTGGCTCAAAGCGCCGATGGATGGAGCGATGGATGAATGAATCTCAGTGGATTCAAAGGCGGCAAGCAATGGCTGTGGCTTGCGCTGGCGCTTTTTGTGCTTGTGGGCTTGTTGCTTGCACTGCGGGGGGGCGGTACGGGCGCAAGCACGGCGGGCAGTCAAGAAAAGCGCATAGCGGAGGTGCTAAGCGCAATGGCTGGCGCAGGAAGGGTGGAGGTTGCGCTGTTTTACGAGCAACAGCAAAGCGGCGCGTTTATGGAAAATGCTTCTCAAAAACCAACGGGCGCGGTGGTGGTGGCACAGGGCGCGGAAGACCTGGCGGTGAGGCTCAACCTCATTCGCGCGGTTAAAACGTTGCTTGGGTTGCCAGAGTCGGCAGTGGATGTATTTGTAATGGAGGAAGAAAGATGATGAACAACCAACAGACAACCCCATTTTGCAAGGGCACAAACAAAAAAGACAAGGCAAACAGGATCGGCTCCTACATGCGGGCGGCGCTATTGCTTGCGCTGGTGATAACGGCTGGATTATTGATTTGGCAAAAAAACGCGGCACCCGATGAAAAAACGCCGCAACCAAAGCCAACGGCGCAAACGCAAAAAGCCGCCGCTTCACCCATGCCCACCACGGGGCGAAGCGCACGCGAATTGGCTTATGATAAGGATGTTCAAACCTTGACGGCACTGATTGAAAGCGGCGCGGAGGATGCGGAAACACGCGCACATGCCAGCGCACGCCTTACGCAGATGGTGAGCGAGCACCAAAGCGAGCTGGGCATTGAAGAAGCACTGCTGCAAGCGGGCTTTAAGCCATGCGTGGTTTTGCTTCAAAACGGGGCGCTAACCGTTATGGTTGCCAACGAAAAATTAAACGATGAGCAAAGGGTGACCATTCTTTCCCTCTGCGCGGCGCATACGGATATTGGTGTGGAAAACATTCGCATTATGATGGGCGAGGAAGGCTAGGCTTTTGGAGAAGCATTTTCTTCAAGCTTTGCCTTTGAATGCTGACGCTTTTCCTCCACGCCGATTTCCCAATGCAAAAGAAGCGTTAACAGGCTCCTCAGCAGAATCACTGCCGCAAGCGTTCCCAGCTCGTTCCAGCCGCTGACAATGACCGAGCGAAGCACTTCACTGCCGATTTTGAATTCAAGCCCCAGCATAATGCCCTGCGCAAGCTGAATACGCGTGTCCTCACGCTTTTTGATGAAGCCGATCAGCCCTCGGATCATGCTTGTGAAGATGACAATGATGCCTGCCAATTCAATGAGAAGAATGCAAAACCGAACCAGCAGATCAAACCAACTTTCCACCTGCGCCATATGGTCGCCCCCTTGAATATGTGATATAATCGCACCGAGGAGGTTGGCACGATTTGATACTACAATTATATCTCCATTTCCCGTTTTGTAAATGCAAATGTTTATATTGCGATTTTCAGTCCGCCGCTATGCCTAAGGAACAGGTATCGGCTTATTGTGAGGCGCTTGAAAAAGAAGTGAGGCTGATGGGCAAGCGCTACGCGGGCGCGCAGATCAGCACCGTTTTTTTGGGCGGCGGCACCCCTTCGATTGTGCCGCCTCAGGAGATGCGAAGGGTGCTCAAGGCACTGCATGAGGCGTTTGAATGGCTGCCCTTTGCGGAGTTTACATCGGAGGCTAACCCCGGCACGCTCAGCGAGGAATGGCTGAACGTGCTGAGCGAGCAGGGCTTAAACCGCCTATCTCTTGGGGTACAGGCAACGCAGAACCATTTGCTTAAGGCCATCGGGCGGATTCATACCTTTGAGCAGGCGGAGCAGGCCGTGGCGCTTGCAAGGCACTGCGGCATTCACAATCTCAATACGGACTTGATGTTTGGCCTGCCGGGACAATCGCTTGCCGATTATTTGGAAAGCATTGAAACGGTAAGCGCATTACAGCCCGAGCATATTTCTGCTTACAGCTTAATATTGGAAGAAAAAACGCCGCTTTTTGACATGGTAGAGCGCGGAACCGTGACGATGCCCGAGGATGACTTGGCGGGCGAAATGTTTGCACGCGGCATTGAAGGGTTGAATGCGCGGGGCTATCAGCAATACGAGGTGAGCAACTTTGCAAAGCAGGGCTATGCGTGCAAGCATAACATGGGCTACTGGCAGGGCGCATGGTACTTGGGCTTGGGGCTGGCGGCACACAGCATGCTCCCGCCGGAAAACGCGGAGGCGGCAGAGCCTGCCCTGCGCCTTCGCCGCGCCAACACCTGTGATATGCACACGTATTTGACCGCATTGCACGAGGACAAGCTGCCCATTGCGCAGGAGGAGCACATCGGTGCGCAGGAGGCGATGTTTGAAACCATGATGCTTGGTTTGCGCATGACGGCGGGCGTAAGCGAGGCGGATTTTTTGCATACCTTTGGCAAAACCCTGCAAAGTGCTTACGGCGGCGTGCTGGAGGGCTTGGTGGCGGACGGGCTTGCCCTTTGGCGCGGAGATGGGCGCTTCACGCTTACGGCACGGGGCTTGGAGATGCAAAACGATGTGCTGCTGCGGCTGATGAAATGATAAGCCTCACAAAATGGAACACTATTATGAACAATCCTTTAATTCGAATTGGAAAATCGCAAAAGCGCTTGACAAAATGGGAGGGCTGGCATATGATATGCATGTGTTAGCACTCAACCATTGCGAGTGCTAACAGCCCAACAGCGCAAAGGGTTCATTTCAGCAGGGAAGGCGGGGACGGTCAAATGAGCATGGATACACGCAAGTTTCGCATTTTGCAGGCGATTATCGACGACTATATTTTGACGGCGATCCCCGTGGGCAGCCGAACCATTTCCAAAAAATATGAAATGGGTTTAAGCTCCGCAACCATCCGCAATGAAATGAGCGATTTGGAGGAGCTGGGCTATTTGGATCAGCCGCATGTGAGCGCGGGGCGCATCCCAAGCGCAAAGGCTTATCGGCTCTATGTGGATCAGCTTTTGGCCAAGGGCGCTATCAGCAACACAGATGCGGCCGTTGTCAAAAATTAC
This sequence comes from Clostridia bacterium, assembly GCA_036645955.1. GTDB lineage: Bacteria > Bacillota > Clostridia > Christensenellales > Aristaeellaceae > Limiplasma. The sequence continues at coordinate 136,373 of JAVXND010000001.1, read as the reverse complement.
TTCGGGAAACGCGCAAGGCAAATGGAAGAAGTGATTTCCTGCGCGGCGCAGGTGCTATCGGGGCTTACGCATTACACCTCCTTGGTCATGAGCCCAAAAGGCGCGGAGCAGCGCATCAGGAACCTTCAGCTGGTTCCCGTGAGCAACACGAGCGCCTTGGTGGTGATTGTAACAGAGGGGGGCATTATGCGCGATTCCGTGATCCGTGTGAGCGCGGAAATGGACGCGGATGCGCTTTATGCCATCAGCAGAACCCTTACGGAGCGCTTGAACGGGTGTACGCTTGCGGAGGCGCAAGCCCTGCTAGGCGGTGCAACAAGCAAGTTTCGCACCAATGAGCGCGTGCTGGAAAGCATCGCTGATTTTCTTGGCGAGGTGGAACACCAAGGCTCGCAAACCAAGCTGGCGCTTGGCGGGACAAGCAACATCATGAATTTCCCCGAATATAGCGATGTGGAAAAGGTCAAGGGCTTCCTCAATGTGCTGGAAACCAAGGATCAACTGCTCAAGCTCTTAGAGGCCAATGGGGAAATGGCCTTTACGGTAAGAATTGGCGCTGAAACGGGCATACCCGAGTTTGCGGATTGCTCTTTGGTAACGGCCAGCTACTGCTTGAGCGACAATACGCAGGGCACCATTGGGGTCATCGGCCCCACAAGAATGCATTATGAGCATGTGCTGAGCGTTTTGGGCACAATTGGCAAGCAATTGACCGACCTGCTCATGCAGGATAAGGAGTGAACATTTTGGCCAAGAAAAAGAGGCAGCAAAGAGGGGAACAGGACACGATGCAAAACATTCAACAGGAGCCGCAAAGCCAAACCGACGCGGAAGCCGCAGACGTGTTGGGTGCAGAAATAGCGGACACAGCAGATACGGAAGCCGCGGCTGAAGCCGCCAAGGATGAGCTTGTTCAAGAAACCCAAGCGGCACAGGCCGCAGAGGCATTGACTGCCGCCGTTGCCAAGCAAGAGGAATACTTAGCCATGGCACAGCGGGTGCAAGCGGATTTTGACAATTTCCGCCGCCGCAATCAAAACGTTCGCAAGGAAGCCTTTGATGACGGTACACGCACTTTTGCCACCACCATTTTACCCGTGATCGACAACCTCGAGCGCGCCATTGCAGCCGCGGCAGAAAGCTCCGACGCATCGCTCAAGGAGGGAATCGAAATGGTTTGCCGCCAGCTTTGCGAGGTATTTGAAAAGCGCGGCATTACCACCATTAACCGCAAGGGTGAGCTGTTTGACCCCAACCTTGAAAATGCCGTGATGCAGGGCGTACCAGAGGATGGGGAGCCCGGAACCGTTTGCGAGGTATTTCAAAAGGGCTATCAAATGGAGGGCATGGTGCTTCGCCACGCAATGGTGAAGGTAGTGCCCGAATAATCAACGAGGATCCGTGGGCTTGCCCACTTCCTATAGCAATTTCGTAGCGGGTAACCGCAACTAATTTTGAGGAGGAAACATATTATGTCTAAAATCATCGGTATTGACTTAGGTACCACCAATAGCTGCGTAGCCGTTATGGAAGGCGGCGAGTCGGTCGTAATCCCCAACGCTGAAGGCGCGCGTACCACGCCCTCTGTTGTAGCTTTTACAAAGGACGGCGAGCGTCTGGTTGGCCAGATTGCAAAGCGTCAAGCCATTACCAACCCCGAGCGCACCGTTAGCTCCATCAAGCGCGAAATGGGCACTGGCTTTAAAGTAAGCATTGATAGCAAGGACTATACCCCGCAGGAAATCAGCGCCATGATTCTTCAAAAGCTCAAGGCGGATGCAGAGGCTTATTTGGGCGAAACCGTTACGCAGGCTGTGATCACCACGCCCGCATACTTCAGCGACAGCCAACGCCAAGCCACCAAGGACGCGGGACGCATTGCAGGCCTTGAGGTACTGCGCATTATCAACGAGCCTACGGCCGCTTCCTTGGCTTATGGCCTTGACAAAGAAGGCAGCCAGAAGATTTTGGTTTATGACTTGGGCGGCGGTACCTTTGACGTAAGCCTGCTGGAAATTGGCGACGGCGTGTTTGAAGTGCTTTCCACCAGCGGCAATAACCGTTTGGGCGGCGACGACTTTGACGAGCGCATCATCAACTATGTGGCTGACAGCTACAAAAAGGAATCCGGCATTGACCTCAAGCAGGACAAAATGGCGTATCAGCGCTTAAAGGAAGCTTCCGAGAAGGCAAAGATTGACCTTTCAGGCGTGATGAGCACCAACATCAACCTGCCCTTTATTACCAGCGATGCGGCAGGCCCCAAGCATTTGGACATGACGCTTACCCGCGCCAAGTTTGACGAGCTCACCGCGGATTTGGTGGAAAAGACCATCGAGCCCATGAACAAGGCGCTCAAGGATGCGAACCTGACGGCCGCACAAATTGACAAGGTTATTTTGGTTGGCGGTTCCACGCGCATTCCCGCTGTGCAGACGGCTGTGAAGAAGATTACAAACGCAGACCCCTTCAAGGGCATTAACCCCGACGAGTGCGTAGCCATCGGCGCGGCCATTCAAGCAGGCGTTTTGGGCGGCGAAGTGAAGGACGTACTGCTGTTGGATGTAACGCCCCTATCCTTGGGTCTTGAAACCGAGGGACATATTTTCACAAAGCTGATTGAGCGCAACACCACCATCCCCACCTCCAAGTCGCAGGTGTTTTCCACAGCCGCAGACGGTCAAACCGCGGTGGAAATTCACGTACTGCAGGGCGAGCGCCCCATGGCTTATGACAACAAAACCTTGGGCCGCTTCCAGCTCACGGGCATTCCTGCCGCCTCACGCGGCGTGCCGCAGATCGAGGTTACCTTCAACATTGACCGCAACGGCATTGTGAATGTTTCCGCAAAGGATAAGGGCACCAACAACGAGCAAAAGATCACCATCACCGCTTCCACCAACATGAGCGAGGAAGAGATCAACCAGCGCGTGAAGGAAGCGGAGCAGTTTGCCGAGCAGGACAAGAAAAACAAGGAAGACGTTGAAGTGCAGAACCATGCCGACACCTTGATTTATGAGCTGGAAAAGCAATTGCGTGAAAACGGCGAGAAGCTTTCCGCAGAGGATAAAGAAACCGTACAGCACGAGATTACGGAGTTTAAGGCTGTGCGTGAGCGCGCCAACAGCGAAGAAATCAAGACCAGCATGGAAGCCATGTCGCAGAAGGTGTACCAGATTTTTGGCAAGCTCTACCAGCAGGAGGGCGGCAACCAAGAGGGCGGCCCCGAGGCTGGCGGCGAAGGCCCGCAGGAAAATGACGACGGCACCATTGACGCTGATGCAGAAGTAAAGTAAACAATCGGATATTCGATTTTAGGTAAGTAGGTGAGCTTTTGGCAAAGCGTGATTATTACGAGGTGCTGGGCATCCCAAAGAATGCGACGGATGTCGACATCAAGAGCGCGTACCGCAAAAAGGCCAAGGAGTGCCACCCTGATCTGCACCCGCATGACAAAACGGCGGAGGAGCGTTTCAAGGAGCTTAACGAGGCCAATGAGGTGTTAAGCGACAGCGAAAAGCGCGCGCGTTATGATCAGTTCGGCTTTGATGGACCGCCCATGGGCGGCGGTGCGGGTGGGTTTGATTTTAACGGCTTTGGCGGTTCGGGCGGCTTTGAAAGCATTTTTGATACCTTTTTTGGCGGCGGCGGCATGGGCGGCTCCGCACGGCGCAACGGACCTGTGCAAGGCAATGATTTGCAGCACCGCATTTCCATTTCATTTGAGGAAGCGGCCTTTGGCTGTGAAAAGACGATTGACTTTTTCCGCAACGAACATTGCGATGCTTGCGGCGGCACGGGCGCAAAGCCCGGCACACAGCCCCAAACCTGCCCCACCTGCAAAGGCTCGGGTCAAGTGCGTGCGGGCGGCGGGTTCATGGTTACGGTCAGAACCTGCCCCACCTGCCAGGGCGAAGGCAAGATCATTAAGGACAAGTGCTCAAGCTGCAGCGGCAGCGGGCATACGCGCAAAAAGCGCACGCTTACGGTTCGCATTCCGGCAGGCATTCAAGACGGCGTGAGCCTTGTCAAGCGCAACGAGGGCGAACCGGGTCAGCGCGGGGGGCCTGCGGGAGATTTGTACATCACCGTATCGGTCAAGCCGCACAAGCTCTTTAAACGGGACGGTAACAACATACTTTTGGATATGCCCATCAGCATGACACAGGCGGCTTTAGGCGCGGATTTGGATATTCCCACATTGGAAAAACCCGTGAAGCAGCACATTTCTGAGGGCACACAAACGGGTACGGAGTACCGCCTGAAGGGGCACGGCATTCCTTCGCTGAAAACGGGCGTGAAGGGCGACCTCATTTTGAGGGTGATTGTGGAAGTGCCTAAAAAGCTGACGGAAAAGCAAAAGGATTTGCTGCGTCAATTTGAACAAACCCTGGGCGACAAAGAATACGAAAGCCGCAAGACCTTTGGGGAAAAGCTGAAGGATATTTTCGGCAATTAAATAACAAAAAGACGTGCGGCGCGCGGAGCATTCCAAAGCGCGCACGTCTTTTGGTCTACCTATACAGCGGTAGGCGTTTCATAAAAAGGAGGAGAAACCCATGCAATGGTGTGAAGCAATTGTTCACACAACCACGGAAGGCTCCGACATCGTTAGCGAAGCGCTCATGCTTCTTGGCGCTGTGGGCACGGAAATTGTGGATCGTGCGGATGTACCCGACCCCTCAAAGCCCGGTGTGTATTGGGAATTATATGATCCCAAAATGCTGGACGAAATGCCTGAGGATGTGCTGGTGAAGGCATGGTTTGAGCAAAACGAGCACATTTACACCCTTCTTGAAGGTGTGCGGCTAAGGCTTGAAGAGCTTTCACTGGCGGATTTTGGCTTGCCCATGGGCAAGCTGTCGCTTGACATTCAAAATGTGGCGGATGAAGACTGGTCGGAGGTTTGGAAAAAGTTTTACAAGCCGTTTCGCGTGGGTACAAAGCTGGTGGTGAAGCCCACATGGGAGCCCTTTGAACGCAAGCAGGGCGATCTTGTGATAGAGCTGGATCCAGGCATGGCCTTTGGCACGGGCACGCATGAAACCACCTTTATGTGCATGCAGCTTTTGGAGCGGCACTTAACGCAGGGAATGCGCGTGATGGACGTGGGCACGGGAAGCGGCATTCTGGCCATTGCGGCGGCTAAGCTGGGCGCAAAGGAAGTGCTCGCCATTGACATTGACCCCGATGCGGTAAAGGTTGCCAAGGAAAACATTACCCTCAATCACGTGAACGAAAATGTGCGCGTGGTGGTGGGCGATTTGGTCAAAAGTGAAGCAATGCCTTGCGAGCTGGCGGTTGCCAACATTGTGGCAGACGCTATTTGCATGCTGGCGGGGCCGCTTACAAGGCATTTGGTGCCGCATGGTCTGCTTTTGTGCTCGGGTATTATCCGCGAGCGTGAACAGGACGTGCTGACTGCCGCCAAAGCGGCGGGCTACCAACTGACCGATCGCATTGAGAAGGGCGAGTGGGTGGCGCTCTGCTTTGGAAATGAGGCTCGATAATGCACCGATTCTATGTGAATCAACGCGTACAGGAGCTGGGACAAACCGTGACCCTTTCGCGGGAGGAAAGCGAACACGCCGCGCGTGTGCTCAGGCTTCGCGAGGGTCAGAGCGTGCATCTTTTGGATGGGGAAGGGCTGTATGAGGCCAAGCTAAGCGCCGTTACCCCGCTAGAAACCAGCGCAACCGTCACCGCCGTTTTGCCGTCGCCCGAGGCTAGCGCCAAAGCGGTTTTGTTACAAGGTCTGCCCAAGGCGGATAAATTGGAAATGATTGTGCAAAAGGCGACGGAGTTAGGCGCATGGGCGCTATGGCCTGTGGAGATGGAAAGAAGCATTGCACGCGCCGAGCGTGCTGAAAAAGGCGATAAAAAACGCGAAAGGCTTGCCCGCATTGCGCTGGAAGCCGCAAAGCAAAGCGGACGCGCACATGTGCCTGAAATTTTCCAAACGCTTGCTTTTGATAAGGCGGTGGAGCTGATTTCAAAAGCAAAGGACGACGATGGCTATGACGCGGTTTTTGTGGCATGGGAAGAGGAACGCGCACTGCCCTTGAGCGAGGCGGTCAAAGGCTATGTGCGGGAGCACGGCATGCCAAGGCGTGTGCTGCTTGTGGTGGGCCCGGAGGGCGGCATTTCGCTAAGCGAGTGGCAGAGATTGCAAGACTTAGGCGCTGTGAGCGTTACACTCGGGAGGCGCATTTTGCGTACAGAAACCGCAGGCCTGTGCGCCTTGGCCGTTTTGTGGGCGGCGCTTGGGGAAATGTAGCGTTGAAGGGGGAAATTTCATCATGCCAAAGACGGTAGCCTTTGCCACCCTTGGTTGCAAAGTAAACCAATATGATACGCAAGCGATGCTGGAGCAGTTTGAGCGCAAGGGCTATCAGGTGGTGCCAAGCAATGCGCTGGCGGACGTATATGTGGTGAATACCTGCACGGTTACGGGCACGGGAGATCAAAAAAGCATGCAGCTTGTGCGCCGCTATGGCCGCCGCAATCCGCAAGCGGAGCTTGTGGTTGCGGGTTGCTTGGCACAGCGCATGGGCGCTGAGCTTCGCGATACGGGCGCGAGGCTTATTTTGGGCACACAGCACCGCGCACAGGTGGTGGAGCTGCTTGAAAAAGCCATTGCGCAAGGAATCCAGCTGGTGGCGGTGGATGCGCTGGAAAGCGCGCCGTTTGAAGCCCTCACCATTCACAGCCATGAAGGGCATACGCGTGCCGTGATGAAAATTCAAGAGGGCTGTGACAACCGCTGTACCTATTGCATTATTCCTTCTGTACGCGGCAGTATTCGTTCACGCGCGGTGGAGGACATTCGCGCGGAAGCGCAGGCGCTTGCAAAAGAGGGCTTTACAGAGCTGGTGCTGACGGGCATCCACCTCACCAGCTATGGGCGCGATTTGCCGCAGAAGCCGACGCTGGCGCAGGCGGTGCAGGCCGCGTGCGAAACCGAGGGCATCCACCGTGTGCGGCTAGGCTCGCTGGAACCGCGCGTGGTGAATGAAGCCTTTGTTACGCAAATGAAAGGCTTGCCGCAATTTTGCCCGCAATTTCATTTGGCCTTGCAAAGCGGAAGCGATGAGGTGCTTCGCCGAATGAAGCGCGGGTACAATACCGAACAATTTACAAAGGCTGTGGCATGCATCCGCACGGCGTTTGCACATGCGGCGTTTACCACGGATGTGATTGTTGGCTTTCCCGGTGAAACCGAAGCAGAGTTTGAGGAAACCGTGCGCTTTTGTGAGCAGATCGGCTTTGCAAAGCTGCATGTGTTTCCCTACAGCAAGCGCGAAGGTACCCCCGCCGCGCAAATGCCCGAGCAGGTGAACGAAAATGTCAAAGCACAGCGCGTACATCGCTTGATTGCGGTGGGGGAAACCCTTGCCTGCCGCTACCGCGAGGCGCTGCTGCACTCGGTGCGCCCCGTGCTGTTAGAAAATCAGCTGCCAGACGGCGATTGGACGGGCTATACACCAGAATATGTGCATGTGTGCGTGCCCACAGGCAGTGCAGGCGCTTTGGTAAATGTTTGCTTGGAAAAGCTCACAAAAGAAGGAATGTCGGGCAAGGCTGTAGAATAACACACCAGTACACAAGATGTGGAAGCGAGGAGAGCCATATGCAGGATTGTTTGTTTTGTAAGATTGTTGCGGGGGAGATTCCTTCCAAGAAGATTTATGAAGACGAAAACACTTTCGCTTTTTATGATATCAACCCCCAAGCACCCATTCACGCATTGGTGGTGAGCAAAAAGCACATTTGCGATTTGTCGCATGCAAATGAACTTTCGGATGTACAGCTTGCCGCTTGCCTACGTACCTGCGCGAAGGTGGCAGAGCAATTGGGCTTATCCCAAGGGGGCTATCGCGTAGTGAACAACTGCGGCGACCATGGCTGTCAAACGGTCAAGCACCTGCATTTCCATATTATGGGTGGCGCAAAGCTGAGCGAAAACATGGCATGAACCGTGAAATTTGCAATGAGCATAAATTCATGGTTGACGGCATGGCGAATCCGCGCTATAATATTTACATGGTCGCTGTATGCCCTGTTTCAGCCGAATGGTTCACAGGCGAAAAGCGAGATGAGCGAGGGGAGGGATAACAGTGTCCGAGGTACGCATCCGCGAAAACGAATCCCTGGAAAGCGCTCTGAAGCGGTTCAAACGTCAATGTGCTCGCACAGGTGTTTTGGCAGAGGCCCGCAAGCGTGAGCATTATGAAAAGCCCAGCGTAAAACGCAAGAAGAAGGCTGAGGCTGCACGTAAGCGCAAGTACTGATTCATACGCAATCAAGACCCCATTCCGAACAAGCTTCGGGATGGGGCCTTTATTATTGCGGGGAATGAGGGGATCAGGACGGTTCTCTGCTGTTTGCTTCCGCGGTATAAACGGTGCAAAGCGCATCCATCAAAAAGGCGCGTGACGCAAAGGAAGCAGACATACAGCGCTTGAAGGGCTGTTTGGCATCGTCTTGGGAACAAAGCTCTTCGCCTCTTCCGCACAAAAAGCCCAGATCGCTTAGCCGATACAGCGGAGATTGCGCGCAATGCGTGATACCGATGAGGTAGACACCGTTATTCTTGACCGATTTGGCCAAGGCGAGGGTTTCAGGGGTACTGCCACTGCGGCTGAATACAATGGCTACGTCGCTTTTTGTGAGGCTTGAAGCCAACAGCTCCTGTGTATGCGTTTCTATGGAACAGCATACCTTGGGCGTGACGCGTAAAAAATGCTGAAACGCATCCATCACAGACACCAGAGAGGTACCCATGCCCATAAACATGATGCGGCTGGCTTTGCGCATTCGGGCGGTTGCTTCTTCCAGTTCATCTATATTGAGCGAGCGATAGGTCTGCCGCAAAACGGACAGGTTGCATAAATAGAGCTCGTGTAAGCGTTGGCCAAGCACGGTATCTTCTATCGCGGCTTCTTCATAACCATTGCGTGCTTCCTCTGCGTTTGCGCTAAACATGAGCCGTGAGCGAAACTCAAGATAGCCGCACCGCATGACATGCTGACAGAAGCGATAAATGCTACTGTCAGCCACAGCACATGCTTCCGAAAGCTGGGTGATGGACATGTAAAGAACCTGCTCACTATGCGCAAGCACATAATCAGCAATGCCGCGTTCCATTTGTGTGAGTGCATTGTACTCGGCTTTAATCAACGATAAGGCATCCTCGCGCATAATGAATTTCCTCCGATTCGTTACATATCTCTAGCTATTTCATGGTTTTATTGTAACATTGGCCATGGTGCAAGTCAACCATAATACTGGACTAAAAGTAGCATACTCTAAAGCGGCGTAAATAGCGGGGATGTATTTTTTGCATAATGAGAGTGCAAAGCCTTTTTACACAACCCTTCCGCCGCCGCATCCATACTTGCGCCATGCAGCGAACCGTGTTACAATAAGGCGAAACAACTGGTGAGTGCATGGAAGCAAGAAGGAGAATGCATGAGTGAAGATACCGGCATCATTGCCGAAGGAAAAGGTAAGAAGCTTTTTGCCGCCTCCAACCCGGATGAGGCAATCATTGAGTATCGTGACGAAACTTTCGCGTTTCATGGCTTGAAGCGCGGGCGAATTCTTGGCAAGGGCGAGATCAACAATTTGATTTGTGAGCATATGTTTACCATGCTTACGGAGCAAGGCGTGCCAAACCATTTTATTCGCCGTGTGGATCAGCGCCGATCCTTGGTCAAGCGTGTGGAGATCATCCCTGTGGTGGTGAAGGTACGCAACATTGTGGCGGGCAGCTTGGCACGGCGCATAGGCTACCCAGATGGTACGCGCCTCAAAAACACCGTGGTGGAGCTATGCCTGAAGGACCCTGAGCTGGACGACCCGCTGGTGAACCTGACGCATATTACGGCCATGTCGCTTGCTACGCCAGAGGAAATTTGCCGCATGAAGGAATTGAGCTTGCGCATCAATGAAGTGGTGGGCGAATGCATGCGTGAAATCAGCATTGAGCTGATTGATTTCAAGCTTGAATTTGGGCGCTTTCACGGTGAAATTTTGCTGGCGGATGAAGTTTCCCCTGATACCTGCCGCTTTTGGGATGCGCGCACGCATGAGCCGCTTGATATTGACCGCTTTCGCCACGATTTGGGCGATGTGGAGGAAGCTTACCGAGAGGTACTGCACCGCTTGACGGGCGGCGTGCTAAAAAACGCAGAGGATTGAGCGCAATGAGAAACGACCTGCTCATACCACTACAAGGAGAGGTGGCGCGAAAGCGCGTAGCGCCTCTTTTTGATGGGTGGGAGGAAACGCTGATTTGGTCGGTATTGCAAGGCTGTATGGGCACTGCGTGGTGCTTGGAGGGCGGCAGTGAGCCACCCTGCGAAGCTGTTTGTGAAATCGGCGATTTTTTGTTTGTGGCAGGCAATGCGGACACCGTTCGCGCGGAGCGGCTGTTACACGCCCTATCGCGGCATTTAAACGGGAAAGCAGGCATTCTTGCACCCCAAAGCAAAGCTTGGGAGCCTAAGATTGAAGCCGCCTTTGAAGGCAGGCACAAGCGCTGTGAGCGCTATGCCATTTGCAAGGATGTGCATGGCTTTGATATAGCGCACCTGCAAGCCATGGTGAATGCGCTGGATCGCAAATTGACCATGGTGCCCATTGATGGGGAGCTGTGTGAACGCTTGCTGAAAGAGGAATGGTCGCGTGATTTTTGTGCGGTGTTTGGAAGCGCAGAAAATTATATGAAAAACGGCTTGGGCTTTGTGGCGCTATGCAATCAGGAGCCTGTGGGCGGGGCTTCCTCCTATACGTATTACAATGGCGGGATTGAAATTGAGGTGGATACGCGAAGCGATATGCGGCGGCAGGGGATTGCGTGCGCGTGCTGTGCAAAGCTGATTCTGACCTGCCTTGAGCGCGGACTGTATCCAAGCTGGGATGCGGCCAACCGCGCATCCGTGCAATTGGCGCAGAAATTGGGATATTGCGAGCAGGGAGCCTATTGCGTGTATGAAGTGAATGACGAAAAGAAAATAGAATGGTAGCAATGGGCGAAAGCGTTGAGAAATCAGCGTTTTCGCCTCGCTTTTTACGAGATGAGGAAAAATGATAAAAAAATCGTCAAAAATTTATCATAAAAGCAGGAAAACAGGAAGGATAACTAGAATGGTAAGAATGGGGAATAGGTTGAACATTTTTTAACTGCTCCCTACCCATAGACCATTTACCGCATGGAAGGAGAACGGAAATGCACAACTCTCAAGACCTTCAAAAGGTGTTGGAAATTCGTCAAGCCATCCTCGGCGGCGACGAAAAGCGCCTAAAGGAACAGCGTGCCGCAGGGAAGCTCACCGCACGTGAGCGCATTGAAAAGCTTGCCGACGCAGGAAGCTTTGTCGAACTGTTTGCGCTTGTAAGCCAAGACGAGGAGGGCGCAGGTGTCATCACGGGCTACGCAACCATTGAGGAGCGGCCTGTATATCTGTTTGCGCAGGATTATACCATTCACGGGGGCGCAATGGGCAAGACACAGGCGGCTAAGATCTTAAAGCTGCTGGATATGGCGCAAAAGACAGGTGCACCAGTGCTTGCGTTGCTTGATAGCGCTGGCGTGCGCATTGATGAAGGTGCCGCCGCCATGAGCGCGTATTCCGAAATTTATCAAAAGCTGGCTCGCATGAGCGGCGTGTGCCCCATTGTGGCACTGGTGCTAGGCCCCTGCATTGGCGGCGCGGCACTGCTGACACAGCTGGCAGATGTGGCCATCATAGCGGAAAAGGTTGGTCAGCTCATGGTGTTTGGCCCGCAGGTCATGGCCGCCATGAACGGCATGGATGTGAAGCCGGAAGCACTGGGCGGAGCGAAGGTTGCCTGCGAAATGGGCGCTTGCGCACTCTGCGCCAAAACAGAGGAAGAGGCTTTGCTTGCCGCCAAAAAGCTGCTTGCCATGCTGCCCTCGAGCAATCTTGAGGATTGCGAAATCATCGATTCGGACGATATGAGCCGTCTTCTGCCTGCGATTGATCCGTCTGATGTGGATAGCTTGCTTGCCGCATTGGCTGACAATGGCAGTGTGATGGAGCTGTATCCCGCTTACGAGCAAGGCATTCGCGTGATGCTAAGCCGCATGGGCGGCCGCGTGGTGGGCTTTGTAGCCGCCGCTGGCAAGCTCACAGCAGGCGCTATGCAAAAGGCCGCTCGTTTTGTACGCTTCATGGACTGCTTCGGCATTCCCGTGGTAAGCTTGCTCAACACCTGCGGGGTTGAGGTAAACAGCATTGCACAGCAGGGTTGGCTGTTTAAGGCACAGAGCCAGCTGCTCTATGCTTATGCAGAAGCAACGGTGCCCAAGCTGGCAGTGGTTACAGGCGACGCCATTGGACAGGCTTATGTGGCCATGGGCGGCAAAGCCAACGCGGATGTAACCTATGCGTGGCCGTCTGCGATTATTTCTGCGCTGACCCCCGAAGCCGCCGTTGCCGTGCTTTACGGCAATGAAGTCAAAGCGGATAAAGAGCTGAGCGTTGCCGATGCACGTGCGAAATATGCGGATCAATATGTGCAGAATGTTGCAGGCGCTGTGAATGCCGCCAAGCAGGGCATGGTGGACGATATTATCGAGCCTGCCAAGACCCGCGCAATGCTGATTTCCGCGCTTGAGATGCTTGCCGCTAAACGTGACAGCAACCCGCCCAAGAAGCACGGCAATCTGCCGATGTAACGCGGAAAGGAAGGTATGCCAATGGATAAGTTAATGTTTGGCCTTTCCGTTTCGGGAATTGGCTTGATGGTGGTTTTTGCCGGCTTGATTCTGCTGATTTTCTGCATTCAAGCCATTACAAAGATCGCCACCGCAGGAGAAAAAAAGAAAACGGCGAAGGAAACCGTTGCTGCGGCACCTGCGCCTGTAGCCGCACCTGCTGTAGCCGTTTCACCCGCTGTAACGGAGGGCATTCCCGCTGATGTGATCGCCGCCATTACCGCCGCCGTTGCCGCGGTTTGGCAAGGGGAACAGGGCTTTGTGGTGCGCCATGTCAAGCGTGTACAAAATGCACCCGTATGGAACCGCGCTGGCCGCGAGGAACAAACTTATAGCCGCTTTTAAAGGATATTTTAGCAAACGATAAGGAGGGTTTTACCCCATGCGTCAATTTAATATCAATGTCAATGGTGTTGCTTATCAGGTTTCCGTTGAAGAGGTGGGCGCTTCGTCCGCCCCCATGGCTCCCGTTGCACCCGTAGCTGCGGCAGCTCCCGTTGCAGCCGCTCCTGTAGCCGCCCCTGTAGCCGCTCCCGTGGCTGCGCCTGTGGCCGCTCCCGCCGCCGCGCCTGTGGCTGGCGGTGAGAAAATTACTGCGCCAATGCCCGGAACCATTGTGGATGTCAAGGTTGCACAAGGTGCTTCTGTGAAAAAGGGCGATATACTGCTGATTTTGGAAGCCATGAAAATGGAAAACGAAATCATGTCCCCCTGCGATGGTGTGGTCAAGCAAATTACGGTTGCCAAGGGTGCCTCTGTCAATAGCGGCGACGCGCTGATTGTCATCGGCTAAGATTAACCGCGCCCCAAACAAACGAATGTTGTAGAAAGCGAGTTGATCAAAAGCCATGGAAGGATTTAACGTAGGCGAAAGCTTGCTCAAGCTGGTTCAGACATCGGGTATTGCGGATTTGTTTCGCGATCCCAAGCCGCTGATCATGATAGTCATTGCATGCGTATTGCTTTATTTGGCCATTGTCAAAAAGTATGAGCCACTATTGCTAATGCCCATCGCCTTTGGTATGCTGCTTGCAAACCTGCCGCTGGCAGGCATCATGGGCGAGCCGACTTATCAGTACTTGAGCGAAGCTGTGCATAACGGCAAAAACGGCGTGCCGGTGCTGATGGAGAACGGCGACATTGTTTATCAATATGTACAGGAAGCAGGCGGCTTGCTGTATTACCTCTATCAGGGCGTAAAGCTTGGCATTTACCCGCCGCTCATCTTCTTGGGCGTTGGCGCAATGACGGACTTCGGCCCCCTGATTGCCAACCCGAAGAGCCTGCTGTTGGGCGCCGCCGCACAGCTGGGTATCTTTGTAACCTTTATTATTTGCTACACGTTCTTGGGCTTTACCCCGCAGGAAGCGGCTTCAACGGGCATTATCGGCGGTGCGGACGGCCCTACGGCGCTGTACCTAACCGCAAAGCTCGCGCCCCATTTGCTAGGCCCCATTGCGGTGGCCGCTTACAGCTATATGGCGCTGGTGCCTGTGATTCAGCCGCCCATTATGCGTGCGCTAACCACCAAGAAGGAGCGCATGATTGTAATGGAGCAGCTGCGCCCCGTGACCAAGCGCGAAAAAATCATCTTCCCCATCGCTGTTACCATCATTGTGAGCTTGCTGCTGCCTTCTGCCGCGCCGTTGGTGGGTATGCTGATGCTGGGTAACCTGTTCAGGGAAAGCTGTGTGGTGGATCGCATTACCAAGACCGCACAAAACGAGCTGATGAACATTGTGACCATTTTCTTGGGCGTTACGGTTGGCGCAACTGCCAGCGCCGCAACGTTCCTGCAATGGAAAACGCTGTCCATCATCGTGGTGGGCGTTCTCGCTTTTGCTTTTGGTACCGCAGGCGGCGTACTGCTGGCCAAGCTGATGAACAAAATTTCTGGCGGCAAGATCAACCCCTTGATTGGTTCCGCTGGCGTTTCCGCCGTGCCTATGGCCGCGCGTGTGAGCCAAGTGGAGGGTCAAAAGGCCAATCCCGGCAACTTCCTGCTCATGCATGCCATGGGCCCCAACGTTGCAGGCGTAATTGGTTCGGCCATTGCCGCTGGTATATTGCTGAGCATGTTTGGCGGCTAATCGAATTAGAATGAGGTGAAAATAGATGCCTAAGGTTGGAATTACTGATACCATTCTGCGCGACGCTCATCAGAGCCAAGCCGCGACCAGAATGCGGATTTCCCAAATGATTCCCGCTTTTGAAAAGCTGGATAAAGCTGGTTACTTTTCTTTGGAGTGCTGGGGCGGTGCTACTTTTGATACCTGCCTTCGCTTTTTGAACGAGGACCCGTGGGAGCGCCTGCGCACCTTGCGCAAGGGACTGCCCAACACCAAGCTGCAAATGCTGCTTCGCGGCCAAAACATTTTGGGCTACAAGCACTATGCGGACGACGTTGTAGAGTTCTTCGTTAAAAAGACGGTGGAGAACGGCTGTGACATCATCCGTTGCTTTGACGCGCTCAACGATCTGCGCAACATGGAAACCGCCGTGAAGGCGACCAAGAAATACAAGGGCATTGCCGAGGTGGCCATGAGCTATACCATCTCGCCCGTGCATACGGAGGATTACTTCGTAAAGCTGGCTGGCGACATTGCCAAAATGGGCGCAGACATCATCTGCATCAAGGACATGGCAAACCTGCTGCTGCCCTATGAAGCCTACAGCCTTGTGAAACGCCTCAAGGCAGAAACAGCCTTGCCCATCGTGCTCCATACGCATGATACCACTGGTACCGGCGCAATGACGCTGCTCAAGGCCATTGAAGCAGGCGTAGATGTGATTGATACCGCACTAAGCCCCCTTGGCAGCGGCACAAGCCAACCCGCAACCGAGTCTATGGTGGCAACACTGCAGGGCACGGAGTACGATACGGGCATTGACCTGAAGCTATTGGCTGAATTGGCCACTTATTTCCGCGGCGTGGCGCAGGAGCTGACCGACGAGGGCTGGCGCGATCCTGCCCGCGTATTGGGCACCGATGCGAGCACCCTGCTCTATCAGGTTCCGGGCGGCATGCTTTCCAACTTGATTGGCCAGCTCAAGCAAGCCAACGCCATGGACAAGTATTACGATGTATTGGCAGAGGTGCCGCGCGTCCGCAAGGACTTTGGCTATCCGCCGCTGGTTACCCCCACAAGCCAAATCGTGGGTACGCAAGCTGTGATGAACATTTTGGGCGGCGAGCGCTACAAGATGGTTACCAAGGAGTCCAAGGGCTTGCTACGCGGCGAATACGGCCGTTTGCCTGCGCCTGTAAACGAGGAAGTGCGCAAGAAGGTCATTGGTGATGACAAGGTGATTACGCACCGTCCCGCAGATGATATTCCGCCAGAGCTTGAAAAGTATCGTGCGGAAATTCGGGATTACTATCAGCAGGAAGAAGACGTACTGAGCTACGCTCTGTTCCCGCAGGTAGCGACGAAGTATTTCCAATACCGTCAAGCCAAGCAGCTGGGTGTGGACAGCACCATGCTGGATCAAGCACAAAAAACCATGCCTGTGTAATCGGGTGAATGTAAAAAAGCAGGGAACAGCGTGAGCTGTTCCCTGCTTTTTTAAATGAACGGTTTCACATATAGCAACATTTCTTGGTATATTGATAGTTGGTTGTTGAACGCTAACTGGGCGGACCATGTATGGTGTCCCTACAAATGGCAAAGTACAAACACATAGCAGGCAGCATTCGGGTGCAAGTAAACAACCATGCGTACATACCATCAACCCAACCCATTCCCTCAAAAGCGATACGCATCTCCGCCCAAGCTTTGGAGCGCTTCCTCATCCATCACACGAAAACCGTTTTCTTCGCGGCTTAACACGCCTTGCATACAAAGTGCGTCCAATGTGCGCAGCAAATGGCGGTAGCTTGTTCCCAACAGCTCTGCTAATTCGGTGAGCTTTTCGTGAAAAAAACCGTTGGCACATACAATGCGGATGTAACTGCAAAGCCTTGCTTGCAGTGGATTGAGCACGGTTGCAACGCTGTTTTGCGAGTTGCAATCCACGTGCCTGGCAAGCTCTTTGGCAAGCTTTAAAACAAACACAGGGTTTTGAAGCAAATCAGTTCCGCAAGTGTAGGGGATGCCGATGGCGGTAAGCTCGGATATGGCCTGCACATCCGAAGTTGCGGCGGGAAGCCCAAGCACCAGTTCAATATCTCCCAACAGACCTGCGCCGCTGTAAAAAGTGAGGAGCAGGGTTTTGCCGTTTTCGGAGGCAACACATACCTTCGCGCGCCCGCTCACCATCAGCATCAGGTATTCGGGCGCTTTGCCCATACGATAGAGGTACTCGCCACGCAAAAAATGAAGCAGCTTTAATTTTTCTACGGGCATGCTCTGCAAACCATAGGCTTCAAGAATGGGCTGATGGGAACCATTGCAAGCTGTTTGTTTCATGATGGTCACCTCCCGTACAATATGACATATGTCATAGTACATGTCAAGCAGATTGTATAAAATAAAAGATGGGGGTGATGATTTCCTTGTTTACATTGCTATCAATTTTAGCAGGTGTGCTCACGGCGCTAAGTGTGGCTCAAAATGGCCAGCTGGCAGGTTTTTACGGCAATTATTCGGCAACGGTGATGATTCATGTGGTGGGCTTGGTTACGGTGCTTTTCTTTCGCGTGCTCTCAAGCAAAAAGCTTCCGCCCAAGCAGGCCACAAAGCCTTGGATGTTTATGGGCGGTATGGTGGGCGTGGCCACAACGGTGTTTATCAATCAAGCCTACGGCGGCGTGAGCGTAACCGCTATTATTGGCTTGGGCTTGCTGGGACAAATTTTAACCAGCATTGCCGTGGATCATTTTGGATTGCTGGGAGCCAATCGAAGTCCGTTTTTTGCCAAGCGGCTTTATGAGGTGGCGGTGGTGGTGCTGGGTGCGGTGATTATGCTGCTGCCATTTCAGGCCAACTCATGGCTTGCGGTGCTGATGGCGCTTTGCTCAGGCGTGACCATCGTGATTGCGCGAACCATTAACGGAAAGCTTGCCACACGTCAAGGCGCACTTAGAAGCACGGTCATGAATTATGTTACAGGACTGCTGACTGGCACGGTCATGATGCTGCTGCTGGGGCGCGGCGAGCCGATATGGGTGACTGGCTTTCAAGCGTCCTCCAATGTTTTTATGTATTTGGGCGGCGCGGCAGGCGTGGGGCTGATTATGATTCTGAACATGACGGTGCATAAAATTCCCGCGTTTGCGCTGACCATGCTTCAATTTACAGGGCAGATTTTTACAGGCCTGCTGTTGGACGCCCTCGCCTTTGGCAAGTTTTCGTGGCAAAGCGCGGTAGGCGGTCTGCTGGTGGCAGTGGGGTTGTGCTTGGATAGCTATTTTACAAAAGCCAAAAAGAAACAGGCTGTACCATTGGCAGAGCCATAAATAAAAAAACAGCACAACGCCCCGAGCTTTGCGTTCGGGGCGTTGTGCTGTTTAAAAACTACGCATGCGCAGGTGCGTCTAGCCGCCCTTCGGCGGTTTTGCCTACAAAGAACACCGCTACGGTGCCGGGACCCGCGTGCGCTCCAATGATCGGCCCAATGACCGAAATCAAAATGTCCTTCACGCCCAGCTCCTCACGAAGCTTGTTCTCCAGCCATTGGGCATCCTCAAGGCAGTCGCCGTGGCTGATGAAGAGGGTTTGTTCAGCGGGCTGATCCGCATATAGCTTGACCTTTTCAAACAGGGTGCGCAGGCTTTTTTTACGGCCCTGCACCTTTTCGCGCGCCATTAACCTACCCTTGGGGTCCACATTCAAAACGGGCTTGATTTTGAGCATGCTACCCAAATAGGCGCTGGTGGCGGATATCCTGCCGCCTCTGCGCAAAAACTGTAAATCATCCACTGTAAACCAATGAATAATACGCGGCGCCAGCTGCTTGGCATAGGCATAGCAAGCGTCGATATCGTTGCCTGCATCACGGTATTTAAGCATGTGATGAACAAACAAGCCTTCGCCCATGCTTGCAGATACAGAATCTACCATAAAGATTTTACGGTCGGGGAACTTTTCGCGCAGTTCGTCCACCGCAAGCTTTGCCGCGCCGCAGGTGCCGCTCAAGCCGCTTGAAAACACAAGCATGAGCACATCCTGCCCATCCTTCAAGAGGGGCTTCACGATGCTTTGCCATTCGATTTGGTTGATTTGGGAGGTGGTAGCCATACCGCCTTGGCGCAGGTGATCATAAAAAACGTGCGCGGTTTGCTCTGGATGCTCATCCGCAGGGCTGATGATGAGGCTTTCGCCATTCTGTTGATACGACATTGGGGATACCTTGAGCGCCTTTTGCATCTTTGTGTAAGAGGCAGGCAGGTCGCAGCAGACATCGGTAACAATCCAAAAAGACATCAGGGAATTCCCTCCTTTGCAAAGGGTGTTTACGAGGGATGGTGTTACACCCATAATCCTTATCATAGCAAATTACGCTGAAATCGTCAATTCAAAAATTGTAATTAGAAGCGGATGCTTGAAAAGAGGCGTTTTATGTTTGCAAAAGAAGGGCTTGGATGGGTTTTGCAAGCGCGGCGGCCATACGGTAAAAGCCAAGATCGGTTGGATGGGTACCGTCCACAGTGCACTCCCACCAATCCTCCCCTAGCAAGGCTTCTCCGCTCATAAAAGCAATTTGCGAATCACCGTGCAGGTTTCTTTGCGAGATACTGCGTTGCATGAAAGCCTTATGGGCTGACAATTCTTCGGTTGCGGCAGGGCTGTGAAGCGGCATGGGCATGGGAATGGTTCCAAGCACCAAAATGGGGGTGGATGGATAACGCTCGCGGAAAATATCAATAAAATCGTCAAAGGTTTGCTCTAAAGTGCCGTTTGGCCCTGCGTTTGCTTCATAATCCAGTATCAACAGCCTCACATTGGGAACGGAAGCCACAAGCTGAGCAATTTCGGGTTCGCCGTTTCCGTTGCCTGAAAAACCAAAGTTAATCATTTCTATGCCGAGCATACGGCTAAGCAAATTGGGGTAACTCATGCCGGGGCGGCTTGCGCACCCGCCCTGCGTAATGGAGGTTCCGTATAGGACCACTCTGCCCTGCATTGCAAATTGGGGCGGTTCATACAATTGCGCACTTGCATCCAAACCTATTTCGAGCGATTCTACCCCGCAGTAAAGCGGGAAATGAAGCAGAAAATTTTGCGCGATTCGGTTCCTGCCGCTGAAAAAACAATAGCTGTATTGCTGCTGTGTTGCGTCATACTTAACGGCATTGAAAAAATGATAACGGCCGTCGTCTTCCATGGCATATGCATCAAAGCCGCATTCACCCGTAGCTGTCATATGGCAAAGCGATGCAACGGCGCGTAGCTTGACGCGAATGCAAAGCTCGCTTGAATTGGTGCAAAAAAACAATTGGCCGCCAGAGGTATGGTTTGAAAGCGTTACGAGCGCTGGGTTTACGGCTTGGAGAAGACCGTTTGCGGCTTGCGGAAAACGGCAGAAGCCATTTTCACTTCCTCCAAAAGCAAAGCCCGCAAGAAAAAAACGCGGGTCGTTTGGCTGAACCCAGCGGAGGCTGTGAAGCTCGGAGGGCTGTTGGCCATCCATGGCTTGGTCAATGTCAACGGTTTTCATCCATGCACCTCCGTGATTGCTGTAATAGAAAGGGGAGTATTGGGGCAGGCTCCTTGAGCGAGTGCGGGTGATGCCCGCAGTTCTTTTTAAGGATGAGCTGAAACGGTATATCAGAAGCTTCATAGGCAGTTTGCAAAAGCATGCCGTTTTCACAAAAAGGCACAAGGGTATCGCTGTCGCCAGCCACCAATAAAAGCGGAATTTTTGCACAAAGCAGTGCTTGAATGGTCTGCTGCAGGCGTGCATACTCGCTGTGGCTTGCGCCGTAAGCCAATTGGCATTGCCGCCAAGATTCCGCACTGCCTGAACCAGTATACAATCCGCCCGGCCAGCTTCGCATATCCACCACAGGCGCGTCTAAGTAAAGCAACTGCACATGCTGAGGATAGGCCGCAGCATAGTTGACCGCATACAAGGCACCTCGCGAAAATCCGAACAGCGTTGCCGCTGGCGCAAGCAAATAGCGGGCGGTTATTTCTTGGTAAAAGCGCTCCATGAGCGCTATGGCTATGGGGCAGCCATACAAATCTGCAATTCGAATTTGCACCACATGCCAACCGCGTTGGAGCAATGCGACATCTGCTTGGGGAAAAGCGCCAAAAAACTCTGCACGCCATACCCATGGCCTGCCTTCAGCGGGTGAATGGGGCTTGGCTACAATGATTTCATAGCCATCCTTGCCGTAAAACCGTTCCGTTTCAAAGCCATTCCAGCAAGAGCATACCATGCGTTTGTTTCCGCTGGTTTGCAGGTAGCGATGAAGCTTGCGGTTCAGCGAGTCTACACTTGCTTGCCAATCCTTGGGCAAAACTGCCTTGTTGGGGTTGCTGTGACCGATTTGTTCCTTGATGTGGATGTGCTCCAACTGATCACGCTCATAAAGCAATTCGAACAGGGGAAAATCCGGCGGCATCAGCATTTCTTCTAAAATGTCGCTTTCAACGCCGAAAAGCGTTTTGAGTATGGTTTGCGCGATGATCGCATGACCATGCAGATTGGGATGAATGCCATCGCCTGAGGAATAAGCGGGGTTTTGGATGCGTCTTGCTCTCATGTCTGCCAGCAAAGGGGTGCGTAGGTCAATCACAAGGTCGGCAAGCTTACTGCCTTGCGAAAGCACCCACTGGCTATATTGCGCCATGACATCGTCATAGTGCTCATAGGGCTGCATAAAGCTGAACTCGGCTTGCGTTTCCTTGGCAAGCTCACCGTCAAAGGAAGCCGCGTCAAACACAAGCGGGGTCATGAACGCCGCTTTAATGCCCTGTGCCTGTGCCTTGACAAGCAAATCGGTCATACCCCTTGTGTAAGCGCTGAAGCGTTCTTCATCAAAAGGATAATAAATGCCGTCATTAATGCCGTAGCATAGTACAATCCAGTCTGGATGCACCTGGTTTAGCACACGGTCGATGCGCTCAAGGGCGCAGGGGCGCGGGAAGGGATGGGCGGGCTCGCTCGTACCGGCACAGGTTTCACTGGATAACCCCGCGTTTATGAAATGAATGTCTTTTTGACCGCACAGCGCGAGCCAACCATTTAAAAAGGACACAAACTGCCCCAAGTCTGAAATGCTATCGCCTAGAAAGAGAATGGTGCCAGAAACGGGTTCAAGTGCGTTTTTTGTATAGCAATACATGTTTATTCCTCCACATCATCCATTGGGTATGGGTTGCCATAGGGTAGGGTGATACGCGCGGTGAGCCCGCCGCCTTGGTTTGGCGTAAAGCCAAGCCCGTAGCCGCTGCCATAATGAAGCTTGATGCGTTCATCGATGTTTTGAATGCCAAAACCATCCGAATGGGCAAGCGAAGCCACATCGCCCTTTAAGTAGCGGTTAAGCAGAGCTGCATCTGCACCGATGCCGTTGTCTGAAACCTCCAAAATCAACAGGCTTTGCTCTTGATGGCAGGAGATGTTGATTTTTCCGTTTTCCAAAACATTGCGCAAGCCGTGTATGACACAATTTTCCACCAACGGCTCAATTAAAAACTTGGGCATTTCAAATGTCAGATAGGTTTTGTCAATGTCAAAGGAAATCTCAATGGGATGACGGCTTTGCTTGGATTGGATATTGATATAGTTTTCAACATGCACTAGTTCGGCGGAAAGGGGAACCCTTCCGTTTGGGTTTTGAATGCTGTAACGCATAATGCTTGCCAATGCGGAAACAATCTCGGCAATGTCATCGTTTCCATCGCAAAGCGCCAGCCAATTGATGGAATCCAGCGCGTTATAAATAAAGTGCGGGTTGATTTGCGCTTGAAGCACTATCAGCTCCAATTCCTTGGCTTTTACGCCGCTTTCATATTCCTCTTTAATCAGCTGCTCAATGCGGCTCATCATTTGGCGAAAGGTATCATAAAGCAGTGTGATTTCATCGTGATAGCCAAAGGCGGAGCGGGGATATGTGGCGATATTTCCGCTGCCCTTGATGTGCTGCATAACGGCTGTAAGGTTGACCAAGGGCTTGGTAACGGTGTAGGAAATCACGGAAATAACCACACAGCCAATGAGGATGCCTACTGCGCACACCAAAACGGCAATCCACAGCAGGGGATTGAGCGCTTCATAAATATCCGACATGGGGATCAAGGAGAAAATGACCCAATTCCAATAGGTGGAATATTTCATGGACAGGTATTCGTCGTGCCCAAGCCGTATCAATTCACCAGAGGGATAAAGGTCGGCCAGCCGCAGTTTTTCGTAATCCTCAAGCTTGCCGCCTGCATTGGCGGCAACGGAGGAATAGATGATTTGAGGCAAATCCTCATTTTGATTCACAATGTACACCTCTGAGTGCGGTGTTAAGCTCAGCGCTTCCACCTGACGCTTAAATTGTCCCATGGAAAGCCCCACCACCATGATGCCGATGGCTTGATTGAGTGAATCAGGCATGATGTTTATATTCTTAATCAAACGCGCTAAAAAAACCGTTTGAGGTTGATCGGGCAACAAAAAAGTGCAGAGCTGCCCATTTTTGGAAATGACATTTTGCGCCCAAGCTTCGTTGACTACTTCACGTGCGCTGTAAACGTTTGTTAAATGCTGTACGTTATACTCAAGCGGGCTGGATTCCAGAGCCTTGCTGACGGTGTAGTCATCAAACACATAGAGCGTGGAAAAGTACGTGGTCAGGTAGTTTGACAGCGGCGCATTGGTATAGCGCTCAAACTGCTGTCGAAGCGCAACCGCGCTGTTATAAAGCTCCAAGGGAGTAAATGCCGTTTTCTTTAGAATGTCTGAGATGCGCTGGTCTGTGGTAAGGTTTACGCTGATTTGGTTAAAGCTGTTGACAAGGTTTTGCACATTGGTTTGGTTCTGACGCAAAAAGATCTTTTGATTGTCCAGCATTTGTTCGCTCATGACGTTTTGAAAAAGCAAAAACAAAACAAAAGAAACCGAAACCACAATGGCACAGGTGACAAGAATGAATGCGATGCTGATGCGTTTGTTAATGCCCTTGTAACTATTTTTGCTCATACCGCACTCCTACATATGCAAGGCTTGATATTCTGAGGGGGTGATGCCTTTGCATTTTTTGAACACCTTTGTAAAATATAAAGGATCGTGATAACCCACCAAGAGCGCCGCATCCGCTACCTTGGCAAAGGGCTTTTTGAGCAATTCACAAGCTTTTTCGATGCGGTACTCGGTAATGTAAGCGGATAGGTTTACATGCTCCGCATTTTTGAAAACCGTACCCAAATACGAGGCGGAAATCTTTAATTCCTGTGCAAGGGAGGAAACAGACAGGTCCTCTTCTGCGTAATGCGCGTGCACATATTCCTTGATTTTGCGAATGGTTTGTTCGTCGGGGTTGTTTTTGCGCTCGCATGCCGTTTGGAGCACCTCAAGGTACAAGCCTTCCACAAAGCATTCCAGCTTGTGCATGCTTTGCGTTTGAGAGAGCGCGTTGAGCGCCGCTTGCCGATCGATGGTCAGGTATTGCCGCGTGATGTTTTCTTCATCCAAATAGCTGTAGAGCAGGTTAATCAACACGGCATACATGCCTTTTTGATCCGAAAGGCCAATGCCTGAACCGCGTATTCTGTGCTCAAAAAAATCACGAATGGAAGCGCTGTCGCAGGCTTTGAGCGCCTTGAGCACGGCTTGCTGTGCCTCTCCGCCCAGCAAACCGATGGACTCTGTTTTGCCGATTTTGTGCTTCATAATTTCTTGAATAACGGCCTTTAGCTCCTCTATCTTTGGCTTGTCAATGGGCTTGAGCAAATAATAAGCCACACCAAAGCGCATAGCGGTGCGGGCGTATTCAAAATTATCATAAGCGCTGAGCAAAATCACGGGAACATCCACCATGGTTTGCGATATCTTTTCGCAAAAGGACAAACCATCCATCACGGGCATGCTGATATCTGAAATAATGAGGTCGGGATTTTGCGACATTGCAAGCGCATAGGCTTGTTGACCATCATAGGCTTCCAGTACCTCATCAAAGCCAAAAAACGCCCAAGGCACAAGCTTTTGCAGACCCGCGCATACCAAACGGTCATCATCGACAAGCAATGCCTTCATTCATTTCACTCCTAAGCTGTTTTCGGCGGTAGGGGCTTTTTCTTTGCTTTTATCATACACCCAAAACAGAAGGAATAGCAACCGAAAATTTCTTTTCGGTTGCTATGGATTGCCGTAGCTTACCTAGCAAAGGGCGAGCTGATTATTTTTTCCAAGCGTCAAACTGTGCCTGCAATTCGGCCAGATAAGTGTCTAGGCCGTTTGCCTTCAGCTTTTCGTTAAACTTAGGAATGTACTCTTCGGGGTCTACCACACCCAATGTAATGGGATCGAAGAACTCCTTAATGACGTTGTTCAGGCTGGCAATTTCAGTTTTGACATTGGACTGGTCAAAGGTGAAGCCAAGTGCCTCGGTGGGTGCAAGGTTTGCGTTAAAGTCAAGGTAGAGCTGCTCTGTATTGGGTGCAAAGCTGGTGGTCCACTTCTGGTTGAAGATGGTGCCAAGAGGCCAGCCAGAGCCATAGTCATACATGGGGTTGGTGGGGTCGCTTA
Organism: Clostridia bacterium; assembly: GCA_036645955.1. Lineage (GTDB taxonomy): Bacteria > Bacillota > Clostridia > Christensenellales > Aristaeellaceae > Limiplasma. The sequence goes on along the minus strand of JAVXND010000001.1, from coordinate 111,004 downwards.
GCATCTTTAGCTGCTCGCCTTCCACAGTGTAATGTACGCCCTCTATACCGTGACGGATTAAGGTGCCTAGCTTTTCATCGGTATAAAGCAGGTTGATAAACTCCATTGCGCGCTCGGGGTTTTTGCTGCCTTGAGAAATGCAATGAATGGCGCCGCCTGTGGTGTCGGCTGTTTCAAGAATAGGCCTAAAGAGCGGCACATAGCCAAGCTTGCAGCCATACTGCGCTTCAAGCGAGCCTTCGCAGCCAGGTGCGTACCAAATCAGGAATGAGAAGGTTTTCTTTTCCTTCATATCAACATTTGATGTGCCAGAGCTGTTGTAGTTGGCAGGGTCGCTGGGAATATAGCCGTTTAGGTAGAAGCTGCGCACCATTTTGGCAAATTCCATGAACTCAGGTGCTTCATATTGATTGAAGATTTTGCCTTGCACAGCGTCCTTGTAGTAGGGCATGCTGGGAATATTTAGTACGCCTGGAAGCATCCAGTCTCCGCTTACATGCTCCTGTGGAATGCCCGCATTGTAGAGACTGCCTGATACGGGGATAACATCGGGCATTTTTTCCTTGACGGTTTTGAGAATGGGCTCATAATCCGCAAGGCATTTGACGGCGGAAAAGTCCAGACCCATTTCATCGGCCATGTCCTTGTTGTACATAATGCCGAATTGATGCCCTGCTTCCTTATAACCGGGCACACCATAAATGTGGCCGCCTACCGTTAAGCCGTTCCAATAGCTTTCAGGAATAAAAGCCTTGGTTTCAGGTGCATATTGTGTGAGCAAATCATCAATGGGCAAAAAGGCTTTTTTGGCAACATATTCATTGTAGTTGAGCATCCAAGAGGTGGAGAAGCAAACGTCAAACTCTTGACCAGAGGAAACAATAACGGGCATTTTTTGTTGATAATCGTCCAGGGTCATGAAGTTTGCGGTAACGGTTGCGTTGATTTTTTCCTTGAGATATTTGTTGACTTCCTCCATGACCTTTTCATGGTCAGGCATGACCTTATCCACGAATTGATACCATACAAGGTTAACTTCCTTGCTGTGATCGGGGGCTTCGCCTAGGGCACAAGCTGAGAACAGGGGGGTGAGCAGGAGCACGCAGAGCAGCAAACCAAGCAATTTTTGACCGTTTTTCATTGAAATGTCCCTCTCTTTCATAGGCTGTGTGAATTTGGAAACGGTGATGCGGAAACAGGGGAAAGCTTTGGCGGTTGGACATCCCTCCCTATGATGGTTCAAAACGCTGCGGCAGGTGAGCAAAATTACTCTTTTACGCCGCCGATGGTCAAGCCTTTGACAAAATACTTTTGAAAAAGCGGATAAGCTACAAGCAGCGGTGTGGCAACCAGCACGGTGAGCGCCATTTGAGCGCTGTCTGTTGGGGTATTCATGGCAAGCTGCATGCCGTCAACGGAAGTGAGGTATTTAGCGGATTGCTTTACAAACTCAAGGTTGTTTTGCACCTTCATGAGCGTGTATTGAATGGGGGCAAGCTTTTGGTTGGTGATGTAGAGCATGGCCATCATCCAGTCGTTCCAATAGCCGATCATGGTAAACAGCCCCACAGTGGCGAAGGCAGGCTTGGAAAGCGGTGCAACAATGCGGAAGAAGGTGCGAAATTCGCCCGCCCCATCAATCTTTGCCGCGTCTAAAATGGATACAGGAATGGTGGTGGCGTAGAAGGTGCGCATGACCATAATGTAAAAGCCATTGACCAGCAGCGGCAGGATAAGGGCCCAAATGGTGTCGTTTAAGTGCAGCATATTCACGTTGATAATGTAGGATGGTACCATGCCGCCGTTAAAGAGCATGGTAAAGAAAACGAAAAACGCGAACACCCCACGGTAGCGAAAATCTCTTCGAGAAATTACATAAGCAAACATGGATACCACAAACAGGCTGATGGCGGTGCCTAGCAAGGTAACCACGATGGTAATGAAATAGGACTGAACGAGCTGGTCGCCTGTTTTCATGAGGTAGTTGTATGCGCTCAGGCTAAACTCCCGCGGCCAAAAGCTGTAACCATATTGGGAGATGGAGGCCTCGGAGGAAAACGATATGGAATAAATCAGCAACAGCGGAAGTACGCAGACAACCGTGGTAAGAAAGAGAAGAAGTGTGATGACCGCATTGGTGGGGCGGCTGATGGCAAGAAAATCATGCTCCTTTTTAGCTCGCATTTTTCGGTTTCCTCCTTTTGCGCTGTGTGCTAGAACAGCGAATATTCGGGATCTATCTTTCGCACGGTTAAGTTTGCGGCAAGCACAAGCACAAACCCAACCACGGACTGGTAAAAGTTTGAAGCTGCGCTCATGCCAATGTTCCCCGTTACCTTGAGCCCATTATAGACATAGGTATCAATCACGTTGGTTACAGGGTAGAGCTGACCGGATTGCCTAGGCAAGTGATAGAACAGTCCAAAATCCGCATAGAAGATTTTACCGATGGACAGAAGCGTGAGGATGATCAGCATCGGCTTTAGAAAGGGCAAAGTAATGTGGCAAAATTGCTGCCATTTGGTGGCGCTGTCCATGGCGGCGGCTTCATAATAATCGCGTGATATGCCTGTGATGGTGGCTAAATACATAACACTTGAGTAGCCGACCGATTTCCAAATGGCCGTGAACACCAGGATAAAGGGCCATGCCTCCACCTTGGAGTACCACAGCACGGGCTTCACGCCATACGTGGCCAGTACCGAGTTGATTAAGCCCTTATCAGGGTTTAAAAAAGCGTAACCAATGAAGCCAACGGCAATCCAAGATAGAAAATAGGGCATGATCAAAACGGTTTGAAAGGTTCTGGAAAGCAGCTTGCTGCGCAGACCGTCTAACAGTACCGCCAGTATCACCGCAAAAAGCGTGCTGAGTATGATGATTGCAAAGTTGTAGCAGAGCGTGTTGCGCGTGATGAGCCATGCATCGCTTGTTTTAAAAAGAAACTCAAAGTTTTTGAAGCCGTACCATGGACTGCCAAAAATGCCGTCGCGAACGTTGAAATCCTTAAAAGCAAGCACCAAACCGAACATTGGCAGATAATTGAACAAAATCAACAATACAGTAACGGGCAAAGCCATGACAAACAGCGCGCCGTTTTTCTTTAGCTCATGTGCGAATCTCAAATCAACACCCCCCTATTGCGTTATGGAAGCCGGGCTCCGCGGCGTAGACCAGCTTGATACAATCCGCGTGCTCCGACGTATGCAGGTCTACCTGGCTTAAAAACAGGGTAATCGTTTGTGTGTTTTGCTCAAAGGGTATCTGTTCACCAGTTCTTAAAAGGGTAACCGCCTTTATGAGGCGCTTGAGCGGCAATGCAACATAGCGAGGAAGCTTGTTAACGGGGGCGCTGTAGCGGTAGAGCAGGTAGAAAGCATCGGTGGTTTGGGTAAAGGTCATTTGCTTGGTGGCGGGCATTTGGGGGAAGGCTCTTGTGCGGTAAATGGCTTCACCGTTCGCTTTGAGCCATTGTCCTAGCCCTTGCAGAGCCTGAACGCCTTCATGGGGCAGCTCGCCGTCTGGCTGGGGTGCTATGTTCAGGGCAAGATTGCCGCCCTTGCATACAATGTCAATCAGCAGGCTGATGAGCTCTCCCGCTGTTTTGTAGCGGTCGGCGTAGTGGTAGGAGAAGAATTGACCCAATGTAATACAGCTTTCCCAAGGCACGTTTAGGATGGCTTCGGGTACGATGGTTTCAGGCGTTAGCACATTTTCATACGCACCGCCGACTGTTCTGTCACAAACGAGCAACCCAGGCTGTGTGCTTGAGCGAATTTCCTCCACAATTTGTGGCAGGGAAATATCTTGATGAAGATTGTCGGGCCGCACCCAACCGCCGTCAAGCCATAGCATATCCACGGGGCCATATTCACTGGTAAGCTCGCGAAGCTGTGCGTGCGTGTATTGTACAAAGGCTTTCCAACGCTCGGGGTATGCGGATATGCTGTAGCTTACATTGCGGTCGGCGGGCTTGCCGTACTGCTTTGCCCAATAAAACTCATTGTGCCAATCTGGTTTTGAAAAGTAGACCGAAATACCCATGCCGTTTTTGCGAAAAGCATCAAACAAATGCTTTGTAATATTTGCATTTTTGTTTTTGGAAAAGGGGCAGCTTGGCGCGGTGATTTTGTAATCGGTGGTTTGGGTGTCGAACATGCAAAACCCATCGTGATGCTTGGTCGTAAAAAGCAGATATTGAAAGCCGCATTCCTTTGCAAGCTCTGCCCAACGGTCTGGTCTGAATTTGATGGGGTTGAAGGTTTGGTTGGCATCCACATACTGCTGCTGAAATTCGGCGATATCCTCCGTCCAGTGAATTTCATCCTGCGACCAATCCGCGTCCGCGTCGCAAAGCGCCCATGATTCATAGGTGCCCATTTGGCAGCCTGGTGACCAAGTTACCATAAAACCAAGCTTGCGATCCATAAATGTTTCAAGGCTTTGAAGCACGGCGGGATCCTGCGGCGTGACATAGCTGTCGGGATCGGTGTAATTATGTACGCCATTGACGAGAATTGCGTCATCCTTCAACCTCTCTTCACACTCGGGCTTGTGTTTCATGGCGATTGCCTCCTCGTATTGTTTTTTCCCTTTTTCATGATCTTATCTTAACACCAAAGCATGGGCTGGCGCATCAGTAAAAATCCTTTAAAAAATGGAAATATTCACGATGGATGTTTTTGAGGATGGAGATACGCGCATGCTTGTGGTAGAATACTGCTAAATCACAAAAAGACAAGAAGGAGCAACCAGCCATGATACAAGCCATTGAATTTCGCGCAGTAAGCGCACTGGAAAAGGTGTTTCCCGATGCCGCGCCGCACGTATCCCCCTATCTGGGGCAGGAAAGCATTTTGAAGGGGGAGAGCTATGCCTTCCAAATTGCTTTTCGCGGGCGCAAACGCGGTGCGCATCAAGCTGTGCGGATGCTTCCGCGTGCCATGGGCGTGCTTGCGCCCTATGTAACCATCCGCGAGGTAGGGCTTGTGCCTGTGGAGCTATCGCGCTTTGCGACGCACGATCACGATTTTTTGCGCGGGGGAAAGCCGGGACTATACCCCGATGTACTGCGTGAGGTGGACGAAAAAAACCCGTTGGTGGCGCTGAATACACAGTGGGGCTGTGCATGGGTGGAGTTTACACCGCCAAAGGAGCTGGCAGGCGGAGCTTATGCTTTAGAGGTGGCGTTTTTTGACAAGGCCACGGGGGAGCAATGCGGCGCGGCGGGTACGCAGATCAAAGTGCTTGACATTGCGCTTGATGCGCAGAAGCTGATTTATACCAATTGGTTCCATGCGGATTGCATCAGCGCCTACTATCATGTGCCCAGCCTATCGGAGGAGCACTTTGCGCTTATGGAGAGCTTTGTAAAAACCGCTGTAAAAAACGGTATGAACATGATTTTAACGCCCGTTTTTACCCCGCCGCTGGATACCGCCGTAGGCGGAGAGCGACCAACGGTACAGCTGATGGACGTTTCGGTGGAGAACGGCCGATATCACTTTGGCTTTGAAAACCTGCGCAGGTTTATTCAAATGTGCAAAAGGAACGGTATGGCGTATTTTGAAATGCCGCACCTGTTTACACAATGGGGCGCGAAGGCGGCACCCAAAATAATGGCGACGGCGGAGGGGGAAGCTCGCCGCATTTTTGGTTGGGATACCCCCGCCATGGGCAAGGCGTATTTGGATTTCTTGACGGCGTTTTTGCCTGCGCTGACCGAATTCCTGAAAGAAGAGGGAATTGCCTCCCATACCTTTTTTCACATTTCAGATGAACCTGAAAAAGAGCAGGAGCAAAGCTATCGCGCGGCCGCACAGGCGGTTGAGCCTTATTTGAAGGGCTTTACGGTGCTGGATGCGCTGTCGGACTATCATTTTTATGAACAGGGCCTGGTAAAGCACCCCATCCCCTGCAACGATCACATCCAACCGTTTTTGGAGCATGAGGTTGCGCATTTGTGGACGTATTATTGCTGTGCGCAGGGGCGCGGCGTAAGCAATCGTTTTATTGCGATGTCTGCCGCACGCAGCCGCATTCTGGCTGCACAGCTTTTCAAGTATGATATTGAAGGCTTTTTGCATTGGGGCTATAATTTTTGGTACTCCCAATGCTCCGTACAAGTCATTGATCCTTTTGCGGTCACAGATGCGCTTCACGCGTTTCCCGCAGGAGATGCTTTTTGCGTATACCCCGGTGAGGAGGGACCTCTGGAATCTACGCGTTTGCGTGTGTTTGCGGCAATGCTCTGCGACCTGCGCGCTATGCAAATGCTTTCGCGCCTTCGCTCAAAGCAAGCGGTGATGAGTATTTTAGAGGCGGATATTCCGCCGATTGCGTTTGACTGTGCGCCAAACAATGCGGATTATATCATCAGCACACGCATTGCCATCAACAACGCCATACAAGGTGCATTTGCCCAAAAATAAGGGCCGCATAGCCCTCCCGAGTGAACCCTTCCAAAATAGTTCCAAAATATCTACCAATAACAGTTGAAATATACCACAATACATGGTATATTAGTGTTATAGGAAAAACGGATCAAAAAGACGATAAGAACCCAATCAAATGAAACAAAAGGCACGAGAAGGTTCATCGTTCTAACTCGGGAGGTGCTTGAATGCAACCAGAGACTTTTCCAGAAAAGCGCGATGTCTTGGTGAGCATGGAAGGGATTGAAAAATCCTTTCCCGGGGTTCATGCGTTAAGAGGTGCTCGGTTTGAGCTATGCTCGGGCGAAGTGCATGCGCTGGTTGGCGAAAATGGCGCAGGAAAATCCACGCTGATGAAGATTTTGACAGGCGTATACATTGCAGATGCAGGCGAAATCAAAATCAGCGGAAAACCGGTGGAAATTCGCGATACCATTGCTGCACAGGCGCTAGGCATCAGCATCATCCATCAGGAATTAAACCTGATGCGCGACTTAACGGTGGCAGAAAACATCTATATCGGCCGTGAACCCATGAAGGGGATCATGCTCGATCGCAAAAAGCAAAACAAAATGGCGGCGGAGCTGCTGAGGTCCCTCAACATTGACATTGACCCCTGCATGGAGGTGCGCCACCTCACCGTTGCAAAGCAGCAAATGGTTGAGATTGCAAAAGCACTGTCATTTCAAAACACGCGCATTTTGATTATGGATGAGCCATCTGCAGCGCTAACCGAGGCGGAAATAGAAGATTTGTTCCGCTTCATACGCGAACTGCGCGCACAGGGCGTGGGCATTGTCTACATATCGCACCGCATGGGGGAGCTAAAGGAAATTTCCGACCGCATTACCGTTATGCGGGATGGTCAATATGTGGCGACGGTAGGCACCAGCGAGGTAACCATTGATGAGGTTATCCAGATGATGGTGGGGCGTGTGATTTACGAAAAGGGCAAAACAGAATCCCTTGTGCCAAAGGATGCGCCTGTTGTGCTGGAAATAAAGCATCTACAGTCGCGCGAGGTCAAGGATGTATCCTTTACACTGCGCAAGGGTGAAATTTTAGGCTTTTCTGGCTTGATGGGCGCAGGCAGAACCGAAACGGCAAGGCTCATCTTCGGTGCAGATAAGCGCGATGACGGCGAAATATTTGTCAACGGTGAAAAGCGGGACATTTCTGAGCCGTCGGATGCGGTGCGCGCGGGCATTGGCTACTTATCGGAGGATCGCAAACAGTTTGGGCTATGCCTGATTCTTTCTGTTGCGGATAATGTTGCACTGCCAACGCTGGAAGCATTTTCAGGCGGTTTGCGTGTGGATGACAGCAAAATTCGCCAAACCGCGCATGAGCAGGTGGAAAAAACCAACATCCGCACCCCTACGGTGGATGCAAAGGTGATCAGCCTTTCCGGAGGCAACCAGCAGAAGGTGGTTTTGGCCAAATGGCTGGTGCGAAACTGCGATATTCTCATTTTTGACGAGCCGACGCGCGGCATTGATGTGGGCGCAAAGAGCGAAATTTACAAGCTCATGAACCAACTAACCGCGCAGGGAAAATCCATCATCATGATTTCCTCGGAATTGCCGGAGCTGCTTCGTATGTCTGATCGGATTGCTGTGATGTGTGAGGGACAGCTCACAGGCATGCTTGACATTGAGGACGCAACGCAGGAAAAGATTATGGCGTTTGCAACCCCCAAACGCTAGGAGGAGCAAAGCCTGAAAGACTTTTTCATGATGCGCTTGTAGTTTTGAAAGGATGGTTATCACCATGCAAACAAAGGTAGCAGCAAAAAAATTTGATTACAAAAAACTTTTCGCACCGGCAGCGCTGGTCATCCTATATCTGTTCTTTTCATTGGTGGGAAAGAACTTCCTATCCGTTTATACGCTGAAAACCATATTGGAATCCGCCTACTTTATTGGCTTTATGGCTTTTGGTGTTACCTTTGTCATCATCACGGGCGGTATTGACCTTTCCATTGGCACGGTGATGATGTGCTCTGCGCTGATTGGCGGCGTTGCGTTTAGCTCTTGGGGCTGGCCGCTGCCGCTGGCATTGCTGCTGGTGCCGCTGGTGGGCGTGGTTTTTGGCTTCATGAATGGGCTGATGATTGCAAAGCTCAAGCTTCCGCCCTTTATTGCAACGCTAGGCACCATGCTGGTTTCACAAGGCTTTGGTTCCATTATTTCCAAAGTGCAAACCCAGCGCTACCCAACCATTGGCTCCGAAAATGAGTGGTTCAAGAATGTGTTCTACCGCACAGGCGCGTTTCCCACGGGCATTGTGTACTTGCTGGTGGCATTTGTTATCGGGGCATTTTTGCTCAACAAAACCCGCCTTGGGCGCTATACCTTTGCCATTGGCTCAAACGAAGAGGCTGTGCGCCTATCCGGTGTGAAAACAGACCGCTGGAAGATCCTCGTTTATACCATTTGCGGATTGTTTGCAGGTTTGGCGGGCATTTTCTATGCGGCAACCTACACCACCGTGATTCCCGGCACAGGCAACGGACAAGAGCTCAACGCCATTGCGGGCGTGGTGATTGGCGGCACCTCCATGTCTGGCGGCGCTGGCACCATGGTGGGCACGCTCATTGGTGTGTTTATTATGGCCACGCTCAAAACGGGCTTGGCTTCCATGGGCTTGCAGGCGCATTGGCAAACGTTCATTACCGGCTTTGTGGTAATTGGCGCTGTGCTGTTGGACATTTGGCGCAACAACGCATCCCTGCGCGTAAAGAACGACAAAAAGGAAACCGAAAAAGCAACGGACGGCACCCAAAAAGTACAGGGTTAATGGCTCACGGGTTTGGCTTCGTTACCGCATAAGCAAGGCAGAATAGGGATAAAAGGAGGGACATGCAAGGTAGTACGGCTTATGCGATGGAAGATAGAGAATACCCAAGTGTAATACAATTGGGCACAGACATTGAAAAGTAAGAGGAGGGCATACAATGAAAAAGGCATTAGCAATCGTTTTGGCATTGTCGCTGGTTTTGGCTTGCACGCTCGCATCGGCTGAGGGCATGTACATTTCCGTAATCTCCAAGGGTGAACAACATGCGTACTGGCAAGCGGTTCGGAAGGGCTGTGAGGATGCCGCCGCAAAATATGCTGTTGAAATGTTCTATTATGGACCACCTAGTGAAGCTGACATTGTGCCGCAGGTTGAGGCATTGAAGGCTGAAATGGCGAAGAAGCCCTCCGCATTAGCACTTGCTGCGCTGTCTACCGATGCTGTTATGACAGAATTGCAAGAGTGCATTGCAAATAAAATTCCCGTAATCGGCTTTGACTCCGGCGTGCCGAATGCTCCCGAGGGCGCGATTTATGCGACTGCCTCGACGAACAACCAAAATGCCGCCGCACTTGCCGCCGAAGAAATTTTCAAGCTGGAAGGCTTTGCTGATGCGCTCAAGGAGGCCACGGCTGAGAATCCTACTGTGATTGCCGTTCTTTCGCAGGATGCAACCAGCGAATCCATCACAGCGCGTACCACTGGCTTTGTGAACAAGGCTGTGGAGCTTGCAAAGCCCCTAGGAACCGTTGCGGTGCAAGGTCATGACCTGTGGGCAGCGCCCGCTGAAAAACCAACCATCATCATTCATGTAGAAGTTGCCGCCACCCCCAATGTGGGCGATGTGACCAACGCGGCCAACTCCTTGCTGAACATGGAAGGCCTAACGGCTCTGTTCTGCTCCAACGAAGGCTCTGTATCTGGCTTGCTGGCCGCTACGGCTGATGGCTCTGACCTAGGCGAGGGCGGACGCTTTAAAGGCTTGATCGTTGCTGGCTTTGACGCAGGCGCGCCGCAGAAAAACGCCGTTCGCAATGGCTGGTTTGTTGGCTCCGTAACGCAGGATCCCTACACCATTGGTTACTTGGCTGTGGAGCTGGCATATAAAGCCGCCAACGGCGAAACCGTCGGTGATGTGGATACAGGCGCAAAATGGTACACCAAGGTCAATATTGATGATCCTGACATTGCTTTGTTAGCATACGATTAATGGTTTGATTTGGTATTCGGCTCCGAGCAGTCAAAGGCTGCTCGGAGCCTATTTAAGCTTTGAAATAATAAAGAAACAGGGTGACAAAGGATGCTTCAAGGAATTTCCCCTCTGATTTCCCCAGCACTGCTGAAAATCCTTTCCGAAATGGGTCATGGTGACGAAATTGTTTTGGCAGACGCGAATTTCCCGACGGAAAGCATGGGGCAAAGAACGGTGCGTGCCGATGGGATTGCGGCAGATGATTTGCTCAAGGCGATTTTACCGCTATTTCCCTTGGATCAATATGATCCCTGCAATTTTATACTGATGGAGGTTGTGCCAGGCGATTCTTACAAGCCTGTGATTTGGGAGGCTTATGAAGCTACGCTGCACCATCAAAACCCCACGGCAACCATTACGCACATAGAGCGCTTTGCGTATTATGAGCGTGCCAAAAAAGCCTATGCGGTGGTGGCTACAGGCGAAATGGCGCAATATGCCAATATCATTCTTAAAAAAGGCGTGGTCAAATAAAACCACGAGGGTATAAAAAGGAGCTAGGCACGCGCTGATAGCAAGCATGTGCCTAGCTCTTTTACTGACTGTACGTAGATATCGGCTTTTGAGTGGGGATAAAAGCCGTCGGGGTCAAACAGAATGCCCAGCATACGGGCGTTATGCCCAGCGCTGATATCGATGCTTCGGTCGCCGATCATGGCGCAGGCTTCAGGCGCTAGGCGGTTGCGGCGCATGAGCGCGTGGAGCGCATTTGGCGCGGGCTTGCGGGGGTAACCGTCATTGCTTGTAATCCCATCCTCAAACAGCGGCAATAAGCCATCCGCCTCTAAACAGGCGTAAGCGCCTGCGTTGCGGTGAGAGTACAGATAATGCTTGTAGCCAGCCTTATGCAGGCTCTGCAAAAGCGCGGGTATGCCCTCATAGGGCTTGGGCTCGTCGCCTTCCTGATTGGATTCAAAGCGCTCCAAAAGCGCCTGCAAATCCAGCTGGTACTGGTTGGCGAAATGCTCGGCTGCTTTGGAAACAGAGCCCTTGAGCAATGCGAGCGCTTCCATAGGCGATACGTTTTTTGCACCCATGGCTACAAGCGCGTCTAACAGGGCGCTTAAAAGCAGTGGGTAGCTATCATATAGCGTGCCGTCAAAGTCCCAAATCAGATGCTTCGCCTGCATGCCGCCATCATCCTTTGTTTGTTCACTCTGCGCTGTGCTCCACACTGGCATTATCCTGCTTGGCGGGCTTTCCATCGCTCTTTTTGCCATCGGACTTTTCCAAGCCCTCCGCATTTGGGGCGGGCACGGGGAGCACCTTGCTGACCAGTGCTTTTTCCACACGGTGGTCGCAGATGCTTTCCACTTGGATATGCAAACCATGCATGGTAACCTCGGGGGTGCTGCCATCCTCTGGAATGCTGGACAGTGTGCTAAAAACCATACCGCTTAATGTATCGTATTCTTCCTCCAGCGGCAAATCAATGGCAAGCTCGTCGGCTAAGGTATCCAAATCAACGGTGCCCATGACCCGCCAAAGATTATCGCCCATTTTTTCGATTTCGATATCTTCTTTGGGGTCAAATTCATCGTAGATGTTACCGACAATTTCCTCCAAAAGGTCTTCCATGGTGACGATGCCGCTCATGCCGCCATATTCGTCCACCACAACGGCCAAGTGGATTTTTTGCTTTTGCATGTTGTTAAAGAGGGTATCAGCAGGCACGGTTTCAGGTACCAAATAGGCGGAACGCAACAGCTCGCGCATGGCCTTAGGCTGTTCGCTTTGCGTGTTGAGCAGAAAATCGCGCGTGTTGAGCACGCCGATGATATCGTCGATATCGGCATCATAAACAGGAAAACGGCTCAAGCCGCTTTCGCGGATGGTTTGAACGATTTCGGCGTTTGAATCATCCACATGCAGGGCCACCACATCCATGCGGTGAATCATGACATCGGCGGCGGTGGTGTTGTTAAATTCGAATATGTTTTCGATCATTGCGCGCTCGTCCTGCTCAATGGCGCCGCTTTCACTGCCGATATCAACCATCATGCGGATTTCTTCCTCGGTGACCTCGTCGGATTGCGCATTTGGGTTGATTCGGAAGAGGCGCAAAACACCGTTGGTGCTGATGGTGAGCAACCAAACCAAGGGCTTAAAGAGCTTGGCAACAAATTCAATGACACCGCATGAAAATCTTGCGATTTTTTCGGGATCTTGCAGAGCAATTCGTTTTGGCACCAGCTCGCCAAGCACAATCATAAAGTAACTGAGAATCAAGGTAATGACCATTACACAAAGGGTGTTAAGGGTGTTCAGGGGCACAAAAGTAAGGCCTGCGTTCCATAGGTTATTTGCCAATACGGAAGCAAAGCTACTTGCGGCGAATGCGCTTGCCATAAAACCACTCAGGGTAATGCAAACCTGAATGGTGGACAGGAAGCGCGTGGGGGACTCGACCATTTTAAGCATTAAAATGGCTTTGGCATCGCCATCCTCCGCCTTTTTGCGTATTTTGTTTTCATTGAGTGTTACGACCGCCGTTTCCGTGGCGGCAAAAAACGCATTGATGCATATGAGCAGAAGTTGAACCAACAGTTGACTACCTATGGGGTCATCCAAGGAAAAACCCTCCTTATCAATCCACAGCCATGTGCTGTATGATTTTTTATTATAGCATAAAGAATGTTGAATTGCATCTTTTTTTTGTGAAATTTTTGAAGAGAGGAAATCAGACCGTGCGGAAACGTGCAGAAACGTTCATTTGAAGAAAGCATCCGCCCCTTGAAAAGCCATGCTCAATGATGTATAATGGTACCTGTGAAGCAAATCATATTGGAGGGATCATCCTAATGAAGCATATCAAGATCGTTTCGGAGCCCTGCTTGCGCCAGTCGCTAACGTACGGCGGTTGCGGTGAGTGCCAAAGCTCCTGCCAAAGCGCTTGCAAGACCAGCTGCACCGTTGCCAACCAAAGCTGCGCTAACAAGGAAAACAAAATTGTTGCAGGCCGCGATGGCAAACTAAACCATTCCTTTGGCAAATAACCAAGGGAACGCATCCAAGCAACCGCATTGGCCCATGTGGCGATGCGGTGCTTTTTTTCATTTTTAAGGAGGAACATCAATGATTCATCTTTTTCGTGCTTTGAATAAACCCATGGCGTTGGATGTTGGCAGCGGTGCGGTGCATGCGCTGGATGAAATCGCTTTTGACGCGCTTTCCCTGCTTTTGGAAACGCCCGACGCGGATATCATTTCAAAATTAGCGGAAAAATACCCGCGTGAGGAAGCGCAGGAGGCTGTGGAAGAGCTTCGCGAGCTGATTCGCATGGGCTATCTTGACGCACCCGATGATTACAGCGATGTGGAGCCTGCGGATAGCGGCGTGGTGAAAGCCATGTGCCTGCATGCGGCGCACGATTGTAACCTACGCTGCAAGTATTGCTTTGCGGATACGGGCGAATTTCACATGCAAAGCCGCTCTTTGCTTTCTGCCCAAACCGGCAAAAAAGCGCTGGATTGGTTAATTGCCCACAGCGGCAAACGCAAAAATCTGGAGGTGGATTTTTTTGGCGGCGAGCCGCTGATGAACTTTCCAGTCATCAAGGAGGTTGTGGCTTACGGGCGCTCACTGGAAGCGGCTAATGGCAAGCTCTTTAAATTTACCACCACAACCAACGCCGTTGCCATGGACGATGAGGTGATGGATTTTCTGAACCGCGAAATGGATAATGTGGTCATCTCCATTGATGGACGGCGTGAGGTGCACGACCGTATGCGCCCCACACCCAACGGCAAAGGCAGCTATGATCTGATTATTGAAAAGGCAAAGAAGTTTGTGAAGCTTCGCGGACAGCAGCGCTACTATTTGAGGGGCACGTACACGGGCTTCAATCTGGATTTTTCCAAGGATGTGCTTCATTTGGCCGACGAAGGCTTTGAACAGCTTTCCATAGAGCCTGTGGTTACGGCGGATAGCTGTGAATATGCCATTCATGAAAGTGATTTGCCGCGCGTATTTGAAGAGTATGAGCGCTTGGGCGAGCAATACATAGCGTACCGCAAAAATGGCAAGTGGTTCAATTTCTTTCATTTCATGGTGGACTTGACAGGCGGACCCTGCTTGAAAAAACGGCTCACAGGCTGTGGTGCGGGCAATGAGTATGTAGCGGTTACGCCTGAAGGGGATATTTATCCCTGCCACCAGTTTGTGGGGCGCGAGGGCATGCGAATGGGTTCCGTGCTGGATGGCACTTTTGATACGGCGATTCAAAAGCGCTTTCAACAAAACCATGTGCTCAGTAAAGAAAAATGCTCCAAATGCTGGGCGCGCTTCTATTGCAGCGGCGGCTGTGCGGCAAATGCGCATGCCTTTAATGGCGATATTGGCAAGCCGTATGAAATGGAATGCAAAATAGAGCAAAAGCGCTTGGAATGCGCCATGGCCATTTACGCGATTGAAAACGAGCAGGCATAAGCATTTCCCGCGTAGCCCCTTTAAATGTGAACAAGAAAACATATGCGTTTCACAATTTTCAAAACAATATTCACGGCGTGTTCACGGTAATGACAAAGTTACATGTTACCATAATCACGTAGTAAGGAGGGACGCTACATGAGAAACAATATGAAGAAAAACATCTATGGGTATATCGCAATTGTGGTGGCACTTGCAATGGTTGTGGGTACATCGGTTTCCCTTTTTCAGATGAATGCGACGGCGGGGGCGGAGGCCGTAACCGTTTCGGAAAACGCAACGGTGGTTACCAGCCCCTTTACGGAGGCGGTGCAAAAGGTGCGCGCAAGCGTTGTGGGTGTAAACAATTACACCACCTACCGCAGCCAAAACAATGGGTATTACTTTGACTTTGGCAATGGCTTTAGCTTTGGCAATCCTTATGGCGGCTCTGGCGATGACAGCCCGAGCGAGGATGACAACCGTCAGGTATTGCAGGGCAGCGGCAGCGGTGTCGTGGTGGCAAAGGGCTATGTGCTCACAAACTATCACGTAATCGAGGGCGCCACTACCTTGGAGGTTACCAGCGGCGAGAAGGTTTTGCCTGCGGTGCTCATGGGCACGGACGAAAAAAAGGACATCGCGGTACTCAAGGTGGAAGGGCTCACGCTTGACCCCGTGGTGCTTGGCGATAGTGATATGCTCAATGTCGGCGACTGGGCCATTTGCATTGGCAATCCCCTAAGCTTTACGGGCACAACCACGGTGGGCGTGATTTCAGCGCTGAACCGTGCGGTGAAGAGCAACGCTACCGATGCCTATGGAAAGCGTGCCTCTAACGCCATGATTCAAACCGATGCGGCCATCAATGCGGGCAACAGCGGCGGCGGCATGTTCAATGTGGCAGGCGAGCTGATTGGCGTGCCAAGCATGAAATACACAGGCTCCGCTTATTCTGGCAACACCGTTGAGGGCATAGGCATGGCCATACCGATCAACGAGGCCAAGTCGCTTATCAACGACGTGCTTGCAGGCAAGGGCAACGTGAACGCGGATGGTCAATCCAGCGCGGGAAACACCTCTGCGCAGGACGGTGTTGTGGCTACGGAAAAGCCGCGCATCGGCGTAAAGGTGGGGGGGCTTAACCCCAATAGCTATGCGCTTGCCCAAGGCTTAATTCCCAATGGTGCCTATATTTCAGAGGTAGAGAAAAACTCTCCTGCTGAAAAAGCGGGACTGCTGGTTGCTGACATTGTGGTGGAGGTGGACGACACCGTGATTTCCACCACCACGCAAATGCTGGAGGCTTTACAGAAAAAGCAGGCGGGCGAGCAGGCAAAGCTCAAGATTTACCGTGTGCCTGGCGGGTTGGATAAGGTAGAGGACATGCAAAACATACCCGAAGGCGAGTACCTTACCTTGACCGTGGAGCTTGCCATGCTGGATACCGCGCAATCGTAAAACTGGTTTCATCCAATAAACAACTGCCGCCTGCAGGGATGCGATAGAGCGTGTCCCTACAGGCGGCGGTTTTTTGTTTGTGAGGCTTATTGCTCGTGGATAAAATCGGCATACAGCTGTTTGACGTTATCCTGCCATAGCTTTGTACTTTCCTGTTCGAGCTGTCGGTATGTTCGAGAGTTGTAGAATAGAAGGACTGAATCTTTTGCATTCGTGTGTTTTTCTTGGTTTAGTCTTTTTGTGATATAGGCTACTTTGCGTGGGATGAAAATATGGACATTGTTTTGCGTAATGGCAGGCAATTGACTCATAACGGCACCTCTTCGCTGCTGATAAAGTGAAGATAAGATAGCGCTTTGGCGGTGTGAAAGGAAACCTGATCGTCAAGTTTGTAAGTTCGTAGTTCCTGAATTGCCATCTCAAATGACATGAAGCGATTCTCAAAGGCATTCAAGCAGGCATACACACGATCATTCGCAACGGCACCGCGTACAACGTCGTATGTGTGAGCAAAGCCATCCTTCATACGATTGTTAATTACAAAACGGAGCCATTCGCTACTTACGCCACGGAAAGAGTGTGAGTGGAGCGAGCTTTCGGAGAGAATTCGGTCATCCATCTCATAGGTGCTGATGAAACCAGAGGGTGTTGCATCACGGTTTGCTTTAATTCTAGCCCATTTGTACGCTTGGTCATGGCTGGTCGTTGTGTAGAAACCATAGCCGAAGTCCAGCGTTCTGGAGCTTTTCATGATTTCTGGGTGCTGGACAATAACACTGCTTCCGTGGTGCAGAATCACTTGACCGCACCTCGCTTTTTCATATAACCTTCAACTTCATTTACGATATATGCTAAGGATTGTGTATGAAGCATTTCATAGCCATCCTCAAGAAAGTCAAGAGCACCGCTGCGGTTGAGCAGATTGGCGGCATCCGCTCCTGATAGGTGATGTAGTACTTTATATTCTTCAATGACTGAGGAAAAGAACTCCGCAAGCCGTGTTTGATCGTTCTGCATGCTCTGTTCCTCCTACTATTTCTTATACTTCATTATACGCGAAAACCCTTTCATTTTCAAGCACTGGCGGTGACTTTCCACAAAAACTGCGGCACGCTTCATCAGCGTGCCGCAGTTTTTATGCGGGTACTTTTAAATTTCCATGATGATTGGCAAAATCATGGGATTGCGTTTGATTTTGTCGAAGATGTAACGGTGAAGCTCATCCTTGATGCGGTTCTTCATGGCTTGCCATTCACTGCCATCAATTTGACCGTAGCTCATGATGATGTTGCGTGCCAGCTCACGGCTGCACTCAATGATGTCTTCGTTTTCGCGCACATACACAAAGCCGCGGCTGATGATATCGGGGCCGGAAACCAATGTGCCGTTGTCACGGTCAATGGCCATAACCACAATGATCAAACCATCCTGGCTTAAATGCTTGCGATCCCGCAGCACCACGTTGCCAACATCGCCAATGCCCAAGCCATCCACCAAAACGCCGCCCGTGGGCACTTCACCTGTAATGGCTAAGCTGCTGCTGTCCATTTCAATGACCTGCCCAATTTCGGGGATGATGATGTTTTCACTGGGGGTGCCCAAGCTTTCGGCTAGCTCCGCATGCTGCCAAAGCTTGGCATATTCGCCGTGAATGGGGATGAAATACTTTGCCTTGCATAGCACGTGAAGGAGCTTGATTTCTTCTTGGCAGGCATGGCCTGAAACGTGAACATCACCAAGCTGGCCGTAAATGACATTGGCGCCGCAACGGTACAGCTGGTTGATCACGCGTGAAACAGGTTTTTCATTGCCGGGGATTGGGGAAGCGGAAATAATGACCATATCGGAAGGACGAATTTGGAGCTTGCGATGCTCGCTGTAAGCCATGCGCGTGAGGCCTGCCATTGCTTCGCCCTGACTGCCCGTGGTAACCACAAGGATTTTATCATCGGGGTAGGAGTCGATATCGTCAATATCAATAAGGTTTTCTTCCGGAATGGACATTTCGCCGATGGACATGGCCACGCGGCTCACGTTTACCATACTGCGGCCCACAAAGCAAACCTTGCGGCCAAACATGGCGGCAGAATCCACCACCATTTGCACACGGTGGACGTTGCTTGCAAACATGGCAACGATCACGCGCCCCTTTGCCTGCTGGAACATGTCAATAAAGGTCTGGCCGATTTTGGTTTCGCTCATGGTGTGACCCTTGCGCTCGATGTTGGTGGATTCACACAGGAAAGCCAAAACGCCTGCACTGCCCAGCGCCGCGAAGCTTGCAAGGTCGGTCACTTGCCCGTCAATGGGGGTAAAGTCCACCTTGAAGTCGCCGCTCATGATGATGGTGCCCACGGGTGAGGTAATGGCCAAGGACACCGCCCCTGCGATGGAGTGGTTTACATGAATAAATTTGATTTTGAAACAGCCCAAGGTAATCTCGTCGCTTGGCTTAATCACATTGAGCGGAATGCCCGCAATGCGGTGCTCCTTCAATTTTAAATCAACCAACGCAAGGGTGAGCTTGGTGCCAAAAAGCGGCATGGGTACTTGGCGCAGCACGTAAGGCGTGGCACCGATGTGGTCTTCATGGCCGTGGGTGAGGAGCATGCCGCGGATGCGATCCTTGTTTTTGATGAGATAGGTTACATCCGGGATGACCAAGTCAACGCCCAGCATATCCTCCTTGGGGAAGATGGAACCGCAATCCACGACGAGGATATCCTCGCCGTATTCAATTACGGTGATGTTCTTACCAAATTCATCTACGCCGCCAAGCGGGATGACGCGAAGCTTTGCTTCGTTTTCTGCCATTGTGGCCTCCTTTTTCCGCGCGATGCGCGGTCGTTTTTTTTGGATAAGGGTTTGGAGCATTATGATTGAGGCCGAAAACGCGTTGCCGCCGTTAACGAACCTTTTTACCAGGCGTAAGGTACAAAAGACACACAGAAAACATCAAACGCAACAACTATGTTGCGTGCCATCGCAAAACTATATGATGGGGATGTATTTTTCTGACCGTCAAAGCCTACGATCCCGTATATCAGGATTAGTATACCACGATTAAGCCGTTTTGAACAGCAAAACTCTCATGGATTTCTTCACAGACTTTACAGGTCTGTTTTGGGCATGTTGGCTGTAAAACGTTGCTGGCTCAAGGTTTTGATTGCAAATCACAGCCGATTTGCGACATGTCTGGTTTGGTCGAATATATTTCCACAATGTGGGGAAGCCACTCGGGCTTGCCGGAAATATGGCGATCGTAGCGCTTGAGCGCGAGCATGGCAAGGGCTAAGCCCAGCAGACTGCCTAGCAGTGCCCAAATTTCCTGCTGGCCTGATAGCACGTAGCCCAAACCCAAGCCCAGTAAAAAAGCGCACAGGGGAAGCAAATATGCAAGGGCGGTTGCCTGCATGAAGCGGCTGTCGGGCAGCTCCACACGCACCCAATCCCCCAAAGCGCAATCCGCCTTGAGGTCGATGGAGCTCATATGGGTTTTGGTGCCGCATGCGCCGCATTTTTCGCAGGCATCAGGCCGCGCGTAGGTCACAGTAGCCATTCCCGTTTGCGCATCATAAGCGCTTACTTGTCCGAATTTTGTCATAATACCCCATCCTCTGCCAAATGTAACCTTTTACGGCAAGCGTGGTTACAGCTTTTTTTTAACAACTCACTACCCATGAAAACAAAGTAATGAATTATGCCCATATGTATTGACACATGGGTTAACGAGCGCTATAATATAAACTTGCATCAGTATTGTTACTGTGCGAACTCATGCCCATCCGTTGATTGGTATTGTACATTCCCTTTACGAAAAAAGCAACAAGAAAATTTTGTTGCTAAAAGGGGGTGGGAGTTACGCCGGTATCATACGCTGCGAGAACATAAGGGGTGATGGCATTTATGGTGCATGAGGTTCAATTGGGGAAGCTGAGAAAGCGTATGAGCTTTTCTCGCGCCGATGAGATTTTGGAAATGCCCGATCTAATCGAGGTGCAGAAAAATTCTTACAAGCGCTTTTTGGAGGTCGACCTACGCGAGGTATTGGACGACGTTTCGCCAATCGTTGACTACACCGAGAACTTGTCGCTGGAATTTGTGGATTATTCCTTGGACGAGCCTAAAAACAGCGTGGAACGCTGCAAAGAACGCGACATGACCTACGCGGCTCCGCTGAAGGTCTTTGTTCGTCTCAAAAATCGCGAGACGGGCGAAATCAAGGAGTCGGACGTATTTATGGGTGACTTCCCCCTCATGACCGAGCATGGCACCTTCATCATCAATGGCGCGGAGCGCGTCATTGTGAGCCAGCTGGTTCGTTCCCCGGGAGTATATTATGATGTCGAGATCGACAAGGCAGGCAAGCATCTGTTTTCCACCACTGTGATACCCAACCGCGGTGCTTGGCTGGAATACGAAACCGACTCCAATGATGTACTTTGGGTGCGTATTGACCGCGCACGGAAACTCCCTCTCACGCTGATTTTGCGCTCTCTGGGCTATGGCACAGATGCTGAAATCATCGACCTGATGGGGGAAGACGAGCGGTTGATGGCTACGATTCAGCGGGGTGATAACGCCAAAAGCCGTGATGAGGGCTTGATTGAGATTTACAAGCGTCAAAAACCAGGTGAGCCGCCTACAAAGGATAGCGCTCAGAGCTTGTTCAATTCCCTGTTTTTTGATCCCAAGCGTTATGATTTAATGCGTGTGGGCCGCTACAAGTTTAACAAAAAGCTATCCCTTGCAACCCGCATTCAGGATCATGAGTCTGCGGAGGATATTGCGGACCCCATTACGGGCGAGCTGTTTGTTAAGCAGGGCGAAATCATTGAAAAAGACGTGGCGCGCGCCATTCAAAACGCAGGCATCAATACCGCTACCATCAAGGTGGAAAACCATGTACACAAGGTAGTTGGCAACTGGTTTGTGGATGCGTCCAAGCACCTGCCCTTCGACCCCAAAGAGGTCGGCATTCAAGAAAATGTACTGTTCCCTGTGCTCAAAGAAATTGTGGAAGGCAGTGAGAGTGAAGAGCAGCTTCGCGAAACGCTCCGCGCCCGTATTCACGACCTCGTGCCTAAGCACATTTTGGCGCAGGATATTGTGGCTTCCATTAGCTATTTGCTGGGCTTGCCCTACGAAATCGGCTTTACGGACGACATTGACCATTTGGGCAATCGCCGCCTCCGCAGTGTGGGCGAGCTACTGCAAAACCAAATCCGTATTGGTCTTTCGCGCTTGGAGCGTGTGGTTCGTGAGCGCATGGCCATTCAAGATGCGGATGAGGTTCGCCCTGGCGAGCTGATTAACATCCGCCCTGTGAGCGCGGCCATCAAAGAGTTCTTTGGCTCCTCTCAGCTATCCCAGTTCATGGATCAGCCCAACCCATTGGCAGAGCTCACGCATAAGCGCCGCCTTTCCGCTTTGGGACCTGGCGGCTTGAACCGTGACCGTGCTTCGTTTGAAGTGCGCGACGTGCACTACAGTCACTATTCCCGCATTTGCCCCATTGAAACGCCTGAAGGCCCCAACATCGGCTTGATTGGCTCCTTGGCGACCTATGCGCGCATCAACGAGTATGGCTTCATTGAAGCCCCTTACCGTAAGATCGACAAAAAAACCAATTGCGTCACAAGCGAAATTGTGTACATGACGGCCGATGAAGAGGATTTCTACAGGGTTGCGCAGGCAAACGAGCCGCTCAACGAGGATGGCAGCTTCGTAAACGAATATCTGCCTGTGCGCGAGCGTGCGGAAATTATTCAAGTCAAGCCTGAACGTGCTGATTTTATTGACGTAAGCCCCAGACAGGTGGTATCTGTGGCAACAGCCATGATCCCCTTCCTGGAAAACGACGATGCTACCCGCGCATTGATGGGCAGTAACATGCAGCGTCAGGCGGTGCCGCTGTTGGTGCCTGAAGCGCCCATCATTGGCACGGGCATGGAGTACAAGGCCGCTCACGATAGCGGCGTGGTGCTTCTGTCCAAGCAAGAGGGCGTTGTGGAAAAGGTTTCAGGCAACGAGATTATCATTAAGGATACTCTTGGCGAACGGCATCACTACCGCTTGAGCAAGTTTGCACGAAGCAACCAAGGCACCTGCATCAACCAGCGTCCCCGCGTAAAGCAAGGGCAGCTGATTGAAAAAGGCGATTTGCTTGCGGACGGACCTTCTACCGATAAAGGTGAAATTGGCCTTGGCCGCAATGTGCTGATTGGCTTTATGACCTGGGAAGGCTACAACTATGAAGACGCGGTTCTGATTAGTGAAAAGCTTGTCAAGGAGGACATTTACACCTCCATCCACATTGAGGAATTTGAGTCAGAAGCACGCGAAACCAAGCTGGGACCCGAGGAAATCACCCGCGATATTCCCAACATCGGTGATGATGCGGTGAAGGATTTGGACGAAGAGGGCATCATTCGCATTGGTGCAGAGGTTCGCAGCGGCGATATTTTGATTGGTAAGGTCACCCCCAAGGGTGAAACCGACCTGACTGCAGAAGAACGCTTGCTCCGTGCCATCTTTGGTGAAAAAGCACGTGAGGTTCGCGACACCTCTTTGCGCGTACCCCATGGCGAGGGCGGCATTGTGGTGGACGTGAAAACCTTCACGCGTGAAAACAAGGATGAGCTTTCGCCCGGCGTGAACATGATGGTTCGCGTGTACATTGCCCAAAAGCGCAAAATCAGCGTCGGCGATAAAATGGCAGGCCGCCACGGCAACAAGGGTGTTGTGTCTAGAATCTTGCGTGAAGAGGATATGCCCTTTATGCCCGATGGCACCCCCCTGCAAATTGTTTTAAACCCCTTGGGCGTACCTTCTCGTATGAACCTTGGTCAGGTGCTGGAGGTTCATTTGGGCATGGCGGCAAAGGC
The DNA here is from genome assembly GCA_036645955.1 of Clostridia bacterium. Taxonomy (GTDB): domain Bacteria; phylum Bacillota; class Clostridia; order Christensenellales; family Aristaeellaceae; genus Limiplasma. Next base: position 87,764 of record JAVXND010000001.1, on the reverse strand, counting down.
ATTGGGCTGGCATGTGGCCACGCCTGTATTTGACGGCGCAACCGAGGAAGACATTGAGGAATGCCTCAAGATGGCGGGCATGAGTCCCAATGGCAAAACCATCCTCTATGACGGCCGCACGGGCAACGCGTTTGAAAACCCCGTAACGGTTGGCTACATGTACTTCCTGAAGCTGCATCACTTGGTAGACGACAAGATGCACGCACGCTCCGTTGGCCCCTATTCCCTGGTAACGCAGCAGCCCTTAGGCGGCAAGGCGCAGTTCGGCGGTCAGCGCTTTGGTGAAATGGAAGTTTGGGCGCTGGAGGCTTATGGCGCGGCAAACACCCTACAGGAAATTTTGACGGTGAAGTCCGATGATATTGTGGGGCGCGTGAAAACCTACGAGGCCATTGTCAAGGGCACGAACATCCCCGCGCCTGGCGTGCCTGAAAGCTTTAAGGTGCTCATTAAGGAGCTGCAGGCCTTGGCATTGGATATCCGCGTTTTGGACACAAACAAGAATGAAATCATCATTCGCGAAATGGACGACGATGACATGGATAACGATTCGATCTCCTCCACGCGCTATGCTGAGGATGAAGAGATTGAGAAGCCCGAAGCCGACACGGTGGAGGATACCGTTGTGGACGAGGACGTGGAAGTTGACTTCACCCTGGATGATGATTTAGACGATTTTGACATAGACTTGGGCGACGATTTAGGCAGCGTTGAAGGTGTTGAGATTGCCGACGATAAACCCGAGGATGAAGAATAAGCTGATCCATCCATAGACCGAAAGGGAGTGCCGCGTTTTGTTTGAACTGACCAACCTCGATTCTATCCAGATTGGCATGGCTTCGCCCGAGCAGATTTTGAATTGGAGCTACGGCGAGGTATGCAAGCCTGAAACCATTAACTACCGCACCTTGAAGCCAGAGCGCGACGGTTTGTTTTGCGAGCGCATTTTCGGACCACAAAAGGACTGGGAGTGCAATTGCGGCAAGTATAAGCGCATTAAGTTCAAAGATAAAAACAAGGTCTGCGACAAATGCGGCGTGCAAGTCACGCGCGCAAAAGTGCGCCGCGAGCGCATGGGTCATATTCAGCTGGCCGCGCCTGTAAGCCACATCTGGTATTTCAAAGGCATTCCCAGCCGAATGGGAATGCTGTTGGACATCAGCCCCCGCACACTGGAAAAGGTGCTGTACTTTGCAAACTTTATTGTGCTTGATCCAGGCGACAGCAACCAAACGGGGCTAAAGCTGCATGAGCTGATTACCGATGCAAAATACCGCGAGGTAGAGGCAAAGTGCGGAAAAGGCAGCTTTAAAGCGGGCATGGGCGCAGAGGCTGTAAAGCAATTGCTGGTAGAGCTGGATTTGGACGCTATCAGCATCAAGCTCAAAAAAGAAATTTCCGATTTGGTGGAAAAAGAACGTGACCGCGATACCGAAGGTCAAAAACGCGCTCGCGCCGTGAAGCGCTTGGAGGTTGTGGAGGCCTTCCGCCAAAGCAACAACAAGCCTGAATGGATGATTTTGGATGTCATCCCCGTCATCCCGCCTGATCTGCGCCCCATGGTGCAGCTCGATGGCGGACGCTTCGCAACCAGCGACTTAAACGACCTTTACCGCCGCGTGATCAACCGCAACAACCGCTTGAAGCGCTTGCTTGAGCTTGGCGCGCCCGATATCATTGTGCGCAACGAAAAGCGCATGCTCCAAGAGGCTGTGGACGCGCTCATTGACAACGGCCGCCGCGGCCGTGCGGTCACAGGCCCCGGCAACCGTGCGCTTAAATCGCTTTCCGATTTACTGCGCGGCAAGCAAGGCCGTTTCCGTCAAAACCTGCTAGGCAAGCGCGTTGACTACTCAGGCCGTTCCGTTATCGTGGTTGGGCCAGAGCTGAAGCTTTACCAATGCGGTCTGCCCAAAGAAATGGCGCTTGAGCTATTCAAGCCCTTTGTGATTGAACGCTTGGTGACGCTGAAAAAGGCGCATCACGGCAAAAACGCAAAGCGCATGGTGGAAAAAGGCCGTCCAGAGGTTTGGGATATTTTGGAAGGCGTAATCAAGGAGCATCCCGTGCTCCTCAACCGCGCACCTACGCTTCACCGCTTGGGCATTCAAGCTTTTGAACCCGTGCTGGTAGAAGGCAAGGCGCTCAAGCTGCATCCGTTGGTTTGCACCGCTTATAACGCCGACTTCGATGGTGACCAAATGGCCGTTCACGTGCCGCTTTCCATGGAGGCGCAAGCAGAAGCACGCTTCCTGATGCTGGCACATAACAACATTTTGAAGCCGCAGGATGGTAAACCCGTTATGTCGCCTTCACAGGATATGGTTATTGGCTGTTATTACCTGACCATTGACCGTGAGGACAGCCTTGGCGCTGGCGGCGCTTTCATCAGCCCCGATGAGGCGATGATGGCGTACCAAACGCAGCAGCTGAGCCTGCAAGCGCCCATTCGGGTACGCTTGGAGCGTAGCTTTGAGGGACAAACCGGTCACAAAACCATTGCGTGCACCTTGGGATTGCTGTTGTTTAACGATGTGATTCCGCAGGATATCGGCCGCAAGCCGCGCAGATGCTTGGATGAAATGTTCCCGCTTGAAATTGACACCCTGGTGGGTAAAAAAGAGCTGGGAAAAATCATTGATGAAGTATACCAGAAGCATGGCATTCACGAAACGGCGCTTGTGCTTGACAACATCAAGAACCTTGGCTTTAAGTATTCCACGGTTGGCGCAATTACGGTATCTGTAAGCGATATCATTATCCCGCCAGACAAGCCGCAGGTATTGGCCGAAGCGGATAAGCAGGTTGCAGAGATCAATGGCCTCTACCGCATGGGTTTGCTGTCTGAAGATGAGCGCTATGCACAGGTGATTGAGCTATGGAATGCGACCACCGCCAATTTGCGCAACAAAATCCTGCCTGGGCTTGATAAGTTCAACCCCATTCGCATGATGACGGATTCAGGCGCTCGCGGTAGTGCGGCGCAGGTTTCACAGCTGGCAGGTATGCGCGGCTTGATGGCTTCGCCCTCTGGCCGCACGCTGGAGCTGCCCATTCGCGCAAACTTCCGCGAAGGCTTGAAGGTGCTTGAATTCTTCCTTTCCTCTCACGGCAGCCGCAAATCATTGGCTGATACGGCTCTTCGTACTGCCGACTCGGGTTACTTAACCCGCCGCTTGGTAGACGTATCACAAGAGGTGATTGTACGCGAGGTGGACTGCTTTGCAGTGCGCGGCGAAAAGGTTCGCGGCATTGCGGTGCAGGAAATTTCCATTGGCAACCAAGTGATTGAAAGCCTCGAGGATCGCTTGATTGGCCGCGTAGCCGCCGAAGATATTATGAACCCCAAGACAGGCGAAATTATTGCGGCGCTTAACGAGACCATCACGCATGAAAAGGCTCACGCCATTAATGAATGCGGTCTCAAAAAAGTGCAGGTACGCAGTGTTTTGACTTGCCGCAACGAAACGGGCGTATGCGCACGCTGCTATGGCGCTAACCTTGCAACGGGCGGTGCGGTAGACGTTGGCGAAGCGGTTGGCATTGTTGCCGCGCAAGCCATCGGCGAGCCCGGCACACAGCTTACCATGCGTACCTTCCATACGGGCGGTATTGCTACAGGCGACGACATTACGCAGGGTCTTCCCCGCGTTGAAGAGCTTTTTGAAGCGCGTAAACCGAAGCGCGACGCGATTCTAAGCGAAATCAGCGGTAAAGTCAGCCTGGGTGAAAACAAGAAAAAGCGGGAGCTCACCGTTACCAATACGGAGGACCCCAGCGAACAAAAGGTATATCAAATCAACTATGGCAGCCGCTTGAGGGTTCAGGACAATCAAGCGGTAGAGGCGGGCGACGAGCTGGTGGAAGGCTCCATCAACCCCCACGACCTGCTGCGTATTTTGGGCGTTAAAGCGGTTCAGGATTATCTGCTTCGCGAGGTGCTCAGCGTTTACCGCCAGCAAGGCGTTAACATCAGCGATAAGCATATCGAGATCATTGTAAAGCAGATGCTTCGCAAGGTGCGTGTGGAGGATAGCGGCGATACGGCCCTGTTGCCTGGCGCACTGGTGGATATTTACCGCTTTGAAGTGGCCAACCGTACCACCATTGAAGAAGGCGGCCGCCCCGCTATTGCAAAGCGCGTGCTGCTTGGGATTACCAAGGCCAGCCTTGCAACGGAAAGCTTCCTTTCTGCCGCATCCTTCCAGGAGACCACGCGTGTACTGACCGATGCCGCCATCAAGGGCAAGGTTGATCCATTGCTGGGCTTGAAGGAGAACGTGATCATCGGCAAGCTGATTCCTGCTGGAACAGGCATGCCGCGTTACAAGGACATTAACTTGGTTGAAAACTTTTAATTGAGTGCAAAGAAAAGAACCATGCGACCCTGTGGGGGAGCGTGGTTCTTTTCTTTGGGGGAAAAAGCGGACGATGGGAGGGGGGGTAACGCGAACTGGGCGGACACCATGTATGGTGTCCCTACAAGGATCGCGGCGTTTATGGCAAAGAGTGAGATGGGGGATGATGGTTATGAACGTGAACGGATGAATGGTTTTTTCGAATTGTTTCAACAAAACATTGATTGATTGAAATAAGGAACGTAAAATGTACTCGTTATTTCAAAACAGGAAGGTATATACCGACTTCTCATGAAAATATGCAAAGCGCCATGTCAGACTTAGAAAAGTATATGTTAGTTTTCGGAAATGACAACCGCAGCGTCTGCAAAGTGACAGAGGGTATTGCACAAGTCTGCAATATCGTCCTTGATGTGTGTGGCGATCACAATCGTTTTGCCTGCTTGCGCTAGCTTTTGAAACAGGATGCGCAGCTGCTGGGCACCCACTTGGTCTAAATTTGACATCGGCTCATCTAGCAACAGCAGTTGAGGATCGCCTAACAAAGCCATAGCAATGCCAAGCCTTTGCTTCATGCCCATGGAATATTTTCCGACGGCTTTTTTCTCCTTTGGATCAAGGCTGACGAGTTCAAGCAGGTTTGTTATTTCCAGTGAAGACGGCTTGCTTGTAAGCGACGCTAAAATTCGCATGTTTTCATATGCACTTTTTCTGGATAGCAAGCCCGGCTGTTCAATGGCTATACCGGTATGCTCTGCAAAATCGACATCGCGTCCAATGCGCTTCCCCAAAACCTCCGCATATCCGCTTGTGGGGCAGATCAGACCCGCCATACACTTCATAAATACACTTTTGCCAGACCCATTGCGCCCAATAAGGCCATAGATTTTACCAGCTTCAAACTTGATGGACACTGCCTGAAAAACGACATTCTCCTGAAAGCTTTTACCAAGGTTTACCGTTTGTGCTATGATCATGAACGCCCCTCCTGTGCAAGAACAAAATCGTAATGCTTTACCAAAACCATTGCATAGGCAATCAAGAATACAGCCGAACCTATCAATAGCAGGTATGACATGCACATTGATGGAAGGACAGGATTAACAGCGCAGTACCTATGAAGATCAAGCGAGGCATGATAGTGAGGTGACAGCAGTGAAAGGATGGCAAATTCCACTCGCTCTGGAACAAATAAACTCACAGACCATGAAAAAGCGTTCACAATGAATAACAGTAAAAAACCGCCGGAATGAAACCGAAATTTGAGTACCAAAGTAACCAAACCATAAAAGCAGCCCATGAGTGTGAAAAGAAAAAAGCTATGCGCAAATGCCTGCCACGGCGTATATTTTTCTACGATGAACGCGGACAGCATCAGCTTCATACGCTCGGGTGAGATGGCGATTCTTCCGCTCTTGGCCAATAGCTTTACCGGACGGCTCCATTCGTTTTGGAAATTGAGGTTTGGAAAGCACAATAACAGCGTAACCACAAAGATCAATAAGCTTAGCACGAAGGAAGTAATCACCACATAAAGTATTTGGCCTGTTAGCCAGCTTCGGCGTGTTCCGTGCATTAAACTGTTTGTTGTGAACGGTTCAATGATGGGAAGGTCACCGAACAGTACAATGATGATGGAGCTCAATAGCAGCATTGTGAAACGCCAGTTCATCATGGCAATAAAAATTTCTGTGCATTGCAGGGCTTCTTCCTGAGCCCTCGCATTTTCAGCAAACGGAAGGGCATAAATGGCAATAAAGCAAGCCATCATAGCCATGATCGTAAACATACGCGGTGCACTCTTCCACCTCCGAAAGCAACTTCTGGACGATTGTACCATAAATCTAGTTTTGTCCATGAATGATTTTCCTTTCGAATATATAAATAAACAATAGCATGACGCTGATATACAATACGGATTGATAAATGAACAGTTTTTCAAAAGAAAAGGCAACCCAGTTCATTTGTACGAGCATTTCCAAGGGCTGCCATTCAGCCGGTAGTACAAGCACCATACTGAAACAAAGCATAAAGGGCGAGAGGTAGCTGATATACCTGTTTTGCGATAAAATGGAAAACAGAAGCCCAACGCCAGACCAAACCATGCCAAAAAGAAAGGCAAGCATGGCATTTGCCATCATGTAATGCCATCCGCCCATTTTCCCATGTAACAAAGGTTTCCATGCGTCCATTGCAGCCATTCCCGTTGCGGGATCGTAGGGGAGATAAATCACAGTTAATGAAAGGATAAAGAGCAAAACACCTGTCATTAAAGCGAACCCGCCCCCAACGGTTGTGCCCAGGAACAAGCCGTATGAATACTCCTTTTTTCCGCTTAGCATCAAGCGAGAACGATAAAAGCCAGTTTCAGCATCATCACAAAACAACCAGCTTGACGCAAATGCGCACAACAAGGGTGCGGCATAAATATAGTATCCGAAATGAATGGAGCAATTAAAAAAATACGAATCTCCAAACCCTGTTTGATCATATTGCCGCCAAGGCACAGAAAAAGCATCAGTTGCTATTTCTGCAAATAATACGCCGAATAAAAGGACCACTGAAAAAGCAAAGTTTGAAGAAGTGATGACATTGCGCAGATTCGCCCAAAAGCTGCGGCATAAAGCTTTGAAGTTGATCATGGTACGATCTCTCCAGTGACAGCATCAACAAAAATCACAAATTCCTCAAACATATTTCGATTGATCGTTGTCGCAAATCTCCACACAGGGCGTGCCTGCGTGCGGGCAAGCGCATCCCTGTCATAAGTTGGCAGTGTTTGAACAAGGCGATAGCATAATTCGATTTCTGTTATTTCAAAAGTGGATGCTTCATTGTCAAAAATGACATAGTCCATGTTGTCCTGCACAATTTGTATGGCATCCTCAAGTGAAATTGTGACAGCAATGCGATCTTCTTTTTGATAGCTGCGGTAATATCCAGTGACCCGAAAGATTCCTTCATCATCAATCATAAGATCAATGACATCCCCATAAATATTTGCCTTGGTTTCGTCAAGATAAGGCGCTTTATCTGAGGCAACAGGAATGCCTTCTAACACGCGCTTGTATTCAACAATATAAAAGCCCTTGGAAGCAGGGGCGGTTGTATGGGGCTTAGCGGTTACACCCATGATGCTGTGATCAAAAGGGGGCATGGTATAGCAGGCTTGCAACTCTAAGCCGTTCCACCCAACAAGGCGAGAAAGCGCCATGGTCCAATCCTGCGCAAGCCTTTTGGCTGTTTCAGGCGTGGTTTGTAACCCGACTGCCTGTGCATCTTCCTTTTCTGAGCCCCAGCAGGCTGTGCTATCAACGTCTCTGTATGTAACAAACAGTCTTGCTTCATGAGCAGCATATCGTGTAAACCTTTCACCGATGCTGACCATGTGCTCAAGGTCGGGATGGTAAATCTGTTCCGAATCTAAATCCAAGCCCACAAGCTCATCCTTCACAGGTGCATTCGCATTCCCAAAAAACATTTCATTCCAATTGGCGCTATCTGCCATGGCATAATCGGTGCTGTAAACAGATCGCATGGTTTTTTCGCTTGGTAAAACAACATCGGCATTGAGTACAAGACGAATAAAGCTGCCTTGGAGTGTTTTTTCAACATGCACAACAGCTGCATTGGGATCAATGCTTGCGCAGGCGGCAGAGCCAGCGAATAGGACAAGCATGACAATGAGGGCGGCGATGCTTTTTGGCGTATGTGCCATCCAGCCATTCACAACGTTTTGACCAGTTGATTTGATGGAAAGCTTACGAATCACTGCCAATCGCCTCCTTATCAGGGCACACACTGCAAATGCTTAGGTGAAAGCGGTTGCGCTGTGCTACCGATACTCACCCACCATGCAGTGATTGAGCCATTCGTCTGGATTTTCCTGTGCGAGTGCCCACATCATTTTGCAAACAGCGGCTTCGGTGGTCATGTCCCGACCGCTCAAAATGGAATCCTGCACAAGCCCATGACCCACCTCATAAATGCTCAGATCAGCCTTTTCATACAGGCATTGGCTGACCACCAGCATACGTATGCCCTCTTGGCTTAACTCCTCCAGACCTTTGACAAGGTTGCGGCGGATGTAATGCAAACCACCCAGCCCAAAGGCTTCAATCACCAAGCCCTTGTAGCCCGCCTTGTGTACAAAGCGGAGCACATCGGGCGAGGTGCCGGGCACGAGCTTGAGCATGAATACATGCGGATTGATGATGGCACGCAGGCGATAGGGTTCCTGCGCATGCAGGGGAAAATAGGGCTGAGGGCAAGTAAAATGCACGCCCTCCGCATCGTAATGCCCTGCAAGCGGGGCGTTGACGCTTGAAAAAGCGGAGAGCGAGGTTGTGTGTGTTTTGACACAGCGAACGCCTGATATCAGCTTTTCTGCAAAGGACACATAAACCCCAGCTACCCCTTCAAGAGCGGCGGTAACGGCGCGCAGAAGATTCAGCCGCGCATCGCTCAAGGGGTGAAGCAAGGGCAATTGAGAGCCTGTAAGAATAATGGGCTTGCCCGCACCCGCAAGCATGAAGCTAAGCACGGCGGCGGTGTAAGCCATGGTATCGGTGCCGTGCGTTACAACCACGCCGTCACATTCGCCAAGCGCCTTGTCAATGGCTTGGGCCAGGGCGCACCATTCCTCGGGCTGCATGTTGCTGGAATCCATGAGAAAAACATCGCGGGCAACCAGCTCGCAGGGCAGGCTTTCCTGTATCAGGGCAACCAAATCCTGTGCGCGCAAGGTGGGCTCTAACCCATGCTTGCCAGGGGTGCACGCAATGGTGCCGCCAGTTGCCAGAAGCATGATCTTCTTTGCCATAGCCTCACCACTCAGGGGCTTGATATCGTGTGACAATGCCGCTTTCAAATGTTTTGGGCAGGTCAATCACACGCTGGTTACGGCTTCCGCAAAAGGTAAGCTCCAAGGAGCGCTCCTTGAGCAGAAAAGGGCCGTCCACAAGTACATCGCAGGCATGGAGCAGGGCGTGAATATCCTCATTGGCTTGTGCCATTTGGCAGAGCTGTTCGTACACATAGCCAGAATAAACCCAAACATCCAAGCCCTTCGCATGAGCGCGGCGCGCCAATTCAGCGCAGGCGGCAGGCTGAGCGAACGGCTCTCCGCCTGAAAGGGTAATGCCGCTTAAAAGCGGGTTGCCTGTAAAGCGTGCTTCAATATCCTCAAGCTTCCATTCGGTTCCAGCATCAAAGGCATGGCTTTCGGGGTTGTGACAGCCTTCGCAGTGGTGAGGACAGCCCTGTGTGAAAATAGAGGTGCGAAAGCCCGGCCCGTCAACAATGGAATCTGTTACAAGGCCAAAAAGGCGCATGGAAGCGGGTGCATTAGGGTTCATTTTGATTCGGCTCCTTCTTTTGTTCGTTTTGGTGAAGCATGCGGCAGCTTTCCGCCATGGGGCATCCGGAACAGCCGCCGCAGGAGCATCCGCGCTTGCGGTTTTTGATCATGCGTACCACCAAATAAATCGCGTAACAAATAACCACTGCGGGTATGAGGAGATTAAGAGCAAGGGAGAGGTTCATAAGGCCTTCCTTTCATTCTGGCGGCGGGCTTAACCCAAGCCAAGCAAGGTGCCAAGCTGAAATACAAGCGTGGAAAGCAACCACGCAAGGGCAGTTTGCGCGGCAATGGTGCCAAGAGCCCAGCGGCCGCTTTCCATTTCGCGGCGCATGGTGGCAACTGCCGCTATGCAGGGCATGTAGAGCAAAATAAAAATCAAGAAGGAAACGGCGGAGAGCACGGAGGGGAATAGGCTATGCATGCTGGCAAGCATTTGCGTGCTTTGCGCATCCACGCCGCTTAACACGGCCAAGGTGCTCACAACGCTCTCCTTTGCGAGCAAGCCTGTAAGCACGGCAGTGGAAGCTTCAATGGTGCCAAAGCCCGCAGGAATGAACAGGGGGGCAATCAAGCCCGCAATGGCACCAAGCATGCTATGCGCCACATCAGGCGCGGGGGTTAAGCTGAAGGTGAAGCTTTGCAAAAACCACACCACCAGTGTAGCCAAAAAAATGACGGTAAAGGCGCGTTTCATAAAATCCTTTGCCTTATCCCACATTTGCCGAAATACGTTGGCGGGGGTGGGCAGGCGGTAGCTGGGAAGCTCCATAATAAAGGGCGCGGCATCCCCATGGAAAATGAAGCGCTTTAAGAAAAAACCTGCGGCAATGGAAACAGCAATGCCAATCAAGTAAAAGGTGCTCATGACAGCCACTTGATTGCCGCCAAAAAAGGCTTGGGTAAACAGCGCATAGATGGGTACCTTTGCGCCACAGCTCATGAATGGGGTGAGCATGATGGTAAAGCGCCGATCTCGCCTTGTATTCATGCTGCGCGCACTCATAATGGCAGGCACGGTACAGCCAAAGCCCATGATCATGGGAATAAAGCTACGGCCGTTCAGCCCTAGCTTGCGCAGGGGTTTATCCATTAAAAAAGCGGCGCGGGCCATATAGCCGCTGTCTTCCAAAATGGAGAGCAGTAAAAACAAAATCAAGATGGTGGGCAGAAAGGAAAGCACACTGCCAACGCCGCGGAATACGCCGTTGATGAGCAAATCACGCACCCCTGCCGCAACACCCCAATGCACAAGCGCACCCGATAACATGGCAATGCCGTTATCCACGAGGTTTCGAAACGCATCTGCTACAAAGGAGCCAATGGGGCCAAAGGTGATGAAAAACACCAACAGCATCATGAGCAAAAACACAGGAATGGCCAAAAGACGGTTGGTGAGTACATTGTCGATTTTATCGGTGAGGCTGTCACCGGGCTCTTGCCCATGCGTGAAGCAGTGGGAGAGCATTTTTTCAATAAAGCGGTAGCGCGTATCTGCCATGACGGCGGCGCGCTCCATGCCCATTTCTTTTTCCATGGATACAAGAATTTCTTCTATGATGTGGTTGGTTTCCGCATCAAGCTCCAGCTCCTGCGTCATGATGGGGTCGCCCTCAAAAAGCTTGGTGGCGGCATAGCGGGGCATAATGTCGTGCTGAATTGCGCGTTGCTCAATCAAATGCTTGATGGCATGCAATGCCTTGTGCGTTGCACCGTCGCAAATGTCCAAGGCGGCGGGCAATTGATTGTTAACCGCTACATCCATGACGCGGCGCACCAGCTCATCCATCCCTTCGCCCTTGCGTGCGCAGATGGCCACAACAGGCACGCCCAGCACCTTTTCCATGGCTTTTATGTCAATGGCATCGCCGCGGCTTTCCACTTCATCCATCATGTTGAGCGCAACCACCACGGGGCGGCCAAGCTGCAGCAGCTGCAGGGTGAGGTACAGGTTGCGCTCAAGGCTGGTGGCATCCACGATGTTGATGACCACATCGGGTTTGTCCTTGATAATGTAGTTGCGGCTGACAACCTCCTCAAGCGAATAAGGGCTTAATGAATAGATGCCTGGGAGATCCACAATGGTGACATCGCTGTACTTTTCCGGAAGCGTGTAACCGCCTGAGCGCTGTTCCATGCGCAAGCGCCAAGGCAAGCCCATGTGAATTTGCGAGCCGTGATGGTGGTGAAGCATGGTGCCCGTTTTTTGTTCGACGGTTACGCCAGGCCAATTGCCCACATGCTGATTACTGCCTGTGAGCTGGTTGAAGAGGGTTGTTTTACCGCTGTTTTGATTGCCTGCCAGTGCAAAAACATAGGGCTTGATAAGAATCGCACCTTTCGCAATTTAAATCAAAGAGGGGGCTTGTAACAGAATATTCTTTGCATCTTCCAAACGCAAGGTAAGGGCATAGCCGCGCAGATGAATTTCCACAGGGTCGCCCATCGGGGCTGTTTTTTGCAGTAGCACCGTTACGCCAGGCGTAATGCCCATGTCCAGCAGATGGCGGTGCATTGCGTTTTCGCCGCCCACAGATGCGACCACGCCGCTTTGACCGGGCTTTAAATCCGCAATTGTTTTGGGTTGTTCTTCGCTCATAGTGTTGCTTCTCCTGCCTTTGAATGGGGGTCTGCGGTGCCTAAATCGGGCGAAAGACCTTCCTCGCGCAACCACTTGCGAAGCTCGTGCTCAATGATGTTGGCGGCGGTTTGAGCGCCGTCCTCATGGCGGAGGCGTTCGCCCAGCTCACGCGCGGCAACGCGGTAGCTTTTGATGGTGGTGAGCTGTAGGAGCGCCTTGGTAAGCTTGGTAACGGTTAGCTTTTCGCGGGGGATGGGCTTGGGGCCAAGCCCCAAAGCGCGCACCCTGACACCCCAGAAGGGCTGGTCGCCGCCAAAGGGAATGATAAGCGTTGGCTTGCCTGCCAGTATGCCTGCCGCCGTTGTGCCTGCCCCTCCATGATGTACCACCGCACTGACCTTTTGAAACAGCCAATCGTGAGATACAAAGCCTGCCACAAACAAGTTCGGGCGGCTGGGAATTTCCACATCGCCCCAGCCCTTGGAAAGCACGGCGCGCACACCGCTGCGCTCCAAAGCCTCTAACACAATTTCAAGGGTGGAGCCCATGTCGTTGCCTGTCATGGAGCCAAAGCCCACATAAATCGGCGGTTCGCCGTCGGCTAAAAAGGCCTGCAAAGCAGGGTCGGGGACAAAATCGTCCATGTGATTATCCAGCCAATAGCCCGTCATGTGAATGTTTGCTCCCCAAGCAATGGGGCGGGGCATAATGAGCGGACTCATGGCGTAGAGCACGGGAATGATGTGGCCGCCCAATTCATAGGTGGGCTGACCCTCCAGCTTGCGCGGAGTCATACCGCGTGCCTTGCGCCAATCGGACAAATAATATTTTTCAAGCGTGCTGATGAGCAGATAGCCCAGCTGATAGGAGGCGATGTTCCATGCTTTGCCGCCGTGCTGGCCAGGTGCAGAAACAATGGGGGTGGAGGCATTTTTATCCATGGGGTAATAGTGGGTTTGGAAAAAAGGCACATGGCGCACCTCGGCAATGGACTTGATGATTTGCCCAAAGTAGGTGGCAATAATGGCTTGTGAATCTTCACAGGCGGCTTCAAGGTCATATAAAAACGGATCCAAAATACTACACAGGCAGTCACGTACTTGCTTTAAGTACGAAACGCCGTTTACACCAGGCTTCATGATGTTTGCCATAAAGGCACGTACATCGCCCGAGATGGGCTTAAAGCGCATTCCTTCTTTTGAAACGAGGGTTTCAAAATCGGAAAATGCGCATATGGCTACATCATGGCCGCGTGCCTTGAGTTCGCGGCCTAAAACGATGTACGGGTGAACATCCCCTGTAGAGCCTATGCAAATCATGGTGATGCGCATGCGTGCAAGCGCCTCCCTTAATCGTTGATCATGAATCATGAAAGCTTGATGATTCCTTTGTCTATCACAGTATAGCGCAGTTGACTGTGAAATGCAACGGTAGGGGAGGAATGGACTTTTAAACCGTACCCAGCACAACCTCTAGCAACTCAAGCAAATCAGAGATTTGATAGTCGCAAAGCGCCTCTACGCCAGACGCAAGAATGTTTCCGCCTGCAATGCCCGCACAGGAAAATCCAGCCAGCTTGATGGAGAGTACCCCTGCGGAGCTATCCTCAATGCCTATGACGCGGTGACGGCTCTGCGGCGCAATGCCAAGCCCAACGCGTGCGGTTTCCGCATAAAGCCATGGGTGCGGCTTGGGCTCCAGCTCGCCCATGGTGCCTGTTTGCCCCTTGCGCAGGGCACTGCCTGCGGTGATGATGCTGTCATAAAAGTCCAGGGGATTGCCCATGCCCAGCTGCTGAAAGGCGGATAGGATTTCGGGCATGGCTTTTTCATACAGCCCGCTGGTAACAAGCCCAATTTTGATACCGTTTTCTTTGAGTGTGAGCAGAAATTCTTTGAGATGGGGCGCAGGGGTAAATGCATCCTGCTTGCCGCGTCCTTTGAGGATTTCACTCATTTCGTGCTTTACAATTTCATCATAATACTGCCGTGCCTGCTCCAAAGAAGCTTCCTTTGCATATTTGGCAATCATGTATTGCAAATGCTCCGATACGCTGTGGCCAGAGATGAATGGTTCATCCTCTTTTTGAGCGTGAAACGAAGCTTTTGAGAGCAAACGAGCGACGGTTTGCTCAATGGTCCACATCCAAAAGGCCTCGCTATGCACGCTTGTGCCATCCAAATCCATGAGCACAGCCTGTGCGCGCGGCTCAAAATGCGTTTGGGGAACGGGATAGATGGCGGGGTACCCCATGCTGCTTTTGACATAGCACAGGGTTTTGTTCTGGTACTGGATCAGGTCGATTTTTTCGTCATTGGGCGTCCAAATGGCTTCAACGCCCTCATTTCCAACGGAAAACAGCCCTTCGCCGCCTACTGTAATGGCTTTCATGATTATTCAGCGTCCTTTCCTTCATTGCGGTGAGAAATGCGAAGCGTCAGAATTTGATACGGCGCTACATGCAGGGCGGTACAATCGCCCATGGTCTCTTCATCCATACGCACACGCAGGGCCCCTATCAAATAGTCGGGCAGAGGCGCTGTAACGGTTTGAGCGGTGGGGTTGTAAACGCGCAGAATTTCTCCATGGCCGTCCTCGCTTTTTTTAAACGCAGAGAGCACCAAGGGCTTTGGCAGTTCAAAGAGGGAGCGGCGGTCTGGCATTTGTCCCATGCCTTTGCTTGTTTGTACGGCCTTGGGTTGGGTGCGGAAGCACTCTGCTTCGTCAAGCAGCTGCGCTTCGCCGCCCAAAAATGGCATGAGCAAATAATCATAGGTGAGCGTGCCCATGGATTGACCGCCGTTTTCATGCGCAAAAATGCCGGCACTGCGAAACTCTGTACAAATGATGTTGCGCACGCCGCGCAAAAGTGTCAGAAAGAGCTGTCCGCTTGGCGCGGCTTCATACTCGCAGGTGCAATCGTCCAGCACGGCAAAGCCGCGGGAACCGCTGCGCAGGCTCACAAAGTTTTGCTTGGGAAGGGTTTGCATTTCAGGGTCGAACGCCCCTTCGTTTACGGTTGGACGCTTGTCAATGGTAAAATGCCCAGCACTGCAGGCCTCCTGCGCCGCTATGCCTGTATCAAAGCCCACACGAACGCGGTGATCCCTTGCGGTGTTTTGGATGACCGTGCGCACCTTTAAACCGCGCGCTCCTTTTTCCAGCGTATAGTAGCAGGTGACGGGCATGGAAACGGTTTCGTCGCTTCTGCGGCTGTCCCCCTGCACGCTATGCTCGTTGCATAAGCCATAGGCGGGTATGCATAGCTCGTAGCGCACACCGATGGTGGCAGACAGCGCCGTGTTCTCCTCTTGCCAAATGCTGGCTTGTACGCCGAGGGAGGTGTGCGTTTGGTTGTGGTAGGGCGGATAATAAATCCAGTAATCGCCGTGGTCACCTGTTTCCTCTATGTAGTTTAATTGGCTGTAGGTTTCTCCGCTTTCCTTGTGGGTGATACTGCAAGTGCCGTTGCCGTTCACAGTTACGGATAAATATTCGTTTTCCATGGCATTGACGGCGGTTGCAAGCTCCGTGCCATCCATCCTGCGCATTTCAGGCCAAAAAATGGTTTTGCGATGAAAGGCTTTGGTTTTACGGATGTGCAGGGTTTGATACCCCATGGCGGGAATTTGCTCCGCGTAAATCAGCACCTCGTAGCGATCCACCTCATAAGGCAAGGGGCGGCTGTGCAGGTTTGCAACAGGTGTGACAACCTCCTTGCGGGAGAGCACGGCTTTTGGAAGCACACGGTCGCCATCCAGCACATCAAAATCCCAAACATTCCATGCCTGCGGAAAATCAATGTAGGTGTGAAGTACCTGTGTACGCGTGGTGGGAAGGGTGTTGAATAGAACCAACAGCACCTCGTCGTCCTGATAGGCGGAAAAATTCATGTGCCGAAGCAGGTGCTTGCAAGCCTCGTTTGAAACCGCTTCGCCAATTTCAAGGGCTTGGTTCAATCGGAACATGGTATCCTCGGCGGTTTTATCCTGCGTAACGCCGTTGATGCTGTCATGCGGATGGGAAAGCAGAAGATAGGTAAGCCCCGTGTCCAGAAAGCTTTGCAAATTGATGTTTGCCATCATGCAAAGCGGCTCGGCCATGCGAAAGAGTGCGTTTTCCGCGCGTTTGTTGAGCATTTTAAGCCTTGGGCGCGTGGACAGCGCATTGGCACTGCATTTGCAGGCGGGACCATCGCGAAGCTCACCGCGAAGAATGTGCAGCTGTGAACGATCCACTTCTTTTTCAAAAAGACGGACATAGTTTTCCAGCATGCCCAAATGAAGCTCAAGCTCTGGATGAACCGCCTGCGCCTTTTGAATGATTTGCGTGAGCTCGGGCTGAGCGGTGGAGGAATCAGAACCGTTCATCAAGAGCCGCTTTTGCGGCAAAAGGGTAGCATCCATAGCGCTCCACGCACGGTCAATACTGCTTGCGATGCGCTCCTCGTGCAAAGACGGCTGTGCTTGAATGACAAAATAATCCTCCCAAAAGCCCTGCCGATCCGCTTCGTGAAAAACCTGCCCATCCTGCCCCAGCTTCATAAAGTACTCGTCGCTGTTGTAATCCTTTCCTGTGGTGATGTTGAGATACGCGTTCATAAAGAAATTGGCGCGTGCATGCTCACCCAAGCGGGTGGCAAGCACTTGGGTTCCATCGGGCGCTTCCCAAATAAACTCACAATTTGGACAGCGGCTTTGAGAAACGTTTTTGGCTACCACCACAAAGTCCAGACCAAACTCATGATAAATTTGCGGAAGCTGTGCCGTTTGCCCCCAGCCAAAGCTTTCGTGTGCAACATTGAGCCGCCTGCCAAGCTCTGCGGCGGAGCGTTTACCGCGAAGCAAATTGCGCACCAAGCTTTCACCGCAAACGGGGTATAAGTCTGGCAGGGTATACCAAGGCCCTACATCAATGCGCCCTTCCTTGATATAGCGCTTGACCTTTTCAATATTTTGCGGATGCATGGCCAAATAATCCTCCACCATCACCGTTTGCCCATCCATCAAAAAACCTGCATAATCTGGCTGTGTATCAAGAATCTGCAAAAGCTCATCCATCATATCCGACAAATACAATCTGTTTTCCCAAAGGGGATAGCGCCATTCCCGATCCCAGTGCGTGTGGGTGACAATCCATGCTTGTTTCATTGGTATCCACTCCTCTTATTGCTCTAGATTGGCTGCATTTTGCTGGCTGGCTTGCGTGCTTGCCAATTTTTCGCGGTAAGCCTGCGGCGTTAAGCCATAACGCTTTTTAAAGTAGGTATAGAAATAGTTGCCAGGGGAAAAGCCGCAGCTTTCGCTTAGCTCCTTGATGGAACGGCTGCTATGCGCCATTTGCGCAACCACATCCTCCAAACGGCACTGATTGATGTATTCGGCTATGGAAAGTGCCGTCAGCTTCTTAAAAATTTTGCCCAGGTAAGCGGTGGAGAGGGAAAACTCGTTGGCAATGTGATCGAGGGTGAGGTCGGGTTCCCGATAATGCTCGCGGATATAAGCCTGTACCTTATCCATTTTTCCCATGGCACCCGTTTTGCTGTTGGCCGCCTCAATGACGGCGCACACACGTGTGAATACGTCCACAAACAGCTGATCTACCTCGGTCTTTTTTTCACATTCTTTGATTCTGAAGAGGAACTCGGTAAAAAAATCGGGATGATCCTGTTCCTTTTCATACCCGCCCAAAACCCTTGCTATGGAAAAGCCAAGCCATGTCATGAGGTTGATGTAATCCTCAAAACAGGCGTGTAGGAGGAACAGGGTAAATTGCTCATATTCCTGCTTGGCACCACGGAGATCCGCGTTTCTCAACGCTTCCAAAATGCCGTGCTTTAATTGCTTCGGGCTTATGGTACGGCTGTGCTCGCAATGTGCTTGTGTGCAATCCACATAGGTGTTTGACGGGTAAAAAAAGGTTTGTGCAAGGCCGTAGGAAATGTCGGGCCATAATTCGTATAGCTGATCCACCCTTACCTGACGGCTTGTACCGACGAGGTTATAGTTGTTGTCAATAAAGATGTTTACAGTGCCGCAGAAGCGCGCAAAGGCCTCTGAAATGGTTTCCTGCCCTGTGGGTTCTTTGGTATTGGCGATGATAAAAAGCAGATAATCCTGATGATCGGGAATGCCCACCGCGCGGAAGGAAGCGCTAAAAACCTCCTCAAAAATGTTTTGCAAACCATATTTGATGCTGTGCAAATCAATTTCAGCATAGCGCTCTTTGAGCTGCTCAAAGTGGTCTATTTTGAGCGCAACCAGCGTGCAAAGCTCCTGCGCTTGAAGCGGTACGGCATATTCCGTTAGCAGGGCGGGCAGCTGTGTTGGCGGATATTGCTTTATGCCGAGAACAAAATCGTTTAAGAAGCTTGCTTGAAGCGGGTTTGCGTTTTCGCGCTTGCTGTCGGCAAGCTGGTTATATTTGCTTTCCACCAAACCATAAAGCCGATAAATCCAGCCCGTGCAAAGCAGGGACGCGCCTATGCCCAACAGCGCGATAAACAGCACCGCAATGAACATGATGCGGCTTAGCTGATCTAGCAGGCCAAAAACACTGCTCCATGGAACAACCTTCACAAAGCTCCAGCCTATTTGCGGTGAAAACAAATGGGAAATGAAGTACGGATGGCCTTGATAGGAAAACACACAGTGATTTTTTCCCTCCTGAATCATTTTTTGCACGGGCGCTTTCAATGCATCGCGCGGCACCGCTGACAGCATATTCAATTGCAGAAGGGGGGAAGACTCGGCAATGTCGATGATTTCCATCATCCCTTCCTGCAAGGGCTGAGAGGCAAGGATGTTTTCCACAAGCCATGCGGAGGAAATGTTGATGGCAATGGCGCTTTGAAGCTGTTTGCCATCGTACATGTTAGCGGCTATGTACGTATACACATCATGATCGCGCATGAAGCCGTTTTCATAGCTTTTCTGCACCGTTCGCTTGATTAGCACACGGTCCTGATAGGCGGGATAATGATCTAAAATATCCAAAAATTCCTTATCATAAAAATCAGCCACATGGGCATAAATGCCTTTGACTTCGGAGGTGTAAAGCTTGTCAATGCCGCGGTTGATGATGTAAATGGAATCCAGGCTTTCGTTTACATTGGTGTAGAGCTTCATTTGGCGAATGGCTTTGTAGGTTTCAATGGGGTCAATCGCCTTTTCGTCCACGGAAAGGAGCAAGCCAGAACAGGTTTCCTCAAGCAGTACTTGGGTTGCCACAGAATTGGCCGTTGTGCGCATAAGGTCAAAGGTGGAGCGGATTTGCTGAAAGCTTTGCATCGACATTTGAATGCTTTGTTCGGTGATGAGCTGATGAGCCGCATGGTACAAAATGGTTGAAAGTACCAGCACCACAGTGAGGGTACAGGTTGTTACCAAGAGCAATATCTTCAAAAACGCCTTGTTTTTTGCGGCCCTAGGCTTGCGCAATGCGTGCCAACCCTTCTTCATACGGCAGCACCTCCTTTTGATGATACGAATCAGGCGAAAACCTTTTGATGTGTTGGGTGGGGGTTAGGCCTGTAAACTTATGAAAAATAAAGGAAAAATAATCGCTGGATGAAAAGCCCAATTCAAATGCGGTATGCGTGACGGAGCGCTCATCTAAGAGCGTGGTTTTGGCAAGCTCAACCTTTTGCGCATTGATGTATTCGCGGGGCGATACGCCTATTTCTTGCTTAAACTTTCGCTTGAACCAAGCCAGCGATAAGCCCGCGACGCTGGATAGCTCTTCCAGCAGAATATCCTCGCATAAATGCGCTTGGATGTAGCAAAGTGCGTCGGCGATATCGGCCG
Organism: Clostridia bacterium; assembly: GCA_036645955.1. GTDB lineage: Bacteria > Bacillota > Clostridia > Christensenellales > Aristaeellaceae > Limiplasma. Next base: position 67,661 of record JAVXND010000001.1, on the reverse strand, counting down.
AATAAGAAGCGCAGGCCTTTTGCTGAGAAAGCAGGTCGCACAGGAATGGCAGAAGGGTGGAAACCAGGGTCAAATGGGGATGGCTCAGTGTGCCTGCAGGAAGCTTCATCAGCTGTGAGAACATGCCGCCCCAATGCCTTGCGCAGTGGATTACGCGCGGCTGCATTTCCAGCAATGCCTTGAGCAGCTCTTGGCGTGCGTTTTCTTCCAGGCACAACAGCCCCGGCTGTGCAATTTGAAGCTCAAACCAGTAAAACTCGCATACCCCCGTAGGCGCTGAACCCGTGCTGTGCTCTACGTTGGGCGGGGTCATCAGGCAATCTCCGCCGCGCAGGTTAAAGCGCTGCTTGTTGACCAAAAAGCTGATTCCGCCAGATTCCACATACACAATTTCAATGGCATTTAAATGGCAGTGCGGGGAGATGGCTCTTTGGGCAAACAGGTTGCGGTTATAGCCGAGCAAGCTGACACCTGCAACACCTATTTCGTTTTCTGTGAGCACAAGCCTTTCAACCCGCTTGCTTTGTACACAGCTCATACCTTCCCCTCCTGTTTTCCGCTTTTTTCCGTGCATTTGTAGCCAATACAATTCTCAATGCGCTGAAAAGCCGACTGTGCTATGATGGTAAAAATCAGTTACGAAGGGAGCCCTTTTAAAATGGATGCGAGAGAGCGCGTATTAAGAACCTTGGAATTTCGCGGGCCTGACCGCTTGCCGCTGGATTTATGGGTATTGCCTGCCGCAGTTTTGGAGCATGGGGAAGCACTGGAGCAATTGCTTGCAGAAAATGAAAACGATATTACAGGGGTTGCGGGGCCGCACGACATGGGTGCCAATCCCCAATATTACGAGCGGGGCACCATGACCGACGAATGGGGAAACGGCTGGCTGAACCTGCAAGGCGGTATGATTGGCGAGGTGAAGCATCCCGCACTTGAGGATTTCAGCAGGGCGGCAGCTTTTGAAGCGCCAACCCAGAGCTTTGTAAACCTTTGGGCACAGCAGGAGGCGCGTATTCAAGCGGATGTGGCGAGCCAGCACGAAAGGGGAAAGTTTGTCTGCGGGGGCGGCATCAGCCTGTTTGAAAGAATGCAGTATTTGCGAGGGACGGAGGCGCTCTACTGTGACATTGCAGATGGAGGCGCGGAGCTGGATACCATCCTAGGCATTGTGATGGATTACTATCGCGTTTATGTGGAGCACTGGCTTGGTACGGATGTGGATGGGATATGCTTTGGGGATGATTGGGGCTGTCAGCGCTCCCTGCTGATTCGCCCAGACGCATGGCGCGAGCTTTTTAAGCCTTTGTATGCTGAGCTGATTTCCAAAATCAAGGCAACGGGGAAAAAGGTGCTGTTTCATTCGGATGGGTACATCATGGACATCTATCCCGATTTGATTGACATGGGCGTGGATGCAATCAATTCCCAGCTTTGGTGTATGGACATAGGGCTGATTGCAAAGCGCTATGCGGGCAAGATTACCTTTCGCGGTGAAATCAGCCGCCAAACCACCATTCCCTTTGGAACGCCAGAGGATATTCGCGGCTGTATCAAGCGCATGAAACAGCTGTTTGATACGGGAAAGGGCGGGTTGATTGCACAAAGCGAGGTTGGCGGCAAGGTTCCGTTTGAAAACATTGAAACGCTTTTGAGCGCATGGTATAGCGATTAGCGGTGATGTGGGGGGGTGGGGTAACGCCAGCTGTTAGGACATCCTGTAGGGTGTCCCAACGGGGGATGTGTGCGAAACTGTTTACAGAAAATCTCCGCGATACTCCCTTACAACGCGAATCATTTCCAAGTAATTTTCGGCGGGTACATAATCGGGGATGGAGTTGCCAGAGCCAAAGGCAAAGCCGCCATGCCCAACGCATTGATCCAGCACGTGAACAATGTATGCCTTCAGGGAGGGCCTATCCAAACGGCAAACCGCGTCGGTATCAATGCCGCCAAAGTTGCCTATGCGCGTGCCATAGCGCTCTACCCACACGGGAAAGGGCGCTATTTGATCTTCGTTGGAATGCTTCGCGTCAATGCCCACATCGTTTATGAGTGCATCCATGACAGCAAAGATAGCGCCGCAGGAATGGAGCAGGAAGGGCTTATGATAGGCATGCACCTGCGCTACAATGCGTTTATAGCCGGGCAGAATGTGCGCATGAATATCACAGGGGGGCAGCAGCGTGGCACTGCGGAAGCCCAGATCATCCCCAAAGCGCAAAACGCAATAAATATCCCCATACTCCTTTAAAAAGCGCTGCCAAATGGCGGCATTGGTGTCGGCAACCTTTTGAAACAGGTCGGCATACAGCTCCGGATCGTCGGCAGATAAATAACATAGGTTTTGATAGCCGGTAATGTCCTGAACGCATTCAAAAATACCGTTGCCCGCTCCGCCCACGGCTTTCATGCCGTCGGGCATGTTTTTACGCAAGGCGCGCAAGCGTGCGTCCACACCTTGAAAGTAGCGCTCGGGAATTTCTGCCCATGGGTAGCGTTCAAAATCTGCCCGATCTCGAATGGGCGGGGGCAGGCTTGAATTGCCAAGACAGCCTGAGCCAGGCATAAAACCGGAAATGCACTCTTCATAGGGCACAATGTCATAGCCGTAATCGTGAAAAAAGCCGCAATAAACACGAAAAAACTCGTCCAGCTCGCGCGGGCCTCCATTTTGAAGGCTTGCGAAATCAGAATGTAGAATTTCCCCGATTTTGTTTGCCGAAACAATGTGCTCATAAAGCGGCAAACGCTTTGGAACACGGTTATAGGCACAATCCACAATGTGATGATAATCTGGCACAAAAGGAGTCATATAGCGTTCACCTTTCTTTTGATAGGGTTTGCTTGTCGTAATTACCGTATTCCTGCCACAAGGAAAGCATCATTTCGTAGCGGCTAAGCGGCATGCCTGTGTAAACACAATTGGAGGTGGAGAAGATGTAACCGCCGCCGTTTTGCATACCCTCGCGCAAGGCACGTAAAATATCCGCACGGCATTCTTCATCTGTGCCGGTATCGAGCAAGCCGCAATTGACGTTGCCAATCAGCGCTACGCGATCGCCATAATCGCGCATGACCTGCGTGAGGGAAACCCCGCCCTGCGGGTCTAGCGAATGAAGCGCGTGGGGATGGCAATCCACCATCAAATCCACAATGGGCATGATGTTACCATCGGTATGCTTGATGGTGTAATAATTCATTTCGCGGTAGCCCTTGATGACGGCGCTCAGGTAGGGCATAATCAGTTCTTCAAACTTATCCCTTGAAAAAAACGGATTGACATTAAAGCAGTAGTCGGAGCAAAGCGTAAAGCCGTCCAGCAGATGGCCGTGCTGATCAAGCTTGGCGGCAAACTCCAGTGCAGTATCGGTTCTGCGCTGGGATTGTTCGTTTAGCAGTTCAGGCTCATCGTACATTTGCGCTGAAAAATCCATCATCCCATCGCCGTCGGGAATCGCCCATGTGGGGTCGCCGTGCATGGTGAGGTAATATTCGTTTCCGGATTTTTCGCGGATGGTTTCCAAAAGCCACTGTACAGAATCAAAATCATCGGGGTTGGGATGCACAAAAATGGCGCTTTGGTGAAAACGCTCTGCTGTATCAATGTAAAGCTGTGCCATATCGTTTATATGAAGCTTTTTTTCAATACGGCTCATTTGGTTCCATTGCACATAATTGCGATGGCTGGGGTGCATTTTTCCAAAGGCCTCCATGGTTAGAAAAAATACCAATTCGAAATGAGGTACCTGCCCGCCGATTTTTTCACGATTCAGCGTTGCCATAAAACGCTCACGGTTTGTCATGTGCGATCGGTCCTTTCAAAGTGAAGTCAAAAATCCCGATAAGGAGCCTGCCAAATTCGGCAGGCCCCTGTGGCTTGATAACGCGGATTACTTGGTGGCAAAGAATGCGTCGATTTGCTTTTGCATTTCTGCAATGATGGTATCTACGCCTGCGGTTTTTAACTTTGCGTTGAAGGCTTGATTGGTTTCTTCCACGGGAAGCTCGCCGCCAACAATGCTCTCGTATTCCTTTACAACCTTAGCCACGCTGGCCAATTCCATTTTGATGGGCTCGGGGTTGAAGGAAAAGCCAAGAATGGGGGAGCCAACCGCGCTTGCGTTGAGCGCTTTGGTATCTTCCCAAACGGTTAGAGGCTGACCTTGAAGAACATAGGTGTTAAACACATTGCCAATGGCCCAAGAGCTGCCGTGTGCATAGCCTGAATTGGGAATGGTTTCAATGGTGTTATCCCCTGTTTTTTTGTAGTGAACATCCTCAATGCCGTAGGAAAGCAAGTTCATGAGGTAAGGATCGCTGTTGAGCAATTCTAAATATTGCAGTAAACGGTCGGGATGCTTGGAGGTAGCCGATACGCCGTACATGGTGGCAATGATGCTGCCTGTGGACAGGTAAGGCGCTACATCTGTGGTGGCAAAAGCACAATCGTATCCCGCACGGACGGATTCTTCGGCTTCTACGCCCGGCTTATAGGTGCCGCTGAAGAACAGGCTGGTTTTTTTGGCAAGGCGCTGGCTCTCGCCGTATTCAGGCATGTAGCCGCATTGCCCATCCAGCAGGCCTTTTTCGTTGAGGGTATAGAGTTCGTTTAACATGCTGAGCCATTCGGGCGTTTCATATAGGTTGACAACCTTGGCGGACGCGTCGTCCATTTTGATGGCGCCAGCAGACATGTAATCCGAAATATACTCATAGCCGCAATAGTCCGCTACCTGCGCTACGTTAACGCCGCCGACTTTGGCTCCGTATTGATCAAATGCTTTTTGGGCGTAGTCCATGGCACCTGTTAAGCTTTTGAGCTGGGCAATGTCGGTGCCTGTGCCGTCCAAATATTCCTTGGGGAGCAAACCGCCGATGGTGCGGGCGGCGATTTGCTGATTGGGCACAGCGTAAATGCCGCCGTTAACAGTGGCCGCTTTCCAGAAGTTTTCGGGCATGCTGCCATACAGGGTGGGGTAGTTGGGCAGCATGGAAGAAATATCCATGAAAGCGCCTTTTGCAACGTTGGTGCTGTAGGGGTTGGCCCAGTTGGAGGTGAAGCAAGCGTCATATTCCTCACCAGAGGCCATGATCACCTGAATCTTATCCAGAAAGGAGCCGCCAAAGAAGTGATATTCCACGGTGGTGTTGAGCTTTTCCTTGGTGTAGGCGTTTACAGCGTCGAAAACCTGTTGTTGGTCGGGCTGTTCAGCTACCAAGGTGTAAATGATGAGGTTAACGGGCTCTTGCTTGGAAAGATCTGTTCCTTCCGCCATACCTGCGGGAACCATGCCTACCAAGAGAAGCAGTGACAGGAGCAGTGCAACCAGTTTCTTGTTCATGGGGATACCTCCTTATATTTTTACCTCGCAATTGCGAAGCAAATGATTAGCCCTTTACGCCGCCTACCGTAAGCCCTTTGACAAAGTATTTTTGAAAGAAGGGAAACACCACCAGCATGGGTCCTGCCGCAATAACACACATGGCCATGCGCATGGATTCCGTGGGAATTTCCGCCACGCTGATGCCCATGCCCGATATGGCGGAGTTCCGAAGCATTTCCTGCACATCCTTCATTAAAATATAGAGGCGGTATTGAAGGTTATACAATTCACGCTTGTCAATGTACATGAGCGGTTGGAACCAATCGTTCCAGTAGTTGAGGGTGATGAACATGCCGACCGTTGCCAGCGCGGGCTTTGACAATGGCAGGATGATTTGCAGGAAGATGCGCATTTCGCCCGCGCCATCCACCGTGGCGGCTTCCACAAGCGAGTGAGGAATTTGGCTGAAAAACGTGCGCATTAAAATAATGAACCACGGCACCACCAGCATGGGCAAAATCATGACGGCGAGGGTGTTTTTAAGGTGCAGGTAGCGCGTGAGCAGAATATAGGTGGGAATCAGTCCCCCGTTTAAAACCATGGGGATGGTCAGAAAAACCGTCAATTTGCCGCGGTGCCGATAATCCGGGCGGGAGAGCACATAGGCCATTAAGGCATTGAGCGTAAGCCCCAATGCACAGCCAACCAAGGTCACAAACAGCGAAACGCCGTAGGAGCGCAAAATGGAGGCTGAATCCGTAAATACGTAGCGGTAGGCATCGGTGGTGAAATCCTTTGGAAAGATGCTGTAGCCTTCCTTGGCAATGGTTAAATCGGTTGAAAAAGAAATGGAAACCACTGCGATAATGGGAATCACGCAGATGAAACAGATGATCACAAGCACGGTATAGACAAGCGCCTTTGAAGCGGGTTTAAGCTCGCGGTTCATTTGATTTTTTCCCCTTTCTAAAACAATGCGCTATCGCGATCCACTTTTCGCACAATGGCGTTGGCAGACACGATAAGGATAAAGCCTACAATGGCTTGAAAGAAACCAACGGCGGAACCGATGCCAATATCCCCTGTAACGCGCAGTGTTCTAAAAATGTAGGTATCAAGCACATCGGTGGTGGCATACAGCGCACCCTGGTCACGCGTGAGCTGATAAAACAGTCCAAAATCAGCATACATGATTCGCCCAACCTGTAAAATCAGCATCACAATGATGATGTTCTTGAGCATTGGAATGGTAATGCGCCAAATCATCTGCCAGCGGGTGGCACCGTCAATTTCAGCCGCTTCATAGTAAGCGGTGTCAATCCCCATGAGCCCTGCGTAATAAATGACACTGTTGTAGCCTGCCATTTTCCACACATACATGAAGGTAAGAATAAAGGGCCAGTACTCTGGCTTGGAGTACCATGCAATGGGCTTGCCGCCAAAGGCTGTAATGACATTGTTAGCAATGCCGTAATTGTGGTGAAGAAAGGCATACAGCAGATAACCCGCCACCACCCAGGACATAAAGTAGGGGAAGAACATGACGGTTTGAATGGTTTTAATGGCTCTGCGGTTGTGAATTTCGTTTAACAGCAGTGCAATGGCTACGGAAATCAGCATGGTAAACAGAATAAACAGGAAGTTGAGCCCGATGGTGTTGCGCAGAACGATCCATGCATCGTTGGATTTGAAGAAGAACTCAAAGTTTTTAAACCCAACCCATTCGCTTCCTAAAAAGCCTTTATTATAGCGGTAATCTTTAAAAGCCAACACGAGGCCAACCATGGGAAGATATGAAAAAATGAAGAGCGTAATGGATGCGGGTATGGCCATGAGCGTTAAGGCGGCGTTCTTTTTTCCGATGGCTTTCATTTCATCCGTCCTTTCAGTGCCCAAGCATGGGCTGTTTTTGGAAATGATCTGCAAGCCTGAAAGCTTGTTTGCATAGGTTATTTGTATCGCGAACCGCCATAAAAGACAAGTTTGAAAAGTGGCTATTTCTTTGATATATTAGAAATCATCATTTTTTAGAGAAAGAACGCCCATGGTGAATGGATGGGAAAACGCAAACGGTTGGGAACGGTCAAGGGCATTCCCAGCAGGCGCGGCGCTTCCAAAAAAAACAGGGCAATCGCGCTTCTTGCCTGCGCGATTGCCCTGGGCTGTTTTTTGTGATCAGGAGTCCAGCTCGCCTATGAGCTTTGCTTTGACCATGGGTGCTTTGCGCTGGTATTCGGTGCTCATTTTCACCCATTGACCGCTTTTTGCACTGCGATCAAAGCCGGTAATTGCATCCAGCACATGAAAGGTTTGGGTGTAATCAGCCCGTGCGGGGCGGCCTGATGCAAGCGCCTTGGCCATGTCTGCCAAGCCAAGGCCGCGCGAATTTTCCGCATAATCAAACATAAGCGGAATGGTGCGCGGCTCTGCTTCCTCTGGGCGATACAAAACAATGGGCCCGCCAAAGCAGTTGGGATCAGGCACGATGAGCGTACCCTCGGAGCCGTAAATTTCAAAGCGAGCTTGCTGCTTGTAGTGTACATCAAAGGTGGTAAAAATGGTGCCGATGGCTCCGCTTTGAAAACAGATGGTGCCTGCTACATAGGTATTGACATGGACGTTGATGGGGGTGCCCGCCAAAGGCGCGCTTGTAATCAAACGCTCAGGAAAGGTGATGCGGCTGGCACTCATAACGCGGTCAAAGCCGCCCATCAAGTTTAGCAACGCGGTTAAATAGTAGGGGCCCATATCCATCATGGGGCCTCCGCCGTATTGATAATAAAAGTCGGGATCGGGGTGCCAGCTTTCATGACCATGGCAGATCATAAAACAGGCGCTGCCAATGGGGGTGCCAATCATGCCGCTATCGATAAGCTTGCGGCAGGTTTGAATGCCTGCGCCTAAGAAGGTATCAGGCGCGCCGCCCAGCATGCGCCCTTTTTCCTGCGCAAGCTTGGTAAGCGTGATGCCCTCCTCCAAGGAGGCGGCAAGCGGCTTTTCACTATAGACATGCTTGCCCGCCAACAGCGCCGCCTTGCTTACCTCGAAATGCTCGTAGGGGCGGGTAAGGTTGAGCACAATGTCTACCTGCGGATCGGCAAAAGCATCGTGCATGGTTTCGTAAAGCTTTGGAATGCCGTATTTTTCGCGTGCGGCTTGTGCACGCTCGCGAACCAAGTCGCACACGCCGAGCAGCTCCACCTCGCGGAAGGTTTTGGTCAGGTTTTCCAAATAAATGCCGCTGATACAGCCAACGCCGATCATAGCCACGCATATTTTTTTCATGTGTGGAACGTTCCTTTCTGAATTTCAGTACATTTTTGCGCTGTTTTCGAACCTTGCGGTGCTTAACTGCTGTGAAGCGGCGTAGGCTTTGCCTTCGCCTGCCCACAGCATGCCGCGCTCCATGAGCAGCTGCGCATTGGGCGACTTGTCAAAAACATCGTCGTGGTGGCCCAGGGAGGTGTAGAACACGCGGCCGTTGCCCCAGAACTTTGTCCACGCAACAGGCATATCCACGGGCTTGTTGCTGATGTGGTAATAGCTTACCAATGGGAAACGTGTGGTGGCAAGCACTTCAATGGCAGGGTCTACATGCAGATAATAATGCTCGCTGCACACGGGAAAATCCTCAAGCCCTTCTACAATGGGGGAGGAGCCGCGGCAAATGTTGACCGTATAATCAATGTTGTCCCCGCCGGGATGGCTTACCCATTGCCCGCCTGTGATAAACTGCCACTCCGTATCCTGACGGAAGCTGTCGCACATGCCGCCATGACAGCCCGCAAGCCCCATGCCTGCGCCGACGGCCTTTGAAACATTCACCACATAATCGTGGTTAATTTCGCCCATGGTCCAGCAGGCCACAAGCAAATCAAGCGTCATGAGCGTTTGCACATTGGCAAGACAATCCAATGTATCGAATATTTCTACCTCGTAGCCGTTATTTTCAAGCAAGTCCGCAAAGCGTTTGCTTGTGAGCGCGGGCTCGTGGCCATCCCAGCCGCCCTGTACAATCCATGCTTTTTTCATGCTGATGATCCTCCTTAAATATGGCATTTTTGTCCCACGCCTTCACGCTGTGCCTGAAACAGCAAATCAATCACGCGCATGACACGCAAAGCCTGTTCGGGCTTTACCAGCAGCTCTGCCTTGCCCTCCAGCACATCGCAAATGTTGTTATAGTAGTCCGACCAGTCGGTTTCCACCTCGGGCAGGGGCAATTCCTGCATGGTGTAGGCAGGCCGCGGTGCCATGGTGCGGGTTGGCCCTGCTTGCGTGTAGACAATATCATCCTCCCAGGCCATATCCGCATTTTGCTGAAGCTTGAGCAGCTTCCCCTTGGCATCCCAATTGTCTATTTGAAGGGTGCCTTCTGTGCCCTGCACATGCCAGCGCGGCGCGTTAATCAAACAGTTGGTGCTCATTTCCAGCAGTGCGGAGCAGCCGTTTTCAAAGCGCAGAAAAAGCTTGATGTTATCATCCACCTCGGGGGTAAAAACAGACAGCAAATGCGCATCTACGGATGTGATGGGGCTATGCACAAGCGCCATGACTTGATCCAGCAAATGCACGCCCCAATCAAGCAGCATACCGCCGCCGTTTACCCGATAACCGCGCCAGCCGTGCATGGACTGCCGTGAGCCTTGTACCTTGCTTTCCACAAAGGTAAGCTCGCCTAGCAGGCCCTGCTCGAATGCGGCCTTCACGGTGCGGTAATCCTTATCCCAGCGGCGGTTTTGATGGATGGAAAACAGCTTGCCCGTTTGCTTTTGAACCGCGATGATTTCCTCAAGCTCCGCCGCGTTTAAGGTTACGGGCTTTTCGCAAACCACATTTTTGCCCGCACGCAAGGCGGCAATCACCAGCTCTTTATGAAAATTGTTGGGGGTGGCGATGGTGACCAAATCAATTTCAGGATCGTGAAGCAAAGCATCCAGGGCTTCATAAACCTTATAACCCTTTTCGCTGGCCTTTTTACAGGCTTCGGGTCGGATATCATACACGCCTGTAACCTGTATACGAGGAACCTTTTCCTCTATGCTCTGCGCATGCCAGCCCCCCATGCCGCCAAAACCGATGATTCCTAAGCGATAGCTCATCTATTACACTCCTTTATTTCAATTTACTTGCATTATAGCATGGTTGCGGTTATGATACTGGAACAAAGCGCAAAAGAATCAGACAATAATTGCGGAGGTGAGGCGCGTGCTGCCCATTGTGGAAACCCATCAGGAGGATTGCATTGTGTGCCCATTTGCACAGCTGGTTTTTCCTGAACACATCCATGCGCATTTTGAAATTATCTATGTGAAGCAGGGATGCCAAACCGTGCGAATCGATGGCTTGTGCTACCTTGTGAAGGCGGGCGAGCTGGCTTTTATTTTTCCGGACACATTGCACAGCTATGCTGGAACCGCAGGGGACAGCGAGGGCTTGCTTGTGATTTTTTCACCGAGGGTTGGCGCACATGCGCCGATTGCCTTGCACCCTGCCCAACCCGTGATGGCGTTGGACGCTTGCCATGCAGAGGTGGCGCATTGCCTCCAACAGCTTTTGCTGGAAGGGGAACAGCTTTCGCATGAGGCAAAAAAAGCGTATGTGCATTTGCTGTTTATCAGAGCGATGGAGCGCCTCCCGCTTGTGCCGCTGCCCGCCATGGTGCAAACGGATGTGCTGTATGAAGCGGTGGATTACCTTTCCAAGCATTTTGAACAGCCGCTCACGTTAAAGGGCGTGGCAAGGGCGCTAGGGATCAATGATTTTTATTTATCTCATGTTTTTGCACAAAGGCTTCACAGCGGTTTTCGAACCTATTTAAATGCCCTGCGCGTGGCGATGGCACAACAGCTTTTAAGCGGCTCGCATTTGAGCGTAACGCAGATTTGCTATGATTGCGGCTTTGAAAACTTGAGAACCTTTGACCGTGTGTTTTTAAAGCAATGCGGCTGCACGCCGCGCAATTACCGCTTGGGGCAACACCCCAACCATGAGTAGGGGTTCAACAAAATGTGGCTAATTCTTCGAATTTTCATCAATCCATACTTTTTGGATTGCGCAAGGCACAAGCGCATTTTATAATGAAAGCAAATAAAGAGCGCGGAGGGAAACGAAGAATGAGGGCACCTTATACCAAACAGCAAGTGATTGACGCGATTGAAAGAAAAAGCACAAGCGCGGTGGTGCCTACCATGCTATGCACATGGTGGGGCGAGGGTCTTGTGGAGAAGCACGGGAAGCAAGCGCTGGATACACTCCAAAACGAATATCCAGACGATGTGATCACAACGTTTTACAAAAGCCCAGGCGAAACGGTCAGCACCACGGATAACCCTGAATATCGCTTTGGGTTTCAAAACTATACGGGGCATGAAACGCATTCCATAGGCAAAGCCTGTGTTTTACTGGAGGATTGGGGCGATCTGGACGCATTTGCCGCCCACATGCCCGCGTGTCAGGAGCCGCATGTGTTTGACGGGGTGCGAAAAGCCGTGGAAGCGGCAGGAGATCGCTATGTGGCAGGCTGTTTTTGGCGCGTGTTTCATGAACGCCTTTGGGCCATTCGCGGTATGGAAAACCTGATGTGTGATTACTATGATGACATGCCGAATTTGAAGCGGCTGGGGCGGATGCTGTTGGAATATAACAAGGGGCTGGTGGATGGCTATGCGGCTTGCGGTGTGGACGGCATTTTCACAAGCGACGACCTTGGCCACCAAACGGGGCCAATGATGTCGCCTGCCATATTTCGCGAGCTGTACCTGCCGCTGTATGCTGAATTGATTGAATATACCCACCAGAAAGGGCTTCATTTTATTCTGCATTCCTGCGGGGACAATTCACTGCTGATGGAGCCGCTGATTGAGGCGGGAGTGGATGTGTTTCATCCCATTCAAACGGGGTGCATGGATGTGGAAAAAACCGTGCGCGACTATGGGGATCGCATAAGCTTTTTATGGGGCGTGGATGTACAGCACCTGTTGCCAGAGGAATCCCCTCAAACGGTGGAACAGGTTTTGCGCAAAGAAAAAGCCTTGTTGTATAAGCAACAAGGCGGGTTACTGATTGCCGCTGGAAACGGCATTATGGCGGATACGTCGCTTGAAAACCTGCGTGCCATGCTGCGCGTTACCCACGAGGATGAGCGGGAAACAGCACCGCTTACAGCTCCACGGTAAAAAACTTCTTTTCCTCGGCTGACTGCTTCGCCAGCATGCAGGTAAGGGCGCTGTCTATGCCTGCGCGAAGCGGGGCGACGGATTGCGTGTCCTTGCCTAAAATCAAACGCACAAAGTTGCCTGCCAGCACCTCGTCACCGCCGCCATGACCCGTTACAGCCTCTGGCATTTGAATAACGGTTACCTTGTCGCTCATATGATCGTAGAGTTGAATGCTGTTGGTGGCAAAATTGAACTCAAGGGTACCCTTGTAGCCATAAAGCCGTGCGCCGCGCCGCGCGGCTTTTTTACGTGCAAAGAAGTTTTGGGAATACATGATATGCATGCCGCTTTCGTAGCGCACAAGCATACTGCCGCTATCCTCGTTACCTGTGTCAACGGCAAAGCCGCAAAAGTCACTGCGGGGGGTATCGCCTCTTTTGTGAAGCAGATTATAGGTGCTATCAGGGCATTCTTCCCATTTGTCGCACTCGCTGCAGCGCAGGTTAGCGGGCATGCTTCCCTTGTAAATCTGCTTGGATTTCATGGCGCAGACCTCTACCGCCCGCTCATCCAGCAAATAGTTGAGCACATCAATGTCGTGCGTTGCTTTTTGCAAAAACAAACCATGGGAAACGGCCTCGTTGCGGTACCAATCATGGAAATACACAAAGCCGTAGGCTACATCGTTAAAGGCCTGCACATGCTCCACTTTGCCGATAACGCCATCGTTTAGCAGGCGCTTGACCTCCTTAACGAGTGCCGTTACACGAAGCGGGAAGGATACCACCACAGGCACGTTTGAGGCTTTTTCACAATCGGAGAGGCTTTTCAAATCCGCCAGGGTGGTGGCGACGGGCTTCTCTAAAAAGAGCGGTATATTGCGTGCAAGCACCTTTTGAGCCAAAGCGGCATGGGTATCACAATTGGTGCCAATGAGCACGCCGTCCAGCTTTTCAGCGTTTAGCATGCAATCAGCATCGGTGTAAAAAGCAATGTCGTCGGGGTTCATGGGGCATTTGCGAAGCATGCCGTCAATTTTGTCAATGTTTAAGCGGTGCATGGTTTCAGGCGATTCTGCCTTGGTCATGAGCGCGCGAACCCGCTCTGGGTTAATGTCCGCAATGGCTTTGATTTGAACCTCGTAGGGCAGGGTGAGCAAATCATCCATGAGCATATCCATGCGTGCGCCGTATCCGATAATGCCTAAATGAACCATCATAAATCCCTTCCTTTTTGATGAATGAAGAAGCACCATCCATTGTACCAGCGTGCGAAAAAGCGTACAATGGATGGCGCAAAACAAGGTAAAATACGCGTTTGCTACACGACCTGTGCCCTGCGGCAGCAGGCTTTGGCAGGCGGGGTTATCCGCTTACTTTGCGGCACGCCATGCATCATATTGTGCTTGCTTTTGAGCAATGATCTCTGCAACGCCTGCGGTGTTCAAGCGCTCGCGAAGCTCGGGCACAACCACGGCGGGGTCTACGGAGCCTGCGCTCAAGGCGGGGATGAGTTCAGTGATGACGGCGGAGCAGTTGGCAATTTCTGTTTTTACGGGCGCGGGATCAAACACAAAGCCAGACAAGGGAGATACATCAGCGGTGGTTTCAGCGGCAAATACGACCGACTGAGCATCCTGCTGAAGCTTGCCGCTCTCGTTGCGGTCATAAGCGGCGCGGCTGAAGGTGGGGCTGTAGGATTGGCCAACCTGCCATTCGTTATAGCCGAAGTGGAACTTGCCGGCTACGTCTACCTTCTTGCCGGTTTCGTCGTAGTTGAAGTCAACGCCTTCTTCACCATTGGTAATGAGCATGAACAGTTCATCGTTTGTGTTGAGCAATTCCATGAGCTGTAAGGACTTTTCGATGTTCTTGGACTCTGCATTAATGGCCACGGCGGCGTTTGCACCAGCGTTAGAAGGAAGCAGGGTGCGGGTGGTGGATACCAGCACAGCGGGAGCAAGCTCGTGTGTGGTCATGGACATTTTTTCAGCGTCGGCATTTCCTTGGAAATCGATGCTGTCAGGCCAGCCGGTGGAGGGTTCTGCAATGAACTTGCAGGCTTTGCGGTCGGGCGAGGTATCTTTAACGGTGGCACCATCCTTGCGCACATAACCCTTGTTATACCAATCGCGCATGATGTTGCAATATTGCATGAACAGGTCGCTGTCAAATTGGTTGATGACCACATCGGGGTTGTTGAGATCAATCCAGCCTGGCAGAGCGGTATCGCCAACGGCTTCCATGTCCCAATAAAGAGGGCTGTTGGCAAAGAGGCTGTACAGGGTGCTGGTTTCCCAGCCAATCATGTCAGGATGCTTTTCCAAAGCTTTGCCCAGGAATTCGCCTGTCATGTTGAGCGCGGTGATGGTGTCCTTGCCCTTGACTGCTTTCCAGTCAAAGCCGACCTCCTCAGCAATGTCACTGCGGAATTTGAAGCCGCTGCGCGAGGCACTGCCCCATTGCTGATAGTTAACCAAACCGTAGATGCGGCCATCTACCTTTACGCCATCCCACAAGCCTTCGGGAATGCGGGCATAGGTTTGCGGCGCATATTGGGGAATCAAGTCGGTCAAATCCGCATAGGCGCCCTTGGCGGCGTTGGAGAAGAAGTTCAAGCCGCCCCAGTGTGCGGTGAAGCATAGATCCCAAGCATCACCAGAGCTGATCATCAGGTTCATTTTGTCGGCATAGGTGCTGCCATCCACGGGAATCAGGTTCAGCCTTGCGCCGATTTCTTTTTCGATGATGACATTGGCTTTTTCCATAATGCGGTCCAGGTCTGTAATGGGGCCGCTCATGAAGTAGAAGTTGAGCTCCGTAGGCTCCTGCGCAAAGCTGACCACGGGCAGCGCTGCAAGCAATGTAAGGGCTAGGACAAATGCGAGAATTTTTTTCATGGGGATACCTCCTAATCTTTTTTTATCTTTACTGGAATGCGGATGGTTCGCCGCTTTCCAGAAAAAATCATTCCTTAACGGCACCTACCGTTAAGCCTTTTTCGAAATATTTCTGCAGCAGGGGGTACAGCAGAATGATGGGGCCCACCGCCAGCACGCAGGTGGCCATGCGCGCGCCTTCGTTTGGTACGTTCAGCATGGCTTCCTGCATGGATTGGGATGCGTTGGCTGCGTTGGCCTGCAAATAGGCGATGTTGTTCATAAGCGATTGGAGCAGGTATTGCAGGGTTCGCATGTTGCTCTTTTCAATGTAGAGGGAGCAGGTCATCCAATCATTCCAATAATAGATGGCTACAAACAACCCGATGGTGGCCAGCGATGGGGTGGAGAGCGGAAAAACAATGCGGAAGAAGGTATGAATTTCGCCCGAGCCATCAATGCGGGCAGATTCAATCAGCGAATTGGGAATGGTTCTGAAATAGTTTTTCATAATGAGCACGTTTACGGGCGAAACCAAGCCCACCACAATCAGCACGGCAAAGGTGTTTTTTAAGTTGAGGTAGCGCGATAGCAAAATGTATTGAGATACCAAGCCGCCGTTAAACAGCACGGGCAGGTATACAAACAGCGCTACGCGGTTGCGCGCCGTAACCTCGGGGCGCGTAAGGCCATAGGCCAGCATGGAGGTAATCAGCAGGTGCAAACCTGTGCCTACCACGGTTACAAAAATGGTAACCCCATAAGCGTTAAAGACGGAGCCTGCGCCCGAAAAAACATATTGGTAGGAGGCAGTGCTAAACACCTGCGGGATCAGGCGGTAGCCGTCACGCATGAGGGATTGCTCATCCGTAAAGGAAATGGATACCACCAGCAGCAGGGGAACCACACAAATCAGGCTGAGCAGGATAAAAACCAAATGGGTCACCATCCGCGAGGGTGAAAATAAAGGCTTTTGAGCTTGAGCTTGCATACAATCATCCTTTCCCGACCCTTGTACAAGGGCGGCGCTATGCTAAAACAGGGCGCTGTCTGGGTCGAATTTCTTAATAATCAAGTTGGAGGCAGATACCAGCACCAGACCAATCACCGACTGGTACAGCGCCACAGCGGCGGACATGCCGTAATCGTTGACCTTTTTAAGCGAACGGTAAACCAGCGTATCAATGACATCAGTGGCTTTGTAGAGGGCACCAGCATCATTTGGCAGGGTATAAAAGGCGTTCCAATCGCCTAATCCGCCGTTGAAAAGCTTGCCCACCCATAGCAGCAGCAGTACAATAACGGTGGGGCGCAATAGCGGCAGGGTGATGTAGCGCACCTGCTGCATGTGGGTTGCGCCATCCAGCGATGCGGCTTCATAATAATCGGTGGAGATGCCCGCAATGGCGGCTACATAGAGCACGGAGTAATAGCCGACGTTTTTCCAAACATAAGCGGCAGGCATGATAATGCGCCAATAGGAGGGCTCGCTGTACCAGTAAATGGCCTCGTTGCCGCTTGCCACAAGCATGCGGTTTACAATGCCGCGATCCACGCTTAGCAGTGCGAACACGATGTACTGAATGACCACCCAGGATAGGAAGGTGGGCAACAGCAAAGCACCCTTATAGGTAGCAGACACGGATTTTTTGCGTACTTCGTTTAGCATGATGGACAGGGTAAGCGCGATGACCGTTACCAGCACCGCGATGATGATGTTGTAAACCAAGGTGTTCACCGTTACCATGCGTGCGGTGTCGCTCTTAAAGAAAAATTCGAAGTTTTTAAAGAGCGGCTCCATCCAATCACTGCCGAAAACACCTTGCTTGGGGCTGTAATCCTTAAAAGCCAGCACGGTCCCTGCCATGGGGATGTAGGCAAATATGAAAATGCACAAAATGCCCGGCAACATCATGAGATAGAAAGGGGATTGCTTGCGGGCTTCTCTGCGTAGCGAAAACCGCTTGCGGGGAGCAAGGCTGGAAGATTGCGCCGAGTTCATAGGGTCGCCATCCTTTCTTTTTGCTTTTGCTGTGATTAGCCTAGCAGGGAGCGGCAGGGAGCGCAACTCTAAAAAGCGTGGTTTTCAACAATAGGCACGATTGGAGCACTCTGATTTTTTAGCATTTGTTCAAAATGTTGAAAAACGTTGTGGTTTTGCATTGCCATTTGTACGGTTTGTATTATAATGCTAAATAAGGATGTTAAAGCAGTGAAGCAGTCAGGATGAAAAAAGGACATCCAAAGGGAGAAACACATGAAAAAAGCGACGAACCGCACCCAGAGTTTTTTAAAAAAGGTGTTTCTTTCCTTTTTATTGCTTGCTGTGCTCATAACCGTCATGCTCACGGCTTTTTTAACCTTCACCTATTTTAAAGCAACGGTGGAAACGGCAAACAGGTTTTGTGACAAGCTGATTGCGCAATCCAACTACAGCATTGCCTATGTGGATGAAACAGCCAAGCGTTTAAGCAACGCTTTATTATCGGATCATCAAATCATTACCTATTTAAATATGAAAAAAACCGATAGCTTAGCGGCTGTGCGTGCCAGCCAAGCGCTTGACCGCCATCTGCTCACCTTAAGCGGCTTTGAAAGCGTGTACCTATACAATGCACAGCTGGATATGTTCTATTCCTCAAAAACGGGCGAGCAAAGCAACAGCGAGGCCTTCAGCGACCATGAAATAGCCGCGCTGCTAACGGATGCATCTTTTACAAGCGCCTACCGCGGCAAGCCCATTGCTTTTGCGCCTGCACAGCCAAATGAAATTGCGAAACGCTGCTCCTATATTGTATTTGAATCAAGCGCGAATGCGCAAGGAAGAAGAAACGCCATTGTAGTCAACGTGAGCACAAAACTGCTTTCGCAATCCATACAAGCCATTAACACACACACAAGCGCCTCGGATTCTACCTTTTTGGTGCTGAATGAAAAAGGCGTGCCGCTCAGCGCCACCTACGGCCGCTTGCTCAAACAAAATCCAGAGCATATGCAGCAGGTTTGCAGGGAAGCGTTTTTGCTTGAAGGCACAGGCAACCGCGTGATCAATGTGGAAGGCACGCGGTACATGGTTACCTTTAGCAGGCAAAACGCCAATGGCTGGTGCGTACTAAGCATTATCCCTGCGGCATCCATCTTTGGCGAGGTGGGCACTGCGGCAGTGCTGGCGGCTGTGCTGGTGATTTTTGCGTTTGCGCTGTGCATTGGCATTTGCTATGTGCTGGCCAAAAGGCTCAACAGCCCCGTACAGGCCATGAAGCGCATCCTATCAGGTGAAAAAACACAGCTGGACGCGCCCATGCTCAGCAAAACGGAGGAATTCGGGTTTATTCTTTCCGTGTTCGAATCCATGCGTGAGCAAAATGAACAGCTAGACCGCCTCAAGCGGGAAAACAGCCATTTGGAAAAGCAGGACCTGCTGGCGGGCTTGCTGGCAGGCACCTCGCCCGCGGCGGAGGAGGGCACCTGCCAGCGGTTGGAGCAGCTGGAGCTTGACTACCTTACGCAAGGCGCATTGTGCATGTGCCTGTTCAAAATAGACCGCTACAGTCAAATGGTATCCATCAACAGCAAAAAAGAGCGCTGGGCGCTTCGCTTTGCCATTGTGGATGTGGTTACGGAGGTTGCTCAGCGGGAGCTTCGCTGTGAGGTTTTCAATTGCGCATCGGATCAATTTGTGATGCTGGTGCGCTGTGATAAACCCTTCAATGCGTTCAGGGAAGAGCTGGAGCTGTTACTTCGCCAAACGCAGAAGGAGGTTTCCGAATGCTTGCAGGTGTCCCTGTCCATTGCATACAGCACGCTTTTTAAAGGGCTGGAGCATTTGCCGAGCATGTATGCCAACATGAAAAGCTCCATGATGCTAAAATTCCGCTACGGGCATGGCTGTATCATATCCCCCTATGTGCTGGATGAGGTGAACGCGGATGATTTCCGCCTGCCGCTCAAGCTGGAGGGACAGCTAACAGAGCGCGCGTTAGCGGGTGAGCCTGAGGCCGCAATGGCCATTTACCGCGAAATTAACAAGCGCCTTTACCGCTATTCCTACAACGAAATTATGTCCTGCGTAATGCATTTGGTTTACAGCATCTATTCCATGGCAATGGAGCGCAGTGCAACGCTTAAAAATGAACAGGATTTTTTGCTGAAGGACTTTATTCGGGATCTTCGGGATGTGGAGGTAGCGGCGGACATTGATGAATTGATGGAGCGCTTTCTTTTGAAGGTATCCGCCTTTATGCAAACACAAGCAGAGCCTGACATGTCCAAAACAAGCGACTTGATTATACAGCGCGTGATGGAAATTATCCAAAGTGACTATCCAGACCCCAGCTTGTGCTTGAGCGCCGTTGCCGAAAAGCTCCACCTATCCCCCAATTACATTGGGCACCTCTTTAAGCTTGCGCAGGGGCAATCCATAGCACAATATATTTTGGAATACCGCATGAATCAGCTTGTGACATACATGCGAACCACCAAGCTATCGCTCAATGCCATTTTGGAAAAGGTGGGGCTGGAAAAGAATAACTATTTTTACACGCGCTTTAAAAAGACCTTTGGCATGTCCCTTGGTGAATTTAAACTGCAGCTATCCAAAACAGAGGAGGGCTGTTAACGGCCATCACAAATATCGGCGTGCCTGCTCATAAACGCTCTGCGGGTTTTGGGCCTGCAGGTCAATGGGCGCAAATACAAAATGGTAGCTTTGCGGGCTGTTTAAGCGGAGCAAATCCTTTTCGAGGGGGCCATAGCCGCAGGAACCATTGCCAAGCGGCGCCATGCGCCCATCTACAAGCACTTGCGTAAGGTCGCCTTCGCTTAGCTCCCAAGGGTGCGCTGCCTGCTCCAAGGCTTCTGGCGTGTAGTGATGCGCGCTAAACGCAAAGGCATGGCCCGCAATCAACAGCCCCTGCCCTGATTTTTGGTGAAGGACAAAATAAGACGTGTCCTCATGCGAACCGTTTTCTTGCGGATATAAGTAGCTTTCATGCGTATCGGCCACACGGCAGGCATACTGTCCAAACAGTGCGCCGCTTTTTTTGTCGGGATAGCTTTCATGCATGCCGCGCCCCTGCCAAAGCAATTGATCGAAGCTGCGCGGCATTTGAAAGCGAAAGCCCAGGCGCGGAAAGGTCGGCATTTCAGTGCGCAAGGGCGTATAGCGAAGCGCCAACGAAAGAAAGCCATCCGAGTGAAGGCGGTATTCCTGCGAAAGGGCCAGCAGGGGAGGAAGCGAGAGGGGCGCATACTCGCTTTGGAGCAAAACCCGTATTTCCTCTGGCGTGCTGGATACATCATAAGCGGTGCGGCGCTGTTTGAGGCGATTCAGGCCTGCCTGATGCCACTCGGCAAGGTCGCCCATGTGGCCTGCGTCGTTATCGGTTGGGGCACGCCATATGCTGAGTGCAATGGGGGCTTGCAGAAGCTCTGTGCCCTGTGAGCACAGCGATGAAAGCCCCTCCTGCTTGGAAAAAGCAAGCGAAAGGCTTTCCCCCTTGATGCGTGCAAAGCCCGCGTCAAAGCATAGGTCAAGGCACTGCGGTGCTGGCGAAGGCACCTGTGCGGGTGTGCCCAGCGCAAGCGGCAGCTGCTCGCAGGCAACGGTATGCCCTGCCTCCGCCCAAAGCGTATGAAGCGGCAATTCAAACCGCAGGTTCAAATAGCTGCCTTGCGGATAGCGAGCCAAGGGGAGGGTGAAGGTTTTGCTTTGCATGGGGGCTAGGGCACAGCGCATTTCGCCCTGTGCAAAGCAATCCTTGCCATGCGCCACCCACCACCGCAGGCGAAGCGCGGACAGGTTGGTAAAGGCATATTGGTTCACAAGCTTGACTTTACCTGTTTGCTCGTTCACAAGCACGGCCTTTACGGGGCGGAGCACATGCTTGAGCTCCAGCATGGCCGTATGCGGCTTGCGCTCGGGACTGCAAAGAGCGTCTATGCAGAAGTGACCGTCGTTTGCGGCGGGAACCGTATCAAAATCACCGCCATAACCAAAGCTGCCCTTGTGCGGCCCTTGCTGAATGCGCAGGCCGTGATCGATCAATTCCCATACACAGCCGCCAATCAGCCTTGGGTATTTTTCAATCAAGGCCCAATAGTCCTGCAGGTTACCGGGCGCTTGCCCCATGCTATGGGCGTATTCGCACATAAAATAGGGCTTGGGGTTCTTTTTCTGCCCTTCGGCTTCCAGCCATTCCACACGCGGGTACATGCTGGAATACAAATCCGCCTTTTCGGCTTGCTCATCCCGTTCGTAATGCACGGGGCGCGCGGCATCCATTGCGTGTACCAAATCTGCGGCTTTGGCAAAGTTACACCCATAGCCTGACTCGTTCCCTAAGGACCACATGATAATGCTGGGATGGTTGCGGTCACGCTCCACCATTCTTTGGCAACGATCCAAAATGGGCTTTTCCCAAGCGGGGTCATCGGCAATCAGGTTGTAGTGCGAAACGTTTACCACACCGTGGCATTCTACATCCGCTTCGTCTATCACATACAGACCATATTGATCGCACATTTCCAAAAAGCGCGGATCGTTGGGGTAATGGCTGGTGCGAACGGTGTTGAGGTTGTGCTGTTTCATGAGCCGCACATCCTCCCGCATCACCTCTATGGGGCTTACATACCCCAAATCACAATGGGTATCGTGGCGGTTAACGCCCTTGAGCTTGATGGATACGCCGTTCAGCCAAAGCTGTCCGTCGTGTATTTCCACCCGACGGAAGCCAAGCCACCCGCATTCTGTTTGTCCTTCAATGGCCAGAATAAGCGCATAGCGGCTTGGATTTTCAGCGCTCCAAGGCACTACATCGGCAAGGGTGCAGGAAAGCTCTGCAACCCCCTCTTTTACGGGGAGAAGCTGTTCCATGAGCACCTGCTTATTTTCATCTAACAGGCGCACGTTCACCTGTAGGGCGGCCTGTACGGCTATGTGCAGGCGGAGCAAGCCATTGCCTGTTAAGGCATCGTAATCCGCATCGGCCTGCCAATCCACAATGCGTTCCTCGGCAAAGGAAAGCAGCATGACATCCCTAAAAACGCCGCTCAAGCGCCATTTGTCCTGATCCTCCAAATAGGTGGCATCCGACCACTGGTATACATATAGCTGTAAATCGTTTTCACCCTCGCGGCAATAAGCGGTGATGTCAAACTCTGCGGGCAGGTGGGAAACCTTTGATGCGCCTGCAAAACAGCCGTTGACGTATACGCCTGCACAGCCGTCCACCGCTTCCAGCCTCAGCAAGGTACGCCTGTTTGCAAAGCTTTGGGGCAATACAAAGGTGCGCGCGTACACACCAAGAGGGGTATCGTCTGGCACAAAAGGCGGCTGATAGGGAATGGGGAAGGAAATGTTGAGGTATTGCGGCGGCGCGAAGCCTTGGGTTTGCCAGTTTCCAGGCACGGTGATGGGTGCGGTGGAAACAGACGGGTCTGCTTGCGCAGGAAATGCGGGGATATGCTTGTGAAAACAAAAGGCCCATGTGCCATTGAGCGAACAAAAATACGGGGAAAGCGCACGTTCGCCGCATAAGGCGCTTTCCTCGCTTGCATAGGGTACCAATGTGGTGCGCATGGGCAGGCGGTTTAAATGCAAAGCGTTTCGATCCTGATGAAAGGGCTGTGCCATGTTTGTTCACCTCATGTAAAATAATGAACCCATCATAGCAAGACCGTTCTGCATTTACAACAACAATTTCTGATGGTATGGATGATTAGCATGAGTAGCATTCAATCAAAAAAGCGGCGCGGAGCTCTGATTTTTGCGAATTGCGCGAATGTCCGCTTTTTCGTGTTGACAGCCCATTGCCCCTATCCTATGATGATTTGGAAGGAATGAAACGAAAGAAGGATGACAGAATGAAAAGAATTGACATTCCCTATGCTGATGGAAGTGAATACGTATTTTTTCCCGCTTGCTGTTACAACGGCAATCGCTTTGAGGTATTAAAAAAGGAATATCCGCCGCTATTTGAGCCCTATGAGGCAGGGGCGGATATCCCCGTTACCATTACCGATGTGCCGCGCCTTGAAAAGGATGGAAGCGGCTGTATTCAAATTACCACGGGAGATCTTTCCGTACCCTGCGTTGGAATTTTTAATGCCCAAAAAAAGCGAGCCACCTTTGTGTTTACGGTACAGCAGGCGGCGGGGAAAAACATAGGAATGGCCTACCGCCGCGGTGTGATTGAGCTGAGCGCGCCTGCCTTCCGCGATCAGGTATACCATTGGCCGCATATGGTTGAAAACACGGAGCCTTATGAGGCTGTGGAGGCAGACATCCCCATGAAATGCATGGAGTTTGAATGTGCGGATCTTGCGGAGTTCTATCAAACCTTTTTGGAAAACCGCAAATGCATGGGGCTGGACTGCACAAGGCCGCAAACGCCGACCTTCGCGGAACAATTTCGCGTGCAATGTGACAAATTCAACCGCATGAATTGGCAGGAAAAGGACGGCTTTTACGATGTGGACACGCGGGGCGAATGGCAACCCGGCTGGGTGGGCGGCGCAATGTCCGGCTATGCCTTGATGAAGCTGGGCGGCCGCTTGGAAGCGGAGCGCGCGGTAAAAACATTGCATTATTTGTTTGCCAACCAAGCGCCCAGCGGGCTGTTTTACGGCATGAGCCATCAGAAATGCGATGGCTTTGGGCACAAAGGCGCTGAAAAATGGCTGCTGGTACGCAAATCGGCGGACTGCCTGTATTTTGCTTTTAAACATTTTCAGCTGATGAAGGACATTCCCCAAAGCTTTTTAGAAGGCACGCGCAAGCTGGCGGATCGCTTTGTTAGCCTGTGGGAGCAATACCATCAGTTTGGCCAATTTGTGGATTGTGACAATGGCGAGATTACGGTGGGCGGCTCTACCTGCGGCGCTATTGTGCCTGCCGCTTTGGCAGAAAGCTATCGCTTTTTTCATGATGCGCGCTATTTAAACGCAGCCATGCAGAGCGCTGAAATGATGTTTACGCGTGACGCGGCCAAGGGCTACACCACAGGCGGGCCCGGTGAAATTTTGCAGGGCCCTGACAGTGAAAGCGCCTTTGCTTTGCTTGAAAGCATGGTTGTGCTTTACGAGGTAACGCAGGAAAAACGCTGGCTGGTTTATGCACAGCATTGCGCGAACCTCTGTGCCAGCTGGGTGGTCAGCTATAACTATGTATTTCCGCCGACCAGCGAATTTGGGCGGCTTCAAATGAAAACCGTTGGCTGTGTATTTGCCAATGTTCAAAACAAGCATGCGGCTCCCGGCATTTGCACATTATCAGGCAACAGCCTTTACAAGCTCTACCAATGGACGGGCAACGAGCTGTATCGCGAGCTGTTTGAGGACATTGCGCTTAGCATTGGGCAGTTTATGTCCACCAAGGAGCGCCCCATTTGCTCTTGGCAGGTACCCGAGGAGGCGTTGGTCAACGGCGTGCAGGGCATGTCGGCGGAAAGCGTTCCATTGCCTGAGGGCTTTATTTGCGAGCGTGTGAACATGTCTGATTGGGAAACACAAGCCTGTGTGGGCGGTGTGTTTTGCGGCAGCTGCTGGTGTGAAACAAGCAACCTGCTGACCATGGCCGAATACCCAACCATATAAAATACGTAAATACGCGGCATGAAGGAAACACAGCCTTGGATGTCGAAAATAATAATGGAAAAGAGGTTCAAACAAAGGAGGTTTCGTATATGAAGAGAGCTTTTTTGATTGTGCTGGACAGCGTGGGCGTGGGGGCACTGCCTGATGCGGCCAGCTATGGCGACGTGGGTGCTAACACGCTGGGGCATATTATTGCGCAGGAAGCGCCGAAGCTTCCCAATTTGGCGGAAATGGGGCTTGGCAGGCTGGAGGGCATTCCCTATCCCGTGCCTGATTCGGCGGCTGGCGTATTTGGGCGTGCGGCGGAGGTTTCCGCAGGGAAGGACACCACCACAGGGCATTGGGAAATGATGGGTATTCAGCTCAAGCAACCCTTTCCCACCTACCCCAACGGCTTTCCGCCAGAGGTGATCAGCGCGTTTGAAAACGCCATTGGCACCAAAACGCTGGGGAACTATCCCGCCAGCGGCACCGCCATTTTGGATGAATTGGGCGAGGAGCACCTGCGCACGGGCTATCCCATTGTATATACCTCGGCGGACAGCGTGTTTCAAATTGCCTGCCATGAAAAGCTTGTGCCGCCAAAGCGGCTTTATGAAATGTGTGAAATTGCGCGGGGTATTTTGCAGGGCGAGCACGCTGTGGGGCGTGTCATTGCCAGACCCTTTGTGGGCACGCACAAGGGCGCGTTTGAGCGCACGCCCCATCGCCGCGATTTTTCTCTGCCGCCAACGGGCCGCACACTGCTCAATGTGCTCAAGGATCGCGGCTTGTTTACAATGGGCGTGGGCAAAATTGAGGATATTTTTTGCATGAGCGGGCTTTGTGAAAGCGAGCATGCCGCTGGTAACCCTGCCTGTGTAGATTCGCTTTTGAAGGTAATGAAGCGCGATTTTGAAGGCTTTGTGTTTGTTAATTTGGTGGATTTTGATATGGTGTACGGTCACCGCCGCGATGTGCGCGGCTATGCCGAGGCGCTGGAAGCCTTTGATGTGCGCCTCAAAGAAATCAAGGCTGAAATGCGCGCGGACGATTTGCTCATGATCACCGCTGACCATGGCTGTGACCCTTGCCATACGGGCACGGATC
This sequence comes from Clostridia bacterium, assembly GCA_036645955.1. GTDB lineage: Bacteria > Bacillota > Clostridia > Christensenellales > Aristaeellaceae > Limiplasma. Next base: position 41,613 of record JAVXND010000001.1, on the reverse strand, counting down.
ATACGCGCGAGTATATCCCCATTTTTGCATGGCATAAGGGCATGGCGGGGCTTACGAGCATTGGCACACGAAAGAGCTATGCGGATTTGGCCGCGACCCTTTCGGAATGGTTTGGCGCGGAGGAGCGCTTTGGAGCAGAGTCGTTTGCAAAAGAACTGTAAAAAAGGAAAGGGCGGTTTACACAATGAATGAAGCATACTTGAAACAGATTGAAACAGCGGCTCAAGTGATTGAGCAGGCATGCGGCGGCGCGGAGATTGGCGTGATTTTGGGCAGTGGCTTGGGCGAGTATGCAGAGGCGCTGGAGGATGCCAAAAGCATTGCTTATCAAGACATTCCGGGTTTTCCCGTATCCACTGCGCCTGGTCATGCGGGGCGCTGGTATACAGGCTTATTGCACGGAAAGCGCGTATGCATGATGCAAGGCCGCTTTCACTCCTATGAAGGATATGATCAGCGCGAGGTTACCTTGCCTGTGCGCGTGATGAAGCAACTGGGTGTGAAAACCCTGATTGTGACCAATGCGGCGGGCGGCGTTAATTTGGCCTTTGCGCCTGGCGATTTGATGCTGATGACCGATTTTATCAACCTATCGGGCAAGAATCCGCTGATTGGTGCAAACCTAGACGAGTTTGGCCCCCGCTTTCCAGACATGAGCCATGCCTATGACCAGAGCCTGCAAAAGCTTTGCGAGGATGTGGCTTCAAGGCTGGGTCTCCATATGCAAAAAGGCGTTTATTGCTGGCTCAACGGTCCCTGCTACGAAACGCCTGCTGAAATTCGCATGGTGCGTGTTTTGGGGGGAGATGCGGTGGGCATGTCTACCGTGCCTGAAACCATTGTAGCCAAGCAATCAGGCATGGCGGTACTAGGCATTAGCTGTATTACCAACATGGCGGCGGGAATTTTGGATCAAGCCCTTTCGCACAAGGAAGTCATGGAAACAGGTGCACGCGTGAAGGATACGTTCCGCGCCTTGGTGGACGGCGTGATTCACGCGCTCTAAGCGCCAATCATTACCAAAACTTTGATTGTTTTTTCGCTCCTTCTATGGGTATGCTATCCAACAGGATCAACATCCCATGGAAGGAGTTTTTGGATATGAAAAAAACATGGAAACTGCGGCTTGGTGCATACCTGCTTGTGCTGCTCATACTGCCCGCCTTCAACACAACCGCTTACGCTACGCCCCTTGAGGAGGGAACGCCCATTGCGGTGGCTTCCCCTGCGGCAATGCTTGTGGAGGCAGGCACGGGCACGGTGATCTTTGAAAAAAACGCGGATGAAAAGCGTCAGGCGGCCAGCATTACCAAGCTGATGACGCTTCTGCTCTGCTTTGAGGCACTGCAAGCGGGGCGCGTGAGCCTAAACGATGAAGTAACCGCGAGCAAAACGGCCGCTTCGCAAATTGGCAGTCAAGCGCTGTTGGATTCAGGCGCAATTTATCCGTTCAAGGAGCTGCTCAAGGCCACCATCATTGCAAGCGCAAACGACGCGGCTTGTGCGCTTGCGGAGCATCTATCCGGCACGGAGGAAGCCTTTGCCCAGGAAATGAACGCGCGTGCGGCGGAGCTTGGCATGACGGATACCGTGTACCGAAATTGCACGGGCTTGCCCGCAGAGGGGCAATACACCACCGCACGTGATGTGGCAACGCTTTCGTGCGAGATGTGCAAGCATCCCGACTATTTTACCTATGCGGCCATATGGATGGATACCATGACCCACCCAAGCGGACGCGTAACGGATTTAACCAACACCAACCGCCTTGTACGCTTTTACGAAAGCTGTGACGGCTTAAAAACAGGCAGTGCGGACGGCGCAAAATATTGCCTGAGCGCAACTGCCGAAAAAAACGGCTTGCGGCTGATTGCCATTGTGCTAGGCTCAAGCGCGAGTCAAGCGCGGTTTGACGAGGCGCGTGCCATGCTGGATTACGGCTTTTCGGGCTACAAGCGCGTGAGCGTATTGCAAAAAGGCGAGCTGCTGGGGCGGCGTGTGCCTGTGAAAATGGGCATGGCAGAGGAAATTGAAATGGCGGTAGGTTCAGGGCTGAGCATGCTGTTAAAGGCGGGGCAGGAGAAGCAGCTATCGCTTGACATTGAATTGCCGCCAGAGGTGGACGCGCCCATCAAAGCAGGGGACGCGCTTGGCGTGGTGCGTGTAAAGCTGGGCGAAAGGGTGATTGCAAAGCTATCCGCCGTGGCGGCTGCGGATGTAGGCATGCCGGGGCTGGTGGAGGGATTCTTTCGATTGATGACCAATTGGCGGTAGGGGCAGGGGGGGCGATAGGCTGCGTTGGAAAAAAACAAGCGAAGGATAGGGCGCGGCAGCCGCATGGTTATTGCATTCGTGGTCAAATTGCGCTATCATCTCCATGACAGCTGCTCGTTCTTGGGAAAAGAGCAAAAACAGAAGCACAACAGCAAAAGGAGCGCATACAATGAAAACGATCACGGTGGCCATTGCGGGTTGCGGCTCGCGCGGACAGGATACCTATGCACAAATTTTGGTTCAAATGCCCGAACAAGTGAAAATTGTGGCGGCGGCGGATATTGATTCGGAAAAATTGGAGGGCATGCGCAAGCTGTGCGGTCTTGAACAGAGCATGTGCTTTGCGTCCGCTGAGGATATGCTAAAGCAAGGGCGTATAGCAGACGCTATGCTCATTTGCACGCCTGATCGGCTGCACTATGGGCAAGCAAAAGCCGCGTTGGCGCTTGACTATCATTTACTGCTTGAAAAACCAATCTCAGCCAGTGCGGAGGAGTGCCGCGAATTAGCTCAATTGGCGCTGGAACGACATTTGCATGTGGTGGTTTGCCATGTGCTGCGCTACACACCCTTTTACCAAAAAATCAAGGAGCTGATGGACGCAGGCACGGTGGGAGAGGTGGTGTCACTGCAAGCCATTGAGCAGGTTGGCTATTGGCATCAGGCGCATTCGTTTGTGCGCGGCAATTGGCGAAGCACTGCAGAAAGCTCGCCCATGATTTTGCAAAAATGCTGTCATGACATGGATATTCTGCTATGGCTTACGGGCAAGCATTGCCGCAGGGTAAGCTCGTTTGGAAGCCTCAGGCATTTCACAAAGGAACAGGCACCAGCGGGTGCGCCTATGCGCTGTACGGACGGATGCCCCGCCGCAGAAGCCTGCGTTTATAATGCGGAAAGGTTTTATATGGACCGCGTGCGCAAGGGCGAAACAGATTGGCCTGTAAACGTGGTGGCTTTTGAACCCAACGAAGAAAACGTTATGAAAGCGCTCAAGGAAGGCCCCTATGGCCGCTGTGTTTACCATTGCGATAACGATGCGGTAGACCATCAGGTGGTGAATTTGGAGCTGGAGGACGGGGCAACGGTCAACTTTACCATGTGCGCATTTGTGGCACATGGCGGGCGTACCTTGCGCGTGATGGGCACGCGCGGCGAGCTGTACTGCGATATGAAAAAGGAAACCGTTCGCGTGATGCCCTTTGGTCAAGAGGATACGGAGATTGACATTACCAAGCTTACGGATGATTTTTCCGGCCATGGCGGCGGCGATACGCGCATGATACACGAATTTGTGCGATTGGTGGCGGGGGAGGAAATCACAAGCACCACGCTTTCCTCCATCGATCGCTCGGTGGAAAGCCATTTGGTGGCGCTGGCGGCTGAAACCTCACGCTTGGCAGGCGGCCGTGTGATTGAAATGGCGTAAGGCGCGTTACGGAGATGTATGGGAATGGGGCGGGCACGATTGATCGTGCCCGCATTTTTTTTATCGGCAATTTCAAGGACTACACCCCAAGCAACCCAAAACGGGGGAAGCGCCTTTTGCAAGGCACTTCCCCCGTTTATGATTGACTCCCAAGCTACCAGATTTAAATAACGTACTTTTGAATGAATGCAGGCAGTTCGGTGGGATCTGCACTGACAGAAATAACAAAATCGACGCTGTGCTTTTCGCTGACGGCTTCCAAACGGGTAAACAGCCATTCGGTGCTTTCCAGCTCCGCCTTGATCAGCTTCTTGAATGCGTCGATAAAGATAAGACCCACGTCAAAGTTTTGTGCCACGGCACCATAGAGGAAACCCATGAACATTTGGTCGTTCACCAAATCGTATTCGCCCGCGTTAATGAACCGAACCTCGTGACGAAGGTCAAACATATAGCGGTTGTCATCGTCAATAAAAACAATGTCGTGTGTGCTTTCCTGAGTGGCCTTGTTAGCCATGTCGATGATGCGCTTGGTTTTACCCGAGCCTTTTTTTCCAGCAATCACCTGAATCAATGGTAACGCCTCCTTCACATGTTTGATTTTGATTTAAGATGGCTTTGGTATGTGCTATCAAGGTTGCGCTCCCTGCATCACACATCACTCGTGACCATCCACCACCTGTATTATACATGAATGTGGACAGAATAGCAACGCCCCTTGAAGGAATTCTTGAGAACAAAATATGAACAGTTACGCATCATCTGCATCGCCTTTGGTGAGTGAAAGGCGAAGCTCATCCATGCTCATTTCAGGCAATTCGCGGAAAATGGTTTCGGGCGCTTCGGTATCAAAGCGGCAAATGGGTTTAAAATCGCAATAATCGCAGGAGGAACGGCCCGCATCCAGCGTAGGGGTGATGGCATTGGTACCGCTGAAAAGCTCGCTGGCGAGCTGGGCGGCAACCTGTCTGGCGTGCTCAAGCAACGCCAGCATTTGCGGCATGTTCAAGGCCTTGGCGGTTTTGCGAAGCTCGCCGGATTTGAGATAGACGGAGGGCAACACGCAGGGCACATCGCCTGCGTCCATGGCGTTTAAAATTTCCACATCGGTAAGCGTGATGCCGCGAAGCTGAAATACATCGCGCAGTTTGGCCTCCACAATGGGGGCAAGGTCCGTATCGCTTTCCACAAGCGGGTCAGCTACGTAAAAATAAAACGCGCCCGCTGGTTTTCCGTTTGGAATGGCGGAGGTGCAAACATCAAGGTACAAAAGCAGCTGCAGCTGCAGACCCCACCAAGTGCGTGCCGCGTCTAAGCTTTGCTGGGCTGATTTGTAATCAATCACGCGCAGATAAACGGCATTTGGCGCGTCATAGCGGTCTATGCGGTCAATTCGTCCGCGAAGCATTACCTCGCGGCCATCCGCAAGGCTTAGCACAATGGGGGGTAAGCCGCCTTCGTAGCCAAAGGAAGCCTCCGTTTGGTACAGGGTAAAGCTTCCTGCGGAAAGCTGACGGGTGATGGTGACCGCGGCGCGGCGAATGGCGGCACGCGCTTGCTCAAAGCGTGCGCGGCTTCGCTCGCCATCCCCCATGGGGCCGCCTAGCAGCTCTTCAAGCAATGGGGCAATGGCTTCCTCTGCCATGTGCTCCACAGCCTCCTCGGGGATGTTGGGGTAAGCGGCATTGGCCTTGGCCAGCTTTGCAAAACGGTCGAGGCTGGCATGATAGAAGTTGCCTGTTTCAATGGGATCTACCTTCCACTCGCGAAGCACATGGGGACGAAGGCCATAATTGATAAAATGCTTGAAGGGACAACCAGCAAACTGCTCAAGACGGCTTACCGAGAGGGATTCATCCCCAAAAAGGGCGCGGGCCTGCGCAGGGTCGAGCTGCTGAGAGCTGCCGTCAAAATGGAGCGCACGCAGGAGGCGCATAGCGCTTGGCGCGGTATCGGGCGATTCCAGCAACGCCTTTAAAATCGCCTGCCTTTGAGGGGACAAGCCCTCTGGCAATTCGCCGCTCATGTGTGCGCGAAGCAATAGGCTAAGCTCTGCCAGCGCCTGCGGAGCGGCAAAGGGAAGATCGCCCTGAGGTATGGGAGATTGGGCAATGCTTGTAAACATGCGGGTTTGCAGGCTGGCAAGCAGTGAGGCGGGGCGGAGCGCGGTGCCGTCTGGTGCGGTTTTGGCATAGCTTAAATACAGCCATTTTGTAGGCAATGTCATGGCACGCTTGAGATCAAGCTTGGCAAACAGCGCGCGGCTTTCATCTGTGAGGCCAAGGTAATTACCTGTGCTTTCCTGTGCCTGTGCACGCTCCTCGGGGGTGAGGAGGCTTTCGGTTGCGCGCGATAAAATGGAATCGTTAAGCCCTAACAGAAAAACCGCGTCTGCGCCCTCTGTGAGCAAATGCCCCAATGTGCCCGCGTGCAGCATGCCGCTGGCAGGCGGCAGAGAAGCCAGCGCTATGGCGGAAAAGCCGCATTCCAGCCTGGAAGCAATGTGCTTGAGGGGGATGCGTGCGCCATCGCTTAAATGCACCATTTGATCAAACAGGGTGAGGATGCTTGACCAAATTTGGCTGTTTTGATTGGCGCGAATCAGCAGACCATGTTCGGTAAGCTGCTGCTCTTCACGCTTAAGCACCTCGTAGGCGTTGCATTCGGTCAGCAGACCAAAGGCGGCGGTCATGGAGGCGACGGTATCCTTTGCGGCCACAAGGGCGGCGCGTGTGTGCAAAAGCGGCTCCATGAGCTTTTTGCGCAGGGCTTCCATGCGTTCACACAGGGCGGCTTCCCCCTTTGTAAAGGGCTTGAGCCAGCGGCTTTTGCTAATCCCGTAGGAATAAGCATAGTTTTCCAGCTCACAGCCCTCTTCAAAGCAAAGCGGGGCATAACCGCTTTTGAGCATGCCCAGCAGGTCTGCGTTGCGGTAGCCATCGGCCATGGCGCGCAGGGCGCAGAGCAAAAAACGCACCAGCCCATGGGAGGTGGCGGGCAGCTTTTGATCGGTATAAAAGGGAATGCCGCTATCGCGCAGTGCCGCTGAAACCGCAAAGTCGTAGCCGTTTTGGTCTGGGTACAGCACAGCGATGCGCTCCAGATCCACTCCGTTTTCCAGCAATCGAAGCGCTTGACGGGACATCAGCGTTGCTTCTTCAAAGGGGGAAAGCGCGCTAAAAAGGAAGATGCTTTGCTGTGGCTCGGAATATTTGCTTGCATGCAGTGCAAACAAAGCAGAATCCAAATAAGCAATGGCGGGGGCGTGGGGGAGCGGCTCCGGCGGCAGGGGGGTAAGCTTCGTTTGAATGCCCGCATTGGCAAGCATGGCGGTGAAACGCTTAATTCCTTGGCGAATGGGCAGAAAAAGCTCCGAATCCTCCGCCATGGAAAAATCGCAGATGAGCGCGACCGTGAGGCTTTCGCACAGGGGCGCACAGGCGCATAAAAAGCGCATCATGGTGTCTGGCAAGGTGTCAAAGCCATAAACAACCAAATGCTGACCGCTCAGCGAATCGCTTAACGGAAGCCGTTTTGCCACATAATCCGAAAGATCCTCACTATCGCTGAAGCGGTCGCGCAAAACAGCGCGGTATTGCGCAAAAATACGGCTGAGATCCGCAAATTTTTCATGGGTGAGGCCGCTTGGCAATGTGGCGGCGTAGGCCTCCAACGCTTCGGGCGTCATGCCCCCGGATTTTAAATCGGTTATGAGCGCGGCAAGCTTTTCCACAAAGCCGCGCCTGTGCGCAATGGAGCCGTAGTAGGGCAGTTTGTTTTCCAAACGCTCCAGCGCTTGGCTGACTGCCATACGCCGACCTGCGTCCGACAGGGGTTGGCGCTCATCGTGCCCAGCGCTGGACAGCACACGCTCGTAAAGGCGGGAGGGGCTGAGTACATTAAGCGTAAAAAAGCCTTGAAGCTTGAGCCGCGCAAGCAATTCGCGTTCCGCTTGAAGCGTAAATTGTTCAGGCACAAGCAATATGGAGGGCTCCTCCCTTTGCAAATGCTGACCCAGCTCGTTTACAATGGGCTGAAAAAGTCTGTGCGGCCGAGCGGTGATGATGCGTACATGAGCGGACATAGCGTAGCCTCCCCAAGTTGATGAAATGGGATGGAAAAAGTGCTAAGAACATGATATCATGATTAAGCGGAAACCGCAAAGAAAGAAGTGAAATGGATGGCGGATACCATTGTGGGCATTGCTACGGCGGCAGGTGAAGGCGGCATTGCCATTGTGCGCTTGAGCGGCGAGCATGCCGTTTCCCTGTTTGAACGCGCATTTGTGCCGCGCAAGCGTCAGCCGCCTTTTGAAAGCCATCGGCTGATGGTGGGGCATGTGGTGGATGGGAACGAGCAGGTTGACGAAGCCATGGGCGTGGTGATGTACGCCCCCAACAGCTATACAAGAGAAGATGTGTGCGAGCTTCACACGCATGGGGGCAGTATTGCGGCGGCTTTGGTGGTGAAGCTGTTTGTGCGCTTGGGTGCCAGACCAGCGGAGGCAGGCGAATTTACACGCCGCGCGTTTATGAACGGCCGCATAGACCTGATGCAGGCGGAGGCGGTTATGGGGGTGATTTCCGCACAATCTGCCGCGGCCTTGCGTGCGGAGGAGCGTCAGCTCTTGGGCGGTCAAAGCCGTTTTGTGCGCTTGGCACAGGAAAAATTGACGGAGCTGTTGGCGGGGCTTGAGGCGCATATTGATTATCCTGATGAAATCAGCGAAGGGGAAGCGCTGGAGGGTCTTGAAAAGGGGCTCACAGAGCTAACCCAACGTTTAAACAGCGCCATTGACGAGCGCAGTGCGCGAATTTTGCGCGAGGGCTTGCGCGTAGCGCTATGCGGGCGGCCCAATGCGGGCAAGAGCACGCTGTTTAACGCATTGCTAGGCGAGGAGCGTGCCATTGTAACCGATGTGCCTGGCACCACGCGCGATGTGCTGGAGGGCAGCTTTACCCTAAGCGGTGTGCGGGTGCTTTTGCAGGATACGGCAGGCTTGCGCGAAAGCGGCGATAAGGTGGAGCGCATTGGCGTGGAGCGTGCCAAAAAGGCGTTGGAGCAGGCGGATGCGGCGCTGCTCTTGGTGGATGCGTCTGCGGAGCCGACGGCGGAGGAGAAAGCGCTGCTGCGCTTGGCTTTGCCCTGCCCGTGCGCGGTATTGCTCAACAAGCAGGATGCGGGCGAAAAGCTGAGCGTGGCAGAGGTGCGGCAGATGAGCACACACGCGGCCGTTTTTCGCATATCGGCACAAACGCTTGAGGGCTTGGACGAGGTACGCCAATATTTAAGCGGCTTTGTGCGCATGCCGCAAGAAAACATGCTCACCCACGAACGGCATTTGAGCGTGGCAAGGGAGGCGCTTGGCCGCCTCAACCAAGCGCTTGCCACCCTTACAGGCAAACAGCCGCTGGATTTAGCGGCTGTGGATATGCACGAGGCTTTGTATTTGCTGGGCAGTATCACAGGCGACAGCGTGGATGAAAAACTGCTGGACGATATCTTTTCCAGATTTTGCGTGGGCAAATAACAACGCGTTTACAGCAGGGTAATGCCCGCCTTTGCACAAATTTGGTGGGTGTCCTCGTCCCAAATGGAGGATTGCACCTCTCCGATGTGCGCCTTGCCTAGCAAGAGCATACACATGCGGCTTTGCCCGATGCCGCCGCCGATGGTGAGCGGCAAACGGTCTTCAAGCAGCATGCGGTGAAACAACAGCTCGCGCCGATGGTTACAGCCTGCGAGCGTCAATTGACGGTCGAGGGTTTCGCTGTCTACGCGTATGCCCATGGAGCTTAGCTCCATAGGCGCATCCAGCACGGGATTGTAAAACAAAATATCGCCGTTGAGGCTCCAATCATCATAGTCGGGGGCGCGGCCATCGTGAGGCTCTCCATTGGAAAGCTTGCCGCCTATGCCCATTAAAAAGGTGATGGGATGCTCGCGCACAAATGCTTGCTCGCGCTCCTTTGGGGTTTTGTTGGGGTAAAGCTCCAGAAGCTCCTGAGCGGTTACAAAGGCAACCTCGCGGCTTAGCTGGGTTTGCAATTTAGGATAACGGCCGTTGACAATGAGCGAGGCATCGCAGATACAGCCGATAATTTGCCGCACGGTTTCCTTGAGGGTGGACAGGGTGCGTGTTTCAGGGGTGATCACGCGCTCCCAATCCCACTGATCTACATAGATGGAATGAATGTTATCGAGATCCTCATCGCGGCGGATGGCGTTCATATCGGTATACAGCCCCTTGCCGGGGTAGATATCGTAACGGTAGAGCGCCATGCGCTTCCATTTGGCAAGGGAATGCACCACCTGCGCGTCAATATGCGCGGCGGGAATGTCGAAGGTTACGGGGCGTTCCACGCCGCTCAGGTCATCGTTTAAGCCTGTGGCGGGATCTACAAACAGCGGGGCGGATACGCGCTTTAGGTTTAGCGCAAGCGAAAGGCTATCCTGAAAGGTACGCTTAATGAGGCTGATGGCCGCTTGTGTTTCGTACAGGGAAAGCGTGGGACGGTAGCCCTCTGGAATGATGGTTTGACTCATGGTTTGGATCTTCCTTCCTGAAAAGTGATTTCCAAATGATAGTTTTCACGAGCGGTATCCTCAAACACCCGCATCAGGTTCGGCAAATATTCCGTCATTTTGCCTTGGGGCGATTGGGGGTAAATCACGGTGATATGCAGATTTTCGGTTTCGCTGGCAAGCTCGTCGTGCAAGGCATCAAGATTAGCGCCGTAATAAAAGGGAAAACAAAGCATTTCCTTGAGGTAACGGTGCAGGGAGATTTTTTCTTCAAAGGGTGTGATGTCCAAAACGATGTCGCGCATATAGTTCCATCCTTTCATGAGCCGCACTAATCATACAGCTGTGTAAAGCTTTTGTGATTGTCGGGGGAGTAATAGATCAGCCCATCGCTTGAATATACAATGCGTTCTTTGCCGCGCTTGCCGTTGTGCGAGCCTACATCGCATTCAGCCCAGCTGCGTCCTTTTTTTTCGGGAAGCAGTTTTTCACGGTTTTGGAAGGAATCGCCGCCGATGGCGCAATCAGGCGCGACGTTGCCCAGATTGTCTTTTTTGTTGCTCCAACCTAATTTTTTGGCCTCTGCTTTGGTGAGGTAGTTGGAGGGCAGCTCGCCGTATTTGTGCAAATAAGCCGCCACCTCCTTGACGGAGGTGTATTTGCCGTTTTTCCTGACCTTGACAGCGGTTTCTTTTTTTGGCGCTTTGCCTTCCCCTGCAACGACCTGCACCTGCGTGAAGGTATTGTAATGGTCGTCGCTAAAATAAATCAAAGCATCATTTGAAAAGGCAATGCGTTCGCCGCCGCGGTAGCCGCCGTGATAGTGGATATCGCATTCCGTCCATTTGCGGTTTTTGGCGCTTGGCAACACGTTTTCATAGTTGCCGAAATGGTCGCCGCCGATGGAGGAGCCGGGGGAAACCTCGTCTAAATTGCCCAGTCGGTTGTTCCAGCCCAGCGCTTCCGCCTGCCTTTTGGTAACGAAGTTTGCGGGCAGGTGATGGTAGGCGGCTAAATAAACCGCAACCTCCTCCATGGAGGTGTAAGCGCCGTTTTCAGAAACGGGGTATTGCGCCGCTTCTACGACAATGCTGTTTTCCTTTGCCATGGCGAGCGAGCCAAAGCCCATGGAGAGCCACACCAAAAACAATGCGGTCAGCCTTGCATGCCAATGCTTCTTCATGGTAAACACCAACCTTTCAAGCTTGCTTTTTGCGCGCTTAGGGGTCTATTTAAGCAAAATGGGGTTAGACCAAGCGCTTTTGCCGTTTTCGTCAATCAACTGCACGCGCACAAAGGTTTCGCCGCGGCTGGTTTGCAGTGGGTAGGAAGCATGGGTGAGCGCTTTGCCTGTTTGACAGCGCTCTGCAGACCATACCAGATTGCTGTAGAAAACAATGGTGTCAACGGGGGAGCAGGTAACGGTGAGCAAACCTTTTTCCACTGTGATTTGCTCAAACGCGGGGCCTTGCGTGCCATAAAAACGCCCCTCGTCCATGGCGGAAAGCAGACCTTGCTGTGTAAGCTCATCCGCTTGGATCATGGTGGCGCTGTACCCTGCTTCACCATTGTAAAAGTGCGAATCATCGGAAGCAACAAGGTTAAAGAGCGTGCCGTGGGTAGCGCAAACATCCAGCACGCCCGACGAATCGGCACGGTCGCCGTTCCATGGGCAGGTGGAAACGCTGTTGTAAATTTCAGCGGCGGTTACATCGGTGAGGGCGCTAAGCGTGGCAACCGTGTTGAGCGACCATGCAGGGTGTGCAACAATGGCTCGTCCGCCGCAATGGCGCATGCGGTTGATGCAAAATTGGGGGCTTGCGCTTAAATCATAGCGGTCAAGCTTGCTGCTCATGCCAATGCCAACAATGTGCAGCGCTTCACCCGGCAGCATAAAATCCATTTCCAATCCGGGCAGGAGCAGCAAGCCATCTTCTATATGTGCGGGCTCTGAAAGAATACGGTGGTCGGTAATGGCCAGAAAATCATAGCCCTTTTGGCGATAAAATGCCTTGACGGCACTTGGGGAGAGCAGACCATCGCTCAAGGTGGTATGGCAATGGAGATTCCCCTTCCAAAATGGTTTGTTCTCATGAAACAGGTTCATGCAGGTGCCTCCTTACGTATCTAAACACTAGAATTATAGCTGGTAAGAGCAAGAAAAGCAAGGTTCGAGCCTTGCTTTTGGAAACCTCCTGTGCTAAGATAAAACGCATGAACGTTACAAAGAACCACGGGGCATCATAGGAAGCAAAAAAGGGAGAGCTATTTATGAAGGCATTATTGATTGGCGGCACGGGAACCATCAGCACCGCAATTTCCCAAAGGTGCGTTGAATTGGGCTGGGAGCTTACATTGCTCAATCGCGGGCACAGCGAAAAGCTTGTGCCTAAGGGTGCCCGTGTGCTAAAGGCAGATATTAACGATGAAAGCGCCGTGCTTGCCGCGCTTGGGGATGAGCATTTTGATGCGGTGGCGGATTTTATCGCCTTTACCCCCGAGCAGGTGAAGCGCGATATGCGCCTTTTTGCCAACCGAACAGCGCAATATTTTTTCATCAGCTCCGCTTCGGCTTACCAAAAGCCGCTGTCCTCCCCTTGGATTAACGAGGGTACCCCCCTTGCCAATCCCTATTGGGAATACAGCCGCAATAAAATCGCGTGCGAAGAGCTGCTGATGAAGGCTTACCGCGAGCAGGGCTTTCCCGTTACCATCATTCGCCCAAGCCATACCTATGGCAACGCGGGCGTGCCTGTGGCATTGCACGGCAAAAACGGCAGCTTTGCCGTTCTGGAACGCATGCGCACAGGGCGCAAGGTGATTGTGCCCGGTGATGGCCTCACGCTATGGACGCTTACGCACAACACCGATTTTGCCGTTGCTTTTTGCGGCTTGATGGGCAATGTGCATGCCAAAGGAGAAGTATTTCAAATTACCAGTGATGAAAGCCTGACTTGGAACCAAATTTATGAGGCCATTGGCGCGGCGCTCGGCGTAAAACCGCAGCTGGTTCACATAGCAAGCGACACCCTTGCACAGCTGAACCCCGAATTTGTGGGTCAGCTGATTGGGGATAAGAGCAATACCGTGCTTTTTGACAATGCCAAAGTCAAACGCGCCGTGCCAGAGTATCAAGCGGTAAAACGCTTCGACAGGGGTGTGCGCGAAACGGTGCAATACATCTACGCGCATGAGGAATGCAGGAAGCCAGACCCTGATTTTGACTTTTGGTGCGATGCGGTGATTGAGGGCTACGAACATATGACAGCAGTTTTACCAAAACTGCTGGTGTGAGGGCTTTGGCGTGAATCAATACATTGAACCGCTGAAAACTGCATTGCTGTTTTTTCCGTTTGTTGCGCTTGCGATTACCGTACCCTATATGCTGGTGCAATACCGAAAATACGGCGCGATCCTGCTGCTGCGCACAGCCATTGTGTATTCCTTTATTCTGTATTTGATGTGCGCTTACTTTCTGACCATTTTGCCCTTGCCCGATGTGGAACGGGTGAGCAAGCTTACCTCGCCGACCATTCAGCTGATTCCGTTTCGCGAGGTGGGGCAGCTGTTTTTTAACAAGGCGGTGGATATCGCCAATCCCGCAACCTACTATCATTTTTTTTGGAACCGCAATTTTTTTCAAATCGCGGCCAATGTGGTCATGCTCATGCCTTTTGGCATCTACCTGCGCTATTATTTTGGCTTTGGGCTTAAAAAGACGCTTCTGTGCTCGCTGGGGCTGAGCCTTGTATTTGAACTGACCCAGCTCAGCGGCTTGTTTGGGGTGTACCCGCGCCCATACCGCTTGGCGGATGTGGACGACCTGATGACCAACACCTTGGGCGGCTTTTTGGGATACAAAATTGCGCCGCTGTTAATGCGGCTGTTGCCTTCTAAGGAGCGCATGGATACCGTTGCCTACGGGCGCGGTACGCAGGTATCGGTAACGCGCCGCATTTTTGCCGCCATGCTGGATGGAATTTTGCTCTGCATTGCGGCGGTGCTGGTTTTGTGGCTTGTACCTGCGCTCATACCCGATACGCAAAGCTCCATGGAAATGCTTTTATGGGTTGGGAGCTATTATGCGGCGGGAATTTTGCTGTATTTTGTGCTGGGAGAATGGCTGTTGGGCGGCCGAACCCCTGGGAAAATGCTTGCCCGCTTGCGTGTGGTGGATCGGCGAACGCAGGGCAGGCCGAAGCTTTGGCAATGCGCGGTGCGCTATGTGGTGCTGTATATTGTTGTAATGCCTGCGCCCCTTGCAATTCTTTTGGTGCTTGCCATGGTTGGACGATCGCAAAGCGGCATCATGGCTGCGATGATTGTATGCATGGTACTGCTGTTGGTGTATATTATGTTTTGGCTGTTGCTCACCGTGCATGTGTTTACACACAGCATTCAGCTTTTGCACGAAAAATTGAGCATGACGCGCAATGTGAGCACGCTCAAGGTTCATCAAAAACACAGCGGAGCGGTTGCGGAGGAGCGCTAAAGCAGGAAATAAGGTGCGCTTAGGCTCGCTTTGGTTATGCTTATGCCCAAAAATAGGATGAAATCATGACAATATGTGCTGAAAATCAACAAAAACCGACATTTTTTGCACTTGCTTGTTTGCGAAAGCTTGTCTTGGGTATATAATGTACTCATGATGGGTTGTGTTTACACTGATGAACCACAAGCACGGAGCAGGAGGTGTTGATGTGTCTTCTCTCAAAACAGTTTTGGTGGTAGATGATCAGAAAATGAACCGAGTCATTCTAGCAAAGCTGTTATCAAATCGCTACAATGTGCTGGAAGCGGAAAATGGGAAAATGGCACTGCAAATGCTAAACAAGCGCTCTGATGAAATTGCCGCCGTGCTGCTTGACCTTGTGATGCCTGTTATGGACGGCTTTGCTGTGCTGGAAGCCATTCGCAAAAACAGCCGCTTGAGCAATTTGCCCGTTGTGGTAACCACGGGCAGCGGCAATAATGACAGTGAACGCAGGGCGCTTTCCTTGGGCGCTTGGGATTTTGTAACCAAGCCCTATGATGCGCAGATCATTTTGTTCCGCTTAGACAACGCCATTGAAAGAAGCCAGTTTACCGCCCTTCGACAGCTCAAATACCTGGCGGATTACGATGCTTTAACGGGGGTTTACAATAAAACCAAATTTTTTGACGCAACGCGGAAAATGCTGGATGACAGCCCGAACGAGTCCTATGTATTTCTGCGCTTTGACGTGGATCGCTTTCACCTGATCAATTCTTTTTTTGGCACGGCGGAGGGTGACAAGCTGTTGATTTATATTGCAAAGCATTTGGCGGAGGATGCAAAGCGCTATGGAAGGGCAACGTATGGACGAATTGAATCGGACGTGATTGCCTTGTGCATGCCCTATGACCCCATCCAAGTAGAAAAAATGGTATGCCAAGCCAAAAAAACCTTGGCACAGTTTAATACAAACTATGACATTGTACCCACCATCGGCATTTATGTGATTGACGATTTTACTGTTTCGGTGGAGGAAATGTACAATCGCGCTACGCTGGCCGCCAAAACCCGCAAGGGCAACTATGTTGATTTTTACGCCTACTACCATGAAAGCATGAGCGAGATACTGAGCAATGAGCAGGAAATTACCAACGAAATGAACGCCGCACTGCGCAATGGGCAGTTTCAAATTTATTTACAGCCAAAGTATAACATTCATACCAATTTACCCTGCGGCGCGGAAGCGCTTGTGCGCTGGATGCATCCCCAAAAGGGCATGATTTCTCCGGCGGAGTTTGTTCCCATATTTGAACGCAATGGTTTTATTACGCAATTGGACCATTATGTGTGGGAGCAAGCCTGCAAATGCCTGCATGATTGGATTTTACAAGGCTATACCCCATACCCGATTTCCGTCAATGTTTCGCGCGTGAATATTTACAATCCCAATTTGGTGACCACGCTTAGGGAGCTTGTGGATCGCTACGAGCTTGAGCCTGCACTGCTCCAATTGGAATTGACGGAAAGCGCTTATACGGATAACCCTGCCGCTATGAAAAAGGCCATGTCCCAGCTGCAAAGCCATGGGTTTACCATTATGATGGATGACTTTGGAAGCGGATATTCCTCCTTGGCGCTGCTCAAGGACATTATGATTGATGTGCTCAAAATTGACATGCGGTTTTTATCGATCAGCGAATTTCCAGGCAGAGGTGAAAACATCATAGCGTCTGTGATTCGTATGGCGAAGTGGCTTGGCATTCCCGTGATTGCAGAGGGTGCGGAAACGGGGGAGCAGGTGGACTTTTTGCGAAGCGTAGGCTGTGACTACGTACAGGGCTATTACTATGCGCGCCCCATGCCTGTCAAGGAATATGAACAGCTTTGCATCAAGCTTTCACTGGATATGCAAATCATCACCGATCAAAAATACGATGGCTACCGCTACGATGATTTGTTTTCCCAAAACGAGGAAATGGAGCGGCTGTTTCATAACAATCTGCAAGCGGCGGCCATTTGCGAATATTATGATGACAAAATAGAATTGGTGCGGGTAAACGAAGCGTATTATGCGCTGGTGGGCAACAGGGACATGGTCAGCCAATCCTCCAATGTTTTGGAGGCAATTGCACCTGCGTACCATCAACCCCTGTTAAGCGCTTTCCACATCTGCGCTCAAACCCTTGTGCCTACCGAATGCGAATACATGCGCTACCGCACAAACGGCGCGCCCCTATGGATTGGCATGAGCCTGCGCTACGTGACCACCGTGGGCAACAGGCATATTTTGATTGCGGAGCTTACGGATACAACCGTGCGCAAGGAAATTGATGCGGAATTGCACAAATACAAAGCCTCCCTGCTGGCAGACCACCATGAGTTTCATACTGTGCTGATTGTAGATGACGATGCGCCGAACCGCGCTGTTTTGATGAAGATATTGCAGGATCGCTTCGGCTTTTTGGAAGCGGAAAACGGCAAAGAGGCCATTCAGATTTTGCAGGACCATCCAAACCAAGTGGACCTGATTTTGCTGGATATTCAAATGCCTGTGATGAACGGCAATGATTTTTTGCAATACAAGCAAAACACGCCTGAGCTGGACGGCATTCCCGTAATCATGATGACCAGCGACGATAGCCCCGAGCAGCAAACCAACGCTTTTTCCTTGGGCGCTAACGACTACATCGTGAAACCCTTTATTCCTGCGGTGGTCAACCATAGAGTCAGCAATGTGCTGGATTCCAATCACCGCTTTAAGGAAATGGTGCGTGCGTTTAATGACATGGCTGTACAGATCAAAACAGATTTGATGACGGGGCTTATCAACCGTGTGAGCGCTGAAAAAATGATTGCCCAACGCTTGGAATGCAATACAGGCACCCATGCCATGGTGATGCTGGACATTGACAATTTCAAACAAATCAACGATACCTTTGGGCATGACTACGGCGATCGCGTGATTCGTGAGGTGGCCAACCAGCTCCGTTTGCATTTTCGAAAAGAAGATGTGCTTGCGCGCATGGGCGGAGATGAGTTTTCTGTATTTGTAAGCGACATTCCAGAGATAAGCATGGTGGAAAAGAAAGTGCGGCAGCTGTGCGAAAGCATGGGAAATATCTGCATAGAGGGTAAAAACGCCGGCATTACCTGCTCTGTTGGCATTGCGCTTTCCTCTGAAACGGCGAATACCTTTACACAGCTGTATCAAAACTCAGACAAAGCCCTGTATAGAGCCAAATGCCGCGGAAGAAATGCCCTTTCCATTTACGGTGAGGAAACGGCGGCAACGTCCATTCACAAGTGGATGAACGATGCGGAGGATGTGCTGGACGCTATCAAGGACAGCGTGTATGTTTGCGACAAGTCCACCTATGATATGATTTATGCCAACGATAGCCTTTGCAAGCTGATGAATACAACGCGCGAGGACTGCAAGGGCAAAAAATGCTATGAAGTGCTCATGCGCAGATCCTCTCCCTGCGAATTTTGCGCCATGCCTGATATGGCAGAGGGAAAAGTCTATACGCGATTGTTTCGTGTGCCGAATGAGCCCCGCGTTTTTTTAATGCGGGGCGAAAACCTCAGCAAAAACGGCTCCATCATTCATTTGGAGGTTGCGGTGGACGTTACAGAGGTGGAAAACCAGAAGATACATTGGAGCGAGGTGGCAGGGTATGGAAAGCAATAATGTTCAGCAAATGGAAGCCATGAAAAGGCTGAAGGAAAGCTATGTCAAAGCAGTCAAGCATTGCGGAGTAACCCTGTGGATGCTTGACCTGGCAAGCAAAACCATTTATGATTTGAACAATGCCACGCGCATGAAAAAATTTGACGCCTATACCACCATTCACAATGTGCCCGAAGTGTTTGCGCAGAGTGATAGCATGCTGCATACAGAGGATGTACCTGCACTTTATGAAATGTACCAAAAGGTATATGCGGGAGAAGAAACGGCCAGCAGCATTGGCAGATGGTGGAACGAGGCGCATGACCAATGGTGGTGGTACGAAATCAGCTATACCACTTTGTTTGATCAAGATGGAAAACCCATTGAGGCCATCGGTACAGCCATTGATATTTCCGAACGCAAGCGGCTGGAGGAACGCTACAACGAAGAGTTCAAGTGGCGTAATGTGCATAATCGGGACGTGCTAGGCTCCTATAAAATGAACCTGACCCAAAACATTTGTGAAGATGGTCAAAGCGACAATGCAACCATACTGACCTTTCAAGGCGATGGCACGGTGGATGGGTTTTTCGCGCGTGAATACACCAGTCATGTGGATGCGGGGGAATTGGTAGACTATCATAAGCGTTTCAACCGTGAAAGCCTGCTCCAAAGCTTCCGCGCAGGCAGAACAAGCCTCACCCAAGAATCCTACGTTGATTTTGGAAACAATCAAACCATGTGGATTCGAATTGAAATCAATATGTTCCTAAACCCACAGGATGGCGAAGTAGAAGCCTATATTTACGCTACAGACATTGATCAGAAAAAAACGTTTCATGCGCTGATGAGAGCAGTTGTGAACATGGATTATGACTATTTGGCCTTGCTTGATACGGACAATAGCAACTATACCATTTTTGCCAAAACCATGAGCAAAACGCCGTTGCCCCCGTTTTTTGCAAGCGATTATCAAAGTGAAGTGGAGCAGTACGCACGCGATTTTTTGGTCGAGGAGGATATTGAACGGAACATTCACGAAATGTCCTGCGAAAACCTGATTGTGCAATTGCAAAAGCAAGATGTTTATACCACTTATTGCCGTGTGAAGGAGAACGACGGCAGTATTAGCCGTAAAAAGCTCCGATTTTCTTATCTGGATGACAGAAAAAAGAAAATGATTGTGACGCGAAAAGATATTACGGAGATTTATAACGCAGAGCAGCAAAAAAACGAGGAGCTGAAAAATGCGCTTTTGGCGGCACAGCAGGCAAGCAACGCCAAAACGGAGTTTTTATCATGCATGAGCCATGAAATCAGAACCCCTATGAATACCATTATAGGCATGTCCACCTTAGCGGCGGGTTGCGTGAACGACCCTGAGCAGGTGTCTGAATACCTATCAAAGGTGGGCATTTCCGCGCGCTATTTGCTTTCCCTCATCAACGACGTTTTGGACATGTCCAAAATTGAAAGCGGCAAAGTGCTGATCCGCCATGATGAAATACCCTTTGAAGAGTTCATCAACGGCATTAACAGCATATGCTATGCGCAGGCACAGCAAAAAGGCGTGGCATACGACGCGATTCTTTTGAGTGCTACGGAGGATATCTACATTGGCGATGCGATGAAATTACAGCAAACGCTGATCAACATCCTTACAAATGCCATGAAATTTACACCCGCTGGCGGGCGGGTACAGTTTACGATCCATCAGGAAAAAAAGAGCCATAACGAAGCGCTGATGAAGTTTACGGTGAACGATACAGGGGTGGGCATTAGCGAAAAGTTCTTGCCGCAGCTGTTTGAACCCTTTGAACAGCAACGCAATGGAACCACCACGCCCTATACGGGAACGGGGCTGGGGCTTGCCATTTGCAGAAATTTGGTAGATTTGATGGGCGGAAAAATCAGCGTCAACAGCATTGAAGGGGTTGGCAGTGAATTTGCTGTGGAAGTGAAGCTGGGCATTTCAGAAAAAAGCAAAAAAGCCGCAAAACCCAATCTCGACATACCTTTTGAAAACCTCAAGGTGCTCATTGTGGATGACGACATCATTATTTGCCAGCATACGCAGCAGGTGCTTCAAGATATGCGCGTGCATGCGGAATATGTGATCTCCGGCGCAAAGGCGTTGGAGGCGGTACGCCAAAAATGGAGCAAGAAAGAGTTTTTTGATATTATTTTGTTGGACTGGAAAATGCCTGACATGGATGGGGTTGAAACCACTCGTGAAATTCGCAAAATGGTGGGGCCTGAGGTAACCATTATTATCATGACTTCCTATGATTGGGCGGCCATTGAAATAGAGGCAAAACAAGCGGGCGTGAATCTGCTGATTTCAAAGCCCATTTTTAAGACCTCCCTGCATTCTACTTTCGAACACATCTACAGCGGCAAAGCGCTGTCCTCAAAGCCCACAGCCCCCCAAGAATATGATTTTACAGGAAAACGGGCGCTGCTGGTGGAGGATCATCTGCTCAACATTGAGGTGGCTAAAAAACTGCTGAATGCAAAGCATTTGGAGGTTGAGGTGGCGGAAAATGGACTTCAAGCCATTGAAACCTTTGCGCAAAAGAGCGAAAACTATTTTGACGCCATCCTCATGGACATTCGCATGCCTGTGATGGACGGCATAACCGCTGCAAAATCCATTCGTCAAATGCGCAAGGCAGATGCCAAAACCATTCCGATTGTTGCCATGACTGCCAATGCCTTTGATGAGGACATTGAAAAAACCAAGGCGGCGGGCATGAACGCGCATCTTGCCAAACCCATAGATCCGCTTTTACTGTACCAGACACTACAGCGCTTTTTGTTCGGGGAGGTTTAGCCAAATGAAAAAAATGACGGAAATATCAAAGGAACTTCTCAATCTTGAGCTTCCCATTGGGTTGGTGATTGTGGAAATCTCTCCCGAGCTTCCCATTGTTTGCGCGAATGATATGTTTGTAAAAATGATGGGCTTTTCAAGTGAGGAGGAGCTGTTTGCGGCTTATAGCGGCTCCGCATGGGCGTATGTGTACCCGCCTGATGTAAAATGGCTCAAGGCTTATGCTGCGTTGCGCGTCGGGACCACAGAAGCGTATGAAATTGCCTACCGTGCTTTGAGGAAGGATGGCAGTTACATTTGGGTCAATCAAAACTCCCGGCATACCTTTGATGAAAACGGTAAAGAGCTGATTTTTGCGTATTATACGGATATCACCGCGCAAAAACAAATGGAGGAGGACATCCGCGCAGGTGCGCAAAAGTATGAAACCTTGGTCAACTCCGTTCCGGGGGGCGTGGGGATGTATCAGCTCAACGATACCTTTACCCCCATTTTTATGAGCAAACGCGCCTATGACTTTTGCGCAATGACCAAGGAAGAATATGAACAAGCCACCCAAAATTCCACATTGGATGTATTTCATCCCAAGGATCGGCAAGGCTTTATTGATGCGGTTCAGGAGGCTTATGCGCAAAACCGAAAATTTGAATATACCCACCGCGTGCTTCAAAAGGATGGAAGCTACCGCTGGATGCGGGTTTCAGGACAGGTCATGAGGGGACCAGATCACATTCCGGTGCTCTATACGGTGTTTACAGATATCCATGATCAGGTTCAAACCGAGCGTGCATTGCGCGAAAGTGAATCCCGTTACGCGGCTGCCGTACAGTCGGCCAATATCAACATATGGGAATATGAATATGCAACCGATACCATGACCATTTATTCCAAATCACCCAAAGTGACCACAACAAATCCCATTGTGCAAAATTACCTGCGTTCAGCTGTGGAGCAGGGGCATATCAGTGAAGAGAGCGCGCCTTTATTGATCGACATGATCGAAAAACTGAAAAACGGCGCACCTGAAGTGTCGGCGGAGCTTTGGATTCGGCAAAACAGGGAGGATGAATTTTGGTGCGAGCGCGTGATCTACACCAACGCGTATAACGATGAAGGCAAGCCGGAAAGAGCCTACTGCATAGGCCGTGACATTACCAAGGAAAAAGAGGCGGAAAAACGCTACCGCGATGAGCTGAACTATCGGGAAGCCATGCAAAAGGCAACCATGGCCTCCATTAACATGAACCTGACGCAGAATAGCATTTTGGACTATAAGAGCATTTTCTCTTCGCTGACGGCTACCATGGCCACTACAAAAACGGTGCAGGCGTATTTTGATCAGGTGTATTTGCAGATTGGCACCGAAGAAATGCAAAAAAAGTTTGCGTCTACCTTTAACCGTGATTCCCTGCTGTGGCATTTTGCAAATGGCGAAACCACACTGTCCTTGGAGCTGACACGCAAGATTGAGAAACGGCAATATTGGACCATTTTAACCGCGCACATGATGAAGAAAGAAAACAACGACATTGTTGCTTTCCTCTATTCCACCAACGTGACAAACGAACGCATTATGCAAAACATTATGAACACGGTATCCAAAACGGATTATGATTTTTTGGTGGTGGTAGACGCGTTGCGCAACACCGCCACACGCTACAGCGAAAAAGGCCTTGGGCATGCCTATGCCGAGGAAAGCGATCACTTTGAAGAGGAAACACGGGCGTATTTGCAGCGCTATTTATGCCCCGAGGATGTTGCGCACGCGGTGGCGGAGGTTACCCTCAGCAACATTTTGGCACAGCTGGAGCACCAGACGGCGTACAGTATTTTTTATAGCGTGCCAATGCCCAGCGGCAAGGTGTGCAAGAAACAGCTCCGCTTTAGCTACATCAACCGTGAGCTGAAAAGCATATTGATGACAAGGGTTGACATTACGGCGGCTGTGGAGGAACAGGAAAAGAAAAATCGGGAGCTGGTTGCCGCCGTTCAAATGGCGGAGCGTGCCAATGCCGCAAAATCGGAATTTCTTTCCCGCATCAGCCACGAAATCAGAACGCCGATGAACGCGATTATGGGCATGAATCAGCTTGCACTGCAAAACATGAATGATGCGGCATTTATCAAAGAGTGCATTGAAAAATCTCAATATGCGTCGTGGTACCTGCTGCAGCTGCTCAACGATATTCTTGACATGTCCAAAATTGAAGCGGGCAAGATCACCCTCAAAAATGAAGTCATTTCCTGCCAGCCCTTTTTAGATGCCTTGAGCACCATTGTACAGACGCAGGCGAAGGAAAAAGGGGTACATTATTACGTAACACAGTTTGAGGGAGCCAAAAACAGCTACATGGGCGATGGGGTTCGCCTGCAGCAAATTTTGATCAATATATTGACCAATGCGGTAAAATTTACACCGCAGGGCGGAACGGTTCACTTGGACATTGCCCAAATCAGCACGGAGGATCAAAAGTCAAACCTGTGCTTTACCATCAGCGATACAGGCATAGGCATTGGGGAGGAATTTTTACCGCACATCTTTCAGCCCTTTTCGCAGGAGCAAAGCGGCAGCAGGGCAAGCTACGGCG
Source organism: Clostridia bacterium (assembly GCA_036645955.1). Classification (GTDB taxonomy): domain Bacteria; phylum Bacillota; class Clostridia; order Christensenellales; family Aristaeellaceae; genus Limiplasma. Next base: position 17,820 of record JAVXND010000001.1, on the reverse strand, counting down.
GAAGCGGCTTGGGGCTTGCCATTTCCAAAAACCTTGCCCAGCTTATGGGCGGGGATATTGAGGTAAACAGCACACGGGGCATGGGAACAACCTTCCGTGTTCAAATTCCCTTGGGATTTCCCCCGCAGGATATGCAAAGCCATCAGCAGACCTATCTTTGGAAAAATCAAGCGACCTACGATTTTGGCGGCAAGAAGTTTTTGCTTGTGGAGGATCAGCTGCTCAATGTGATGGTGGCACGCAAGCTGCTTGAGTTTAAAAACGCAACGGTGGAGGTGGCGGCAAACGGCCAGCTCGGGCTTGAAATGTTTGCGAAGGCACCAGAGCATACCTACGATGCGGTGCTGATGGACATTCGAATGCCCGTGATGGACGGCTTACAATCCGCGCAAGCCATTCGCGAGCTGGACAGCGCCTGGGCAAAGAGGGTGCCCATCCTTGCCATGTCTGCCAATGCCTTTGACGAGGATGTAACCAAATCAAAAAATGCGGGCATGAATGCCCACATTGCAAAGCCCATTGAAGCGGAATTGCTTTATCAAACCCTAGCCAACCTGCTTAGCGAAGCAGAGGCGGCTGAACCGTGAAGCCAGCCCTGCATTACACCGTGTGATGATCTGCAATAGCGCCTAAGGGGATGGCCAAGAAGATCAACCAGCCCGGATGCCAGAGGTTAAAGAAGAAACCCAAAACCAAATAGATCAGCGAGATCATCACGGGGTTGCACAGCTGCTCCAGCCGCGTTTTGGGGTGCATATAGTGGAGCGGGATGCATAAAAACAACAGCCAGCCCGGGTGCCACAGATCAAACAGGCAACCAAGCGCTAAATAAAGCCCGGTAATGAGTATGGGAAACATAGCGTCTGACTTAGCACGCTTTGCGGCCTCTTCCTTGCGGGCCTGTGCTTCGTAAAAGCTACCTTCGGGGCCAAGCGTTTCGTGGTTGGATTCCGACATAATGGTTCCTCCTCAAGCGTTAGGCGCGGGCGCAGCAGCTTGCCCGTGCTTTTCAATGACAGGCTTATCATAGCATGTTTTTTCCTGTACGAAAAGGGGAACCAGTTCAAAATGTGCTGAAGATGAACTGAGAGGGCTGTTAGAATTCGGTGAGAAGCGGCGGATCAAAAACAGCCCTGAAGCGTAAAAAGGACTATGAAAAAAGGAGTTGACAGCATGAGCGAATGGAAAGACTTCCGTGAGGAGCTTTTGCAAGACCCTGAGGTTAAGCACGCCTACGAGGCGCACGCCGTCGAACGGGAGCTGTCACGCGCCGTGCTCCAGCAGCGCCTTTCCCAGAAGGTGACGCAGAAGGAAATGGCCGACAAGATGAAGGTTCCACAGGGTAACGTGTCCCGCCTGGAAAGCGGCTCACGTGCCCCGACCATTGCCACCTTGCAAAGGGCAGCCAAGGCGCTGAACGTACCGCTTGAAATACGGTTCGGAAATCAGGTGGTTTCCATCAATAAGGGGCAGGCGTGATTGCCTGCCTTTTTGCGGATCAAAAACAGGCTTGAGGGAACAAATCCCTCAAGCCTGCAGCATATACCAAAGGCTTATGCCTCTGGCTCCATTAAACCCAAATCGCCATCCTTGCGCAAATAAAGCACGTTGGTACGGCTGGTTTCCGCATTCACAAATACAAAGAAGCTATGACCCAACAGCTCCATTTGCAAGGAGGCATCCTCTATGCTCATAGGGCGCACGGGGAAAAGCTTGTTGCGAACCACCTTGCGCTCTTCTTCATCGCGCTCAACGGCAATGGCGGCTTCGGCGGTGTATTCCAGATCATCGGGGCTAAAGGCATCCTCACGCAAGCGCTTTTCAAGCTTGGTGCGGTGTTTATGGATTTGGCGCTCAAGCTTGGCCAAAGCCTGATCGATACACACATACAGGTTATCTTCATGGCTGGCTTCTGAACGCAGAATGACGCTTTCAAAAGAAACGGTAAGCTCGCAGGTGCGGCGGCCGTTTTTATCCTTGGACAGACGAATCAGCATTTCGGTATTCGGATCCAAATAGCGCTCCATTTTGGAGGTTTTTTTCATGATGCGCTCGGTAATACCGGGGGTGATCACCATGTTTTTAGCGGTAAGGTTTGTCTTCATACTGGTTGCTCCTTTGCATGTTTGATTCCAAGGCAAGGTGCGGGAGAAAAAACGAGCGATAGAGGTGCCAAGGGTACCACGCTCCTTTCCAAATGGCTCGGGTAACCATGCCCGAAGGTGAAGCGTTGATATTCTTTGAACCTGTTTATATTTTTATATTTCTACACAGCAAGGCGGATTTCCTTCTTTGAATTGTGAATAAACGGTAAAGCCCTCAAAGGCACTCGTTCAAAATGTCGGCAACCTCGCTTGCGGTGAAGCAAATGGGGTTGTTATCCATGCGCCCTGCGGTAAAGGTGAGGGCAACAATGGCGGCAATATCGCTTTTAGAAACACCGAAGGCAGTGAGGCGGAGCGTTTGAATGCCCGTGCAAAGGGGTTCAAGCCAAGCGGAAAAGCCCCCGTCTGCGGCAAATATTTTGCGGATGGTTTCTATTTCGGGCATGACTTTTTCGTTGCGGCGCATTACGCCAGACAGCGTGAGCGCGGCGGCATAGCCGTGCGATATGCCAAAGAGCATGGTTAAGGGGTAGCTGATGCTGTGACAGGCTGTGGTATGCGTTTGGGAAAAAGCAAGCCCTGCCAGCAGGGAGGCCAGCGACATTTCACGCCTGAACGCTATGGAATCGGGGCTTTGGAGCACCTTGGGCAAAAAATCATGTATCTTTTGAATGGCGGTGAAGCTGAGCGCTTGCGCCAAGGGTGTGCGCTGTACGGACCAAAAGGCCTCCATCGCGTGGGAAAGCGCGTCAAGCCCTGTGCTTAATGTGAGCGAGGGGGGCATGCCCACCGTCCATTCGGGAATGAGAATGGCGGCTTTGGCAAAGCAGGAGCAGCAGTCAATGGAGAGCTTTTGACGGTTGTCGGTATCCCAGATGGTGGCCCATTTGGTAACCTCACTGCCCGTGCCCGATGTGGTGGGCATGCATAGGAGGTCGATCATGGGATGCTTTTTACAGTACGCTTTTTCAAGAATGGCTTTGCGCACGCCTTCAAGGCTTTGCGTGTTTGGCAAATGAAGCATTGCGCTGATTCCCTTTGCCATGTCCATACAGCTTCCCCCGCCAATGGCCAATAGGGCGGTGGGCAAAAAGGCTTGACCGCGCAGGGCATCAAGCTTTGCAAACAGCTCGTTAACCGTTGGGTTCGAAGGGATTTCCGTGATCAGCTGCACGGCGTGACCATCGCCCTGCAAGGCGGTAAAGAAGGGCGCGAGCGACAGCGTACCGCAAAGCTCGCGCGGAACAAGCACCAGAAGCTTGTGCTTCGTGCCTTGCAATAGCTCGCGAACTGCGTTAAGCCCCTCTTTTTTTTCTGCTACGCGCACATCTACAGGACAAAAAGGCGTGTACATGCTCCATTTCTCCCTTGCACTTTTTTTTACTCTTCACTGGGAATAAGCGTTAAAATTTGCTTGATGGGCATGCAATACTGGTCCGCTTCCTTTGTGCGCCCGTTTTGAAGAATGGTTTCGGCGGTTTTGACCATGGCAGGAAAGGCGCTTCGCAGGAGATGGTTGGCATGAATCACAATATTCGCCCCTGCCGCCGCCAGCTCGCTTTCGGTGGCGGTGTTATAGGTGGTGGGTACCACCACAATGGGCGTGGCGGCATCTGCGGCGCGGAACAAACGCAAAAACTCAAAAATTTCATCGGGCGTTTTTTGACAGCTATGGATCATAATGCCGTCTACGCCAGCGCTTACATAGGCGTGACAACGGTTTAATGCATCCTGCATGCCCTGATTGAGAATCAGGCTTTCACAACGCGCAAAAATCATGAAATCCCCCGTTTTTTGCGCACGCTTGCCCGCGCGGATTTTTTCGCAAAAATCCTCAACGCTGGCCTGCTGCTGCTGGGCGGCTGTGCCAAAGAGGGAGTTTTTCTTGAGACCGGTTTTGTCCTCGATGATAATGGCGGAAATGCCCAAACGCTCCAGCGTGCGGAGGTTAAAGATAAAATGCTCGGTCAGCCCGCCCGTATCCCCATCCAAAATGATGGGCTTGGTGGTAACCTCCATGATCTCCTGCAAAGTGTTTACGCGGCTGGTTACGTCCACCAGCTCAATGTCTGGCTTGCCCTTGGCGGTGGAATCACACAAGGAGCTGACCCACATGGCATCAAAGCTTTTGAAGCCGCCCTCCGCTTCCACACGCGTGTTTTCAACAATGAGGCCTGTGAGGCCGTTGTGGGCTTCAAGTACGCTTAAGCAGGGCTTGATGCTGAGCAAGCGGCGAAGCCTGCCGCGCCGCACCTCGGGCATGTTGAGCTGCCCATCCAATGAGGAAAGCACCTCTTCGGTGGCGGAATGGGTGTAGGGCAGTTCTACCAGCTCGCCTCCGTAAGCGGCAAGCAAAGCCACAACCTCCGCGCGAATGCCGCTTTGCACGCCTGTGCGCCAATCGTCCCCATGGACGACAATGTCTGGCTTGAGCGTTTGAAGCACTGCTTTGTAGCTGAGCGTGTTTTGCACCACCACCCTGTGAACGCCGCAAAGGCTTTCAAACAGCCCGATGCGCTCATTGAGCGGAATCAGGGGGTAGCGCTTGTAGGTGGCGATCACCTCATCGGTTAAAACGCCGATGGTTAATTGGCCGAGCTCGGCGGCGCGGCGGATGATGGCGATGTGACCAAAATGCAGAATATCGGTGGAAAAGCACATGTAAACGGTTTTCATTGCAAACACCTCATGGTTGATGGGAAACAAAGAGCGATTGAAAACGGCGGCTCACCGCTTCCAGATCTTGCGAATTATCGATTTCGTTACATAGTTTACCATGCATTTCCAAGGGGTGCAAGGGAATGGCACCGTTTTGGGCGTTGAAGGCATTTTCAGCATATACCCCCACGTTGCCAGCTTTGACAAAGGCATCAATCGCATGCATCCAGCGTTCCCAATCGGCGGCGAGCCATTTGTAGGCGGGCTGACAAGCCGCACAATCCGCGCCGAAAAGATCCACGCCCACGGCAATGATTTTGCCGTTTTGGAGCTTTGCCTTAAAATCCTTCTCAGGCAATGGCAAGGTGCTGTCTACGGCCATTACGCTTGTTTTTGCGGCAAGCAGGGCGCTGAGCACGCTGTTTTCCAGCACCAAATCGCCATGGAACAGGCAAACGTCCTGCCCGCGTAAAAGCGGGGCGGCTAAATGCATGCTGTAAATGTAATTGGTTTTTGCATAATCGGGGTTGTGAATGAATGAAACCCTCAGCGGCAGAGCAAGACCTTCTACATATGCCTGCAAGGGATTGGCAAAAGGTCCTGTGGTGATCAGCACTTCGGGAATGCCTGCTTTGCAGATTTGCTCAAGCTGATGGCTTAAAATGGTGTAGCCCTGCCCGATGGGCGTCATGCATTTGGGTTGGCGGCGCGTTAATTCGCCCATGCGGTGACCAATGCCAGAATTGAGAAGCAGTGCTCTCATGCTGTTGGCACCTCCTGTTCGCCGCGTAGGGTTTGCATCAGGCGCAACAGGTTTTGGCGCGGCTGCTGCGTGGGGCGGCCAAGATCGGGGCGCGAGCCTTGCTTGAGCATTACCTCTATCAAGCGCGGCTTTTGGCAGGCTTCACTCCGCAATTTGGGCAGCAGGGCTTGCAGCTCTTGGGCAGTGGAAGCGGTATAGCAAGCAAAGCCCAGCGCCTCCGCAACGGGTGCAAAGCGCAATTCGCCGCCTGCTACGGGCATGCCGCCAACGCTTTCGTGCGCACCGTTGTTAAACACCACATGAATCAAATTGCTTGCGTTCATGCGGCTTTCCACCGCAAGCGCACCCAAGTGCATGAGCGCGGCACCATCCCCATCCAAGCACCAAAGGCTGTGCTCGGGCTTTTCCATCGCAATGCCTAACGCAATCATGCTTGCGTGCCCCATACTGCCCACGGTGAGAAAATCGTGTGCGTGATCCTGCGAGAGCTGCTCCCGCAATTCAAAAACCTCGCGGCTGGTTTTGCCAGTGGTGGAAACAAAAATGTCACGGTCAGTGGAACCGCGCAAAAATTCACGCAGTGCTTCTTCACGCGAAAGGGTGCCCACATCGGCATAGGCTACGGCAGGTGCGCCTTCCAAAGCGTTTTTATGGACCAAAAAGGCCACGCTCTTGCCCTGCGCAAGCAAGGGTTTGCATTGCTCCGCCATTTGCGCCAAGGCTTCCTGCGTGGTTTGCGCGTCTAGCTCAAGCACCAGCAGGTCAAGAAGCTCCAACAGCTCCTTTGTGATAACGCCTTGAAAAGCGTGCTGAGGTTCATCCTTTACACAGGGCTCCCCGCGCCAGCCTACCACAAATACGCAGGGAATGCCGTACACGCGGCTGTCCAGCAAGGAGGCAATGGGATTGACTGCATTGCCAATGCCGCTGTTTTGCAAATAGCAAAGCGCTGGCTTGCCTGTGGCAATGTAATGCCCTGCGGCAAGACCCACCGCGCCGCCTTCGTTGGCCGCCACGATGTGCCTGCCCTGATCGCCGTATTTTTTGTAGAGCGTATCGTTAAGCGGCTTGAGCAGAGAATCGGGCACCCCTGTATAAAAGGTAACCCCCAGCTGTTCCATGGCGGTGAGAAAGTCGTTTGTTTTCATACTTTTTTGGCTCCCATGATGTTTTTGGGGATGGCGGGGGTAATTTCGCCCGCCTTGGTAAGGGCCATTTTGGTAATGACGGGGCCGATGAGTTCATAAATCAGCGTGCCAGCCAGCACGATGGCTTGAATTTTCTGCCCGTATTCCGGAAATTTTACAAGCGCCATTTGCGCCATGCCAATGGCTACGCCCGCTTGGGGGATGAGCGTAAAGCCCAGATACTTTTGCACATTGGGGTGTGCGTGTACCACGCGGGAGCCAATAAAAGCGCCCAGCCATTTGCCAACAACGCGAACCACCACATAGCACACCCCCACAAGACCCACGGTAGGCAATACGCTGATGTTGAGCTCCGCGCCTGAAATGACAAAAAACAGAAGAAACAACGGCGGTGTAAAGCGGTCGGTTTGGTCAATGATGACATTGGCGGCTTTGCATAGGTTGGTCATCATGGCACCCAGCATCATGATGCAAAGCAGGTTGGAGAGGTTCCACATACTGCACAGCGCCAGCGCCAGAAACACAAAGGCGATGGTGAGCGCGAGCTTATTGCCGCGAGACTGAAAAAACTTTGCCAAATAGCTAAGCACAATCCCAAGCGCCGTGCCCAGCGCAAGCGAGCAGACAATTTCCAGCACGGGCTGAACCAGCATGGTAAGCACCGTAGGCGCCGCGCCGCGCGAAAGCCCCTGTGCAATGCTGATGGAAATGGCAAAGGCAATCAAACCCAGAGCGTCGTCCATGGCTACCACGGGCAGCAGCATTTCACTCACAGGGCCCTTTGCTTTGTATTGGCGAATGACCATGAGCGTGGCGGCGGGTGCGGTAGCCGCGGCGATGGCCCCTAGCACAATGCACATGGGCAAATCAAAGCCCGGCACGCCTAGCAGGGAGCAAGTAATGAGTGCAATATCAACCAAAATAACCGCCGCCAGCCCTTCAAAGGCTGTAATGATCAGCGGCTTGGAGCCGATGCGCTTGATGTAGCTCAGCTTAAATTCAGAACCGATGGAATAGGCAATAAAGCCAAGCGCCACTTCGGTGATAACGCCAAAGCTATCGGCGGTGGCTTGGGGAATCAAACCCAATACGGAAGGCCCCACAAGCAGACCGCCCACCAAAAACGCGGTCACATTGGGCAGGTGAACAAGCTTTGCAACACGGCTTAAAAGCAGACCCGCACCGATTGCAACGGCCAATGCAAGCAAGGTATTCATTGCTTGGCGGCCCCCATTCCCTCCACAAAAAGAGCGGGCACGGTAAACAAAATGCCCGTATCGGGCTGATCAAGGCCGCCCGTAACCTCGTTGATCACCTGCCGCGCGGTTTGGACTGCGCTATCCTCCAGCACCATCAGCAGGGTTTTACTGCTTTTGCGTTCGGGGTCAAAAAGCTGGCGCAATGCGCCAAACATGGGCATGTCCTCACTGCTTTGATCCAGCACGCGCATCATGCCCGTGCTTTCCAGCACCGTTCCGCCTCGAATGCCCTTGGCCAGCAACGCTTCCAGCAATGCTTCTAAACATTCCGTTTTGTTAAGAACCAGAGTTACCACCTGCATGAAATTACCTTCCATCAATTGTTAATGCGGCAAAAGCTTGGTTTTGCCTGGCTGTACACAATGGGTTTAAACCGTTTGTTAGCATAGCGCCATTTGGCGGGAAATGCAAGAGGGAGATGTGGTGAATGGGGGGGAGAACGCGAACTGGGCGGACACCATATATGGTGTCCCTACGGGGAACGGCAGCATGCATGGCAAAGAAGGATGTGTAAATCCCCGTGCTGTGCGGTGGTCGGTACCGTTATGCCGCAATGCCTGTAGGGACACCATATATGGTGTCCGCCCAGTTGGCGGTTAGCCCCCCCCCATCATGCATGGCAAAGAAGCATATATAAATCCCCGTGCTGTGCGGTGGTCGGTACCATTATGCCGCAATGCCTGTAGGGACACCATATATGGTGTCCGATCAATGGGCGGTTAGCCCCCCCATCATGCATGGCAAGGAGGCATATGTAAATCCCCGTGCTGTGCGGCTGTTGCCATTATGCCGCAATGCCTGTAGGGACACCATATATGGTGTCCGCCCAGTTGGCGGTTAGCCCCCCCATCATGCATGGCAAGGAGGCATATATAAATCCCCGTGCTGTGCGGTCGGTACCATCATGCCGCAATGCCTGTAGGGACACCATATATGGTGTCCGCCCAGTTGGCGGTTAACCCCCCCTACATGCATGGCAGGGAATGCTGTTTCGTGGATTGCATCACACAAAAACCCCGATGCTTCCTTATAAAGCATCGGGGAGGAAAAAACCTACGCAATGGCAAAAGCCTATTCCGCTATCTGCTGCATTTGCATGGGCCAGAGGTCGAAAATGCGTTCCAATTCAAAACCGTAGGTTCGGGTGCCCAGACTTTGCGCAAGCACCAGCGGGGTGCTTGCAAGCGTTTTGCCCGCAAGCATCAGCCGCGCTTCGCCCACAATATCGCCCATATGTGCGCCTGCGGCAATTTCACTGGGCATGTCATATTCAATGGTGGGAAGCAAGCCGCGCGGAACGGGGGCACAGAGCGTTTGTTCTGCGCACAGGTACACCGTATCCTGCGTGCCATCCTTTACAGGCAGTACGCGTACCGTTTCCCCTGCGCTCAAAGCGTCAAACTGCTCATAACGTTCAAAGGCAAGATCCATCAGCCTTGCGGCTTCATGAAACCAATCGCCGCAGTTGAGCACAACGCCAATGACTTCAAGCCCGTCACGCTTTGCGCCAAAAACAAGGCAGCGCCCTGCCGCTTTGGTATAGCCTGTTTTAATGCCTGTAGCGCCTTCATATTCCGCCAGCAACCTGTTTTTATTGTTCAAAACACGGTGATAGCTCCGCCCTTCCCATGGGATGGATGCGCGGCGGGTGGAAACCAACTCACGGAAAAACGCGTGGCTCATGGCTTGGCGGGCGATGAGCGCCAAGTCATAGGCAGTGGTATGGTGCCCAGCCACAGGCAAGCCGTTGGGGTTGATAAAAACCGTGTTCTCGCAACCCAATTCGGCGGCACGCGTGGTCATCATACGGCAAAAGGTGTCCACATCACCCCCGATGTATTCCGCAATGGCAACGGCCGCATCGTTTCCGCTGGCCAGCATCAGCCCATAGAGCAGATCATGCAGGGTGATTTTTTCGCCCAGGCTCAGGTAAATGCTTGTGCCCGGCACGCCGAAGGCATTGCGTCCAACGGTTACCACGTCTTCCAGCTTGCCTAGCTCCAGCGCCGTCAGCGCGGTCATTACCTTGGTGGTGGAGGCCATGGGCAGGGGTAAGTCCTCATTAGATTGCAGCAAAACCATGCCTGTGTTTCGTTCAATGAGTACCGCCGCCTTTGCGGAGGTTTGGATCATGCTTGGTTGCACCTCCTTTGCGCTTGCACCGCTAAGTGAAAAAATCAGCAGTGCGCAGATCAACCTTGGCGCGAGTACCCGCATGCCATGAAGCACCTTGCTGTTCATGCGCGCGCGCCATCCTCCTCGTCGTCAAACTCAAAGGTTTCCACCTCGGTTTTGACCACCTTTTTGGGCTTTTTCTTTTCGCCCTTGTCATCACTTTGGCCAAAATCCTCCAGCAATTGCGGAAGCAATTCTACCATGCGTTCCATAGCGCCGCTGGTTTGCGCAGGGAGCATTTTGACTGCGCCGTCGCTTACCACCAAAAAACCTACGGGCTGTACCGATACGCCCGCGCCTGTGCCGCCCGCAAAGGGGAAGGAATCTGTTGCGATGGCGCGATTCTTTGCATCCTCCGCCGCATATTCGCCTCCGCCTGCAATGAAGCCAAAGCTCACCTTGGAAATGGGAATGATGGTTGTGCCCTTGCTTCCTTGCACAGGCGAGCCAACCACCGTGTTTACGTCCACCATACTTCGAATGTTTTCCATGGTGGTTTGCATCATATTGTCAATGGGGTGCTGTTGCATAGCCTTCCTCCTCCGATTGGGCGTGCTTGCTGCGCGCGCGGATGAATGCCGCGCCAAACAGAATCGCCGCAAGCCCTAGGCTACCCAAACGCGCGCTGACTATGCAATGAAACAACACCTCGGAGCTTTGCTGGTGAAGGTTTGCTTCAATGTGGCTTGAAAATGTCCTTGGAGTGAGGCGGCAGAAGGAAAGCGTTTCAAGCAAGGTGCGCACAGCCATAAAACAAAGGGCGGTGGCCGCAACGTTTTCAAAGGCAATGCGCGCCTTTACGCTAAGCTCCTCCATATGGAAGGAACGTTTGATTTGCTTGCGCACACGCTTTTTGAGCAAGGCACGAAACGGGGCGAGGTTGGTGGATGCAAGCGTTTGTGCTACATCGCGCTCGCAAATGGGGTGCTCAAGGGCGGGATCGTCCTGCTTGCGGTACATAAAGGGTACGCCTGCCGCCTGCAAACGCACGCGGTAGCCGGAGCGCTTGCCAAGGCGCAGGCTTATATGCAGTGTGATGCGTGTAATCAGCAATGCATAAGCAGAAAAAAATAAAAAATAGACATTCATCCAGTCACCCTCTCGTGTGAAAGCCTGTCCTGAAAAGGAAGAATTATTCAGCAAACCGAAGAAGATTGGATAAAGTTTACGGTTTCTTCATTTTTCGGCTATATATTGTCCATGCTGAACCGTTATGATATCCTTTGACCCCGAACGTCGATTTGGGGATAGGAGGATTGATTCAAATGGGCAAAACCATTGGCATTGATTTAGGCACAACAAATTCTTGCGTTGCATTCATGGAAAACGGCGATTCTGTTGTGATCCCCAACGCAGAGGGCGGGCGTACAACGCCTTCCGTAGTGGCATTTACCAAGGAGGGCGAGCGAATTGTAGGCGCGGCCGCCAAACGGCAGGCAGTGACCAACAGCGCGCGTACCATCACATCTGTCAAGCGGGAAATGGGCACGGATAACCGTTCCAAGGTGGATGGCAAATCCTACACACCTCAAGAGGTATCTGCTATTATTCTTCAAAAATTAAAGCAGGATGCGGAAAGCTATTTGGGCGAAGCGGTAACCGATGCTGTGATTACGGTGCCTGCTTATTTTAGCGACGGCCAGCGTCAAGCCACAAAGGACGCGGGCAAAATCGCAGGACTGAATGTATTGCGCATTATTAATGAACCCACAGCCGCCGCGCTCGCCTATGGCATGGATAAGGGCGGCGTACAAAAAATCATGGTTTTCGACTTGGGCGGCGGCACATTTGATGTATCCATTTTGGATATCAACAACGATGTGATTGAGGTGCTGGCCACGGCGGGAAACAACCGCTTGGGCGGCGACGATTTTGACAGCTGCCTGACCAGCTACATTGCCGAGGAATTTAAGAAAAAGGAACGCATGGATATCACGCGGGATTCCATGGCGATGAACCGCATTCGGGAAGCGGCAGAAAAGGCAAAAATTGAGTTGAGCGCGGCAAGTGCGGCAACCATCAACCTGCCCTTCCTCACCTCTGATAAAAACGGTGCAAAGCACTTGGAAATGACGGTGACGCGTGCCAAGTTTGACGAGCTGACTGCCAAATTGGTGGAAAGCACCATGGGTCCTGTGAAGCAGGCGATGGGCGACGCGGGGCTATCCCCAAGCGATTTAAGCCGTGTGCTATTGGTGGGCGGCTCCACGCGCATTCCCGCTGTGCAAGCGGCTGTGAAAAAATTTACCAACAAGGAACCCAGCAAGGACATTAACCCCGACGAGTGCGTAGCCATGGGCGCGGCACTGCAGGGCGGTGTACTGCTAGGCGAGGTGAAGGGGCTGCTGCTGCTAGACGTTACCCCGCTGTCCTTGGGCATTGAAACCATGGGCGATGTGTTTTCACGCGTGATTGAGCGCAACACCACTTTGCCTGTACAGCGCAGTCAAACCTTTACCACTGCCGCAAATTTTCAAACCTCTGTGGATATCCACGTTTTGCAGGGGGAGCGCGAAATTGCAAGCTGTAACAAAACCTTGGGGCGCTTCCGCTTGAACGGCATTCGCCGTGCGCTTCGCGGCGTGCCTCAAATTGAGGTGACCTTTGCCATAGATGCCAACGGCATTGTCAATGTGGCCGCTAAGGATTTGGGAACCGGCAAGCGCCAAGAAATTACGCTTACACAGAGCACCAACATGTCCTCTGCGGAAATTGATCAAGCCATACGCGATGCGGAGCGCTATGCCTCCGAGGATGCCCTTCGCAAGCAGAGCGCGGAGCTTACCAACCGTGCGGAAACGCTGCTTTATCAAGCCAAGGACGCACAAAAAAAGCTTGGTGCTGAGGATAAGGAACGCGTGGAGAGCTTGCGCAAGCGCGTGAAGAAGGCAATGGACGATCACAAGGATCAGGAGCTCAAGGATGCGTGCGACGAGCTAACCGCCGCCTTACAGGCCTTGGGGCGCTTTGTGGATGCAGACGCAAGCGACGCAAGCGAGGACGGCACCGTAGATGCTGACTTTACCAGCGCGGGCAAGGATGAAGAAAAGTAAGCAAAGCAGTTTGGCAGAATAAGGAGGCGTTAAGGCATGTTTGGTTATGTGACCATCGCCGCGAGTGCGCTGAGTGAGGAGCAGCAAAGCCGCTACCGCGCGTATTATTGCGGGCTATGTCATACGCTTTACACCCGCTATGGGCAGTGCGGACGCTTAACGCTGAGCTACGATATGACCTTTCTCTACCTTCTGCTAAGCTCGCTTTATGAGCCTGAGCAAGCCCTTTGCAAGGAACGCTGTATGCCGCATCCCCTGAAACCGCATGCGTATGTACAAAACGAAATTTGTGAATACTGCGCGGATATGAACATTGCGCTGGCCTATCACAAATGCTTGGATGATTGGCAGGATGATCACAGCCTGCTTGGACGCGCGGAGGCAGGACTGCTCAAGTCCGCCTACCTGCGCGTGCGGGCGCTGTATCCCCAAAAATGTGCGGAAATTGAAAACTGTCTGCACGACCTATCGGCGTTGGAACGCAAAAATGCCGAATCACCCGATGGACCTGCGAACCTGACGGCACGGCTGCTCGGGGTGATTTACCGCTACAAGGAAGATCTTTGGGCGGATACGCTCAGGCAAGTGGGGGAAGCGCTCGGGCGTTTTGTGTACCTGATGGATGCCTACGATGATTTGCCGCGTGATTTGCGAAAAAAGAGCTACAATCCCCTGGCAACCTTTCACGAACGTGAGGATTACGAGGCCTTTGCTAAGCAAAGCTTAACGCTGTTGATTGCTGAATGTACAGAGGCGTTTGAGCTCTTGCCGCTGGTAAAAGAGATAGACATTTTGCGCAATATCCTGTATGCTGGTTGCTGGTCGCGCTACCTACAAAAGCAGGGCAAGCCCAAGGATGAGAAGCTCAAGCCTGAAGCAGAGGGCAAATAGCACTTTGAGCGGCTGGAGGCAAGCGACCGAAAAGGCAGGCCATGAATACTGGCCGAATAGGAGGCTGGGTCATGAGAGACCCCTACGAGGTACTGGGCGTGTCGCCTAACGCGACGGATGACGAGATTAAGTCGGCCTATCGCACGCTGGCTAAAAAATACCATCCTGATTTGAATGGTGGATCGGCACAGGCTGAAACCAAAATGAAGGAGGTCAACGAGGCCTACAGCATTTTGATTAAGCACAAGGGTCAGGGCTATGTCGGAGGCAGCGGCGGCGGAAGCTATGGCGGAAGCAGCGGCAGCGGCGGCTATGGCGGAAGCGGCGGCTACAGCGGCTATGGCGGCTATGGCAATACAGGCGGCTATGGCGATTACCAAAACGGCGGTGCGGACGGTCAGCGCCAAAGCGGTGGGCAAGGACAGGGCGGCTTTGATTTTGGCGGGTTCGGATTTGATTTTGACGAGATGTTCGGCGGCGGTTCACGCCGCAGTTATCAATCCACCACCTATACAGAAAACGATCCGCAGTTAAAGGCCGCCGCAAGCGAAGTGCTTGCGGGACGCTACCAGCAGGCGCTGAACCTGCTCAAGCAAACCCCCGAACGCAAAGCCGCGTGGTACTATTGGAGCGCCAAAGCCAATGTGGGGCTGGGAAACCGCATTGCCGCGCTTGATGAAGCGAAAGCGGCCAGCCAAATGGCGCCCGATGAGCCTGCGTTTCGCGAGCTGTTAGCACAGCTCAATGCGGGAAGCCAAGCGTATGGTCAGCGAAGTACACAGGGCGGCTTTGCTTCCTATTGTTGTTCTAACCCCTGCCTTTCGCTCTGCGTGGCAAACATGCTTTGCAATTGCTGCTGCGGTTGCGGCGGGCGAAGGTTTTACTGCTAAACTGTACAAGAAGGAGTTTTGATTATGTCCTTTTGGCAAAAAATAAAGCAGGCGTTCCGTTCCTTTATGAGCGGCCGCCACGGTACGGATCAACTTTCCATGGCGCTTTTGTGGTCGGGTTTGCTCAGCTACTTACTAGGTTCCATTATTGGCTCTATTCAAGGCTCGGTGATTTGGCCTATGGTTGGGCTTGTGCTGAATGTGGCGGGCTTTGCGGCTTATGTGTTTACCATTTTCCGAATTTTTTCACGCAACAATGAAAAGCGCAATGCCGAAAACCGCCGCTACACCACCATGATGGAGCGCTACAAGGTAAAGAGCAAGCAGGCGAAGGTACGCTACCAAAATCGCAAAAAATTCAAATATTTTAAATGCCCGGGCTGTAAGGCTTGGCTGCGCGTGCCGCGCGGTACGGGCGTGGTTACGGTTACCTGCAGCCGTTGCCATAACAGCTTTACTCAAAAAGGATAAGTGCTTGAATGCCCCCATTTCGGATGCGCAACGCCTGTTTTACAACGGGTGTATGCCATCCGGAATTTTTTATTTGCAAAGCCTTAAAAAATAATGTACAATTATCTCCTAGGATTGGGAAGATTTCGCATGGGAATTACGTCTTATGACTGTAACATCCCAGAAGTAATAGTAAAATCGGAGGGTTCACATTATGAAACGATTTTTAGCAATTCTGTTGGTGGCTATGCTGCTGGTAAGCGTAGTACCCGCAACATC
Source organism: Clostridia bacterium (assembly GCA_036645955.1). Lineage (GTDB taxonomy): Bacteria > Bacillota > Clostridia > Christensenellales > Aristaeellaceae > Limiplasma. The sequence goes on along the minus strand of JAVXND010000001.1, from coordinate 2,149 downwards.
AATGGCGGCAACGCAGTATGCGACTGTCGTGGGTGGATGGCTACGTTTGCGTAGCTCTCCCAGCTATTCGGCAAGCACCATTACCAGCTATTATACGCACACGCAGGTGAAAATTCTATCCACCAGCGGAAGCTGGTGTAAGGTGGAAACGCCGGATGGTAAAACCGGCTATATGTACAGCGATTATTTGAAGCTGGGCGGCAGCAGCGGCGGCGGCACTGGCGGCGGTACTGGCGGCGGTATTGGCACTGCGACGGTCACCAGCAACAATGGCTATGGCGTACACCTGCGCAAAGGCCCTGGAACGGTCTACCGCAACATACGCACCGTCGCAGTCGGCACACCGGTAACGGTGCTTGAAAGAGGCTCCAGCTGGTCTAAGCTGAATGTGAATGGAACCATTGGCTATATGATGAACCGATTTCTCGTCAGCGGCGGCGAAAGCGGCGGCGATGAAGGCATTATTTGTTATGCTACCATTTGGAGCAGTAACGGCAGCGGCGTTCGCGTGCGTACAGGCCCCGGCACAGGCTACGACCGCATTGGCGTGTACAGCGTGGGCACAACGGTTGGCGTGATCAGTCAAGGTGCAACCTGGGATTACATTCGTGTAGGAAGCCGCACAGGCTACATCATGAATAAGTTCCTTAACTATTATGCCTCCAATAAAGTAACCAGCGTGGCGCTGAACAACCTTGCGCCCGTGGTGGGCAACATTTTGGCGGCACAGGGCGTAACGCCTTCGCAAGCCACGGTTAGCTACAGCTGGCTGGTAGGCGGCGTGGAGGCAGGCACCGCACCCACCTATTTGGTTACAAATGCGGATATCGGCAAGAGCATTCAGCTCAGGGTAACGGGTACTGGAAAGTACACGGGCAGTGCTACCAGCACGGCAACCAACGCTGTTTTGAGCAATAGCCAAATCATCAGAGTGGATATTAACGGCATGCTGCCTGTGGTTGGCGATACATTAAGCGCAGCCATCACACCTGCCAATGCAACCGTCATCTATGCATGGCTGGTGGACGGCAAGCAAATGAGCAATGCAAGCACCTACCTTGTGACCGCTGCGGACACAGGCAAAGAAATTCAGCTGATCGCAACAGGCACGGGCATGTTTAGCGGAACAGTGGCAAGCACGAAGACTGCGAGAGTAAGCGCAAGCGGGAAGCTTGCTAGCGCATTGGTCAAGAACATGAGTACCGGCAATTATGCAAATGTTGAATCACCCAATGTGGGGGATCAGCTACTGGCAGAAATTAATCCCATCATTGCAACAGTCAAATATTCTTGGAAGGTCAACAATGCTGAAGTCAGCACGGCGAGCACCCTTCCTGTGCAGGCAAGCTGGGCGGGTTCTGTCATTACCCTGCGTGTGGATGGCATTGGCGCCTATACCGGTTACGGTGAGGATCAAACGCTGAAGGTAACCAGTCTCATGCCAGTGACAGATCTGAACCTGAGGGGCTTGACAGCTCCCAAAAACGGAGATAAGCCTGTAAGCGCAATCACGGAATCCAGCCAGTTTACAGGCGCAGTTTCTTGGCTGCCAGCGGATGCGGCTTTCCAACCCGGCAAAACCTATACCGCAACCGTTGGGCTGAACGCAAAGAGCGGCTATACCTTTACAGGCGTGGCTCAGAATGCCTTTAAGGTGGACGGCGCACCCGCGAATGTACAGGTGACCAACGCGGTCAACAAGGGTACGGTAACGGTGGTGTTCCCCACAACGGGCGAGCTGCCCATCAGCAACCCTGCCATTGGCGGCGTAACGGTTCCCGCGGCAAATGCGGCACCTGTAACCGCAGTGACTGCCACCAGCGAGTATACGGGTACGGTTACGTGGTCGCCAAGCGATGCGGTGTTTAAACCCGAAACCGAATATACCGCAACCATTACACTCAAGCCCCAAAGCGGCTATACAGTAGCAGGCATCAGGCAGGATTGGTTTACGGTTGCAGGCGCAGCTGCTACGAATGCCACAAACGGCAATGTGATTACAGCCAGGTTCCCCAAGACTGGCAAAATCGGGGAAATTATCATTACCACAGGCGATAAGCTTCAAAGCGGCACGGTGAACCAAGCGTATTCCGTAAAGCTTACAGCTACAGGCACGGGGCCGATTGCGTGGTCGATTACAAAGAACAGC